>CAWAYD010000017.1:0-193081 GCA_963786175.1 uncultured Verrucomicrobiae bacterium | reverse complement strand
GCCCGTGGAATCAGCGGATTCTCCTCGATGTTGAAGCATTATCAGGAGCGCGCACCGCTTAAGCGCAGTTGCGATCCCGCCGAACTCGGGAAGACCGGCCTATTCCTCGCCAGCGACGGCGCTGACGATTACCGGCCAGGTGATCTACGTCGACGGCGGCTATCAAATCATGGGGATGTAGAAGGCGCCGGCGCGACGGCGCACGCCCGGTGCTGACTCTGATACTGATGTCCGCACTTACGGTGCAACGGTCCGTTCTCGCCTAACGAATCGCCGAAATGCGGCCACGATCCAATAGGGCAGGTTGACCAAAAAGATGAGCAGCAGCCATTGGTTGTAGATAAAGGAGAGCCGCATCGCGTAATCGAGCGAGAGGTGGAAGCCAATCAAAGCCAAACCGATTAACGCCGCGCAGGTACCATCGATCAGCGCCAAAGGTGAGCCGAGTTCAAGCAAAAGTCCGAACGTGGCCAGCAGCACGATCAGCGAGCCGTGGGCAGCGGCAAAGTTGGCCACGGCGAGCCGCCGCTGGAGATCAGCCTGACTAAGCGTGTCGTAGAAGGTCTGGTAAGCCGATTTCGCAATCGACACGCCGATTCAGCGCGCTTGAAGGGGCCAAAGCCCTTTGGTCACGAGAAGCTTCGTGATTCCCGCAACCAGATAGACGGCAACGACCGTCTGCTGCGACCACCAGATCGTGCGATCCTCGAGCGCCTCGCCCGCCTCACCGCTGCGGCAGCGCCAGAGCCCGTAGAAATGCGCCGCAGTTTGCGCGAGAAGAACGAGCGAAACGATTTGGAACGCATGCTGGATCGCGCCCTGAGAATTCACAATCGCAGTTGCCGTAACATTCGCCAAGAGCGCGATTGGTAGCGAAGAAAAACGAACAATCGCAACACGTACGCGATCAGCGCTGCTGCCAATAGCGTTCGCAGCAAGGCAAAGGAATGCGGCTCGAGGAGAAAATGGAGATCGATCACTCGCGCAATTCCGTTCGGCGCGGAATGCCATTGGCGACGAATGCCGCGGGCGTGGCGCGCCAAACAATCCAGGCGAAAAGAACCCTCATCACCAGCCGCTCATAGAACGCGAAGCGCGGCATCGGTTTCGACGTAATCATGGATGTTCAGCCAGGGCTTCTGTCTCGAGCACGATCGCGCCTGATTTTTCGCGCACTACCACGCGCTGAATCCACGCACCTGAAAGCAACTTTCCCGCGGACGGAACACGAGCAGACAGACCATCGAGATATTCGAGAAGTGATCGCGCCGCAGCCTGGTCGGCCAGCGAAAACGAGCGGAATCCGCCTTGCGGTATTTCTTGAGATTGCTCCGCCGTTGCCGGTCGAAGATTTTCTTTAAAGTGGAACTCGACAATCCAAGGCGGCTCGTCGCGATCGGCTGGCCCGCGGCATCCGTGAGATAGAGAAAGTAGGTTTCATTCGAGAAGGAGGAATACATCGGGAAGTGCGAGAACGGGTAGTTTTCCCGAAGCACCAGACAAAGCACGGTCACGAGAAGCAGCCATTTGCAGCGCGTGGTCCGTAACCATTGGACGGCAGAGTTCGGCTGGAGCTTCATTCCGCCTAACGAATAAAGGACTGCTGGAACTAACCGGGCGGCCAGGCGAGCGAAGCGCTTGCCTAACAAATGCACATGCAGATGCGGCACGCTTTCGCCCGCATCGGGGCCGCTGTTGATCACCACGCGATAACCGCTCTCGCCCACTCCCAGATCGCGCGCGACCTTCGCCGACGTCAGGAGTAATTTCCCGAGCAACGCCTGATCCGATTCACTCGCCTGTGACAACCGCGGAATGACGCGCTTGGGCACGATAAGCACATGCACCGGCGCCTGCGGATTCACGTCGTAGAATGCGATCACGTCGTCATCTTCAGACACGATTTTCGCTGGAATTTCGCGAGCGACGATTTTCTCGAAGATCGTCATCGAATCGAGCAGCTCAATTCCACCGCCCCGGCGCCGACACAGATTTTTTCGCGAATGAAACAGGTCACTTCTTCCCGCAACGCATCACAGGAACGGGTCCAGACCTTCGCGCCACGCAGATGTTTGATCGACGGCTGCAAACCAAAGAAGTGCACGTCTCTCGCACCCGTCTCGAGAATCGCCGCGATCCGTTTTTCGAGCAGATCGAAAAACGCCAGCTCGTAGCCGGTGCCGGCCGCTTCGGCGATTTCATAAAGCGAAAGCGAAATCGGCGGTGGTGACGGTTTGAAGTGCGGAACGATTTCCTTATAACCGATGACTTTCAAAACGTAGCGCACGGTTTGGTTGAGCTGACTGAAGGCGACAACCGATTCATCCGTTCGTAGCCGGAGATAGAAGGCAATGCTTTCCGTGACGTGCTCCGTTAGCCACCAACTCGGATAACCGGCGCGATCGGCCGCCTGTCGAATCGCGGCCTGGAGCCAGTCGCGGTTGAACTCGAAGAGCTGTCCGCTTTCGGATTGGAGATAGGGAAACTCTTCCTTAAACGCGACCATTTTTCGTTGGTTCGGCAAACAACTCGGGCTGCTGCGCGTTGCGTCGAATGCGACGACCGAGCGCGTGGATTTCGTCGACAAATTGTTCGACGTCGTCGAAATGACGATGGACCGAAGCGTAGCGGAGATAGGCCACCTCATCGAGCTCACGCAATTTCTCCAGCACCTTTTCTCCGATGGCGGCTGAAGTCGTTTCGCGCCCGCCGGTTTCGATTTCGTGCACGATATCGTCCACCGTTTGCTCGAGGGTCATGAGACCGATCGATCGTTTTTCGCAGGCTTTCGCGACGCTGTTAGCCAGCTTGCGCCGGTCGAAAATTTCGTGACGCCGATCGCGTTTGATCACGCGCAGATCGCTGCGTTCGATCTCTTCATAAGTGGTGAAACGAAACGAGCACGCCAGGCAAACGCGCCGGCGTCGGATGCTGGAACTATCGCGCGATTGTCTCGAATCGATCACTTTATCATCGCGATTGCCGCACTTCGGACAGCGCATGGTGTGGTTGCAGAGAACCCTCTGCACTACAAATGGTAGCAAGAGCGAGTGCAAGACATTTCTGCTCTCATTGCTTAAAATTTTTGCGCGTTCGATCTCCTTCAATCGCCTTGTGATCGGCAATTCCATTTGAGATCGATCCAGTTCCGAAAAACGCGAAGCAAAGGAACCTCAGCTCATTTGCCCGCTCGTCCTCGGGGCTGAGTCAATCGCATGATGGATTCACTCAGTGGTA
Organism: uncultured Verrucomicrobiae bacterium; assembly: GCA_963786175.1. GTDB lineage: Bacteria > Verrucomicrobiota > Verrucomicrobiia > Chthoniobacterales > UBA10450 > JAICXG01. The sequence continues at coordinate 189,844 of CAWAYD010000017.1, read as the reverse complement.
TCATTCTAAGATGGTCACAATTGCGACCACGTCTCAACAGCGTCATACTTTTGATCGATGACTCGGCTCATCAACGACGTGCAAGAAAACGTCCGCTGCTGCAACCAAGAGGAGGTTGTCTGGCAGCGCTTCGTCACGAGACGCGCGATGCGGAAACGACTGCTTCGGCTGCTCCGCTTACTGGGTTAATCGCCGGCGCTGACAAAAAAGCGGCTCGATCAACTCGACTGGCGCGCAGCGGAGCGCGAGACGCATCCTTCCGATTGTATCGGGAAATGGGTTAACCCGTGAAGTCTTCTGCCAATAATCCCTCCGCCTTCTCCGAAGAACGCCTCGATGCCATGATCCACGAGATCCGTGGACAACGCGTTATGCTCGATACCGATCTGGCGCGAGTTTACGGAGTTCCGACGTTTCGCTTTAATGAGGCGGTGAAGCGCAATCGAAATCGTTTCCCACCCGATTTCATGTTTCAGCTTACGAGCGAGGAGTTCGACTCTTTGAGATCGCAAATTGCGATGCCAAAGTTGGAGGACTCATCGCAAATTGCGATGAGTTCGAGGAAACATCGAGGCTCTGCTTATCGTCCTTATGCCTTTACCGAGCACGGCGCTCTCCAGGCGGCAAACGTTCTTCGTAGCGCTCGCGCCGTCCAGATGAGCGTCTTTGTTATTCGCGCTTTTGTGAAAATGCGGGAGACACTGCTGAGCAGGCGTGAGTTAGCCAGGAAACTTGCCGCCTTGGAGAAACAACTCACTGGCCGCCTTGATACCCATGAAGTCGCGATCGTTCGTGTGCTTCAGGATTTGATGCTCATTCTAAACCCTCCGCCCGATCCGCCGCCACCCGTACGGCCAAAGATCGGCTTCAGTCATAAGTAGGCTTTGAATCTCTCCCACCCACGCGAGCTTCTCCAGAGCTTCGATTTCTCAAAGCTCTTCATCGAAGAACTTGGATGAAGTCGTTTCGCGCCCGCCGGCTTCGATTTGGTGCCCGATGTCGTCCACCGTTTGCTCAAGGGACATGAGACTGATCGATCATTTCTCCCAGGTTTTCGCGATGCTGTGGGCAGCATTAGCAGATGCATGCGCCGCATGCATTCAATCGATTAAATGTATATTTCTTAGGCTTTTTTATACATTTAGTCCTGCTATTGTATAAACCGCATGCAATTCAGTCCCGAGAAGCCCTTCAATCAGCTTCCCGATCTACCGCCCAAAGCGGAACTCGAAACCGCCCGGGTTCTCAAGGCCACAACCCACGCCAGTCGTGCCCTGGCTGAACTGAAAGGTCGAACCCACAGTCTCCCAAACCCCACAATTCTGCTCAACACCCTCGCGCTTCAGGAAGCGAAACTCAGTTCCGAGATCGAGAATATTTTCACCACCAACGACGAACTTTTTCGCGGTGTCGCCGCCAACGGAGATAGCGCCGACGTTTCCCCTCAGGCCAAGGAAGTCCTCCATTACCGCGATGCGCTCTGGCATGGAGTGGATGTCATTCGCGAGCATCCGTTTCTCTCCACTCATCTGGCGATCGAGATCGTCAATATCATCAAGGAAAACAAAGCCGGCATTCGCAATTTACCCGGAACGAAACTCCAAAATCCGAACACCAGGGAAGTCATTTACACTCCGCCCGAAGGCCAGGATTTGCTTCGCCGCAAACTGGCGAACCTCGAGAAGTTTAGCAATGACTCCTCATCCGACCTCGACCCGCTCGTTCGTGCCGGCGTGACGCATTATCAATTCGAAGCCATCCACCCATTTTTCGACGGCAACGGACGCACCGGCCGGATTCTGATCATCCTTCAGTTGATCATGAACCAATTGCTTGAGATCCCGATCCTGTTCCTGAGCCGGTTCATCATTGAGCACAAGCCGCAATACTACCGGAATCTCCACGCCGTAACCGAACGCGGCGAGTGGGAAGGCTGGTTGCTCTACATGCTGGAAGCGATTGAAAAGACAGCCCAGGGCACCACGGAAACGATTAACAGTATCCGCGATCTCATGGCCGAAACTCTGGCCGACGCAAAACGGAAGTTGCCGAAACCAGTCTTCAGCAAGGAACTGATCGAGCTGATCTTCGAACAGCCCTACTGCAAGATCCGTTTTGTTGAGAATGCCGGAATCGCCAAGCGCCTGACGGCGACAAAATATCTGCGCGCACTGGAGAAGGCCGGCTTCGTTGTCCCGACAAAGCGAGGCACCGAGTTAATCTTCATCAATCACAAGCTCTGGCGACTCCTCACCGGCGAGCCGCTGCCGAAAACAGGTAGCAAAGACCGTCCCGATAAGAGAGGCGGAGCGTGAAAGAAATCGCTCGCAGTGCTCAAATTTTTGCGCAGCCAATCTTCTTTAGTCGCCTTGGAATCGGCCGTTCCATTCGAGGTCGGATCGACATCTCTCGGATAGAGCGAACGTCTCGCCAGAGTGAAAGTTTGAATTGAATCCCGGCCCATTTTCTGATTTTGATCAGATGTCTTCCTTCCCTTTTGACCAATTTGATCCTCTTCCTTTTAATTCTTCCTCGTAGACCGCTCGCCAACTTCGTCCTACGAACATCAAGCTATCTATGACGTATTCTGAAATCGTTAGCTTTCTGTGGGGAATTGCAGACCTGATCCGTGATTCATTTCGTCGTGGTGAATATCAGAATGTCATCCTTCCGCTGACAGTTCTCCGTCGGCTTGATTGCGTGCTCGCCCCCACGAAAGAGCGCAGTCCTCGAAACAACTGGGAAGCTCCACGGGAAGCTCGAGAACCTCGACCCGCAGTTGCGCAAGGCGTCCGGGCTTCGCGTTCTACAACACGTCGAGCTACGACTTCGAGAAGCTCCTCGCCGACGCGCCGCAACCTCGCCGCCAACCTGCGCGCTACATCGCCGGCTTCTGCGAAGAACATGCGCGACGTGCTCGAGAAGTTCGACTTCGACAACACGATCCGCCAGGCTCGACGACGGCCGGCCTGCTGCTTCAGGTGCTGGAAGCGCTTCAAGAAGGTCGACCTTCAGCCCGGATCGCGTCGCCGAACCCGAGATGGGCTACGATCTTCGAGGAGCTCATCCGGAAGTTCAACGAGGCGCTCGAACGAGAACCCCGGCGAGCACTTCACGCCGCGCGAGGTGGTCCGCCTGATGGTCGACCTGATGCTCGGCCGGCGACGAGCAGCGACATCGCAGAAGCGCAGGTGTCGTCCGCACCGTCTACGACCCGTGCTGCGGGTCGGGCGGCATGCTCACGATCGCCAAGGAGCACATCATCGGCTCGCAGATCGAAACGGCATCAACAAGACGCCGATGTCCACCTGTTCGGCCAGGAGGTCAACCCGAGACCTTCGCCGTGTCGCAAGTCGGACCTCTTCATGAAGAGCGCCGACGGCCGCGACGCCGACAACATCGCTCTTCGGCAGCACGCTCTCGCAACGACGGCCACGCCGACCGCACGTTCGACTACCTGCATCGCCAATCCGCCCTACGGCAAGGACTGGAAGCGCGACCAGGAGGCGGTGCGAGGCCGAGCACGCGCGCGGCGACCGCGGGCCGCTTCGGCGCCGGACTGCCGCGCATCAGCGACGGCCAGCTCCTGTTCCTCCAGCACATGCTCGCGCACGATGCACAAGCCCGAAGAAGGCGGTCAGCCGCGTCGCGATCATCATGAACGGCTCGCCGCTGTTCACCGGCGACGCCGGCAGCGGCGAGAGCGAGATCCGCCGCTGGATCCTGGAGAACGACTGGCTCGAAGCGCTCATCGCGCTGCCCGAGCAGCTCTTCTACAACACCGGCATCGCGACCTACGTCTGGGTGCTGACCAATCGCAAAGCCGCGGAGCGCAAAGGCAAGGTCCTGCTCATCGACGCAACCACCTTCTGGACACCGATGCGCCGCAATCTCGGGCGACAAGCGACGCGAGATACCTAACGAACGCGGAAAGCAGATTTTGGAGTTACTTCGCGAGTTCAAAGAAGGCGAGTTCTCGAAGATTTATCCGACTACTCACTTTGGTTATCGGAAGATCACCGTCGAGCGTCAGCTGAAGTTGAATTTCCAAATCACCGCCGAGCGCATCGCGCGGCTCGACGACGAACCCGGCTTCCAAAAGCTCGCGACTAGCGCGAAGAAAAAGGAAGAAGTGCGTTTGAAAGAAATTGCAGCGGGAACTGAAAGGCAGAAAGCGATCAAAGAGTTCCTAACGCGCCTGGCGAAACCGACGACACAGAAACCTGTCACAAACCGCGAAGAATTCCGCGACATGCTGAAGACAACAGCAAGAACCTCGAATGTAAGTCTGGATGCAATTGAATTGAAAGCCGGTCATGAATGCGCTCAGCGAGCGCGACGAATTCGCCGAGCCATGCCGTGATGCACGCGGCGAAATCGAAGCCGACTCAGAACTGCGCGATACCGAAAATATTCTGTTGAGCGAATCGATTCGGGATTACTTCGAGCGGGAAGTCCGGCCTTATGTTCCTGACGCCTGGATCAATGAAACCGTGCGTGACCACAAGGACGGCGAGATCGGCAAAGTCGGTTACGAGATCAACTTCAACCGTTACTTCTACAAATATCAGCCACCGCGTCCGCTGGGAGACATTGAAGCCGATATCAAGGCCGTTGAGCGGGATATCCTCTCGATGCTTCGCGAAGTTGCTGGCTAGCTCGTTTTCAATGAACAACGGAACTCGTTACAAGTCTTACCCCGCTTACAGAGACTCCGGCGTCAGTAGATTCGGAACTATTCCCAAGCACTGGCAGGTCGCGCGGATGAAGGAATTAGGTCGATTCACTTCAAGTGGCATCGACAAGAAGGAGCAGGAAGGTGAAGCACGCGTTCGAATGGTTAACTACATGGACATCTATGGGAATCCGACGCGCGAGATTTCTAAAGATCGAGAATTGATGTCTACAACATGTCCGACTTGGAAAGTGAAAGAATGTTCACTTCAGCGCGGGGACTTGGTGTTTACGCCAAGCTCAGAAACGGAAGAAGACATTGGATTATCCGCGCTGATCACCGATGACTTAGACGAAACCGTTTTCAGTTATCACGTTCTCCGGTTTCGCTTCGCGAAGGAGCTAGACATCAGCTTTCGCAAATACCTGTGCAATAACCCAGCAGTTCTTGACTACTTTTCGAGCGTCTGTGAAGGCACAACTCGTCAGATACTGACCCGAGATGACTTCAAGAACGCAGTTGTTCTCTTGCCGACAGCAGAAGAGCAGCGGGCGATTGCGGAGTTTTTGGATCGGGAGACGGGGAAGATTGATGAGTTGATTGCGAAGAAGGAGCGGCTGATTGAGCTGCTGGAGGAAAAACGCGCCGCGCTCGTCACTCGCGCCGTCACCCGCGGCCTCAATCCCGACGCGCCCCTGCGCGACTCCGGCGTCGAGTGGCTCGGCCAAATCCCGGCGCATTGGGAAGTCAAGCGTTCAAAGCAAGTGCTAATTGAAAGGAATGATCGCTCGACCACGGGAGACGAGGAAATGCTGACCGTATCGCATATTACGGGCGTAACCCCCCGTTCCGAGAAAGAAGTGAATATGTTCGAAGCCGAGACGACGGAGGGTTACAAGCTCGTCTCACCCAACAATCTCGTCATCAATACGCTCTGGGCATGGATGGGCGCAATGGGTGTGTCAAGGCATGAAGGGATTGTGAGTCCCGCCTATCATGTGTATCGAATCGCTTCCGATTTGCTGCCTGAGTTCGTCGATTACTTAGTTCACATCGACGCGTTCAAATCAGAAGTGACCCGATTTTCGAAGGGCGTCTGGTCCTCGCGGCTGCGGCTTTATCCACATGGACTCTACGAAGTGATACTGCCTATTCCCCCATTTCACGAACAACGCGCTATCGCGGCGCATTTGAAAGCGGAACAAGAACGCAGCGGAGCACTACAGACTATATTGCGGTCTTCGATCAAACTGCTCCAAGAGCGGCGCTCTGCCCTTATCACCGCTGCGGCAACCGGCAAGATCGATGTGCGCGCCGCTGTCTCCGACTGATGGCTTCGAACCGACACACTGAGGGCCTGAAGACAGTCCGGCTAATGATGGTCTTGAGTAGTCTCAGCCCGTTGTTCTTCTTGTGGGCTGTTCGAGGGCTTAGCTGTGTTGAAGACCGCTGGCTCTGGCTGGCATGCGCTTTCCTCATCATCGGCCCAAACGCGATCCTCCTGGGGCGGATTAGAGTAGCGAAGCTGCGGAACGACATTAGGACGCTGACAATCGGAAAACCGGAAGACCATCGGGGCGATTTGTTAGTCTATCTGTTCGCGATGTTGATACCCCTTTACGATGTCAACCTTTCTTCGTCCAGAGATGCCGCGGCTGCCCTCGTTGCGCTTTTGTTCGTCGTGTTCCTGTTTTGGCATCTTCATCTTCATTATATGAACGTCTTGTTCGCGATTCGTGGCTATCGAGTATTCACGATAACTCCCGCTCGGACGGAACTAACCGCGGCCGAACCATTCGTGCTCTTAACGAAGCGGATAGCTCTTCAAACTGGCGAGAAGTTGGAAGCCTATCGTCTCAGCAACACTGTTTTTTTTGAATCTGAGGGAGGTTTGTGACCGTTCCATTCAACTTTAGTAGAATCAGATCGGCGGAATTCTTCGTATGTTTAGATCGGCCTGAAGGTGAGCAGTTCTGGCAGGTGCCCGTCGATGATGATGTTCAAGAGGCTTTGCGGGAAATGTTAGCTAGTACAATTGTGCAGTTGCAACTCGATGCAGACATCCCACAATTCGAGCCTGGTGAAAAATACGCGGCGATCGAACCATCGATTGTTCCGTTGGCGACCGATTACATGGAAAAGATTCGCGCCATCTACGAGACGGATCATTTCACCACCAACACGGATGCGCTTTCTGAAGTCAGTGAATTGGCGTTCTACTTCGCTGCCTTCCATGATGACGAGGATCGAAAACTACTCGGCATCAAGCGTGCGTCACAGTTCAAAGGGATTGTTGGTGCGAGAAATCGCCTTGTCTCGGTGATCGACGACAGTTTGAAACTTATCGACCGCGATGTATTTCGCCTCGATCAAGACTTCGACTACTTGGTATCCGAAACGACCGTTCTAATCCTACGCCCATCCGGCTTCGAGTACACGGCAGCAGTTGAGGGTGCAATAAGTGAGCACGCAGGCGAGATGCTGGAAAGCTTGAACAATACTGTCGCCTGTGTCGATTTCGACTCAGTGCGGGATTTTGTTGCTAGGCATCGGCGCGCTGCACGGCTAGTGGCAAGCTTGCATGCACGTGTAGACATAGGCCGCACATCCGAAAAATTGTTAAGACGCGGGTGTAAGGCGAACCAGATCGAGTTTACCGTTGTGGACGGACGAATCTCTCCACAGGAGGGAAGCGAAATGGCGTTCCTTGAGTACCTCGATCGCCGCCGTTACCCGTACAAACTTATAGATCAGGAACCTGAATACTATGTTGCTGCCAGCCGACGCGGCGGCAAGACACCTCCGCAAACGTGAGAAACTACTGTCGAGGTGTGATATGACGACAGAAGTTCGCGAGCGCAAATTAGAAGAAGCGATTGAAGCGGCTCTTGTAACGGAGACTGAATCGAACGGCACAGCGGCGGAGCAAACTACTAGCACGGCGGCTCGCGCCCTGCGCGGTTATCACAAACGGCTGTCATCGGCCTACGATTTCGATCTTTGTCTCATCACGGCCGACGTGATGGATTTCGTCGGTGCTACGCAGCCGAAGACGTGGCAGCAGTTTCGCGAGCATCATGGAAATGATTCACGCGAGAAACTGCTCAAGCGTATTTCGCGCGAAGTAGAAAAGCGGGGTGTCGTCGATGTACTGCGCGGCGGGATCAAGGAGAGCGGTTGTCATTTTGATCTCGCGTATTTCCAACCGGCGAGCGGGTTGAACCCGGAAACGCAGAAGCTGCATGCAGCCAACATGTTCTCCGTCGTGCGGCAGCTTTACTATTCGAAGGACAGCGAAAAGAGCATCGATCTCGTCCTGTTTCTAAACGGGCTGCCGATCTTTACCGCCGAGCTAAAGAACCCGCTCAACGGACAAAATGTGCTCGATGCCATCCGGCAATATAAAAATGATCGCTCACCGAAGGAGCCGCTCTTCGGTTTCCGCCGTTGCATCGCGCATTTCGCGGTTGATCCCGATCTCGTTTACATGACGACGCGGCTCGACGGCGCGGCGACGGAGTTCCTGCCCTTCAACAAAGGGAACTACGGCGGGGCGGGCAATCCGCCGGTGCGCGAAGGCTATGCGACGGCGTATCTCTGGAATGAGATTTGGAAACCGGACAGCGTGCTGAATTTGATCAGCCGGTTCGTGCATCAGTTCGAGGAGGAAGAGAAGGACAGCAGCGGACGCAAACGAAAGAAACAACGCCTCATCTTTCCGCGTTATCACCAGCTCGATAGCGTGCGACGGTTGGTCGCGCATGCGCGTGAGCACGGGCCGGGTGAGCATTACCTCATCCAGCACTCGGCCGGCAGCGGCAAGAGTAACTCGATCGCGTGGTTGGCACATCAGCTCGCGACGTTGCACGACGCGAATGACCGGCGCGTGTTCGACTCAATCGTGATTGTGACTGATCGCAAGGTATTGGATCGGCAATTGCAAACGACCGTGCGTCAATTCGAGCAAACGCTCGGCGTAGTCGAGAACATCGATAAGACGGGCGCGCAGTTGAAGGAAGCGCTCGAAGGCGGGAAAACGATTATCGTCAGCACGCTTCAGAAGTATCCGGTTATCGCGAAGGACATCGGCGCGCTACCCGGGAAGCGCTTCGCGTTGATCATCGACGAAGCCCACTCATCGCAAAGCGGCGAGACGACTAAAGATCTAAAGAAGGTGCTAAGTGCCGGAAGTCTCGAAGATGCGGCAAAGGAAGAAGGCAAAGAAGAGCCAACACTCGAAGACAAGATTGCAGAAGAGATTAAGGCGCGGGGACGTTTGCCTAACGTCTCGACCTTCGCCTTCACCGCGACGCCCAAGCCGAAGACGCTCGAGTTATTCGGAAGGAAACGACCTGACGGGAAATTCGAACCGTTTAGCCTCTACTCCATGCGCCAGGCGATTGAGGAGAAGTTCATCCTCGATGTGCTCCAGAACTACACGACGCACAAAGTATTTTGGAAGCTACTGAAGAAGATCAAGGACGATCCGGAGTACGATCGCGACAAAGCGAACTACCTGCTGCGCCAGTTCGTCGATCTTCATGAGCATTCGATCCGCGAGAAAGTGCGGATCATGGTCGAACACTTCGCGGCGAACAGCGCCCCTCGGATTGATGGCAAAGCCAAAGCTATGATCGTAACGCGCTCGCGACTGCATGCCGTGCGCTACAAGCTGGCGGTGGATGCTTATTTAAAGGAGAAGAAGCACCCGTGGAAAGCGCTCGTCGCCTTTTCAGGCACCGTGAAAGACCCTGACACTGGTGCGGAGTTTACTGAAACCGGGATGAACGGCATCAGCGAGGCGCAGACAGCCAAGACCTTCGCTCAGCCGGACTATCGGCTTCTTATCGTAGCGGAGAAGTTCCAGACCGGGTTCGATCAGCCGCTACTGCATACGATGTATGTTGATAAGAAGCTGAGTGGGGTAAATGCAGTACAGACATTGTCGCGGCTCAATCGAGTTCATCCGGATAAGGAGGAAACGATGGTGCTCGATTTCGCCAACGATGGCGACGAGATCATCGAATCATTCGCGCCCTACTATGAGGCGACGCTTCTCTCGGAAGAAACCGATCCGCATCTCCTCTACGACTTGCAGCAAGCTCTGACCGGAGCGGGGGTATTAGCTCAGGCAGACATCGACGAGTTCACGATGCGATATTTTGGCGATCATTCACAGGATCAACTTTATGCCGTGCTCAAGCCGCTGGTATCACGTTTCGAAGAGTTGGATAGCGATGAACAAAATGAGTTTCGCGCGAAACTTACTGACTACGTTCGCCTGTATTCCTTCCTCTCTCAGGTTTTGACGTTCGCAGACGCGGAATTGGAGAAGCTTTATCAGCTCGCGCGTTTTCTCCGGCGTTACCTACCGAAACCGGTAACCGAATTGCCCAGAGAAGTTCAGGAACAGATCGATATCGAGTCGTTCCGAGTTCAGAAGACGAGCAGCGGCAAACTTACTTTACCTCGCGGCGCAGGTGTTCTGGACCCGATGGTGGAGAAGACGCCGGCGGGTAAAGACGACGAGCACGTAGATCCGCTGTCCGAGATCCTCCGTCGTCTCAATGAGCGGTTCGGCTCAAGCCTTACCGACGAGGACCGCCTGACGCTCCAACACGTAGCACAGAAGCTGGAACAGGATAACGCACTGGACGCCAGTGCGCGGGTGAACACACGCGAGAATGTGCGCCTGACTTTCGACCATAAGTTCAACGACATCTTCCAAGAGATCATCAATTCAAACTTCGATCTCTATCGCCGGGCAACTGATGATGAAAGCTTCGGCACTGCGCTGAAGGATTACCTGTTCGACCAATACCTGCGGCGACACCGCGAGGTTAAGGAATTAATCGCTCGTGGTGAGTCAAAGACGTTGGAGTTCAAATCGACACTCCGTTGGAATTTGAAAGAAAACCGCAAGGACGCGCTGCAGGTGACACATGCGGCAGTTAAAACGATCGCGGCGTTCCTCAATACGGAAGGCGGCGACTTAGTGATTGGAGTAAACGACTGCGGTGAGGTTGTCGGTATCGAGTTGGATCAGTTCGAAAGCAGCGACAGGTTCATGCTTCACCTGGCGCAAGTCGTTCGAAACGGGCTGGGCGATCGCGCCGGCACATGCATCGATCCCCGCGTGCAGAAGCTAAATGGAAACTCAGTTTGCTTCGTGACGTGTCAACGTAGTCCCGAGCCCATTTTTCTGAAGTGGACCGGCGTGACCCCCGATGCGCCAGAAGGAGATTTTTATGTCCGCAGCGGCCCCGGCACCGTGAAGCTAGCGCCGGAGAGCGCGCGCAAATTTATCGAGACACGCTTTGGCCCGAAGTGACGAAAGCAACAAGCATCTCAACTTTCTCGAGCGCGTCTGCGAAAGTAGGAGAACTGCCGAGACGCGCTTAGCAACGCGGAATGACGACAATTGATTGCTTTGGCCGCGAAGTTCGCATGACTGACGAACGGCTTGCGCATATTCTCGATCGTCCTGAAATGCACGGAATGCGGACGGAGATTCTTCGCACGTTGCAAGCTCCCGCGGAAGTGAGGATTTCGCGCAGTGATGCGGCGGTCCGGCTATTCTATGAGTTCTACTCTCGGACCGCAGTTGGCGACAAATGGCTGTGCGGCGTGGTAAAGTATTCCGCCGATGATGCATTTGTCATCACGGCCTATCTAACCGACAAATTGAAAAATGGAGAACGAGTATGGCCGATAAAGTGAAATTGTGGTTCGATCCGGAAGGCGACTATCTGGAAGTGAATTTCTCCAACGCCCCCGGCTATATGCGTGAAACGAAGAGCGATGCCGTGATGCTGCGCGTGGACGAACAGGGGCGACTGATCGGCTTTAGCATCCTGGGAGTCAGTAAGTTCCAAAAAGATCACCCGCTCGAAGCGGAGCTTGCGACCGAAGCCTAAACTTAGTGGCAGCACTGCAATCTCCCCGGAACACTGGACCAAGGTCCTATGGCTGCGTAGCGCGGTTATTCAGAAAATGATTGAGGCATTCGCGCTGCACGATGTGCTGGGGTTCACATCGCCGGCAGCTAGGCAAACTGAATGTCAACGATTCAACCGCGGTTTTGGAAATGCTGTTAACAACGGAAAAGACTTTGGCCATGCGCATTCTGCTTTCTTTTCTCCTGCTGCCGGCTTGCGCGCTTGGGGCGAACAGCGTGGTGAATATGTCGCATTACGATTTGATGCGACCGGATTTTGCCGGGATGAAGAAAGAAGGAGTCGCCGGGGTCATTCACGAAGCGACTTTCCCACGTCTGCAACGCGACTCGAGATACGCTGAACGGCAGCGGGCCGCATTCGAAGCGGGCCTGTTATGGGGAGCTTACCACTTTGGCGACGCGACTAACCCTGTCCGACAGGCCGATCATTTCCTGGATGCGATCACGGATGCACAATTGCCATCGCGGCTGGAAGATCCGGCAAAACCGCGCTCGGGCGTGTTGCTCGTTCTGGATTTCGAAAAAAACGGTCATTATCCGGGAGGGTCAATGAGCGTCGCCCAGGCGGTCACGTTCGTGGAGCGCATCAAAGAGCGGACAGGGAAGTATCCGGGTCTTTACGGCAGTGAATATCGGCTGCGACAGATGCTCAACGGGCGAGGCGCCACTGCTGCGCATCGCAAAGTACTCACGCAGTGCTGGCTCTGGATCGCTAACTATCATAAGGAGCCGCGGAACACGGCGCCCTGGAGCGTCTGGCATCTGTGGCAATACTGTGGCGATGGTATTTGCGATTTGCGACCCCGGAGCATGTATCCGAAATCGGTCGCTAACATCCCAAAAGCCGAGCGCAATATTTTCCGCGGGGACAACGCCGAGCTGCGAGCCTTCTGGCGAGAGAACGCGTGGTATCCTTCGGGCTAAGGATCATTCTTTAGCCAGAAGGGACTGTCGACGTGAAGCGTAATTCAAAGGTCCAGGCAGTTAACTCGCATAGCCTTGCTAAGGACGCGAGTTACTCAAACAACCTGGTTCGCATTTGGATCGCCTAAGGCTATCTTTTCGCAATGAGCAGCGACGACCTCAAAGGCATCATTCATTCTGATCCTGAGATCATGGGCGGGACACCCGTGTTTGCCGGAACGCGCGCTCCTCTTCAAAACCTGATTGATTCGTTGGAGGGCGGCGAATCGATTGAGGACTTTCTCGATGGGTTTCCTTCGGTGAAACGCCAACAGGTGATCGCAGTTATCGAAGCCAAGCCGGGCACGGTAACATTTCTTCCGGAGTCTTAAACGGCACCTCGAAGCAGGTTTAGGTTTATCTACTTGCCCCGCCCAGAACGAGAATGACGCTGGCCTGTTTGGCGAGTGTTTGGCTTCCCCCCTGTGGCCTTCTGGGAAACGTCGAACGCAGTCTGGGCGAAATCGCGTTTCGATTTTCTCTGCTTCGACCTGACCTTAGCTCTTGGCATATCCGACCATCGCACGAATAGCAAGCCGCTAACAATCATTTTTGAAACTGACCACTACCCGACGTTTGGCCAACTTGACACGGCTCATCGAGGGACAGAGCCTGCGCCTCGGGAAGGTTCCGCTGCAGGGACCTAACAAAGGAAAGGGCAATGATATGTCGAGACGAGCGCTGGCTATTGGTTTCGGCGGTTACGCCGATCTGGATCTTACCTTTGGCGAATTCTTCGCCAACAATCATACGGTGGTTGTTCGCTTCATGCCGCAGCATCCTTATGCCGTCGCCGGTCCGCTCCTGGCGGAAAATGGATCCGGCACCTATGCGATCGGTATAGGCGATTATCGCTGGGGTCACGGGAATGATGGTGTGCTGGGTCATTCCATGCTCTTCGTCCAGGCAGGTAACACTCGCGTGGTTTATGAGGTGAAGGGATTTACCGACGAGACGGGCGGGCCGGTAGGATATCGCAATGCCTGGCAGCATCTCGCGGTGGTGCGAAATGGTAACACCCTTCGGGTGCACCTGAACGGCAAGTTACTTACAGCCTTTAACTCTGACGAGCTGACTGTGCCCGGCTCCGGATTACCATCGAGCACTACCCCGCTGCGGATCGGACGGCGCACGACCGGAGTGAGTGATGATACCCAGTTTTGGCAATTCTATGGACTTGGTCGATGACGTCGGCATCTTTAGTCGAGCGCTGACTAATGATGAGATAGGAGACTTATCCAAGGCTGATAACCTGAACGGGAATGAGGATGGTCTCCTCGCCGGTTACACTTTCGATAATGAGTTTGAACCTCCAGTTCTATCGCGGCCAGTCACTCTTCCTACCGCGGCGGATATTCCCCGATATGTTAACTCTTTTGCCGACCATCCGGTCCCGGTCCATTACGCGGACGTTTCTGAGCATCGAGATAATGCCGCCGACTCGGCCAAGATGGAGATTCGACCGTCCAAGGTGGAAACGAGACCGCCCTTTGCGGCCGGGGAATGGTGGCACGTAAATCAAGGCTGGGAGCACCCGGACTCATCGCACAACGGAACGGCCGCTTTCTGCTGGGATTGTTCGCGGATCAACGGTCCCACCTTTGGCGCCAAGATCTTCGCTGCCGCCGCCGGCAAAGTCATCACCGCGCAGGAAGGCGCTGCTTGCGTCTATCACGCGCCAGCCGAGCGGGCGGTCTATATGCATCTGAACGAAGGCTACTATAAGAAGTACTTTCCCGATGCCGCGACTCCTGCCGCCAGACGGAACGCTTCCGCTCGGTTCTCAGCCTTCATTCGCATTCCGAGATGCGATTGTTGAAGTAGGTCATAACCCGAACGGCGATCATTTGCATTTCGAGGTGGCTGATATCTCTGGCGAGACATTCGACACCGCGGGGCCGGGCGTGCCGGCTGCTTATTCTAACTATTACCGCTCCCTCGATTCGGGTAAGACCTGGAAGCACATCTCCCGCGGCATTCCGGTGGCGGGACAAGTCATCGCCTTTTATCCCTGGAGCCCATGGAGTGATAAGGGTGATCCGCTTTCCGTCGCGCCGGCAGTGACATCCTTTGCTCCTAACCGCCTCGATATCTTTGCCACGGGCGAGAATAACCACCTCTGGCAGAAATCGTGGAATGGAAGTGACTGGGAACCCTGGAAAGAAGTGGCCGGTGGACGAATCACTTCTTCGCCGGCCGCGGTTGCCTGGGGAGCTGTCTTCGTTACTCAAGAAATCGATGTGCATGTCTTTGTTCGTGGTTTCGAAAACAAACTGGCTTACAAACAAGCCGTACTCGGACAGATGTGGACCGAGTGGGACGACCTGGGCGGTAATCTGGAGTCAGCTCCCGCAGTCGCCTCCTGGGGATTGGGCCGCCTCGATGTTTTCGCCCAGGTAGATGGACATCTGAAACAGAAGCGTTGGAACGGCGAGGAGTGGAGTGATTGGCGTGACCTCGGCGGACGGCCGACCTCCGCGCCAGCCGCAGTCTCGTGGGGACCCAACCGGATCGATGTTTTTGTTCGCGGCCACGATCATCAGCTCGCCCACAAACGCTGGAATGGCGAGGAATGGAGCGAGTGGCGCGACCTCGGCGGTAAACTGACTTCTTCTCCAGCGGTCTCATCCTGGGGTCCTAACCGGCTCGACGTTTTCGTTAGGGGCGAAGACGGACACCTGCACCAGAAGCGCTGGAACGGAGACGATTGGAGCGACTGGCGCGACCTCGGCGGACGTCTCACCTCAGCACCGGGGGCAGTCTCATGGGGACCGAACCGGATCGACGTCTTTGTTCGTGGTCACGATTACCAGTTAGCTCAGAAGCGCTGGAACGGTGAGGAGTGGAGCGAGTGGCGGAATCTTGACGAGTGACTAAGCCTTCACTCCAAACCTATACTCGTTAGGCTAACGCGGCGGAAATTCGAACTCGGCTTTCTTCTTGTCCTTCGATAAGGTGAGATAGGCGCTGAAGTTCGAGCCGCGTTTGGAGACAAAACCTTCGATCAGACCGGTCTTGCCCGTTTCCACCAAACGCTCGGCGTCCTCGGCGGAAATTTCCTTGCCGCACAGATTGCGCTTCAGTTGAAACACGACGCGCGGCGCTCCGTTGGGCTCCGGCTTCGCCACGACAAAGGAATCTTCCGTTTGATAAAGATCGCCCCGGTGCAGTTTGCTCTCGCTCAGCTTGAGCGCGTTTGTCAGGTCAACCGGCGGCTTCGCTTTGCGCGGCGCATGTTTTCCGTTTTTGGCCGCGCCTTCACGCGGTTTGCGCGGCGGAAATTCCCAGGTGATCCGTCCACCCTGCCTAACGAGAAAAGCATCGAACGGCCGGCCTTTTTTCGAAGTGAACTTTTCGATCAGCTCGGTCTTGCCCTGCGTGACCAGCTGGATTGCCTGTTCGCGCGTGATCGTCTTTTGGCACATCATCCGGCCGACCTTGAAGGTCTCTTTCCAGCCTTCGCCCTCGCGTTCGCGCAAAACATAATTCGTCGGCGCTTCGCAGAGTTCCGCGCCAGTTGAGGGATCGGTCCAAAACGGCAACAACGCGCCAACGTCCACCTTCGTTCCAAAATCCAGCTCCGCTTTTTTCCGACCCGGATTTTTCTCGTCGTCGACGATTTTGATTTTCGACGGGAACCGTTTGCCGGTCTTGGCAGAAACAAAACCATCGAGCGGACCGATCTCGCCCTTGCTCGCCAGTTCGCGCACTTCGCTCTCTTCCATTTTGCGGCCGCTCATGACCTTGTAAATGACGAGAGCGCCGTCCTGAGATTTGTAAGTGCGCAAGGTCTCGATCATCGGCTTCTGGTCGGTCGGTGAAGGGATGTCGGTCTCTTGTGTGAGTTCGTCTTCTTCGAAATTTTTTGTCCGCTCAACCAGTCGCCTGGTTGCCTCTTCGATTTCGTGCATGAACTCGCGACGCGAAAATTTTCCGTGTTCCATTTCGCGCAGTTTGAACTCCCATTCGCCCGTCATGTCGGGCTTGGTCACGGCATCGGCATGGATGGCGGAGAGAAAGGCGAGAAGCGACTCGGTCTTTGTGGTTGGAACCAATTCGCGCTGCTGGCGCTCGAGATATTTCTTGTTGATCAGTTCGTCGATGATGTCGGCCCGCGTGGCCGGGGTGCCGAGGCCGCGCTCTTTCATCGCTTCGGCGAGCTCTTCGTCGTCGACCAGTTTGCCCGCGCGCTCCATCGCGGAAAGCAGCGTCGCCTCCGTGTAACGTGGCGGCGGTTTCGTGACTTCCGAATGCAGCTCGGCGGAAAGCGTCTTCGCCTGCCGGCCATCTTCACTCGTTAGGGCAGGCACAGCCTTCGAATCGGCCGCTTCATCAACGCTCGTCCGCCCATAAACCGCCAGCCAGCCCGCAGACGTGAGCACCTTGCCCTCGGTTTTGAATTCGTGCTTTTGCGCGACCTTGCTGATACGCGTCGTGACGTCGAACTCGGCTGCCGGGAAAAAAGTCGCGACAAAACGGCGGGCGATCATGTCGTAGACCTTGCTTTCCATCTCATCGAGATGCTTGGGCTCGACGCCATTCGGAATGATGGCGAAGTGATCGGAAACCTGCGCGTTGTTGAAGATGCGTTTGTTAGGCCGAACCCAACCATTTGTCAGCGCCGTTTGACCGTGCCGGCCGAGATCGCCGCCCAATTTGCCTAACGTTTGCTGACAGGTTGCGACGTAATCCTCCGGCAACGCGCGCGAATCCGTGCGCGGATAAGTGATAACCTTGTGCCTCTCGTAAAGCGCCTGTGCGATCTGGAGGGTGCGACGCGCGGTAAGACCGAAGCGATTGTTCACTTCCCGCTGAAGAGTCGTCAGGTCGTAAAGCCGCGGCGAGGCCTGAGTGGACGATTTCTTTTCCTCGGAGACTTCGGCCATTGGCTGGCCAACGCAGGCGGCCGCGACTGCTTCCGCAGTGGCTTTGTCCCAGATGCGGTCGATCCGATCCTGATCTTCGCCTTCGTTCCTTCGGAAAGTCGGGACGCTGATAAACCCCTTCGTAAACTCCTTTTGCGATCTCGAACTGCGCCGTAACACGCCAGTAATCACGTGGTCGGAAGCTTCGAATCTCCAGTTCGCGATTGAAGACAATGCTCAGTGTCGGCGTTTGGACACGACCGACGCTTGCGACGTTGCCGCCGCGCGAGCCATACATGCGTTTGGTGACGGCGCGCGTCGCGTTGATCCCGATGAGCCAATCGCTTTCGCTGCGCGAACGCGCGGCGTCAGCCAGTCCGGCCATTTGTGCGCCGTCGCGCAAGGTGCGAAAGGCTTCGCGAATCCCTTCCGCAGTCATGGTTTGCATCCAGGCGCGTTTTACCGGCAGCTTGGATTTCGAGAGGTCGTAGAGATTTTGGAAGATCAACTCTCCTTCACGGCCGGCGTCGCAAGCGTTCACCACCGTGTCGATGTCTTTTCGATGGAGAAGCTTTTTCAGGAGGTTGTAGCGGTCCTTTGAATCAGCGCTCGGCTTAAGCCCAAACTTCTCTGGGATGATCGGGAGGGTTTCGAGACGCCAGTAACCGTACTTTTTCTTGTCGATGTCCTCGGGCATTTCCAACTCGACGACATGGCCGACGGCACCGGCGATGACGTATTCGTCGTTCTCGAAGTGGTCGCCCTTTTTCGGGACCTTACCGAGAGCGCGAGCCAGATCCTGCGCGACGCTTGGTTTTTCGGCGATGATGAGGGTTTTGGGCATGAAGGCTGCCAACTAGACCTCCTTAACGTGGTTTGCAAGTAACAGGAGCAAAAGCGGGGCCGCGAGACGGGAGAACGACGTTCACCTAGGAAAGCTTTACGAAGTGTTTGCCCGGCAGTTGCTTCACAAGGTGTTTCAATTCGAGGCGGAGCAGAACAGATGAGACGAGCCCGGTCGGCAGGCCGCTGGCTCTGGTAATGTCATCGATGGGCGTTTCCGTGCCGCGGATGGCGTCATACACCTCGCGTTCCTCTTTGCTCAGCTCCGGCAATGGCCTGGCAGGCGTTTGCTCGAACTTCTGCTTTTCCGGGAGGAGAATCTGCAGGTCGTCGAGAATGTCGCTCGCATCCATCACCAGTTTGGCTCCCTGCTGAATCAAGCGGTTGGAACCGTGCGCACTCGGCATGTTGATGTGACCGGGAACCGCATACACCGACCGGCCCTGTTCAACCGCCTGTGAAGCGGTGATGAGTGCGCCGC
Source organism: uncultured Verrucomicrobiae bacterium (assembly GCA_963786175.1). Classification (GTDB taxonomy): domain Bacteria; phylum Verrucomicrobiota; class Verrucomicrobiia; order Chthoniobacterales; family UBA10450; genus JAICXG01. The sequence continues at coordinate 171,059 of CAWAYD010000017.1, read as the reverse complement.
TGTTAAGGCCCGCTTCGACGACAAGAATGCCATGGCTCCAGCCGCTGATAATGCGATTGCGCATCGGGAAGGTTTGGCGATCGGGTTCGACTTCCATCGAGAACTCAGAAACGATCGCTCCGTTGCCGCTGCGAATTTTTTCGGCAAGAGCGGCGTTTTCCGGCGGATAGAGCTTCATTAGACCGGCACCAATCACGGCGATGGTTCGACCTTTCGCCGCGAGCGCACCCTGGTGAGCAGCGGTATCAATTCCGCGAGCTAGTCCACTGACTACCGTCAGACCGGCATAAGCGAGCTGATAGGAAAGCTTCTTGGCACACTCCGACCCGTAATGACTCGTGCGCCGCGAGCCGATGACCCCGATGGCGTGCTGATCGCGCTCGCTCAATTCGCCCCAGATATAAAGAACGATCGGCGGCGAATGGATCTCGCGCAGTTGCCGCGGATAAAGCGGCGAGCCGGCAATGATCACTGTTGCGCCGAAGTCGCGTATGCGTTGCAGCTCCGCGGCAAGATCGATTCTGCTTTCCCAGTTCGAGATTTCCTCGGCGACGTCGTGACCGATTCCATCCACCGCTCGCAATTGGTCGCGCTTTGCCGAAAGGATTCTCTCGGGTGTCTCAAAAACCTCGAGCAACCTGCGCAACCGCACCGGCCCCATCTTTGCCACCATGTTGAGCGCGATGCAGGCTTCGGTGCTGTTCATCGGTCGGACTAACCGGCGTGGAAAATGTTCTGGGACAAAAGCCGACTACTGCGGGGGAACATTCCTGCGTACGGCAGGGTGAAAGTTAGAATGGGATCTCGTCGTCGTCCGGCTCGGACGGCGGTGCATTTTTGGGCGGTGCAGACGAACGCGTACCACCGCCGCTGCTCGCGCGAGCGCGCGGTGCTTCATCGGAATCCTCGGCGCCACCAGCACCGCCGCGTGAGCCGATGAGCTGCATGCCTTCGCCCACTACGCGCAGCTTGCTCCGTTTTTGGCCCGACTGCTTGTCTTCCCAACTATCCAACTGAAGCCGGCCTTCGATAAAAACCGGACGTCCCTTTTTTAAATATTCCCCCGCGATCTCAGCCGTGCGTCCCCAAAGCGTCACGTCGACAAACGTTGTCTCTTCGCGTTTCTCGCCGTTCTCACCAGAAAAATATCGGTTAATCGCCAACCCAATCTCGGCCACCGCAGTGCCCTTGGGCGTGTAGCGAATTTCGGGATCCCGGGTCAGGTTTCCCATCAACATCACTTTATTGAAATTGGCCATAGGCCGGTTCTACCGATTTTACTCCGCGGCGACGACTTTCTTTTTCGATTCTTTTTTCTCGCGGAGCTTCTGGTAGTACTGACGATAGACTTCCGGGTCGAGTTTGAATTTCGAGCGCAGCTTGGTGATCAGTTGCGAGTCGGCGTGGAAGATAAAGTTGACGTAATAGCCGGCGTCGAGCTTCCCCGCGGCGTAAGAAAACTGCCGCTTATCCATTTTTTGGACCTGCTCGATCTGGGCGCCTTCTTTTTGAAATTCGGATTCCAGGCGGTCGACGATATCCTTTAGGTTGTCGTCCTTGCCCTGCGTATTGAGGACGAGGAGCGCTTCATAACGATTTCTCATTTTTCTTCTGCTTGTTGGTTGAACTGATTCATCGCAGCAATCACGCCTTTGTCGATGGCACACTTCACCGCGCTGGCAGCGCGCTGGATCGTGGCTTCGAGGATTGGCTGCTCTTCTTCAAAAAATCGGCCGAGCACGTAATCGGTCGCACCTTGGATTGGGGCCGCCCCGATACCAATGCGTAATCTGGGCACCGACTCCGTTCCAAAATGTTCGATGACTGATTCAAGCCCGTTGTGACCACCGGCGCTGCCCCGCTCGCGCAAACGAAGGCGACCGAGCGGCAGAGCAAAGTCATCGAACACGATCAGCGTTTCTTCCGGCGCGATCTTGTAGAAATTGGCAAATGCAGCAACCGCTTCACCGCTGCGATTCATATAAGTGGCGGGCTTCACCAGGAAAACGTTGCTCCTGGCCCATCCAGCATTCCACCGGTCTGAAAACTTCCAGGGCAATTGCGCCTCGGCCGCGAGCCAGTCCAGCACCATAAACCCGATGTTGTGGCGCGTGCGTTGGTATTCCCGTCCGGGATTTCCCAAGCCGGCTACCAGACGAATTTCGTTCACTTCCGCTCCGGCTCAGGACGCGGACACTACTTCCTGGTTTCCTTCGCTGGTGCCGTCGCCGCTGGGGCCGCACCTTCCGCGCTTTCTTTCTTCTCTGTGATTACCTCCGGGCCAGCCGCGACTTCACCCGTCGCTGCCACAGGCTCTTCCTCCACCGTCGGAGCGATCACCGAGAACACGGTTAGCTCCGGTGAGATGCGCGTGGTCACACCTTCGGACAACGGGATGTCCTTCACGTGAATCGAGTCGCCAATATTGAGGTGCGAAACATCTACCGTGATCACATCTGGCAGGTCTTTCGGAAGACATTCGATCCCGAGCGAGCGCAGGCTTTGTTCGAGCAAGCCGCCGAAAGTCTTCACGCCTTCGGGGGTCCCAATTGGTTCGAGTGGCACATCGGCCTCGATCATCTCATCCATCGAGACGGCGTGGAAATCGACATGCAGAATATCGCCGCCCACCGGGGAATGCTGCACTTCCTGGACAAGCGCAAGCCGGCTGCCGCTTTCACCATCGATCGCCAACTCCACCAGAATGTTCTCGCCCGAGGCGTGACTGAGCATGAGCGAGATGTCGCGTCTGGAAACCTGCACTGGTTCCGGCTGCTGCTTGGCGCCGTAGATAATTGCAGGCACAGCACCTTCTGCCTTGATCTTGCGAACCGCGGCCCGGCCTACGCCGGTGCGTCGGGAAATCGAGAGTTTAACTTGTTTAGCCATGGCTTAATGAGTTCCTAGCGCACGCCGTCGTCGATCTTGAAGAGCGAAGAAACGGACTCGTCTTTATGAATCCGCTTAATGCTTTCCCCGAGCAGCTCAGAGACACAAAGCACCGTGATGGTAAAACCCTCCACGGTGCGAACCGGCGTGCTGTTGGTCGTAATTAATTCCTTAATCTGGGATTTTTGCAACCGCTCGATTGCGACGTCGGCCAAAACCGCGTGGGCCACGCCAGCATAAATGTCGAGAGCCCCGTTTTGCTTCAACAACGAGGCTGCAGAGGTGAGTGTGCCGGCTGTCTCGGTGAGGTCGTCAACTAAGAGCACATCGCGCCCCTCTACCTCGCCGATCAGGTAAAGCGCTTCGGTTTCGGTCGCGCTCTTGCGCTGCTTGGCCACGATCGCAAGGCTCGCTCCAAGGGCCTGCGAATAGGCGCTCGCCATTTTCAATCCGCCGACATCGGGCGACACGACCACAGTTTGGCGGGTCAGTCTCTGCCGCAGATACGGAATCAAGACTGGCAATGAGTAAAGATGATCGACTGGAATATCGAAAAAACCCTGCACTTGCTGCGCGTGCAGATCCATCGTGAGAACGCGATTGACGCCGGCCGCGCAAAGAAGATTGGCGACGAGCTTGGCCGTAATCGGAACACGCGGTTTGTCTTTGCGATCCTGGCGCGCATAGCCAAAAAACGGGATGACCGCCGTGATCCGATCCGCGCTCGCCCGACGCGCGGCGTCCACCATGATGAGCAACTCCATCAGGTGTTCATTCGTCGGCGGGCAGGTCGGCTGCACGATGAAAACATCGCGACCGCGGATGTTCTCTTGGATTCTGACGTAGGTCTCGCCGTCGGGAAACGAGCTCAGCGTCGCCTTTCCCAGCGGCACGCCGATCCCGGCACAAATCCGTTGGGCAAGTTCGCGATTGGCCGATCCAGAAAAAACTTTGAGTTCAGGTTGAAGCGCAAACATGGCGTCGCGGGCCGCAACCTTAGACGGAAGGGAGTTCGCTTGGCAAAGAGAATCGCTCGGCGTCCGTCACTTTACGAAGGAGGAGCGCAGCTTCTCTTTCTTCTCCTCGCAGTCCATCTGAAGTCGTCTCAGTTCAGCCGCCAACTGCTTCTCCAACGCATCAACCTCGGCAGGGTTTCCCTTGATCTGCTCCTCGCGAATCCTGTCTTTCAAAAACAATTCCTTCTCAGCGATGCGCGCCTTGTACCTGGGAATCGATCTCCGCAATTTGTGCTTTCTGATCGTCAGTCAGCTTGATTGTCGGTGCTCCTTTCTCCAGGCGTTCCATCGCCAGTTCGTAAGCGGATTTCATACTTTTTAGCTCCTTCCGATCCTAATCACGATCGACCGATTGCATAGCCGAAATCAATTTCTAAGTTCTCGCTTCCATGCCGCTCGCGATTCGACTCATCAGCACTGACTTCGATGGCACGCTCGTCTCGCACGCGAGCGAGCCGGTTTTCGATCACGCTTGCATGGACTTGATCGGTGAGCTGCAGCATGACGGCGCCATCTGGGCCATCAACACCGGCCGCTCGGTCCGCCTGCTTGAAGAAGGCTTGGAAGACCTGCGCTTTCCGTTCCAGCCCGATTTTATCCTAACGAGCGAAAGAGATGTCTTTCGTCCCACCGCCGGCGGCTGGGAACCCTATGGAGATTGGAACGAACGTTGCGCGCGGGCACACGCCGAGCTGTTCGATTCCACTCGCTCCATTCTTGCGGAAGTGGTTGACTATGTCGACCGTCAAACCCGGGCGCGCGTTATTTACGAGGCCAATGCGCCGGCTGGAGTTATTGCCACCAGTGAAGAGGAAATGGATCGATTGACAGGTTTCATCGACCGCGCCAGGACAGGCGAACCGAAATTTCATTACCAGCGCAACACCATCTACCTGCGGTTTTGTCACGCTGATTATCACAAAGGATCGGCGCTGCAGGAGCTGGCCCGCCTCACCGGGATATCACGCGACGTCATCTTTGCGGCCGGCGATCACCATAATGATATCTCCATGCTCGACGGTAGTTTTGCCGCGATGCCGGGTTGTCCGGCTAATGCGATCGATGCGGTCAAGGAGGCTGTTCAACGCGCGGGCGGCTACGTGGCGAAAAGAGACTACGGCGCGGGAGTGCACCAGGCCCTTCAGTACTTTCTTTAGGAAGGCCTGGCAGGCCCCAACCGAAGCCGATCATCCTCCTCCAGGGCTTCTCCCAGGGGCGGCCAGCTGATCGTGCTATCCATATCATGGAAGGCCTGAAGATAGACTGCTACAATTTCGGCGGGATATGTCGTCAGAAGTTGATCGATGGCCTTACGCAATTCTTCCTTTGGTGGCGAGTCAGGTAGTTGCTCCACCGTGCCGTCCTTGTCGTGTTTGATGCCTAACGAATCAAGGAACTCGCAGAGCATTGGCGTCTGCGCTCCCAGCAGCCAGGTTTGTAAGAGGTGGGCTGCCAAAGTTTCGTTGGCTTTGCGGGCGAGCGCGGTCTTAATCCAGGCATAACGTTCGTTAGGTGGCTTTCGCTCGATAAAGACAGGTCGCAGATTGCGTTGCGTTGCCACGCCTTGGACCACGCTTTTGAAGACCGGTGTCTGTTCCTTTTGTAAATAACTCAGGATCTCGCTCGCAAGCTCGGGCGACATCCGCTCAAAGAGTTCGTAGGACTTCATGAAATCGTTTCGACAATGGGAGACGAGGTGACCGCCGAGACAAGCCGCGTGTGCTGGCTTCGTGAGGCGAAGCTATTGGTCATGTAGGTAAGAAGCAACACCCAAAAGGTCAGGGCAAGGCTGAAGAGTGGGAATTGAAGGACGAGCGGCAGAGAATAAATGATCGCCATGAGAGGAATCCAGACTGCCCAGGTCGCAAGCAATGTCGGGATCACCTTGTCGCGGTAGTGGGTCCAGGTGAAACCCCGCCCTAACGATTCAAGGCTGAACCCGCTGTTCTTCCACTCGTAAGTAAGAACGCCAAACGGCGCAGCGAATAGCGGGTTATAACCAAACTGGTCGACACAGATCTTCGCCAGCACAACAGGCACTGTAGCTACGTTGCCGAACCAGGCGGCTTCGCTCCGATAAAGCAAATCAACCAGGAAGCCATCGAATGCCCAGATCGGAATCGTAAAGCAAAGATTGCGCAAATTTCGACGGCTAACGCGTCCACCTTGAAAGAAGAGGATAAGGAATAACTCCGGCAGGAGCGCACCGGCTGCGACTGCTGCGACAACGACAAAGATTAACCCGTGACGCAGTTTGAAGAGCGCTACCTTTTCCAGAAAATTCGCAAGCGCGGGACTCAGGTAATAGCCGATGAGAAGCGCGAGCATGAGCGCTTGAATGAAAAGCGCCGGAACCAGGTTGGCCCGCGCAGCTTCCCATCCGAGAGTAAGGGATGTGCGATTTTGTGGATGAGTTACACTCATCGTCCGGATTGCAAATCAACCAGAACCGGCCAAAGCGCGTCTCTTAGAAAAGTTGCGGTTGCCACTCGTCCTCCGCTCGCGGCTTGCCTACAATGGCACGAATACGCTCCATCAGATCGCGGAAGTCATAAGGCTTTTGCACGGTATCAAGCACGCCGGCACGCAGGATGTCGTTGCGAACGCTGGGCTCGAGGTAACCACTGGCGACGATCGCCTGCACACCGGGTTTGATCTCCTTCATGCGCAGAAAGACGTCGCGCCCGCCCATCCGCGGCAGACCAAGGTCACAGACGACAAGTCCAACCTCATCGGCATGGCGCTCAAACATCTCTACCGCTTCGACGCCGTCCCTTGCCGCCAACACCCGATAGCCGTCTCCCTCGAGCATCATAACTCCCAGCTCGCGCAATAACTCCTCATCCTCGACCAACATAACCGTGCGCGCCCGATCCCTTGGTTTGCCTTCGCCATCACCTTGCCCGTGCGCGAGATCGGAGGCGCTGCCCAGTGGCAGATAGACGGTGAAAGTTGTGCCCTCCCCTGGCTCGCTATCGACCTGGACAAAGCCGCGGTGATTGTTAACCAAGCCATAGACAACCGACAATCCCAGGCCGGTTCCTTTTCCGCGCTCTTTCGTCGTGTAGAACGGCTCGAAAATATGCGGCTTAACTCGCTTGCTGATACCGATACCCGTATCGCGCACTCGGACAAAAGCGTAGCGTTCCGCATTCACGCCGCTAAAGGAATCGCGCAGCTCTTCAGCTGCAGTAACGCCAGTCTCAAGCGTAATTACGCCCTCGTTAGGTATGGCATCGCGCGAGTTAACGCAGAGATTGAGCAAGATCTGGTGCAACTGACCCCGATCGCCTTTGGTCAGGGGAAGGTTCGGCTGGAGACGCAGCACGAAGTTAATTGTCTTGGGAAAAGTGGCGGCGAGCATCTGCTCCAGCTCTTGCACGACGACATTGAGATCGAGCGGGGCAAACTGCGTTCCCGTCTGCCGTGCGGAAGTGAGCAACTGCTGGACGAGAGAAGCTCCGCGTCCGACGGCGCCTCGGATGACCTTGATCGCCTCCGGCATTTGCTCCGGATGCATCTTCCAGTCCTCCAGCTTAGTGGTGTAACCAAGAATGATGCCGAGGATGTTGTTAAAATCGTGAGCGATGCCACCTGCGAGCACACCCAAGCCCTCCATCTTTTGCGCCTGGATTAGCTGCTGCTCCAGCTGCTTTCGTTTTGTGTCGTTGTAGAGGTAACCCTTTACCTCCTTCAGCTGACCATTCTCATCGTAAGTGCCGGCAAATCTGGCCGCGATATAGACCGTATCGCCATCGCGCTGCCGCATCTCCAGGTCCTGACGCTCCGCGCTCTTGTTAGGCCGCAGCCGCGCTAAAAGGTGCGTTCCCTCTTCTTTCTTGCGCAGGAGTGACAGGAAATTTGCTCTGCGTGCTTCTTCAATCGAGTCAAACCCAAAGATACTTACGAAGGCCGGATTACAGGTAACGATCGACCCATCCGGCTTCATGATCACATCTCCGGTGAGATCTTCATCCACGAAATGACGGTAGCGTTCTTCGCTTCGCCGAAGCGCTTCCTGCGCTTCGAAACGATCGGTCACGTCGACGGTGAGCTGGAGCAACGACGCGTGCGGCCCTGTCCCTTGGAATGTCCAACCCGTCGACGCGACAATTTCCACCCCGTCGCGTCGCGTTTGGTTGATCTCGCCTTCCCAATGCTGTTGACGCTGAAGCTTGCGCAAGACCTTCGCGAGCTTCTCTGGCGGCCCAGTGCGCAAGAGGGCGTGCACATCCTTGCCGATCGCTTCCTCACGCGACCAACCGTAGAGACGCTTAGCCCCGCGATTCCAATAGGAGATTTTTCCTGCTGCGTCGGAAATGACGATGGCGTCATTAGCAAGATCGAGCAGCTCGGCATAGCCTATCGGCTCCTGGCGGACGCTTTGCTGATCATGTTGCGTGCGGATTTCCTCCTCGACCCTGCGCACCGCAATCGCGAGCTGCGGCAGCTGCCTTTTGCAGATAAAATCGTTGGCGTGCCCGCGCAAAGCTTCTCCGATCTCAGCGGCGTCATAGTCACCCGTCACGAAAATAAACGGGATGTGCTTCTCTCGTGCCGTCCTGAGGGCACGGAGCCCGTCGCAGTTCACACCTTTCAACTCCGAAAGCACGAGATCTACGGAACCCGCTGCGATGGCATGCTCTAACTCCTCGTTTGTGCGCAGCCTGATGAGAGAGCCATCGATGCCCGCGCGCTTCAATTCCGATCTCACCCGTTCGGAGTCGAAATCGTCCGGTTCAAGGTGAACGATCCGTAGTGAATCCATCGTCAGTGTTTGCCCGGCAGCAACCGCATCACCCCTCGCACATCGCGCAAAACGTTGCCAGTCGCTTTCCCATGCTCTTTGCCTAACGATCTCCTTCCGTTTTCGGCGGCCGTCCCTTCTCTCCTTCCCGGCTTCGCAGATCCGGCAACAAATAGAAAAAGGCAAGCAGCGCACTTAGGATGATGAGAATAAGGAAGAGCAAACTCAGTGCCCGCCAGATCCCGCGCCGAGCGCCTGCTTTCTGCCAGGCGACGCGCTTGCTGATCAACTCCAGCTCGAGCGCCTTTGCCAAAGCATCGGGGTCAGTCGATGAATCCGGCGGTGGCTCGGGCTTCGGCATGGCGAAAGATTCCTTCCTTCCTTCGCTCCCTCAAGATGAACTCGCCATCGCCTGTGGGTCACGATCGCGCAAAATGTGGCGTGAATTGGTGCGCTAGAGTTTCGGGCTAAGGACATGAATCATTCCCAGGCTCCTGGAAAGAATCAATTGCTCGCGCACATCCTCCCGATGTTGGCTTTCGTTCTCCTGCTCGGCCTCGGCGATCTGGCGAAAGCGTCCCACGGTTCGCTCTGGCGAGCGGCGCCGGAGTTCTGGGTCGATCCGCTGCAAACGTTGCTCTGCGGCGCGATGCTCATTTTCTTTTGGCACGAGTACAACTTTCAAGTCTTGCGCCGTCCGTTCTTCGTGGCGGCGATCGCGCTCGGCGTTTTCGTTCTCTGGATCGCGCCTCAGCAGTTTCTTCACTTCAATGCCAGGCTCGCCGGATTCAATCCCGACGCGTTAACGGCGCAACCGACGCTTTATTGGCTCACACTCTTTCTGCGCTTTCTGCGTCTGGTGATCGTCGTGCCGCTGGTGGAGGAAATTTTCTGGCGGTCTTTTTTGTTGCGTTATCTGATCTCGGAAAAATTCGATGCCATTCCGTTCGGCGCGTTTTCCTGGCTCTCGTTCGCCCTCGTTGCGCTGGCTTTTGCTTTCTCGCATTCGACGGCCGATTGGCCCGCCGCGCTCATCGCCGGCGCGCTTTACAACCTCGTCGCCTATCGAACCAGGAGCCTCGTTTCGTGCGTCGCAGCGCACGGGCTAACCAATCTCGCGCTCGGTCTTTGGATTATCGCGACTGGCCAGTGGGGCTTCTGGTAAGGTCGGCTGCGCAATACTGGCACCGGTCCTGCTCCTTTTTCTCAGCCGGATGCATGCGACCTTCTTCCAGAAAGTTATTCTCTGCATGGTGGCAGGATTTTTCGCCGCTTCTCTCCTGATGTGGGGCAAAGTGTTTATTGAAGGTGCCGACGATGCCCTCAACGGCAGCTATCGCAAAAAAGACCCTTCCATCGTTAGTCATTAACGGACTTTTCGGGGCAACCCGTTGCTCGGGCTTCGACGGCAGGTAATCTGCCGGAGGATGAAAATCGGCCTCGCACAGATCAACCCCATCGTCGGCGATCTCCGCGGCAACTTTGAGAAAATCCTGGGAGCGTATAAGCGGCTGGCAGATTCCGGGGCGGAATTGGTCCTCGCGCCTGAGCTGGCGACAACCGGTTACCCGCCGCAGGATCTCGTTTTCAAATCGCGCTTCGTTCCGCAAAATCTCGAGTCGATCGCGCGCCTGCACAGCTGCATCGGGGAAGTCCCGCTTCTCGTTGGCTATGTCGATCGCAACGACGGTCACGGAAAACCGTTCTTCAATGCCGCCGCGCTGCTCGAGCGCGGTCAGCCGATCCGCAAGACCTTTAAGACCCTGCTCCCGACCTACGATGTTTTCGACGAAGATCGTTATTTCGAACCGGGGAATGGTGGAGAAATTTTTACCGTCGCCGGTCGCCGCATCGGAGTAACGATCTGCGAAGACATTTGGACGCAGGCCTATCTCCCACGTCCGCTCTACGAGCTGGAAGTGGTACGCGCGCTCGTCGCGAAGGGCGCGGAGATCATCGTCAACTTGAGCGCCTCGCCTTTCGGTTTGGGTAAACTGGCGACACGCCGCGAGATGGTCGCCGCCCTCGCACGCGAGCACCAATGCCCAATCGTTTACTGCAACGCGGTTGGCGGGAACGACCAGTTGGTTTTCGATGGCAGCTCGATCGCTTTTAATCGCCATGGCAATTTAATCGCGCAGCTACCTTTTTTCGAAGTCGCGGAAGCGATCGTCGAGACTGATTCGTCCGCCGCCCTCACGCTTGAAGCGCCCCAGACAATGGCAGGACTTTACGGCGCCTTGTCGTTAGGCGTGCGCGATTACCTCGCAAAGTGCAAATTTAAATCAGCTGTCCTCGGTCTGAGCGGCGGAGTCGATTCCGCGGTTGTCGCAGCTATCGCCGCCGATTCGTTAGGCAAAGACAACGTCGTCGGCGTTTCCATGCCGAGCCCTTATTCTTCGCGCGGCAGCATCGATGACGCCCTTGCCCTCGCGCGGAATCTGGGGATTCGCTGTTTACAGGTCCCGATTGGTGACGCGTTTGCCGCTTTCAAAGCGCAGTTCAAGGAAGTCTTCGCCGGTCTGCCCGAAGACACGACCGAGGAAAACATGCAATCGCGCCTCCGCGGCATGATCCTGATGGCGCTCTCGAACAAGTTTGGCCACCTCCTTCTCACGACGGGAAACAAGAGCGAGTTGGCAGTCGGCTATTGCACGATCTATGGCGATATGGCCGGCGGCCTCGCTGTCATCAGCGACCTGCCGAAAACTCTCGTTTATCAGCTCGCGCAGTGGATCAATCGCGATCGCGAGATCATTCCCGCCTCGACGATTGAGAAACCTCCCAGTGCCGAGTTAAGGCCCGGCCAGATTGATCAGGATTCCCTTCCGCCCTACGACATTCTCGATCAAATCTTGCAGCTCTACGTCGAGGAAAATTTGAGCGGAAGCGAAATCATCGCCCGTGGTTTCGAAGAGAAAACCGTCCGTTGGGTGCAGCATCGCGTGGACCTCAACGAGTACAAGCGCGCTCAGGCGGCACCGGGCATCAAAGTAACAACGCGCGCCTTTGGCGTCGGCCGCCGGATGCCGATCGCGCAGCAATATCTCGACCTGGAGCCGCTGGATGGTGCCGGCTGTTTTGCGACCAAATAGCGATCGCGCCTAACGAGTCGCCGGACTGGCCGCGACAGAAGCTTGCGGCGTCGCCGTCTCGTGCGCTTTTGCTGCGTTGCCTCCTTCGACCAAATTCTCTTTCAGAAACTCAAGCGCCCGATCTCTGACGTCCGGCCAATAAGAGAAAGCATGCTGTTGGCTGTTCGTGCGCAACAGTTGTTTAAAGTTCGTCGCGCCCACTTCTTTTAACTTGGCTATGAGAGCCGGGAACTGTTGGGGCGGCATCGCTTCGTCATCGGAGGCAATCACGTAGAGCGGCGACACTGATGCATCGACGTAAGTAACGGGCGATGCCTTGCGTAATTCGTCCTCGGACGAACCGGCGTAGTTCATGACCAACCGCCGCAAATTCCCGTGGCCTAACGAACCTCGGTCGGTAAAATCGTAGGCACCCGAAAGCGCTACAGCCGCATCGAGTCGATCGTCGCCTTTTGTTCCCGTGGAGGCGAGATAAACGTCGTGCGCGCCACCAGCCGAGCCGCCGATTGCGCCGACCTTGCCATTCCCTCCTGAATATTTTCTAGCCGCTCGGACCGCTTGCTTCAGGTCGTTAGTCTGGTCCGGATAACGGCCGGCCGATTTCTGCCCGGGCAACGCATTGCGCGCGGCCGCCAGCCGATAATCGACCAGAAAAGCATTGAAACCAGCGGCGGCGGCATCACGAGCGGCCTGTACCGTCTTCGGACTTGCAGGTGTGGCGACAAACCCGCCGCCATGTATCACGAGGACCGCCGGATGCGGACCCCGTCCGGCGGCAGGAAAGACCTTCCATTCCAAAGGCGTGCCGTCATCGGCCGTGCCGTAGAGCGTGTCTCCATAGAGCTCCTGTCGATGCTGCCCCTGCCGCCGTTGTCGTCCGCGGCGGCCCCGCTGTTGCGTGTCCTGCCCATAAGCGGCGAGAAACGAAAACAGGATAAGAAAAACAGAAACTGGGATCGATCTTTTCATTGTGCTGTTGTGCCTTAGACCCGAAAAACCAACTGGCGCTGGGCAGACCCGAACGATTCTTCACTCATCGAGCCGTGGCGCCAAACGGAAAGTGGTGCACCGCTCAGGAATCGAACCTGAAACCCAGTGATTAAGAGTCACTTGCTCTGCCAATTGAGCTAGCGGTGCGTGCTACCGTTTTCCCAGGTAAATGCTAGCCAAACGTGTTTTTTCATGTCGCCAAATTTGGTAGCAGAAATGGTAGCATGAATTTTCACGATCTGTTAGCACTGAGCCCATGAAGGACCGAAAATTACGCATTCCCGTCCGCTGCTCAACGCGGAAGTTTTTTCTTCTCCCGCCACCGCCGGGAAGAAACGATTGGCACGTCCGTTTCGTGCCTCCTGCGATCAATGGCGTTCGGCGCGTCATCTTTCGCAGCACCGGAACGAAGGAGATCGCGGCCGCAAAACGAATCGCTGCTCAAATTATCGAATCCTTCTGGAACGACTCCGGCCGTGGAGCGGACGATCTCCTGCTTCGACACGACAATGCGAAAATCGGCGAATTAATCGCTCGATATCAGGAGCGGGCGACGCAACGTCCATCGACAGTTCGAGGAAACGTTCGGTCGCTGCGAATGATCGTGAAGACCATTCATCCCGGCGATCCGGATGACAAAGTATAATTCGGGAAGAACGGAATACGGTTGCCGTAGCGGACGCCTTTCAAATAGCGCTGAACCTTACGTGTTTTATCGCTGCGATTGTGTTCGTTTGCTTGCGACAGGTCGAGGCCTCCTGAGTCTTCGCCTTTGTAGTCATAGATAAGGATGTTGCCTTTATCGTCGTAACTCTGGCAAATGAGCCAACTGAAGATGTGTGTCGGGTCGATGGGATCATAGATTCGACTCCCTGCAGTCTTCCCATACCAAGTCGTAATGTTATCCTTTGAAATCGACCGCCAAGAAACATCCGTCGAATCCTTGGTGGACGTCCATCGCTCGATCCGAGCGAAGAGTCCTTCTATGCGAGGCCGATAACGATCGACGCGGTGTTCGATCAGGTTCACCTTTCGGGGTGTCTTATCCGGTATTAGCCAGTCCGCATTTGCGTCTTGTTCGAGCAGAGGCACCAAGTCCTCTGCGCCGGATAGGATGAAAACATCCGATTCCTCGAAATCGCGGTATCGAGGAAGGCCTTTGTCTGTTTTGCGCGTGACGGAAGGTATCGAAAGATTCCAGCCGAAACCAAAGGGACCGTTGCCAGCGCCCGAGTCGTAGGAGAGGGACAGTTGCGGTCCAAACCCGGAACGTCCTGGCGAAGTGGCAATCGGCACGCTCATGGAGCCAGTGCCCGTGACGGGATTAGCGGCAAACTTTTCCCCGATGCCACGAATCGCACCGCCGCCTTTTGGCAATGATATGACAGGAGGAGATGCGCCTGATTGACGGTCTTCGGATGTATTGTCTGAACTGCTGCTTTTTTCAGGTATCTTGGTGCCGTTCACGGGGATTTTCCAAGACCTCAACACCCATTTCGCCCTTCCCGACTACTGAGGCTCGCGGTCATGGAGATATTTGTGTTTAGGAGGCGAGCAATCGGGCAACTGGTTTTCGCGAGCAGCGCCGCCGTCATGAAAACAGTTTGAGAGACATTCGGAACCTTCGCATGAACATCGAGTTGCAAATGCGTGAGCGTCCAACCGGTCGCCAAGTCCTGCATTGTGGCGGTGGCGGCGGTGTCGATGCACTCTGACGGAAATCCGACGTGATCGAGTTCGTTGGAAAGAGCCATCGAAAAGCAACCGCCGAGGGATGCGGCGATCAGTTCATCGGGGTTGGTGCCGATGCCTTTATCGAACCGTGTGCGAAAAGAATATTGTGTCTCCGAGAGGACGCCGCTTTGTGTAGTAATTGTGCCGAAACCTCCGCGAAGGGAGCCTTTCCACACGACCGAGGCACTGCGTTTCATGGGTACTGATCGACAGGCCTTCACGCGACCAGCCGACCGTCGCTAATGCCGATCTCTGCACCAGAGCGCCAATACTTTGTTTCTTTCCGCCCGATAGCCTGTGGCTATGCACTCAGCGATGCGGCCCGGAAATCAACGGCGCGTGAATTAATGGGCAGTTTTGGATTGATCGCCATCGTGAAAGGGAAATATCATCGTCCAGAAAGATTATGGAACTCCGCCACCTGCGATATTTCGTGGCTGTTGCAGACACCCTCAGTTTCACTAAGGGAGCGGAAAAGTTGCATCTGGCTCAACCGTCGTTAACGCGGCAGATCAAGGACCTAGAAGAAGAGATCGAAGTCCGCCTGGTCGATCGCACGAAACCACATGTGACGCTAACTCCCGAAGGCGTTTCATTCTTAGTCGATGCGAAACGGGTGCTTGCGCTCAGTTCGCAAATGGTCAAGTCCGTGCAGCAGCTAAGCCGAAAAGAGTCGCCCGTGACTTCATCTAGGTTACGTCGCGAACCTGTTTTATGACCTCCTTCCGGTCACGCTCGCATCGTTCCGGCGCTGTCATCCGACGGTGTCCATCAATCTGTTTGATATGACATGTGGCGACCAATTTCGCGCACTTAAGGACGATAGGATTGATCTCGGGTTTGTCGGATTACGTGAACCAATCGAAAACCTCGGGCTCCAATTCCGGTCAATCGCATCCTACGAAACGTGCGTAGCAGTGTCGGAGGGAAGTCCGTTCGCGAATAAATCGGTCATCCAACTG
The DNA here is from genome assembly GCA_963786175.1 of uncultured Verrucomicrobiae bacterium. Classification (GTDB taxonomy): domain Bacteria; phylum Verrucomicrobiota; class Verrucomicrobiia; order Chthoniobacterales; family UBA10450; genus JAICXG01. The sequence continues at coordinate 155,626 of CAWAYD010000017.1, read as the reverse complement.
AAAGATCTCAAATCGATGTTCTTCATTGGAGTGTCGGAGACGAGCTATCCTGGCTATCGACTTTGGCTGAAGCAAACTTGCCGCCGCGCAAACTTCAGTCCCAAAGTGCTCCAGGATGCAGATGTCGAATTGACCCTTATTCAAGCAGTCGCCGCAGGACTTGGCGTCACGTTATTACCCCTGCAGGCAAAGAAAATTCCTCACGCCGGGGTGGTCTTCCGTGAATTGCGTCCACGGATTCTGACAGAATCATGTATCGCCTGGAAGAAAGATAATCCTTCGACCGCGCTGAAAGCCTATATCAACATTGTAACTGATCGGGGGACTCGGATGCGTTGAGAACCTGAGTGAGTCACGATCAAGCCTAGTGATCCGCGCAGACTTAGTCAGAAAATAGCCCTCCTGGGCGTCCTCTCCACTTACGTCTTCTTAAACCGCTGCCGAAATTGCCAATCGAGACGAAAATAGTGAAGCGTGTCCGTCACCGGTATTTGTGTCAGGTCGTAATTGTACACCAAGGGTCCCGCCGCCCGCCATACTGCTAAGGCATATACTTATTTGTCCATCAGGATCGAACGCTCCATACTCATATTGAACTCCGTCAACAACGAGAATGATCGTTCCGACCACGCCTGTTGTCAGAATTGTTGCTCACAATTCCACGTCTTTTAAAGCGTAAGGGGCCGTGAATACTCCATTAGTATGATCATAGGTTCAGCTATACCGGTCAAATATACCTCCACTAGTCTTGTTCTGGAACTTGACAGGAGAGATAGTTCCAAGCGTGTTGAAGTGTTCCCCGGCAAGCTGGTCACCTCAACGATCATCTGCTTCGCTGCGGATGATTGTGAAATCCATTCATCCTGGCGATCCCGACGAAAAATCCACATCCGTTTTGACTCCGGAGCTGGTTCGCGAATTTGAAAAACGGCAGCTCGAACTCGCGAAACGAAGATCGACGCCGGCCAATCTCGCTTCGGCGATCCAACGCGTTCGAACATCGACGGCCAGCTACGTCCGCCAAGCCCGATCCATAGTCGCGTTCCGGAAGATGAAGTTTTACGAAGGCTTAAAACTGCCGGATCTGTCAGGCTTTCGCGGTGAGGCCGTCGAAACCCCACGCAAATCGCTTCCACGACCAATCGACATGAAGGCGCTTTCGGCGATGGAAGCAGCTGCTCCGGTGCTTGCGGAAACCGACCCTGCTGTCTACGTCGCACACCTTCTTTTTTCGCGACTCGGACTGCGCAATATCGAGATCATCAACGCCCGCACTCACTGGATTAGCGATGGCAGCATTGGAATCTTTGACCGGCCGGAGGAAGATTTCTTTCCGAAAGGCTCCGAGGGGTGGGTGCCGATGGCACCAGATGTCCTCGCAGAAATCATGCGCTTTCAAACCTTTGTGCACAGACGGGTACCTTGTCCCGGGCCGCACGGCAACGAAACGCCACGAAGCTGTGTATCGCCGGCACTCGACATGGGTATCTACCTGGATCAAAGATCGAACAAAAACCAGTTATGAACTTCGGCGATATGCCGGATCAAGGTTGCTCGATATGGGCGCAACAATTTTCGAGGTGCGCGACTTTCTCCGTCATCGGGACGTGCAGACAACGCAAGTGTGGTGCTCCTATCGCCTGCACGCAGCGCCTGCGGTCGATCCTCATTTGGGCTGCTCGCGCTTTATCCTAGCGGTCGCGCTGCTGCGGCAAAGGTGAAGCACCTGGCGCAGCTCCAGCTCTGGGTGAGATGAGAACATTCTCGCGCTCCACGACAGCGCCGTGTTTGAGAAAGACGTGGAGGATGTCCGGCGTGTAGTAGTTTCCTTCGTCGGTCGGGTTCAACCCGAAGAAAATCCGACCACCGGGTTTCAGATGACGCTTGAGGTCACGGATAAGAAAGTCCCATTCCGCGCTTCCCCAGCACCAGGAATGTTCCCGACGGCCGTGAAATGCGGTGGAAAAGGCGGTGATCAAATCAAACTTAAGCCCGAAATCCGGCAAAGGTTCAAAAGCCTGGACCAGGTAGATGGTTCGTTCGATGCCGAGCAAATCGACCAAGGCATCGAAAACTGGAATGTCGCCGGTGTCGAGACCGAGGCCGTGATGACCTAGGGCCTGGGCGATAAAGAGAAAAAATCCGCCGCCGCATCCGATATCGAGAATATCACATGGAGGCATGCGCTGCAGATTCAGGTCCTGCACGCGCCGAATGTTCAACGGGAGATATGTGTTCAGATCAAGGTACTTCGCATAGTGCGGCCAGCCGGCGGATGCGTCGGGCGACCATAAACCGTGTCGTGCTTGCAGGGCGCGGAGACGGTCCTGGTCGATCCTGGCGAGTAGTGGCGCGACCCGAATCGGGTAAAGAATTCGTCGAATGCGTCGCCATGTTCGACGGTAGGTTAGTGGCCGGCTGAGCTTGGCGATCTTGTGCGAGAATTTCAAGGCTCTGCCTCCGGATTCACCGGGAAATGTTTGTTCTTCATTTTCTCAGGCAAGGCATTTTGTCTTTTCCGCTCCGATCTCTTCCATGGCTTCGCCTAACGACTCATCGGCCTCTCGATTCTTTTTCGCGCGGCACATGTAGACGGTCGCATGGGCGAGGGGAATGCGCGCCTCTGGCATTCCGACAAACTCGACCGCCTGTTGGGTCGCAACGGCGAGCGGCAAGGCCTCGGCGTCGGCGAGGCCGACATCTTCGCCCGCGAAAATGACAATGCGGCGGGCCAAGCTTTCGGTCTAGCAAAATTAGTGAGCAAGGCATGGGTTTCACCGGAAGGTGGTCCGAATGTTAGCGTACATGACGGACTTGCCTCGAAGGGTCTTCGAAGTGTTCGTGAGCAAAAGTCAGTTGTTCAAGCGGCCGAATGCTCGGCGAATTTCCGTAGCTTAATCCACAGCCGAACCTCTCCATCCCTCGTGCTAACCGCTTTTAAGAGTCACTTGCTCTGCCAATTGAGCTAGCGGTGCAACTGTCGTTTTCCCGGGTAAATGCTACTCAAACGCGCATTCTCCGGCGAGCCTGATTGATAGACAGTTGCCAATCCAAACCTCGCGTTCCGTCAACATTGAACCCATGAAAGACCGGAAATTACGCATCCCCGTTCGTTGCACAACGCGGAAGTTCTTCCTCCATCCCCCACCCGCCGATCGGAACGATTGACACGTTCGTTTCACCGCGCCGGCAACCAACGGCGTCCGCCGGGTTATTTTTCGCAGCACCGGAACGAAGGAGCTCGCAGCCGCAAAACGGATCGGCCTATTTGGTTACCGGCGCGCGTCTCCGTTCGTGGACAATACCGATGGGGAATCTGCTCTCCATTCCTAGTTTGCAAGGACCTGGCGCGTTGGTCGCGCCACCGGACCAGTTTTCGCAAAGTCCGCGTCGTGGAAGAGAAATTCGTAAATGGCCGAGAAGTCCTCTGAGGCGTGACCGGCGAGCATGGCCAGACGGTAAGCTTCTTTGGTAACATTCGTTTGGGGCAGGGCTATGCCGCATTCGTACCCGCTCACTGTCGCAAGATGCAGATCTTTTTGCATCCAGCGCAGCGGGAATTCCACCTCGTAGTTTCGGTCTTCGATTTTCTCCCGCTTCAGAGCGAGAAATGGCGCGACCGCGGGAGTGCCAAGCAATGAGTCGAGCAAGAGTTCCTGTGAAAGCCCGATTCCATGTCCCAATGTCATGGCCTCGGCAAACGCGGCCATGGTGTTACCGATCAACAGATTGATCACCATTTTCATGGACGTACCGGTGCCCGGCCTTCCAGTGTGGACGATCTTGTTGCCCATGCAGAGTAGGAGTGGGCGAATACTCTCCAAGTCACTCTTTTCCGCGCCTACCCAGAAAGTCAGCTGCGCCTCAGCTGCGGGGTTAGCTGAGCCCGTTACCGGCGCATCGACAAAATGAACCTGTCGAGCCCCGGCTAACACCGCCATCTTCCTGGAGAAGGACGGATTGACCGAACTGCAATCAACCCAAATGGCGTTCGGCTTGAGATGAGTCAAGAACCCGTTTTCACCCAATGCCGCTTGCTCAACCGCGTCGGGATGAGCCAGCATGGTAAAGAGCACGTCTACGCGCCAGGCGACATCTGCCGGAGAATCCGCGAATGTTCCGCAAGGACCTACCAACGGATCTGCTTTGGCGCGAGTGCGATTGAACACGACTAATGGGTAGCCATGCTTTTGCAGGTTGGCCGCCATTCGGCTACCCATGATACCAAGACCAATAAACCCAATCTTCATTCCTTTTTTCTCCTTAGACTCCGGACATGTTTAGCTCGTTACGAGTCATGCTTATGTTCTTGACTGCTTGCTTTCGTCAGCTCGACCTTTGTATGTCGCAGCCGCGAAGGACGCGGCCGCGACTCCACCGTGATCGAGTATTGGCATCAGCTTGCCGTGGGCCGCACCAATCCGAAGGACTGCAAGGTATCCGCTGACAGGCTCCCGGTTACATCCAGATTATTGGCGATTTGGTAGTTGGCCACTGCATCGCGCGTCATTGGGCCAAAAACGCCGTCAACTGGACCGCTGTAATAACCGAGTTGTACGAGCTGTGTCTGGACGGCGGCAACGGTTGGGTCACTCATTAGCTCGTCACTATATACGTCGTCACTATAGTAGTTCGGTTCTACGTCGGCGTAGTAGCCGGGATAGTAGTCGTACGGGTAATAGTCATACGCGTAGTAGGGGTAGTAGTCCCAGGGGAAGAACCCAGGATCCAAGCCGCACCAGGAGCCATCGACAAAGACAAAGAAGCGCCGGTGTGCAAAGTGAGCGTGCCGCCGGTCCCAATCGGTGTGCCAATTGCCGTTGTGACGTTCGGCGACGTGGCCCATTATGGAATTGAATCCCGGTCGTCGCGTGGGCGTTTGGAACTGCCGCGCGGATGCACTGCCTGCCCCACGACCCGTACCCGCAAACGGGGGCGATCGACGAACCGGAGAACGCAACTGCGCAGGGCGTGAATTAACGAAATGCGTGCCTCTGCTATAATAATAACCCATACCGCTGGAGAAAGACGGACGTCCCGTGAATCCAGGGCGACCTCCTATGGACGGGGCATGGCCAATGCTAACTGGCCTACCCCCACCACCACTAGGGTGGGGCTCCGCCCATGCCGTGGCAGTAAATGCAGCGGAAGCGAGCCCAAGTAGGAGGCTAATTATGTGCTTCATTTTCATACTCTCAGGTTCGGTCAGATCTGGTTCGTTACCATTGCGCGTCCGTGAGATTTTATGATGCCACCTAAGGAGTACCGAGTAATCCCTCTACGGAGTTAGGTCTGGCCAGGCGGGCGCACGCCCGCGATTACCTTGCAGCACCGGATAAGACCAGGGTCGGAGGTGGAATCCAAATGAAAGCTGCAGGTCGCGCTCCAAAGCAAACACCCGTGGTTTCATCGCGATCTGCCTTTAACTCCGGCGCCGGTTCCCGTAAACTCGGTGAGGGACACCCCGCATGGGATGTCTTCAGCGTTGCTAAGAGCGTGTTCGACTTATTTCTTCGCCACCTGGAGTGAAGAAGATGTCGATCCTGGATCGGGCGCAGGTACTGGCACACGAACGACGTCACCGGTCACAAGAGAGTCCGCGGGGTTCAGGATGACTTTATCCGACGGGGCGACACCCTGGACAATTTCAACAGAGGTTCCGAAGTCACGACCGACTTTAATATCGCGGAGCTCGACCTTGCCGTCAGACTTAACGACGCCAACCTGCAATCCCTGGGCCCGAAACAACAACGTGTTATTCGGCAATGTAACGATGTGGCCTAACGACCCTGAACTCAGCCGTGCCTGCGCGTAGCTGCCCGGTTGAATCTGATTGTCCGGGTTATCAAGGTGCAGCTCGACCAGGAGGGTGCGGGAATTGGGGGTGATTGATTCTGTGGTTGCGGCCACCTTTGCCTGTAACGTTTTACCGACTTCGTCGGGAAACACGACATCGATCGCTTGTCCGATCCGAATATCAGTCGCGTTCGCTTGCGGGACGCGGAAGTAAATACGCAGCGGGTTGGTTTGCTGAATATGGAACATTTCCATGGCCGTATTGTTCGCAACGATCAGGTCGCCGACATTCAGGTTGCGTGCCGTGATTGTGCCGGCGAACGGAGCAGTTACATGTTTGAATGCGACTTGCTGTTCGAGGACGCGAAGGTTGGCGGCAAAGGCATCGGCGTTGGCCTTGGTCGTATCCTGGTTAGTGGCTGTGTTCTGCGCATCGAGATCGGAGACGACGCCTTCGTGCCATAACTTCTGCCATTTGTCGTTAGTTGCTTTGGCCAGCTCGGCACTTTTTACCGCGAGCGCAGCCTGAGAGCGGGCCTGCTCAAGCTGATGGTCAAGATCAGGGGTATCAATTTCGGCTAACAACTGGTTTGCATCGACATGCGCTCCGATATCGACGACCCAGCTTTTGAGATAGCCGTTGACCCGCGAGAAGATACTCGCTTCCTGCCACGGTTTGACCTCGGCGGGAAGCATGAGCCCGTCGGGAGGCGCACCAGTCGTTGGCGAAACCACCGATACGGTTGGTATTGCCAACTGATTCGTATCGGAGGCGGCCTGTTTACGCTGTGCTAATCGCGGCACGAAACCAGCCACGAGCGCGAGAACTAATAGTGCCGCGCCAATAATAACAAGCCAGCGAGACCCGTGTTTGCCAAACATTGGCTTCACCGGTACGTCCTTTCGCGGAACTAATAGAGTATGACTAACAGTTGCTCCATTCATAAGACTTCATTTCGTTAGGTCGTGGGGAGAGCAGTAGCCGATCCCTGCGAGGAATTCGTTTCTTTAGGCTCTGAGTTCGACGGTGGGGGCGAAGAACGGTGAAGAAAGCTGAACACCACCGGTACAAAAAGTAACGTTGCGACGGTCGCAATGATGAGGCCGCCGATAACACCCCGGCCAAGCGGTGCGTTTTGCTCGCCGCCTTCTCCAAGACCGAGTGACATCGGCAGCATGCCAATAATCATGGCCAGAGCAGTCATCAGGACCGGACGCAAACGAGTGCTACCAGCTTCCCAGGCGGCACGCACTGGATCCATTCCTTCCGCCAGGCGCTCTCGCGCAAAGGTGACAACCAGGACAGAATTCGCAGTCGCTACACCCATGCACATGATCGCGCCCATCATTGCCGGCACGCTTAGTGTTGTGCTTGTGATATGCAGTCCCCAAATCACACCCGCGAGCGCGCCAGTGAGTGCGGTTAAGATAATAAAGGGATCGAGCCAGCTCTGGAAGTTGACGACGAGCAGCAGGTAGATCAGAGCAATTGACATCACGAGGCCGATCGCCAAACCGAAGAAGCTCGTGCTCATGGTCTGGGCCTGCCCCCGGACAATAATCGAAACACCGCGCGGCAAAGTTTTTTCCGCCTGCGCAATGATCGGTTTGATATCGCTCAACACGCCACCCAGGTCGCGGCTGGCAACTCCAGCGTAAACATCGACCACTGGGATGATGTTGTAGTGCGAGTAAATCGGCTGGCTGGTGACACGCGAAACGGACGCGAGGTTCGACAAAATCTGGCCGTTGGCTGCGCCTGGCGTCGAAGCGCTTATCGGCACCGATTTAAGCGCTGCAAGTGAGTCCAGTCGATACTCTGGCGCCCGGGTATTGACGAGATACTGAACGCCGGTAGCTACGTCAAGCCAATAACTCGGCTGGACCTGGCCACTGCCGCTTAGACTAAGGAGGACCGAAGAAGCTACCTGTTGCTCGGTTAGACCGATGCCGGAAGCTTTGGTGCGGTCAACGGCGAACTGGAGACGTTGTAAGTCATCCGGTTGCTGAATCCGGACGTCGACGGCTCCGCGAACATGACGAATCTTCTCAGCCAGGTCAGTAGCCACCTTGTGATCAGCCGCGACGTTGCGACCTGTAACCTGAATATCCAAAGGCGCAGGTAATCCGAAGTTGATCGTCTGCGTGGTAATGTCGGCCGCCAGGAAATAGAATGTAACGCCAGGAAACTGTTCGTGGAGACTGAGTCGCAGCCGTCTGATATAGACTGCCGTAGCCTTGTGGTTCTTTTGCAAAGCGACCGTGATGTCCGCATCGGCGGGCCCGCTAACGCCGCTATCGCTGTAAGAGAGATTTATGCCCGATACGGGCAGGCCGATGTTGTCGACAATCCCCTGAAGTTCATTCCCCGGGATCTGTCGTCTTATGGAAGCTTCCACCTGATCAACAAGGTTGGCCGTTTCCTCAACACGGGTTCCCGTAGCGGCTCGCACATGCAACCGAAATGTTCCCGCATCTACCGCAGGAAAGAAGTCCTGACCGAGAAACGGAACAAGAACCCAGGAGCCGACGCAGAAAGTGAGGAAGGCGGCAGCGAAGACCCCACGACGATTAAGGATTGTGCCTAACAAATCCCGATAACCGGAGCGGAATCGATCAAAGCCGTGTTCGAACGCATGCTGGAATGCAACAAACGGCCGCACCCAGAAGGTAACATGTCTATCTTTGCCCGACTCCGTTGTCGTGCCGGAGACTTTCGCGGCCGCAGGCTGATGATTGTGGCGTTCGAACCACATTACTAATGTCGGAACGAGGGTACGGGATAAGAGATAGGAAGCGATGACGGCAAAGACGACTGCCTCCGCGAACGGCACAAAGAGGTAACGTGCGACTCCGGAAAGAAAGAACATCGGGATAAAAACAATGCAGATACAAAAAGTGGAAACCAAAGCCGGTAATGCGATTTCGCCGGCGCCTTTGAGAATTGCGTCCTCCAGTTTTTCTCCGAGGCCCATGTGGCGCTCGATGTTCTCGATCGTGACTGTGGCGTCATCGACCAGAATCCCGACAGCCAGGGCAAGGCCGCCAAGTGTCATTAGATTGATTGTTTCTCCGAGCGCGCTTAGCACCGCTAGTGAGGCAAGGACTGAAAGGGGAATCGAAATCGCCACTACGATAGTGCTTCTCCATGAACCGAGAAACAGAAGAATCATCAAAGCGGTCAATGCTCCGGCGATGACTCCTTCTCTGACGACGCCGCTGATGGCGGCGCGGACAAAGACCGATTGATCGGAAAATTCTGTCACACGCACGGCGCTGTTGACCGTCTTTAGGACGTTAGCCATCGCCTGTTTGGCTCCGGACACGACGCTGAGCGTAGAAGCGTTGCCGTTTTTCAGAAGGACCATCAGCACGCTGCGAACGCCATTCTGCCTAACGATGTTCGTTTGGGGATCGTTGCCGTCACGTACCTGGGCGACGTCTCTTACTCGAATAGTTGCGCCATCGATGGTTTTGACCGGCAGCTCGTTCAGCGAATCGATCTTTAGCGGAAAGGTATTAACGTCGACCTGATATTGCTTCGGGCCGAGTTTGACTGTGCCGCTGGGGAAGACCAATGCCTGACTGCTGATGGCGCTCGTGACGTCGCTCTGCGTCAGATTCTTTTCCTGAAGCTTCCTAAGATCGAGATCAATCGAGACGAGCCGTTGTTTGCCGCCATAAGGATACGGAATCGCAATCCCCGGGACGGTGATCAATCCGACACGCAACTGATTAAGTGCAATGTCGGCGGCTTGTTGTTCGGAAATGCCATCGCCGCCGACGCCATACTGAAGAACAGGAACGTCGGATGCGCTGTACTGAATGACCAGAGGCGGCGTCGTTCCTGGTGGCAGCTGTCGCAAGATCGTTTGCGAAACAGCAGTGATTTGCGCGACGGCTGTTGAAATCGTTACGGTCGGCTGAAAAAATACTTTGATAATGCCGACGCCGTCATAGGAGATCGATTCGATGTGCTGGATATCATTGACCGTGGTCGTGAGCACGCGCTCTTCGGTGTAAACCATGCGCTGTTCGATGTCCTTGGCGCTCAGACCGGTGAAATTCCAAATGATACTGACCACCGGAATATTAATCTCGGGCAAGACATCTGTTGGGGTCTTGATCAGAACAAACGGGGTCACCAGGAGTAGCAGCAGTGCTACTACCACGAAGGTATATGGCCGATTCAGAGCTAAACGAATGATCCACATGGCGCAGTTACGTTAATGCTCGTGCTCCCTCATCCGCTACAGCGCGTGCGGAGGATTTATTGTTGCCACTCGTGGGGCGACGTTCGCTCCCTCTTTCGAGATAGTCCTTCGACCTCTCTCGGCCTACGCCCAAACCACAGAACCTGGATCAGATTGCGGGCGCGACGTAATGACTGGCCGCAATTGTGTCAGGATTGCTTCTTTGCTCGTCCTTCCAAAAAATCCGATCCGCTCTTCGCCATCGACAAAGCAAAGGACGGTCGGAATGCATCGAATGCCGTACCACAAACCGAGGTTCGGGCTATCATCAAGTTTGACGCGGGCTACCTTCAAACAATCAGATTCGCTGGCAATTTCCTCGAGAACTCCATTCAACATCATGGAAGGAAAGGCCCATCCCGTCGCAAATTCGACCAGGACAGGTTGCGTGGACTCTAATACCTCCGCTTCGAAATTCGCTTCGGTTATATCGACGGTTGTTTTCAAGCCAGGTGTCGATCTTGTCCTAAGTTCGATGAACTAAACGGCAGCCAAATTGGATCTACCGGATCGAAATCGATCGATCGATTCGGCCAGGCGTTGTTCATACGCCTCACATGTAGGACAGTCGCCATTCGACTTAACCCATTCCGGATGCTGAACGCGCAGGTCATTATGAATGCGTTGCCGGAGCTCGGTGTAGGAGTGGATCTCGGCAGTGGAGCCGGAGGTAGCGGGAAAATCGTTTACCTTCATGTCTTCGACATTCGGTCCTGGCTCGCCTGGTCGCTAGAGCGCGTGAGAAGGATTTGCTGCTACCTCTTTCGGGAGATGGCGTCTGCGAGTTTATCTTGAGCCAGTGGCGGCGCTATAAACGGCGCAGGGGAAGCTGGCTCGGCTACTCGATCACTGAGTTCAATTACAGTGGCGTTACGGCAACACTATTTTTCGGAATCGCATCGTAAGTCGCCTTGTCGATCTTGAGATGCGCCATCACCAATTCCGGCGGCGTGTGCGCGAGCCACTCCGAGAACGAAAACTCCTTGTAGCGGTCACTCTTGAAAATCTCGAGGAAGACCAAATCGCTGTCGCCCGTGTTCTCGATGTAATGGAGCAATGTTTTTTGGACGTAGCCAACGTCTCCTTCCTGAAAATCCAATGTGCGAGCTTTGTTGCCTGTCGCGACCACAGTCATTCGCCCTTTTCCGCTTATGAAATATTGCCACTCGTCTGCGTTCGGATGCCAATGGAGTTCGCGCATTCCTCCCGGGTGAACCGTCACCATCGCCATGGCCGTGGTTGAGACCTTGAAGTTTCTTGAATCGACGATGCGCACCTCGCCGCCTTTTGTTTGTCTGGTCGGATTCATTTCGTCTGTCCGAAAAGCAAAATCGTATGGCGATTTTCCAAGTGCTCCCGCTGCTGCTTTCTGATCCTGCTCGAGTCGCCCTGGAACATCTGTTTGGAAGATGAACAGCTCGGTCTTCGGCAGATTCGCGAACGCTGGTTCGCTAACACCGAAATTTTTTGAGAGCACCTCCACTGGCAAATGCGCCATCGAGTCGCTCAAAAGCACCGTCTCCGATTCCGAGAAATTGCCGTCGTCGAACACGAGCATGAATTCGCAGCCGTCGGGATTGAGGCCTTGAATGGAGTGGGGAACGCCAGAGGGGAAAAACCAAAGATCGTACTTCTTCGTGTCGGCGACGAAACTTTTGCCATCTGGGTCGATCGCCGTGATCCGCGCTGTGCCGTAAAGCATGATCGCCCATTCGCCAGCGGTGTGCCAATGCAGCTCGCGAACGCCTCCGGCTGTAAGTCTCATGTTTACGCCCGCCAATTCCTTCGAGACGGGCAATTCTCTTACCGTAACTTCGCGCGACCACCCGCCTTCATATGTGCGCTTGTTGGCGAGCGAGAAGGGATACTTGAAATTTTGAACCAAACTCTTCGAATCAGTTGCGGGCGGCCACATCGAATCCGGGTTTTGTGCATCCAGTTCGTGATTGGCCGGACCGGGATCATTCCTACTTCGATCGACCGCCATAACCGTTTTCAACGCGGTAACGCTGCCCGCAGCGACGGTTATTTTTCCGAGAAAACTACGACGACTTAACATATTCATGATGTTTACCTCAGGGATTGTCAGGCTGTGGCGAGGACGGCCCCGTTCAGCCTTTCTTCTTTCTTGCTCAGCGCGCGCCGGAGTTTCGCCAGCGCGACGTTCTGTAATTGGCGGATACGCTCGCGCGTGACGCCGAAATTCCTGCTGATGTCCTCCAAAGTCTTCGGCCTTCCTCCGTCGAGACCAAACCTCTGCGAAATGATTTTGTGCTCACGCTGGTCGAGCAGGGTGAGCAACGGTTCCATTTCGTCGAGCAGATTTCTGTCGCGCAACAATTCAAATGGTGTTTGCGCTTCTTCATCTCCAACACTGTCGCCAAACTCCGTGCCATCATGGTCGTCAACCGGGGCATTGAGTGAGGCCGGGCGGATGCCCATGCTTCTTAGGCGCGCAACTTTATCACTCGGAATACCGATCTCCTCGCCCAATTCGTCATCGGTCGGCTCGCGTCCAAGTTCATCGCTCATTCGAATCGAGAGGCGGCGGATTTTCGCAATCTTATCGACGAGATGCACTGGCAGCCGAATCGTCTTGCTCTGATTAGCCAGCGCGCGCTTGATCGTTTGTTTGATCCACCACGCGGCATAAGTGCTCAGTTTCGCCTTTTTCCCTGGATCGAAACGCTCGACTGCCTTGGTCAATCCAATGTTTCCCTCGGAAATCAGATCAAGCAGTGGCAGACCGAGATGGGCATACTCGTGGGCGAGAGTGACAACGAGCCGCAGATTCGCGTTGATCATTTGCTCGCGCGCGGCTGTATCTCCCTTTTTGATCCTTCGCGCGAGCTCGATCTCTTGCTTCGGAGTTAACAGCGGAATCCTGCCGATCTCACGCAGATATCTATCTAGTCCGATATCATTTTGATTCATACGAGAAGATAGTTGCCGGACCGAATCCATTGCCACCGCGCAAGCGTGGGATTTTGAATTATCGCTCGCGAGGTGTTGCGCGCTCCCTCGTTTGGGCGACCCCGAGTTCTTTCTGCACGAGTGGAGCGACACGTGTCCCGAGCAGCTCGATCGGACGCCACATCTTCGCGTGTGGCAGGTCTGCGATGTTCATCTGGAAAGTCAATCGCGAGATTCCGCCTAACGAATCGTGCACGCGCAGAATTTTGTCCGCTCGCCGAGCGAAAGAAGCTGACGGCAATCGTACGACAAAGGTCCTACTCACCGCGCGTGAGAGTTGCTCTATGCTGAGCCTGGCAGGGTTGCCCATTGCCTTTGTCATCACATACCAACAATCAATTAGAAATCTAAAATCATGCGCCTGAGAATACGAACTGCAGTTTGTTGCACAGCGATCTTTTCTGCTGTCAGCTTTTTCACAATAACGTTTGCCGAGACAGCTCCATTTAACAAGGCTCAGGTGGGTGACCGCATCCGCAAAGTGGAAAACGGCGTGGATGATTTCGAGAAGTATCTGACCACCCGCGGGGAAAACGCCAAGGATCAAGCCGGATCGGCGAAGAGCAGCGGAGCAGCAAAGCGCGGCCAGGGTGCAAACTCCGCGAACAAGGATGCGCGGAAGGATCAAGCTGGGCAATCAAAAGACGACCTTCAGAATGCCATGGACGATCTGAATCGCACGACAAACCGTCTGCGGCGCAAGTTCGATCCAACGGCGAATTATCTGGAGACGAAAGTGCAAATGGAGCAGGTCTTGGACAGCGCGCGCCGCGTTAATCAGGTGGTGGGGAAGGGAAGTAATGACGGCCAGGCACAACGCCTCTGGACTGCTTTGCGCGCGAGTATCAACGACCTGGCGCGCTGCTACAACCTGACCCCGATCGGCGGATAGGGAAGACCACAAGGTGCCAGTCGACGCGGGCGAGACTATTGTCCGTCCCATGGCGCAGAGTTAGTCCGAGCCAGGACATCAACGGCTCCCAGCCGAGCCATTACAAGGTTTTCGACCGAGCCTGCGGGGCCGCTCCTTCGATCAGAGCTGCGACTTCCTTCGGCCTGGAGACGTAAACAGTGTGACTCGCGCGTGAGACTTCTTATGGCCCCTGGTTCGCTCGGCATACCGCGCTGTGGCCCGGACCCCTAAGGAAATTCTCAAGCACCTAACCGTTGTGGATGCTTCTCAAGTAGAAATGCCAACATCGCTGAGGCTAGATCGACTGGTTTTTCGAGAAAAGACAAGTGTCCTGAAGGGATTTCGGCCCTCTTTGCGGTGGGGATCAAATCAGCCAACTCCTCAGTATAGAAGGGTGGTACAATCTGGTCGTATTTCCCGGTGATTGATAATGTCGGTGCCTTGATCTTCCTGGCCTGCTCGCGCACATCCACAGCGAGATCGACCCTGGTATTCTCCTCGATCAGAGGCCAGTCACTCGTCGCCACAAAGTTCTGGATGATAACGCCGATGGCATTTTGGTCGAACGCTGAGAGAAACTCGCGGCTGAGGCCGCTCACGAGAAGCAGTTTTCCAAAAGCAATCTTGTCCGTCCGCGCCAGGTGCAGCCAAAGATCGAACTGTAATCTCATTCGCGAGTCACCGCCGTAACTGAAACCTGATACGAGAACCAGCGAACGAACCATCTCCGAGTACTCCGCCGCCATGAATGTGGCAACCGCCGCTCCAAGGGAAAAGCCAACAAGGTCAAAGCGATGCCTGCCACCAGCCCCGGCTGCTGCCACAACTCGATCGGCAAAATCGGATACTCTCGGTGCATTTGCCGAGTCAGTGCCAGCGACCGGTTCAGCATAGTTTAGGCGAATCACAGGTCGATGCTTGGTCAGCTGTTCCACGACCTGAGACCAGTCTTCCGACTGTCCTGATGTACCGTGCAGGAGCACTACCGGTAACTCTTCTTCGTCGTTCGGTCGGCGATTCTCTAGTGCCACAAGGTCGGTATCTCGTGATCGTTGTGTGAAACTTTTTTGCGAAGTGATTTGTCAGATTTGGGTCATGCCACCGTCGACGAAGAGTTCGATGCCAGTGACGTAGCTACTTTCATCGGAAGCGAGGAAGGAGACTACGTTGGCTACTTCATCCAAGGTTCCGGTGCGACCGAGGGGTATTTTGTTCGTGACGCTGTCGGCGTATTCTTTGATTTGTTCTTCGGTCATGCCCAGGGAATTGCGGTAGCCCGGTGAAGGAATTACGCCCGGACTAACAGCGTTCACGCGGATTTTGCGATCTTTGAGATCCGTGGTGAATGTGCGCGCGAAGGAACGCACGGCTGCTTTGGATGCGCTATAAACGCTAAACGCCGGCGACCCTGTGCTAGAAACGATCGACGCATTCAGAATAATCGAGCTTCCATCCTTTAGGAGCGGAAGTGCCTTTTGCACGGTGAAGAGAAGACCCTTGACGTTAGCGTTGAAAATCTTGTCGAAGTGCTCTTCGGTGATCGCACCGAGCGGGGCGAATTCTCCGGTTCCAGCATTAGCGAAGAGAATGTCTATATGGCTTTTCTGCTGCTTTACGGTTGCGTACAAGCGATCAAGATCGGCGAGATTTGAGACGTCGCCTTGTACTGCAGTAACACTCTTGCCGATCTGCTTCACTGCCGTGTCGAGTTCGCTTTGACGACGGCCAGTGATGAACACGTACGCGCCCTCCGCAACGAAGCGTCGCGCTGTGGCGAGACCGATTCCGCTGTTGCCTCCTGTGATGACAGCTACTTTTCCTTCCAGCTTATTCATAAGATTTCTCCTGTTTGGTCTCCATCAGATTGCCTGCCCGATATCAAATCGGTTGGCCAGCAATTGGTTGGTCATTTTATAACAGTCTCAAATCTCGAGATGGCGGGATCCAGGCGGTCGGCTCCCTGGAACGGCAGCATCCAGCCTGGGTACTCTGGGGGAAGCGCACTCACTTTGTCTAGCTGCTCGATCTCTTCCTTGCTCAGCTTGAGTTCGATCGCCGCCAGGTTGTCCTGAAGCTGATCGAGCCGCTTAGCTCCTAGAATGACCGAGGTCACGACCGGCCTTGTCAGCAACCACGTAAGCGCGATGCGCGCGGGACTGCAGTCGTGGGCCTTCGCGATCGGACCCATGACATCGAGGATTTTCCAGGTGCGTTCCTTATCGACGATCGGGAAATCGAACTCGGATCGACGGGCTCCCTCCGGCTTCTGGTTCTCGCGACTGAACTTGCCGGAGAGTAGACCGCCGGCGAGCGGACTCCAAACCAGGAGTCCAATCTTTTCGGCTTCGAGCAGAGGCGCCAGCTCGCGTTCAAGATCGCGGCCCGCGATCGAATAGTAGGCCTGCAAGCTCTCAAAACGCGCAAGGTTTTTGGCCTCGGAGATACCCACCGATCTGGCGATCTTCCAAGCCTGCCAGTTCGAAACGCCGATGTATCGCACCTTTCCTTGTGTAACGAGCGTGTCGAGCGCGCGCAGTGTTTCTTCGATCGGAGTGACGGAGTCGTTAGCGTGGATTTGGTACAAGTCGACGTAGTCGGTCTGCATACGACGCAGACTTGCCTCGATCCCATCCATAATGTGTTTCCGCGAGGCGCCGACGTCGTTTCGGCCGGCGCCCATGCGGTTATAAACCTTCGTCGCTAGAACAACGTCCTTGCGCGAGATATTTAAGTTGCGGAACGATTGCCCGATCGTTTTCTCGCTAAAGCCCGCGGAGTAGACATCGGCTGTATCGAAGAAATTGATGCCGCCCTCGATCGCAGCCTTGACCAGCGCGTCGGCTTCTTTCTGACCAACCGCACCGATGGCTTTAAATGGACCTTGACCGTCCCCGAAAGTCATCGTGCCAAGACAAAGGCGCGAGACCAGCAGGCCAGTGTTACCTAGCGATTCGTATCTCATGTTATCTGATATCGGCGATCATTGTTGCCGGCGACACCGCGCGTTCGCGGGATTTTAGCATCCCGCTTAAGAGGGATGTCGCGACCACTCGCGAGGTCGCCGGCTGTTACGTGTCGGTCGATTCTTCCTCGATCACAGATTTGAGCACCGCCTCCAGGCTTGAGCTTCCCTTCTGCGAACCAGATTCTCCTCGTTCGAATTCAATCCAGCTTTCGTTGAAGCCATCCAACATCCGCATGCGAGGAACCGGGTTTTTCATTCCTTGCGACCTAAAAAGCGCATCCCATGATTCGCGCGGCACCACTTTCATGCGCACCGGCTTGCCTAGAAGTTTCGCAAGAGTTATCGCAATCTGATCTGGCGTTACGCGCGTGGGTCCTTCCAATTCAACGACCCGGTGGCCCTCCCATTTTTCCTGGAGTAATCCGGCCGCTAACTTTCCGATGTCCGCTGTCGCCACCATTGGTACTGGTTTATCGAGTGGTTGCAAAAAACTGGGAACGACACCCGTTTCGCGCGCCGGAGCTACATCCCAACGGCAATTCTCCATAAACCAACCCGGACGCAAAAACGTAACAGGTATGGGCAAGTCGCCGATCGCCCTCTCGATAATGGAATGCTGAGTAAGCAGGTTCATTTCGCGGGCCTGTGCTCCAATAGTAGAGAGATAGATAACGCGCTTCGGACAAGCTGCGGCTAGCGCGGTGTGGAGGGCCTTTCCAATTTCTCGGGCCTCAGAAAATTCCGGAGAGGGATCGAAATTTGGAGGGACGAGGACAAAGACCGCTTCTGCTTTCTCAAAGGCAACGCTGAGAGAGGCCTCATCCTCTATTGTGGCAAGAGCCACCTCGCAACCCAGGTTCCTCCAGACTTCACCTTTGTCGACATTCCGCACGACCGCCCGCACCGAATGGCCGCCTGCTAAGAGTGCGCGAGCGACTGCACCGCCAACTTTACCAGTTACTCCCGTGATAGCATACATGTTGAGTTTCGTATTACTGTCGGCGTCTCGCGTCGCGTCGCGCATCGACCTTTGCTACTGCTACCGTTCGTTCCGTTTGCATACGATTTTGTTTAATGAGTGTGCGTGGCTGCCTCTTCGATTAGAGCTGCCACTTCCTTCGGCCTGGAAACGTAAACGGCGTGACTGGCCCCCGAGACTTCAACCTTATGACTCTTGGCTCGCTCTGCATACCATCGCTCCAGGTCGGGATTGATGGTTCGATCTTTTGTTGCTACTAACATCCAACTCGGTTTGCTTCTCCACGCCGCCGTCGTGATAACAGCTTTGAAATTGTCAGCTGCGTTGAACACCTGAGATCGAGCCATGAAAGCGGCCTGTTCAGCAGACAGGTCGGCCGCGAAGTACTCATGAAACTGTGCCGGGTCGAGGTAAGTGAAACCGTCGGTCGTCTTCTTTATCGCACCAGATTTGCTGAGGTCACTCGGGAAACGTTTTCCGTCGTCTGCCTCATTCTCCCCCGCATCTGGCATGTGGGCCGCGACGTATACCAAGCCGGCCACCAATGGATCCGTTCCCGCTTCGGTGATGACGGCGCCGCCATAACTGTGAGCCACCAGAATGCATGGTCCATCTTGCAGGGCGAGGATGCGCTTCGTCGCCGCCACATCTTCTTTGAACGATGTCTCCGGTTCCTGGACGATGCTTACCTTGTACCCATCCTTGGCGAGAATGTCGTAAACACCTTTCCAGCCGGAGCCATCTGCCCAGGCACCGTGAACCAGGACAATGTTCCGCACGCGACCTTTTTCGCTCTGCGCCGAGAGCGTGCCGCAGGTCAACAGCAATAACGCGATGCAGAGAGATTGAGAAATTTGCCGTATTTTGATCTTCATTTGTTTGTTCTTTCACCATGTCGGCAACGTCAGCGGTTAGCCACTGCGCGTCCGCGGGTTTTCCCGGTCTTACTCGCGAGGTGATTTGTAATCCCTCTTTCGAGATAGACCTTCCGAGTATATGAATTCAGTTCTTTGGAAGTCGCGTGTTGTCACCTCGAAGCACGATCCCACATTCTTAAGATCTATGGGGATGCGGGCCTTGCAAGCGATGTGCAGCCGCGCGAAAGCATTGATGACCTCCCGGCTGCTTCGGTCCAGCAAAGAATGCGAGTCGTGCTTGCTCACAACCGCACTGGCAAACCTAATTTCGCGAGCAAGGCGTTGTAGCGGGAGATTTCCGGCGAGCAAGTTGAACGAGGGAGCGGCGAAACAATTCTTCTGTTACCCCTTTTTTGTCGGAGCGGCGGTACGCGGTCCACAACGCCTCATCGAATGCAGCATTGGGCTGCAAGACTTCCTTCCTCATCACGCTGTTTGTTTGGCATCGCGTCGGTTTCCGATCCGCATAAATGGGTCTTGCATTCACATCCAACAGTCCCAGCTGAATCATGGTGAAGTTTCGCTTCCGCCTAACCGAACAGCTATAGCCCGTGCGGAGGATTTCCCGCTCACTCCTTAGAGATGCCGACGACTCCCTCTTTTGGGGGATGTCACGGTGGGAGTTACAGCTGGATTAAGCCGCGTCGCGTTGCCGTCGCGACAGCTTCCGTTCGGCTGATGACGTTCATTTTGGCGAAGATGCCTTTCACGTGCGACTTCACCGTGCCTTCACTAATAAAGAGCGCTGAACCAATCTCTTTGTTACTTTTTCCCTGGGCCATCAGTTTAAGGACATCGATTTCCCGTTCACTTAAACTTTCACCGCTGACTCGTTGCGCTAGCTTCGCCGCGAGGTGGACCGGAACGCATGTTTCGCCGCCGTGCACACGGCGAATGCAATCCATCAGTGCTTCACGCGGGGCGTCCTTGAGCAAATAACCTTTCGAGCCGGCTTGGATTGCGCGGTAGATGTCTTCGTCGCCGTCAAAAGTCGTGAGCACAATTATCCGGGCACTCGCGTCTTCAGCCCGGATTTCCTTAATTACTCCAACGCCATCGAGCTCGGGCATTCGCAAGTCGAGCAAGGTGACATCCGGTCGGTGTTCTTTCCAGAGATCGACCGCTTCGCGTCCGTTACTGGCTTCTCCGATGACGGTCATGTCGGCTCGACGGCTAATTAGCGATACGAGTCCCTCACGCACGACGCTGTGGTCGTCTGCGATCAGCACGCGAATGCGGGATTTCCTGGTCGCTTCAGCCTTCGGCGTTTTCCTGGACTTCGCGATCGCTTTGTTCTTGGTTTTCATGACCTCGATTCGCTATTCAAGGGCAATACCACGGCGACGTTCGTGCCCTTGCCTCGAGCGCTAGTAATTTTCAAATCGCCTCCCATTTCCTCGACGCGTTCGCGCATGCCGGCGAGACCAAACCCGTCGTGTCCATCTTGCACTTCGAATCCGTCGCCGTCGTCATCGAATTCCAGACGGAGTTCCCTGCCATTGCAGACAAGCTGGGTTTCGAAATTGTCGGCGTGGGCGTACTTGAGGGTGTTGGTCAGCGCTTCCTGGCCGATGTGCATCAAGTTTTCCTGCCACTCGTTAGGCAGGTCCGGCAGTTTTCCGCGCAATCTGGTTTTGGTGCAAATCGCATTTCCTGCCGTTGTGTTCTTGATAATGCCCTTGAGTGCATCCCAAAAGTTTGCGCGCCGTAGCGCCTCCGGGCGCAGGGCGTGGACCGACCGGCGCGCTTCGTTCAAACTTTGCCGGGCCAGCTGGCTGGCGCGATGAAGATAACTCTCTGCCTCTTTTTGGTCGCCGCTCGAGATGGCATCGGCCACTGCCTCCAATTGCACAATCACGCCGGTGAAGCCTTGCGCGAGTGTATCGTGAATGTCTCGGGCCATTCGATTTCGTTCCGCCAGAACGGCAGCTTGCCGGCTTTGCTCAGCCAGATCGGTGAGCTGAATTGCCAACATCGCCTGATGCGCCAGCGCTTGTGCCAATTCGACTTCTTCCGGCCGATAGGGCGGCCGAGCTTCATGACGAATCGCGATGAATCCTTTCACCCGCCCTCCCACCAACGTCGGAATGGTCAGGCCCTTTTTGGTTCCTTTTGATCGGAAGTACTCCCGGAGATCATCGGGAAAACGCGGATCGGTTTCTATGTCGTCGCAGATGAAAGGTGCGCCCGTGATGACCATTTCCTGTAGCGCCTTATTTTGTCTCCATGCCATGGGGTCTTTCATGTATGGATGCTTTGGGTCCCCGGCAGCGAGATTGGAACCCTGTGCCGCGGCACGAAAAACGAGCGAATCATTTGCTTCGTCCAACAGCCAGAAGATCACGCTTTGCGCATCCAAAAGCCGGCCGATCGTGCTCAACATCTGTCCGAGAAACTTGTCCGGCGCCGGCGCGGTCGCCAGAACATCCAGGCTGTAGCTCAGTGCTTCGACCTGTCCGCGCGCCACTTGCTCGGAAGCGCGCAACGCTTCTTCGGCCCGCTTGCGCTGACTGACATCTCTAATGACGGCTTGGAAATATCGCCCGCGGAGCGACGAAACAGAAACTTCGACCGGAATCACGTCGCCGTTTCTGCGCACGAATCTTCGCTCGTAACGCAACGACCCGCCCGACTTCAATTTCGCGATTCGCCCCTCCAGCAGATGTAGCTCTTCGGGAAGGTATGTCTCTGTCATCAGACTGCCGATCAATTCCTCCTCCGGACGGTCGAAAAGCTTAACGCCAGCTGGGTTAAGTAAGACAATTTTGCCATCCACGTCGCTGACGCAGATCGCATCAGGTGAAGCCGTGATGAGGTCTCGATACTTCTCCTGGCTGTTCCGCAGCGCCACCTCGGCGCGATCGCGCTCAATCGCAACTCGCGCCAGATGTGTAGCTGTCTCGATGAGGCCGAGATCATGTGAGTCCGGGCTTCGTGGTGTGCGATAATACATGCAGAAAGTTCCGAGCACGTTTCCCTTGGAGGATAAGATTGGATTCGACCACGAAGCGCGTAATCCGTGTCGCAAGGCCGAGGCGCGGTGCTCAGGCACTTCCCAAAGTGGATCGGTTGCAATGTCGGAAACGATGACGGGCGATCCTCGATACGCTGCTGTCCCGCAAGATCCGGCGCATGGTCCAATTGCCAGCTTCTCCATTTGCTTTGTCCATCCTTCGGAAAGATTCGGACCGGCCACCGAATCCAGATGAACGCCATCCTGATTGAGCAACAAAACAGAAGCGAGCGTGCCATCGCGGTACCCTTCTATCGTCAAACATAAGGTGGTCAGAATCTCTTGAAGGGCAACGCCAGTAGCGATCATCTCAAGAAGGTGTTTCTCTCCTTCGAGTAAAGATTGGGCGCGTTTCCGCTCATCGATGTCCACATTCGTGCCATACCACCGAACTATCTTTCCTGATTCATCTCGTAGCGGCACTCCCTGGGTGAGGAACCAGCGATATTCCCCGTCAGCGCCGAGTATCCTCGCTACACTTTCAAATAATTCCCCTGTCTCGGTTGCGGCGTGCCATTTCGCCAGATGCGCGGCCCGGTCCTCGGGATGGAATGCGTCCAGCCATCCATATTCAAACTCGGTCCCCAACTTCATGCCGGTATATTCCAGCCAGCTCTTGCTGCAGTAATCATTGGCGCCACTGGGTAAGGTGGACCATGCCATTGCCGGAATCGTATCGATGACCAGGCGGAGCTCTCGCTCGGTGCGTCGACGGTCAGTGATGTTATAAGTAACTCCATTAACTCCGGCGACCTTCTCGCTCTTATCTAGAAGTGGAATCAGATGGATCTCAAAACACTGATCGTTCGCCTCCGTGATGAAAGTCACCGCCTCGCCATCTAAAGCGCGCCGGACATTGGAGTGCAGACCCGGTGCGTCACTGTACAGATTAAAGATCGACTGGCCGACTAGTTCTCCCGGTTTGACTCCGAAAGTCTCGAGACCTTTGCCTTCTGACAAAGTGACAACGCCCGAACGGTCCAAGGTAAATAAAATAACTGGAGCGTTGGCAATGAGGTCGCGCAGACGCTGCTCCGTCTGGCGGAGCTGATCCTCCGTTAATGCTCGTTCGGCGATCTCGCTTAACAGGTCATCGTTAACTCTGCTCAATTTCGAAGTCCGCTCCTCGACCTTTACTTCCAGTTCGCGGCGGGCCTGTTTAAGTAAATGTTCGGCTCGGCGGCGCGATGAGCTAAACCAGCCCATTAAAAGTGCTACCAGCCCAAAGTAAGCGAGATAAAGAAGGTGCGAAACGCCGCTCGTCGATAGAAAGACGGGCTTGGTCGATCCGTCCGGAAGAACCAAACGATAGTCAATTTGATTCGGAAGTACGAAATAATCGAAGGCCAGCGATGAAAGCACGAGAGCAACGATGCCGGGTCCTATTCCTGCGTACCAAAAGGTGATCGCGATTGCGGCCAGGAAAGAAGTGCTGAGCGGATAAGGAAAATTTAAGCGCACGAGGAGCAGTTTTGTGCCGAGCGCCAACGCGACAGACAAAACAGCCAGGCCATAACGAAAAACGGGGTGGTCGAAGACGCGATCCGAAACGCGCGTTTCGGAATCAATCGCGGCGAGATTCCGCACGTCTTCCCCAAACGCTTTTGCAGCGGCGTTCATTGAGCACATGCCGCGAGCGTATTGCTCTGTCGGCTGAGATGAACCTTACAACCCTGCGGCGGCGCTGCCAGTTTTGCTTCATCCCTCAAAAGAGGTGCTTCCTGCTCCCTCGGCTGCGGGAGTGAAAAACCCTGCCACCGCTTGGTAGGCATCGCCTTACACAGGCCCGATGGTGTTGTAGAGCAGTTATGAAAACCAAAGTGCAAATTCCAGCCGAAGAACGCGCCGGCTCTTCCGCCATCGCACATGGCCGCTCGACCCGTTCCTCGTGCTCTACGTGTGGATCTCTAATTCCACAGACGCAGGGACCGCACCTTTTCCAAAAAATGGATACGCACAATTCAACACCTAACGAGCCTAATCGATACCGGAACTTCTGGAGACAATACCAATGAATGCAGCGCGAAAATCGATTATGGTTAGGGCGTCCGTATCCAAAGTATACGAGCGCTGGCTTCGGGGAGAAGACTTTCCGAAATTCATCACCGCGATCAAAGCCTCGCGTCGGCTCGACGCGAGCCATTTCGCGGTATCTGAAAGCTTAAACGGTGAAGAGCACGAAAGCGTACTCGAATTCGTGCTCCGCATTCCGGAAAGAAGGCTCGTTTGGCGCTCACTCTCAGAAGAGCTCGCTGCCGGCGTAGTAACGTTTACGCCGCGTCCGAATGGAACTACAACCGTCACCCTAACAATGGCGTCCACTTATGGTGGCGCCGTCTCACAGCGGGTCGCCAATTACCTGCAAAATTTCAAGAAGCTTATTGAGAACAACGTGCCCGCATTAACCAGCGAATGAATCGGATGTTTTTGTACCACAAAAAACGCGGAGCCTGCAGGGCCTTATCATTGATTGTTCAGTCCTCGGGGTAGCAAGGCCAATCGCAGCAGCGAGCTTCTGAATCGAGAGCCTGGACAGAATACTTGGCGTATCGGCGCGCGACCGAATACAACGCTGGAGCGAGGCTGGCGAGCGACCCCGAAATGGGTCGTCGGGTGACGATCAGCAACCGTGACGTGCAAGTCTCTAATGGCGGTTCGAAGCGCTGGCGATGTTACTTTTGATCCGAAGACCTGGCAACCGACCGCTGCCGATAAACAGACGGCTCTGCGCTTTTCGGGGAAAAAAACCGGCCTCGACCGCTCCTTCGGGACCATGAATTTGGCTTGAGCCTGAAAAAGGTCTGCGCCAGCACGGATGCTGCGGAATACAATGGCATCCTCCCGCCAGCTGGATTTTGCTGGCTCTTGCTAGCCTCGCTGGGCTAAAGAGAGCGGTGTGATGCCGGCCCCGAAGGAACTCGCCCGACAAAACATCGATAAGCTGCTCACCGCGTGCGGCTGGGTCATTCAGAAGTACAAGCAGCTCTATCTCTCCGCCGGTCGCGGTATCGCCATCCGTGAAGTTCCACTCAAGGAAGGCCGCTGTGATTATCTCCTTCTCATCGACCGCAAACCTGCCGCCGAGAAGCTCTGGACTTACGAGCCGCGCACCAAGAGGTATGCTACGAACGCGATCACAAAACGAGAATTCGACGCCTCAGCCCTTCTTCGCATCATAGCTCTCGTTTCGACTTAAACCCGAAGATATCTGTCATGCGAAGTGAATCGATTTTGCGCGTTCTGACGGCAATCAAGGAGTATTGGTTCCTCATCACGCTGGCGGTTTCTGCTGCTCTCTCGGTGACGTACATGCTCGTTTACCAAGTCAGTCCGTGGGACAAGCAACGCGCCATTAAGCGGCAGAAAGATCGCACTCGGTTGCACAATCTTGTTGGGCACACTCTTTTGGAGAGTGGTCACTACGCGTTGGCGAAAAAACAGTTTGAGCAAGCGTTGGATCTGGCGAATACCGATCAGACGGCTTTGAACGGCCGCTTTTTGTCTGAATTATTCCTGGAGATGGATTCCCCTGATTGGGACCCGGCGGTGGGCCTTGCCATTCAAAATCACTTAGCTAACTCCAAAATGATCGAGAGAGAGCGACGACCTCACGTCGTCGAGTTTTACCTGGGAAAGTTACACGAGCGAATCGGGCAGATTGACACGGCAAAGGCACATTATGAAAG
This sequence comes from uncultured Verrucomicrobiae bacterium, assembly GCA_963786175.1. Taxonomy (GTDB): domain Bacteria; phylum Verrucomicrobiota; class Verrucomicrobiia; order Chthoniobacterales; family UBA10450; genus JAICXG01. The sequence goes on along the minus strand of CAWAYD010000017.1, from coordinate 130,131 downwards.
AGCGCTCGAGCTGAAGTCGGACTATTCAGATGCCTTGTACACCTTGGGATGGTTTCACTATCTGACGGTAGTCGATCTCATCAAAATGGAGAATGCTTTCCGGCGAATGACGGAAATTGATCCTTACGACTATCGCGGCTTTCATGGTCTTGGGTACGCATTGTACATGAAAGCAGTTCGGGATAGTGATCCGAAGAACCGTTCGTCCTCCATGTTAGCCGCTGCTGAGCAGGCAGAATCCGCAAAAAATTTGGGTATTGAGAGGCTGAACATCGTCATGGATTTTGGAGAAGTTGCCCGCTCGGTGAATCCGAACCTCTCGCTGTTTTATCACGAGTGGGGCGCCCGGATACTTGACGATCCAAAAGCCAGCCGGGCTGGCGACAATCCGTTCGATCTAGACGCGGCGCTGCTTTTGAAAGAAGGACAAGTTCGTATTTCAGGCAACAACGAGAAGCTGGCCTGGATCGAATTCCAATTGGCCCTTGATAACCTTGCTCTGCATCGCATGAGCGGCGAATCCAATGGCCAGCAGGAACACGATGTTCATTTCCAAAAGGGGTCACTACTGGACCCTCAAAAGAAGATTCATCCGATTTATGAAGACCAGTTGGCTATTCTCAATTTGTGCCTGCCTGGGCGAGAAGGTTGACGAGCCCCCTCGCGACAAGTGGACGCGCCCAAAAGCGCCTGCAAGTCTAGACGCTCGCCGAATTCGACCACCTTATCCTACTCCACTCTCGACAAAGCTTTCGATCTGCGACCTGCGGACCGACAAACATTTCACACTCAAAGAAGATCCACTAAAGCGCGACAAGCTGAACCTCGACATCTTCTGGCTCAAAGACGAGTCGCTCGAGGACAGTGCTAACGTACCCGATCCGGATGTTATCGCGGCGGAGATAGAAGATCTACAAGCCGCCTTAACTCAGTTCGCCGAGATAGCGAACGGCTTAAAGCGACCGAACTAATGAGCGCTATCTTCCTCTGGTACCTGGGCGAATTTGTAAAGGCACTTGGAACGGCTGTCGCAATTTTTGCTGGCATTGTGGCTGCGTGGAAAGCGATTACTGAGTGGAAGCGGGCAACGCTCCAACGAGCAGATGAGTTGAAACAGCGTGAACTCGAGTTGCATCAGCGGAAACAGGAGTTCCGGCAAAAACAAGCCCTCTTTGCTCGGGAAATCATTAAGGACATTTTCGACGACAAGCGCGCTCGTAATGCTCTAACGATGCTCGATTTTCGCGAGGATGAATATGAGGATATCAACGGAGCGCGTTACGACGTTGAGCGCCCCGAATTGAAACCAGCACTGTGCGACTCCAAGAGCGAGGATGAAGACAAAGCAATTTTCATCAAGCGGTGCTTTGAGAGCCTCTACGATCATTTGGAGCAGGTAGAGAATCTGCTAGAGGTTGGCGTTCTTAATGTCGAGGATATCGAGCCCGCTTTTCGCTACTACATGCAAAAGGCTTTGCACGGCGATATTCAACATCTTGAATTCTTCGACGCCTTTGACTATCCAAAGGCGAAGCGGTTTGCGATGCGCTTTGCGAAGTCATAAACGAGGGAAGACTTAAGGCGGTCCCGCCTCAATATTTTGACATTTCGAGCTTCGATTGCTGTTGAGCCTAAGCCTATCGAGAGCAAGCACGAGGCGCACCGGCATTACCCATCATCCCGCAGGTGGAGTCGGGCTTCGGCCAGATCAATGTCGCGTTGGATATGACGAAAGGCCTGCTCGTTGATCGTTTTTTCATTGCGCAGGTTAATGACGGTGTCGCGTTCCGTTTCCAGCGCCTCGCGAGCCAATTCCTCAAAATCCGGCGAGTACAAGCGGCGGACACCTTTTTCATGCGGCGCTTCGCGGTGCAGCTGGCGGATACGATCGAGGTATTCCGAACGAAGGCGTTCAACCGTCTCGGGCCTCGTCCGATCCGACGATCCTATGGCCTCGACACGAGCAAGGGCTGCCTCGTTGGCCCGCAGACGCGCGAGTCTCTCTTCCTTTTCGGTCACGTGATCATCCACAATTCCGAGCCAGCGGACCAAAGGAGAAAGAGTAAGACCTTGCAAGACGAGGGTAGCGAAAATAACGCAGAACGTGAGCAGGAGGATGAGGTCGCGCCCTGGAAAGGCTTCGCCACTGGGTAGGACAAACGGAATCGCGAGGGCGCCGGCAAGCGAATCGGCTCCGCGCATTCCGATCCATGCGATCACAGCTGTGTGTTGCCACGGAGCGCGGCTTTTGTGGTTGCCGAACAGACGCGGCAAATAGGTGGACCCGAAGATCCAGACAAAGCGAACCAGCACCATCGCCAGAAAAACCAAGATCGCGATATTCGCGACGCTAATCACCGAACCGCGATTAAGCGAGTGGACGACCTGCGGCAGTTGCAGACCGATGAGCATGAAAAGCACGCCGTTGAGAATGAAGGTGACCATTTCCCAGACGGGCAGCGCTTGCAGTCGCATGCGCCCGCTTAGAATTCGGGGGGCCCGCCATCCATAATAAATACCGGCTATAACAACAGCTAGAATCCCGGAGACGTGCAGCTTTTCACCGCTGAAGTAGGCCACATAAGGGGTAAGAAGGGAGAACATGGTTTGCACGGGCGGGTCATCCAACCGCTTTTGCACTTGGGTCGCGAGCCAGCCAACGGCAAGTCCAACACAGATGCCGCCGGCGGCGACGAAAAGAAACTGCAAACTCGCATTGCCTAACGAAAAGCTGCCGGTCACAACAGCAGCAACAGCGAAACGAAAAGAGATGAAAGAAGTCGCGTCGTTTACGAGACTCTCTCCCTCGAGGATAACTATGATCTTGCGGGGGACGCGTAGGTTTTTCGTGACGGCAAGCGCCGCGACCGCATCCGGCGGCGAGATCAGGGCACCGAAGACAAAACCGACCGCCAAAGGCAACCCGACCAGGTAATGGAAGACGAACGCAGTCGCCGTCATCGTTAGCAAAACCAGAACGATGGCCAGGGAGAGGATCGGGCGAAGGTTAGCGCGGAAATCTCTCCAGGAAGTGTAAACCGCTGCGGGATAGAGTAGCGGTGGCAGAAACAGATTAAATACCAGCTGAGGATCGAGCTGAATGGCAGGAAGGCCCGGGACCAGAGCTAGCATGACACCACCGACGGTGAGGAGGATCGGATACGGGATCCGAATTTTGCGCGCGACGATCGCAAGCAACGCGACGGCAACAAGACAAATCAGAATGAATTCGGTCTTACCTACCATGGTTCCGAAGGTTCGAGCTTCGTCGGCATTAGAACAGGCTTCCAGTTATTAGAGCCATTCGCGCAATCTCCGCATCTTTGACTCCTTCGCTTCCTACACTGAGTCGGCCTCTGGGCCTTACCGCCTGGCTCGCTGGTCCCCAGCGGCTTCAATTCTAGTTGGCGGCTCGAAGACAACGCCAACCTCTCCCGTTTCGATATCATCGCAGCCGAATTGTTGAAGGCCTCCAAGCCGCTCTCGTTCAGTTCGCCGAAATTTCGAACGATCTCAAGACGTGAGAGTCCATCTGACGTTTTAGCCGGCGATGGCGTTTAATTCCTTAACTGCCTCATCAGGCAATTGAAGGCGAGCGCCAGTAACATTCTCTCTCAGGTGTTCCAGTGATGATGTTCCGGGAATGAGCAGAATGTTAGGCGAACGTTGCAGTAGCCACGCCAATGCGATGCCCATTGGCTTGGCCTTTAAACGAGCGCTGACGTTCGACAACGTTTCGGATTGCAGCGGTGTAAAACCACCAAGCGGAAAGAATGGCACGTAACCAATTCCCCGCGCCGCAAGGGAATCAATGAGTGAGTCATCCCGACGGTTGGCGATGTTGTAGAAGTTCTGGACGCACACGATCGGAGCGATCGATTGCGCTTCGGCAATTTGCTCGGCGGTAACATTGCTGACTCCAAGGTGCTTAATCAGACCCGCTCTCTGCATTTCAGCGAGCACGCGGAATGGTTCCGCGATCGAGCCTGGCGTCGGCGAGTCCAAGCCACCAACCCGCAGGTTGACCACATCGAGGGCATCGAGCCCGAGATTTGTGAGGTTATCGTGAACAGCTTCCCGGAGCTCGTTGGGCGCGAGCGCTCTCGGCCAATTTCCTTCCGCGTCCCGCCGCGCACCGACCTTGGTGACGATCCGTAAGTGCTGCGGATACGGATGCAGCGCTTCTTTGATCAGTTGATTGGTGATATGCGGACCATAGAAATCGCTGGTGTCAATGTGAGTAATTCCGAGATCAACAACTTCCCGTAAAACCGCGATCGCTCCGTCGCGATCCTTTGGTGGCCCGAACACATGCGGGCCAGCAAGCTGCATGGCGCCGTAGCCCATGCGCGTAACGACCAAGTCATCGGCTAGCTTGAATGTGCCTCCGGGTAATGTGGTGAACGCCATCGTTACCAAGTTAGAAATTATAAATCACAAATTAGGAAAAACGAAAACGCCGAACAGCGAAGATCACTGCCCGCGGCTCGCGGGCGGGATGATACCGTTCATCCGGAGATATTCGACCAGTTGACCGTAATGATCGAACGCGTGGGCAGCAGCGAATGTTGCCAGGAACAGGCGAGTGGTCGGCCTGCCACTGCCCGAGCTAATCGGTTCGACAAGGTTCGACGCGTTTAGAGTTGCTACCGCCTTATGGCCAAACGCGAAGGAGTCCTTCAGGTACTTAATGATGTCGGCCTTGGCTGTCATATTGTCCGGACCTTTGCCGTCATTGACTGTGTCGGGGGCTTTCTCGCCGGTGATAGGTGACCAGATAAGGTAGTTCGAGGCAGCAACATGTTTTAGCTGCTGGCCGAAGCTACGCACACCTTTGTAGTCGCTGCCGGAAATGTTCAGCTTTTCCGGGGAGAAATCGAACTTGTCCGCCGGCATCGCTTCGGCGGCTTCGACAACTTCCTTCTCTACAATCGTGATTTCGTGATCGATCGCTGAGGCAATGGTTAATGGAGCGGAAGGGGTACCCGATGCTGACGATTGCGGTGCAGCGGCGGCAGAGCTTTTGGCACTTTGACCGTAGGCGAGAGTGGCGAAGAGCAGGGATGCTAGGAGCAGTAGCGTTTTTGCGTGTTTCATTAGGATGAGATTAGAGGTTGTTGAGGCGTTGAGAAGTCGAGATGCAGAGGAGTCTGAAGAAAATCCTCGAAAATGAAACGCTGAAATTGGAAAGCGGACACCAGGCGGCGACTTGTCATGAGCTTCGTTTCCAGGCCAGCATCATTCCGTCGCGCACGGTCAGGCAAACGTTCTCAACACGCGGGTCGGATTGAACCATGCGGTCGAAGGCCACAAGCGCGTGAGCATCGGCATCCTTTGGATCAAGCACTTTGCCGCTCCAGAGGGCGTTGTCGCCTATGATCAGGCCGCCAGGCTTAAGGAGCGGGAGGGTGGCTTCATAGTAGTTGGAGTAGTTGGGCTTGTCCCCATCGATAAAGACGAGATCCAGCGGATCAGATAGTGTTTTGATTGTTTCCAGGGCCGGTCCCATACGGACCGTGATCCTCTCTCCGTAAGGGCTCTCGGCGAAGTAACGCAGCGCGATCGCTTCAGCCTTAGGATCGATCTCACAGGTAATGAGCCGGCCGTCTTCCGGCAAACCTTCGGCCATCATGAGCGTGCTGTAGCCGGTGAACATTCCGATCTCGAGGATAGTGCGAGCGCCGGTCAGGCGGACGAGCATCTTAAGAAAACGGCCTTCGATGGCATCGACCTGCATCTGGGGCGAGTCCATGACTCGATAAGTCTCCTCCCGCAGTCGGCGCTGCAGATCACTCTCTGGCCCCGTGTGATCGCGGGCGAACTGCTCCACCGCAACGTCAATGAACTCATTCATGTGTTTTAGTCACCTAACCCACGAATCGATCTGGAACGAGCCTGAATCAAATCATTGGTCATTGAGCCGCCCTAGCCGATTGGAGATGGAGACGAATCTGAAATCTTCAAAACAGCCTATTTTGGTAGCGACCGCCGTCATTGCTACGGCCGGGCAGCTGATGGGGAATTTTATTTTTCGCGCGGAGCTGAACCTAAAAATTCGTCCCGCCGCCCAAGCCCCCTTCATTTGTCGTCCCGTGCGTTTTACCCATGAACGAACCTAACGGGAGAAGAGATAATGCAGTTTCGCGGTCCGGACGTGGAACCGTTGGACTGCCGAAGAGGCGGGGCTAAAATGGCGCACCTATCATGAAAGGTCCTTGCCGCGTCATTGTGGGCCACGTCGTTTCTTTGATGCTTGCTTTGGGCGCATGCTCTACGCCGAACGGCGGTTCCGTACGTTCCACATTCATCGCCTACTGGCCGCCCCCCAAGAACGATCAGCGGTTGAGATTGGCGGTCAAAGATAACATCGATGTGAAGGGTGTAGTCACCACTGCTGGTTCCGAATATCTCTCCAAAACCAGCCCGCCAGCGGCGCGCGATGCCGAATGTTTGGACATCGCTCGGCGGCGTAACGTCCAGATCGTGGGGAAAGCAAACCTCAGTGAATTTGCGGTAGCTCCCTCCGGAATTAACGACTACTTCGGCACTCCGAAGAACCCCTATGACGGTTGGCGGAAGTTGATCCCGGGAGGTTCATCGAGTGGTTCAGCGGAAGCCGTGGCCAGCGGACTGGCAGACGTCGCTTTTGGAACGGATACTGCCGGCTCCGTTCGAGTCCCTGCCGCGTGCAGTGGCATAGTCGGTCTAAAAACGACTTTCGGGCTTGTGTCCTTGAAGGGCGTGTATCCGGTTGAGCCGGAACATCTCGATACCGTGGGTCCGATGGCAAAGGATGTCGCCGGCGTAGTTCGAGGAATGGATCTCTTGCAAAATGGCTTTACCGCACGGTATGAAGCGGCCGTCGCCGCCAAACCTTCGACCACAGTCATCAGGATTGGGCGGCTCAGTTTGAGTGGAACGGACCCTCGGATCGATCGGGCAGTGGATGAAGCGCTGGCCAAGGCCCAATTTCAAGTCGTCACCTTGGATGACACCTTCAAGGCTAAGTGGGAGCAGGCCCAGAAGGATGGGACTACCGTTGCGGCCGCCGGCGCCTGGATTAGTAATCGCGATTACAGCAACAAACTCGGGGTCAGCGCCCGGACTAAATCGATCCTCCTCGTAGGAGCCGTCGCTTACACGACAACGTATCGGGAAGCTCTTGCGAGAAGGGCCAAGTGGCAGGGCACACTCCGCGAGGTCTTCAAGAAAGTGGATTTCATCGCGCTTCCGACGCTTCAGGCGCTCGCGCCCAAGATTCCGCCAAGCCTGAAACTGGATCTTTTGAAAGCCCAGGCCGGGGTATCGAATTTGCAAAACACGGTCGCGAGTGTGGCTGAAAATCCGGCAGGGACCATATTGAGCCTTCCAGTCACCGGCCTGCAACTGCTTGGAATTGACCTCTTGGAAGCCCAACTGTTAAACTTGCAAAACACCGCGGCGGTGAATTTTGCTGGAAATCCCGCGCTCGCAATACCGATTCGCGTGCATCATGGAAGCACTCCCGTCACCAGCCTGCAGCTAGTTGGGCGGCCCTTCAGCGAGGCGGAACTTTTGAATGCGGGCCGCCTTATCGAAGCCGCGCACTGAGAACCTAACCGACCGCAACGGCTATGGGGGCTTCTACACTTGCAGCGAGTCAGAGTCTGCTTGCTCTGGTCATTGGGACCGGAACTGGTCGAGGTCTTGCAATGGCCTTGCCAATGATGGGGAATCAGTTCTCCGGCGACCTGGCGCCTAAAGTAAGACCGCATCCGGCTCGCTAACGAACAATCCCGACTTGCCAGTCATTCCGTTCAATAGGCGCGGGCAGCGGGGCCATCATCCCCGCGGAGAGGTTGAGGTGGCCGTTGCTTGGAGTCGAGCGCGCTGGATCGTGGCCCAAGCGGAAGGCATCACGCGAGCAAAGCGGTAGTGGTACGGCTTTGAGATCGTACCACTACCGCGAGAGTGCTACCGAAGCAGGCCGCTAGAGCTACCTCGGTGTTTACCTACAACAACCGACCACTATGGCACTACAGTCAGCGTCAAATCGTTGCCGTCGCCGCCTTCGTAGTTGGCTTGGAAGTTGTTTCCGTTCACGGTCAGAATCGCACCGTCAGACAAGTTGTTGAAGGTGCCGGTGATTGGTGTCGCCGAGGTATTGCTGATCACGGTTAGCACTAGCCCTGGCTGGAGTGTGCCTTGGACTGTTCCCTGGGCGACAAAGGTCGCCCCGGCTTTGATCGTCACTCCCATTGCGACCACTTCATCTGTCCGGGTTCTATTGCCCTTGGCTTTGAAGCTATAGCTATAGGTAGCGTTAGCGTTCAAGGTGAGTGTGCCTTGGCTCGTAAGCGTGGCTTGCTTCCTAGTTCCCCCAGCCGGCGCGAGGGTGGCTCCTGCGCCGCTCCCAGTGCCGATTGTCACTGCGCCAGTGATAACTCCGCTTCCGCCTAAAGTACCAGCGTTGATTTTCACGGCGCCCGTACCGGTCCCCGAACCAGTCTTGTTACTGACCAATAAGGTGCCGGCGCTTACCGTGGTGCCTCCAGTATAAGTGTTAGCGCCGCTTAGCGTCAGCGTACCCGTGCCAATCTTGGCCAGCGAGCCGCCCGTGCGGTGACTGATTCCGCCGTCCTGGAGCAGCCCGGAAAAGGTCGTGCTCAGATTATTGGCACCCACCATCAAGCTATTCGCCCCGAGAAAGACCAGACCATCTCCTTCGATCGAGCCGGTCGTCAGACCCGGAGTGTTTTGGCTTATATCAAGGTTGCCGTTGCCGAAAACCTCCACCCGCGCCGTGCCGCCTTTGGAAACGCCGCCAGCAGAAGAAAACACAATCAAACCGCCTCCGCCCAGACCGCCGTTGGCGATCATTGTGGCGTTGCCCGCGTCGCCGGGGTTGAAGAGCGTTTCGCCGGGGAACGCGCCGGCGACTGCGCCGCCGTTGTTGATAAAGGTGGCATTGCCCGCGGTGCCCGTCATCTCGTTTAGGGAGTTGAATATGATGAATCCGCCACCTCCCCCGCTAACTGTGCCGCCAGTGTTGGTAAAGGTAGCATTGCCACCCGTGGGTGTGCCGTTGGAGAATGTTATGGAGCCGCCACCGCTGTTGGTAAAGGTGCCATTGCCTGCGGTCGAGCTGCCTTGGAATAGGATCTCAGCGTTATTGTCCAAGGTCACAGTGCCGGCCGTCGAGGTGTCGAAGAATTTCACCGCGCCGTTGTTGGTGAAGGTGGCGTTGCCTGCGGTCGAGGTATTGAAGAACTGCACATTACCAGCGTTGGTGAAGACGACATTGGAACCGCCCGCCGTCGCGCTGTTCGTGAAGTCGATCTCGCCAGGACCAGGAGCAAAGTTTTGGTTAACTCCTGAGTTATTCGTGACTCCCGAGCCGCTGATGGTCAAGGTTGTCGTGAGAAGCGCGATCGTGAACTGACTCGCACCCGGGTTGAACACGACGCTGTTGACCTCAGTAGCCCCTTCCGGCGCGACGAATCTCACCCTGGAGGTTGCGAAGGTGGCAATGTCATTCGGACCGTTAGGGGAAGTCGCGGGATTCCAGTTAGTTGGAGTGCTCCAGTTACCCGTGGCAGGGTTTGCTCCCCAGGTGGCGCTCCCGGCAAAGGTGTTGGTCGTTGTGGCAAGTACGAACGCCAGAATGGCGGTGACTGACTGAAGACGGTTCGGAAGGAGCGATTTCCGTGATAGCAATGACAGGCTTTTGACTGCGAATTTATGGTTGTGTTTGGTTTTCATTTTAGTTTTCTCTGCTGAGTTAGTTGTTTTGTTGGTGATGAAGCTACCGAGGCACAGCGACGGAGCGGCATCCACTCTGGTCATGCTTGTTACCCCGGTAGCTCATCTTATTGTCGTTAGGTATTACTGAAGGGGCTGTGGCTCGCCGTAGATGAAGTCATCCATTATGACGACGTCACGGCGCTCTTCGATCACTAAGGGACGACCGTGAGGGTGAGGTCGTTGCCGTCGCCGCCTTCGTAACTGGCTTGGAGGTTGTTCCCGTTAATCGCAAGGATGGCTCCGTCGGGTAAATTTCCGAAGGTGCCGCTGATCGGGGTCGCGGAGGTATTTTTGATCGCAGTCAGGACAAGCCCTGCCTGCAGCCCACCCTGGACTGTCCCCTGTAAGACAAAGGTCGCACCACCACTGATCGTTACCCCCATTGCCACCACTTGGTCGGCCCGGGTCATGTTACCCTTAGCCCGGAAGGTATAGGTATAAGTCGACTTGGCGTTGAATGTAAGTCCGTTTTGAGTGGTTAGCGTAGCTTGCCGCTTCGTTCCTCCGGCCGGGGCAAGAAAAGCTCCCGCGCCGGTGGCGGTGCCGATTGTTACCGCGCCCGTGATGATCCCGCTCCCACCCAACGTACCAGCATTCACGTTCACCGCGCCAGTGCCCGTGCCCGAGCCAGTCGTGTTGGTAACCAGCAATGTTCCCGCGTTTACGATCGTGCCTCCGGTATAAGTGTTAGCCCCGTTTAGAGTTAGTGTGCCCGTGCCAATCTTGGTCAGTGAGCCCTCTGTGCCACCGCTGGCTCCGCCATTCTGGATTACCCCGGAAAAGGTGGTGCTCAGGTTATTTGCCCCGACTGTCAGGTTACGAGCTCCAAGAAAGACAAGGCCGCTGCCTTCAATCGAGCCGGTAGTTATCCCGGGAGCGTTGTGACCGCTAATGTCCAGGTTACCATTGCCGGAAACCTCCGCCCGGGCGGTCCCGCCGGTGGAAGCAGTAGCGAATTGAATCGAACCGCCGTCACCTCCGCCCACACCGCCGTTGGCGATCAGGATGGCGTTGCCCGCGTCGCCGGTGTCCTGGAATAGCGTTTCGCCCGCGATTCCGCCGCGGGCCGTGGCGCCATCGTTGATAAAGGTGGCATCGCCAGCGGTGCCGAAGTGGATTACAACGAATCCACCACCTACGGTGTTGGATGGGCTGCCAAGGTTGTTAAAGATGCCATTTCCAGCAGTTGGAGCGTCGCTGGAAACTTCGCCGAATTGGATGAAGCCGCCAGAGGTGTTAAGGGTGCCGTTGTTAAAGGTGCCATTGGCTGCGGTCGAGGTGCCATCGAAAATGAGCACGCTGTTATTGTTAAAGGTGGCATTGCCTGCGGTCGCGGTGTTGGCGAAGTTCAAGAAGGCATTGTTGGTGAAGGTGGCATTGTCTGCGGTCGAGCTGCCCCCGAAAGTCATGGTTCCAAAGCTGGTGTAAGCAGTTGAACTTCCGGCAGTCGCACTGTTAAGGAACGATATCTGTGCAGCGCCGGCGTTAACGACAAACTTTTGCACAATCCCTGAGTTGTTCGTGACGCCCACACCGCTGATGGTTATCGTCGGCACGGCCGCGGGATTGCTCGCGATCGTGAACGCGCTCGCACCCGGGTTGAACACGATTCCGTTGACGTCGACATTGAACGGGATGTCGATACTCCTACGATTGGAGGACCCGAACGTTGCCGTATCGACCGGAGCGTTAGGGATGGTCCCTTGCACCCAGTTGTTCACGCTGAACCACTCACCATTGGCAGCATTTGCTTTCCAGGTAGCGCTCCCGGCAAAGCTGCTGGTCGTTGTGGCAAGAACGAACGCCAGAATGGCGGTGACTGACTGAAGACGGTTCGCAAGGAGCGATTTCCGTGATAGGAGTGGCAGGCTGTTGACTGCGAATTTATGGTTGTTTTTGGTTTTCATTTTAGTTTTTAGGCTGAGTTAGTTGTTTTGTTGGTGATGAAGCTGCCGAGGCACAGCGACGGAGCGGAATCCACTCTGGTCATGCTTGTTACCCCGGCAGCTCATCTTATCCTCGTTAGGTATTATTGAAGGGGCTGTGGCTCGCCGTAGATGAAGTCATCCATCATGACGATGTCATGGCGCTCGTCGTCGTTCGGGCCCGGCGCAACGCTGCCAGCCTTAATGTGGATCGACGCGATGCGTGCGTCGTCGAACACGATGCCAAAGAAGGACAGGTTGCCATCCCCTGTTGAGGCCGGAACGAAACTGCGGAAGAGCTGCTTGCCGTTCTGGTCGAAGTACTCGATCAGCGTGCTCGCCTTGTCTCCCCGCTTGCCAGATATGTTGCCATCTGGCTGGTCAACGTCTGTGAAGACCGCGCCGAACCCTCTAACTGTTGCCTGGACAGCGCCATTGCCACCCGGAATGAAGAACACCGCATCGGTAATGTTGCTTCCGACCGGAGTGAACAACCGCGATGGGCTGAAGGTTTTGAAGATCGTGCCGTAGGTATCGTTATTGAAGAGCACAGCCAGGCCGCCCTCGGGTCCGCCCGCAGGAGGAGCCTGCGAGAGACCGGTGCCGGGTGTGGTGAACTGGCTACCGCGAATGTTCAAGAAGACATTGAACGGCGTGACCGGGGCTGTCGTGTCCAGGATGGCGGGATCGCCGCCGTCCCAGTTGATCTCGCGTCGGCCGGTTGGGAGCGGCCCCGGGTTATTGGCGTTGTTCGGGTCGCCCAAGGCAGCCCGATAGGCATCGACAGTGCTCTGAATCGAGGCGGCGGTTGGTCCGGCCGCTTGAAACACGACCGGCAATGAGGTGTCCTGCGCCTGTGCAGTCGCGCTGAGTGCGACGACCGCCGATAGCAGGCCCAAAGCGGCCATAATTGAATTGGTTACTGACTGTGTAGTTTTCATAGATTTTTTCCGTTTAGGTTTTTCTTTTGTTTTGGTTTTTTCCGGCGCGTGTTTTTCGTACCGGTTCTATGTGAGGAAGCGGAAACCCGATCTGGAACCCGCCACGACGGCGCGTCTTTTTTTCTAACCGCCTCGCGCTGTGCTGTATTAATCGCCCGGCCGTGTTAGGTTTTTCGGTGTCGGGCGGCCCTTATGACGATGCCCTCATCCACACAGCAAGAGGTCACCCAACTGCTCGGTGACTGGAGCGGAGGAGACGAGGGAGCGCTGGAGAAGCTGTTTCCACTCGTGCAACCCGAATTGCATCGGCTAGCGCACCATTACATGAGCCGGGAGCGCGCCGGTCATACCCTGCAAACCACCGCGATCCTTAACGAAGCCTACCTAAGGCTGGTCGATAACACCAAACCGCTCTGGCAGAATCGGACTCACTTTGTCGCGGCGGCTGCGCAGTTAATGCGGCGCATCATGGTTGATCACGCGCGGGCGCGCCACTCGCTCAAGCGCGGCGGTGGCGCGCTGAAAGTAACCCTGGATGAAGCTGCGCTGGTGACCGCGGCGCGATCGGAGGAATTGCTCGCCCTTGACGAAGCATTGGAAGGGCTGGCCGCACAGGACCCGCGCAAGAGTCAGATCGTTGAGCTGCGCTATTTCGGCGGCTTGACGGTCGAGGAGACGGCTGAATTTCTTAAACTCTCTCCGCGAACTGTGGAGCGCGAATGGACCATGGCGAAAGCCTGGCTTTACCGTGCGCTGAGTGAGGAAGAAAGCGGATGAACGCAGAGCGTTGGCAGCGGGTCAACGAGCTCTTTCACTCTGCCACCGAACGTGCGCCCGAGGAGCGGGCCGCATTTCTTGAGGAGGCCTGCGATGGCGATGATGGCTTGTGCCGCGAAGTGAAGTCTCTGCTCAACTCACACGAGCGAACGCAGAATTTCATTGAGTCACCAGCCTTTGAGGTCGCTCCCGAGCTTTTGGTTAGCGATGGAGCTGACGCATTGATTGGAGAATTGATCGGTCATTACCGAATCGAGTCACTCATCGGCATCGGTGGAATGGGCGAGGTATATCTTGCGCACGACGAGCAGCTAGGCCGCAAAGCCGCGCTCAAGCTTCTTCCAGGGCATTTGACGGCAGACGAGACGCAGCTGAGCCGGTTCAAGAATGAAGCGCGGAGTGCCTCGGCCTTAAATCATCCTAACATTCTCACCGTTTACGAAATCGGCGTCGCGGCAGGCAGGCACTTCATTGCGACTGAGTTCATTGAAGGTGTGACTCTGCGCGCGTCGCTCGCTGGCGGAAGGATGAATCTCCACGCAGCGCTTGAGATCGCCGTGCAAGTGGCTTCGGCGCTGTCAGCGGCCCACGAAGCCGGGGTCGTGCACCGCGACATTAAACCGGAGAACATCATGTTGCGACCGGATGGATATGCGAAGGTGCTCGACTTCGGGATTGCCAAACTTACCGAACAAAGTCCGGTGTTGGACCGTGAAGAGTTCGAAACAACGACAACGCTGCAAACGCGACCGGGGTTAGTCTTAGGGACGGGACGTTACATGTCTCCTGAACAGGCGCGCGGCCAGAAGGTGGATGCGCGCTCGGATATTTGGAGCATGGGTGTCGTGCTTTACGAGATGGTGGCGGGTATTCCTCCGTTCCTGGGCCAGACGCCGAGCGATTGCATCGCCTCTATCCTAACGACAGAGCCGCCGCCTTTATCCGGCGTGGTATTGGATGTTCCACTCACCCTCGAATCCATCCTCGAAACGGCTTTACGCAAGAATAGCGCCGAACGTTACCAAGCGAGCAAGGAGATGCTTGCCGATCTCCGCAATCTCAAAGGCGACCTGGAAGCCAAAAGCTCGCTCCGCCCCAGACTTATCAGTAGCCACATCAAGCGTTATAAGCGGGTCACGCTAGTAATCCTGTCGGCAGCGATTCTGGCCGTCGCAGCCTTTGCTTATTTGTGGTTCCGAGTCACACCCACGCCATCACCCAATGAAAAATCGATCGCCGTCCTACCCTTTGAAAATCTAAGCGAAGAAAAGTCCAACGCCTATTTCGCCGATGGAATCCAGGATGAAATTCTTACCCGGCTTTCAAAGATCGCGGATCTTAAGGTGATCTCGCGCACATCGACCGAGCGTTATAAGAACACATCTCAGAACCTACCCGAGATTGCGAGGCAACTCGGTGTCGCCAACCTGCTGGAAGGCAGCGTTCAGAAAACAAGCGATCAGGTGCGTGTGAATGTGCAACTGATCAGGGCCGCGAATGATTCACATCTATGGGCAGAGACCTTTGATCGCAAGCTGACCGACATTTTTTTTGTCGAAAGTGAAGTAGCCAAAGCCATCGCGGACCAGTTACGGGCGAAACTTACCGGACAGGAGGAACAGGTCATCGCCGCGAGGCCGACAGACAGTCCCGAAGCCTATGATGCCTACCTGCGGGGTTTGGCTTACACATTGAAAACTGGAAACTCACCCGCTAACACTCTTAGCGCGCAAAAATATCTTAGAGAGGCGGTCCGATTGGACCCAAAGTTTGCTCTTAGTTGGGCACTGCTTTCATACGTCGATGCGCTGGGTTACCTCACCCTCTCTCTGCAACCGACGGCGGCTCTCCGGGAAGAGACAGGGCGGGCCGCTCAAACTGCGCTCGCACTGCAGCCCAATCTCGGCGAAGCCATAGTGGCCAAGGGATATTACTACTACGCCTGTCTCAAGGATTATGATTCCGCCGTGCGTTACTTTGAGCAAGCACGTCAGTTCCTGCCAAATAGCAGCCTGATACCTGAATCTCTAGCCTACGTGACGCGTCGACGAGGCCAGTGGGACCGGAGCGAGTCCTACTTCAACGAAGCTGAGCGACTCGATCCGCGAAACGCTTCCCTTCTCACCCAACACGCCCAATCCTACATGATAGTTCGCCGTTTCCCCGACGCGCTGAGAAAGTTCGATCAGGTACTTGATATCATGCCGGGCGACCTGGATACGCTTGCGGAAAAAGCCGCTATCGCCCAGGCGGAAGGCGACCTGCCAAGGGCGGCTGCCCTTCTCGCTCCATTGCGCCCGCCCGCCGATGACACCGGGGCTTTGGAGATACAGGTCTACCAGGCGATCCTGGAGCGCCATCCTGAACATATCATCCCGCGGCTAAAGGAAATACTTGCCCAGCCTGATCCCACTCTGGGTTATAACATTGGCGAACTGCGCTTTTGGTTAGGCTGGGCCCAGGAAGTCGCCGGCGACCGCGCAGCGGCCCATGAGAGTTGGCGAGAGGCGCGGGACGAGCTGGAACCCTTCCTGAAGGAACAGCCGGATAATTACATTCTCATGGGAGACCTCGCACTAGCTAATGCGGGCCTCGGCGACAAAGCCGCCGCGCTTGCTCTTGCGGAGCGGGCGATGACCATCGTCCCTCTCGAGCAGGATGTGGTGGATGGTCCTGCTCCGATCGAAATCCTGGCCCGCGTAACGGCGCAAATGGATGAGCCGGACCGCGCAATCGCCGCCTTGCAGAAACTACTCTCGATACCGTCCGAGGGCGCACTCGCTGCGCGCTTACCGCTCACACCTGCACTCCTCAGGCTCGATCCGATGTTCGATCCGCTCAGGAACGATCCACGTTTCCAAAAACTCGCGGCGCCCGTCACTTCGGATGGCGCAAGCCAGTAAGACCGCTTCAAGTCACGTCCGACCGAGGCGAGTCACATCGCTCCGTTGTCACGGATTCGCGCCGATATTGGTAGCCCATTGGGCGGCGCCATCCGAAACGGACGAGGTTGGCACGCCGATGGATTCGTTGTTTTCACGAAGAAGGACCGGACCGGATCCAGTGCTGACTGCTCGATCGTGACGCGCGGCGGTTCCGAAAACGGCGAGCTAGCATCGTTAGGCTCGCGAATTGTGTCGATCGCTCCTTTACCCGGAACGCGCCGTGGCGGGATCGTCCTTGTTTGCATTCGATGTTTTCCAGGTTCTTTTTCGCCGGTTGATCGCGCAATACTCCCGCCTCTTTCACTGGCACGTACTTCGCTACCTGGCCCGGCATCCGCTGCTTGCGGCGCTTAATGTGCTCACCGTCGCGCTGGGGGTTGCGCTCTATCTTGCGATTCAAATCGCAAACCACAGCGCCAACCGCGCCTTTGCCGCGAGTGTGGATGTCGTCGCCGGCCGCGCGGAGCTCGAAGTAAATGCGCCTAACGAAGACCTGCCCGATAACCTTTTCCCGAAAATCGCTCACCAGGCCGGTATCAGCGCTGCGACGCCGGTCGTTCGGGGAATTGTCAGTTTGCCCCACTATGCGGGTGAATATCTCGATCTGCTGGGAATCGACATCCTGACTAACGAGCCGTTCCGCACCTTCGCCCTGACCGATTTTCAGGCTAAAGGGCGCTTCGACCTCCAGCAATGGCTGCGCGGGCCGCGCACGATCGGCATTAGTGAAACATTCGCGCGAGAACATCACCTGCATGCCGGCGATCGGATCGAGGCGCAGGTTAACGGCAGAGGCAGACAGCTGACGATTGGGTTTTTGCTTCGAGATAGTGTCGCGGCGGATCCACATCTTGCAGCCATGGATATCGGCTGGGCGCAGGAGCTTTTCGGTCGCGCCGGCACACTCGATTCGATTTCCCTTCGCCTAACGAAAAAAGCCGACCCGAAAAAAGTAGCGAGCAATTTGCAGCGTCAACTGCCGCCCGATGTGACCGTCGCCCCGCCAACGCAACGGAGTGAGGAAGTGGCGAGAATGCTCTCGGGATTCCAACTCAATCTCGCCGCAATGAGCCTCGTTTCCCTCCTCGTCGGAATGTTTCTCATTTACAACACGGTCGAGGCCTCGGTGGTGCGGCGGCGCCCTGAAATTGGAATTCTGCGCTCGTTAGGCGTACGACGGGGAGAAGTTCGCGCTCTCTTTCTTGGCGAAGCGCTGGTGCTCGGCGCGCTCGGCGTCGCGCTCGGTCTTGTCGGAGGATACTGGCTCGCGCGGTTCCTGGTCGGCAGAGTGACCGACACGATTTCTACGCTTTACGTCCTGGTGAATGTTCGGCAGCTGGTGATCGCACCTTGGATATGGTCGAGCGCATTGCTGCTCGGATTGACCTCAATCATTGCTGCGGCCTGGTTGCCGGCACGCAACGCCGCGGCCTTGAATCCGGTTGAAGTCTTGCATCACGGCACGCGCCTCGAGAAATCAGTTCGCCTCTCGCACGGGTGGATCGTTGCAGGCCTCGCGTTGCTGATTTTCGCGGGCGTTCTCTCATTTTTCGCCTTACGAACGGGACCGCCCTGGCTCGGTTTCGGCGCGGCATTTCTTGTTCTTGCCGGGTTCTCGACTCTGGCACCCGTCCTGACCAGAAGTTGGAGTCGATTTCTTGGAACGTTCGTTAGGCAAAGGATTGAGCCGCGGCTCGCCGCACAGAATCTCGGTCGGACTTTGTTGCGTAACTCGATCACGATTGCGTCTCTCGCCGCCGCGGTCGCGATGACAGTCGGAGTAGCCGTGATGGTGTTTTCCTTTCGCCAAACAGTCGGCGATTGGATCGGACAAACGCTGGTCGCCGATCTTTTCATTGCGCCGGCGGCAAATGAAATTGCGGGCCCCAGTTCCTTTGTTCCCAGGGAAGCCATCGAGTATCTGAAATCACGACCCGAAGTGGAAGAACTCGACACTTATCGTGGAGTCGAACTGCCATTTCGCAATCGCACGATCGATGTCGCGGTCATCAGCGGCCGAAACCGCCGCAATCTTCGACTGCGCGAAGGGCGTAACGAAGAAATCATCCCGCGCTTTTATCGCGAACAATGTGTTCTGATTTCGGAAAGTTTTGCGCGGCGCTATCATCTCGCGGAAGGCGACGTGATCGAATTACCGACGCCCGAAGACAGGCAACGCTTTCCGATTCTCGGCGTTTTTTATGACTACACGCGAGATCAGGGAACGGTCTTCCTGAGCGCGAAGAACTACGTCAGATTTTGGCACGACGACCGGGTGCACAGCGTCGCGCTTTTCCTTAGACCCAACGCGGATCCCGAGCGAATTGCCCTCGACTTTCGAAGGAAATTTGGTCGCTCGGGCGAGTTCATTACCTACTCCAATCGCATTCTGCGCAGGCGCATCTTTCAGATTTTCGACCAGACATTTGCCGTCACCTATGTGCTGCGCACAATCGCGGTGGTGGTCGCAGTTATTGGAATTTTTCTCGGCCTAACGACACTGGTGACGGAGCGCTCCCGCGAACTTGGAGTGCTGCGCGCGATCGGTGCATCATCGTGGCAAATTCGACGGTTGCTGCTTTGGGAAGGTGGAATGATCGGTCTGCTCGCGAGCGCGCTGGGACTGGTCTCGGGGATTTGCCTTTCGCTTGTTCTTACTGGCGTGATCAATCGCGCCTTCTTTGGCTGGACAATCCGTCTGGCTTTTCCCTGGTGGTCGCTGGCGGTGACTCCACTCTGGATCATCGCGGCCGCACTCCTCGCCGCGTGGGGGCCGGCCTGGCGAGCCAGCAGGCTCGATTTGGCGGAGGCCGTGCGGAGCGAATGAGGACCGCTAATCGGTGGATGCTCGCGCTGGCCGTTTGTTGTCTGGCAGCAGATTGGAAAACGGCGGAGCCAGGGTGGATTTATCAGTTTCCGCGTGACCATCATGTTCATCCCGACTTCAAAACGGAGTGGTGGTATTTCACGGGCAACCTGACGAATCAAAGCGGCCGGCGGTTTGGTTACGAGCTGACCTTCTTTCGCCAGGGAATTCGACCGCCTGACGAACGCGGCGGGACGACTTCGCGATTCGTGGTCGATGACTTGAAGTTTGCCCATTTTACGGTCACGGACGCGGCTGAAAAACAGTTCCGCTTCTACGACAAGGTGAGTCGGGGAAACTTCGGCGAAGCTGGCTTCGGCAACGAGCAGCGTCTCGCGTGGATTCAAGATTGGACCCTCCAGATGGCGCCAGATGGTGCCTTCGATCTCGTCGCCAACGCGGCCGACGCGGCCGTCAAACTTCATCTCGTCCCGCGAAAGAAACCGATAATTCATGGGCCAAACGGCATCAGCCGCAAGGCGAAGGCCGCGGGTCATGCGTCGCATTACTATTCGATCACGCGCCTAACGACGCACGGCACATTGTGGGCCGGCCGAGAGAATTTTGCTATCGAAGGCGAGAGCTGGTTCGATCACGAATGGGCAACCAATCAACTCGCTCCAGACCAGGTGGGCTGGAACTGGGTTTCGGCGCAGTTCGACGACGGATGCGAGCTGATGCTTTACGAAATGCGCCTAACGAACGGCTCAATCGATCCTGTTTCCAGCGGCACTTTCGTGCGGGCGGATGGTAGTTACTCCAGTTTGACGAGCGCGGAATTTCAAATGAAGCCGCTTTCGTTTTGGCTCAGCCCAACCACGAAGGCGAAATATCCAATCGGCTGGCAGGTGAGCGTGCCACGGATAGCATTGGACTTTCAGATTCGCCCCGTGCTCGAGAATCAGGAATTAGTCTTCACGCCGCTGACTTATTGGGAAGGTGCTTTCGATATCGTGGGCACACGAAAGGGAAAACCGCTCGGTGGTCATGGTTATCTCGAATTAACCGGTTTTGCTTCGCCGCTGGAGGAATTGAATCGCTGATCGCCGCCAATCGCTTAGGCTTTGGTATGCCGCGCGAAATGCACCTCGACGCCCTTGGGCAACAAACGCTTGCGACCACGCTGACGGCGTCGCGCAAGGGTGGCGCGTCCGCCTTTCGTGCTCATACGGGCGCGAAAACCATGTTGCTGTTTCCGGGTCCGTTTCGATCGCTGCAAGGTGCGTTTCATAAGGATGTCCCGCGGCCGGCGCGGAAGAAGTGCCTATTCTAGGGGCGAGGGCGGCTTTGTCAACGCATCCATAACTGCATTGTCATTGGCGGACGAATGTGGAATAAGCATCTCCGATGAGCGACGTGTCCATTTCACCGGCGATCGCAGAAGACCTGGACGAGCTTTCCAGTCTGCTCGGCGAGCTTTTCAGCGAAGAGAGCGATTTTCGACCGGACAGGGAAAAGCAACTGCGCGGTCTGCGTCTCATCTTTGAGCAACCCAATCGCGGACGAGTCTTCGTCCTGCGGCGCGATCACTCGATCGTCGGCATGATGAATTTGCTCTTCACCATTAGCACGGCGGAAGGCGGATTCGTTCTTCTGTTGGAGGACCTGGTGGTTCATCGAGGATATCGTGGGCACGGCTACGGCTCGATGTTGCTTGAATACGCGATCGAGTTTGCGAAGGAGAAAAATTTTCGGCGCATCACCCTGTTGACGGACCGGCCTGAGCTGCGCTCCCAGAATTTCTTTCGCAAGCACGGCTTCTACGAATCGCCCATGCTGCCAATGCGCTTTTTGCTGCCGCCCCAATCCGGGCAGGAGGCGTTCTAACCGGACCACGAAAGCGATGAGGATACCATGTGGAAGGAGGAAGTCCCTTCCACAGGCGCCCTTGCGATCTCTGCGACACAGTCCGTAAAATCCCGGGCAATCGCGCTCGCTGATGCAACCCGCACGCAAGCGCGCTATCCTTTTGCATGCCGACACAAGCGGGTTCCTTCCGACTCTTCCGAATCGCGGGAATCGATGTCTTTATTCATTGGTCGTGGTTCCTGATCGCCATTTATGAAGTGCAGGTCTGGCGGACGATTTTTTCTTCGCCACTCTGGGCGATAATTCTCTTTCTCGGACTCTTCACCTTAGTGACGATGCACGAGTTTGGTCACGCTCTCGCCTGTCGCCAGGTTGGCGGCCGGGCTGATCGCATTGTCCTTTGGCCGCTGGGCGGCATTGCCTTTGTTAATCCGCCGCCGCGCGCTGGCGCCATGCTCTGGAGCATCGCGGCCGGACCCCTCATTAACCTGCTTCTCCTTCCGATTCTCAGCTTTGTCCTGCACATAGCGGCGAGCGCGGGCTTGATCCAGTCGAACCCAAATGCGTATCTCGTTTTGCTCTGGCTTTGGCGGATGAATCTGGCACTGCTCGTCTTCAACCTGCTCCCAATTTATCCGCTCGATGGCGGTCAAATCCTGCGCTCGGTCCTTTGGTTTCCGTTAGGCCAAATTCGGAGTCTTTCTATCGCTGCGGGAACTGGTTTGATCGGCGGAGGCCTGCTGGGATTGTGGGGTCTCCTGCAAGGCTCTTGGTGGATCGCGATCATGGCTTTCTTCCTCATCAGCCAGGCGATGGTCGGATGGCGACAAGCGCAGTATCTAAGGATGGAAGCCGCCGAAGTGGAAGCGCGTCGCACCCCGCCCGAGCCGCCGCCTTTACCAGAAAAGAAAGTTGTCCTCTAAAGCCATTGTTCTCGCCGCCTAACGACGCCTAACGACTGCCGTTTTCGATCCAGCTCGTGAGTTGCGGCGCGAGGCGCTGTTTGAACTCGGCCCGGAAATGAACCTCGTCGACCGCCTTGGCGACGGCTTCGGCCGCGGAGGGAGGCAGGTTGCTTTTGGCATACGCCTGCAAAATCTCGGAATCCCTGGGTTCAGAAAAAAAGCTGAATAGCCCCGGCAAGAAGCCGTTAATGCCGAGAGCATCCTGTTTTGCGAGCAGTTCTTTCATGTGCGCTCGAGCGAATTCCCACACCAGCTCCGGATGCTCGCCGTGGCGTGCGATCAATGGCAGCAGGAAGCCAGCGCGGCTGGTTGTCATTTCGTCGCCCAGCGCGATCGGCATCGTGCGGCGGACCAGTCGTGGATCGATCGCGTTGGCCAGTGCGTCATAAAGATATTCTTTCTCCTCCACGCTGCCGGTTTTCAAAGCCAGCCGATGCAGCTTCTCCCACGTTTGCGAATCAGCATAACGACCGACGACCGAGAAAATCGCCGGACGCAGATCGGGCGCGACTGTGGAGGGATCGGAGAGATATCGATCGAAGCGCGAACGACAAACTGCCACGATATCGGAATCATTGAGCACGCCGAGGCCGCGGATGAGCGAAGCGCGCAGGAAACCGCGCTGGAAAGGTTCGTTAGGCTTGGGATCCCAGCCGACGCGATCAAAGGCCGGTCGCAGAACCCCGCGCGCATATTGCTGGAATCGCGGCCGCGCCGGGTTGCCAGAGAAAAGGCGATTAATGTAGGTGAAGGTGTCGATCACCTGGTCGTAAACGCCGAGCTGATCTTCATTCAACAGTTGGTTGACGAGCTCCAGGTAATAAGAAAGCGGTTTGTGGTCCGCCTCGACCAGCGCCCAGGCATCGATGAGCAGATTGACCCGATCGGCTTCCGACAAGCGGCCAAGTTGCGCGACCAGGAGTTTCCACGAGACGTCGTCGTATTCCACCCGGTAATAGCCTGAGTCTTCAAGGTTGAACTTGATCGCACGATCGACTGGCAGTTCGTTAGGCAAGTTTGCCGTTTCATCGCGGAGAAGGAAGCCGTTCGTCGTCGGCTGATCCTGCGTCAGGTAAGTGAGCGGTATCTGCCATTGCAGCGCGGGTGCGTTTGGGAAGTTCACCGTGAAACGTTCCTGCGCGAGTTTGATCGTCGTCCCCTCGCGCGAGACTTTCACCAACGGAAAGCCAGGCTGCTCCGTCCAACCGGGTGCGATCTCGCCAACCGGTTTGCCTGAAGCTTCGGTCAAAGCCTGCCAGAGATCAGCCGTTGTGCTGTTCGAATACGTATGAGCCGCAATGTATTTGCGGATGCCATCGCGAAAAACGTTCTCGCCTAGAAAACTCTCCAGCATGCGAAGGATCGACATGCCTTTTCGGTAGGTGATTTCGTCGAAGGCGCTCCCGGCTTGTGCCTCGGTCGTGATCGGCTGCTGGACGGGGTGCGTCGTCGAGCGTGCATCGCCTTGCATTGCGGTATCTTTCGGGAAACCGACGCGCCGTGTTGGGTCGCGCGGCACATTTCGCCGCAGCCATTCGTGCCATGCGGGATTGAAATGATCGGTGCACTTCGCTCCCAGCCAGGAGGCGAAACCTTCGTTCAGCCAAAGATTGTCCCACCACGCCATGGTGACGAGATCGCCAAACCACTGGTGCGCCATCTCGTGCGCCACGACCGCGAAAATGTCCTCTTTGGTTTGAATGGAGGAATTCTTAGGATCAAAAAGCAGGACCGACTCATAGAAAGTGATGCCGCCCCAATTTTCCATCGCGCCGCCGAAACCGCCGGGAACAGCAATCAGGTCAAGCTTCGGCAACGGATAGGAAATGCCGAAGTAGTCGTTGTAAAAGCGAAGGATTTTCGCGGCGCTCTCCAGAGCGTAGCGACCCATCTCGGCTTTACCTTTTGTCGCGACGACGCGCAGCTTGATGCCGTTCTGCTCGCTCTCAATAGCGTCCAGCTCGCCCGCGCAAAACACGACGAGATAACTCGCCATCGACGGTGTGGTGGCGAAGCGCACTTCTTTGCTCTCGCCGCCTTTCTTTTCCTCCTCAACCGGCATGTTCGAGACCGCCATGAAGTTCTCCGGCACAACAGCGGTCAATTGAAAACGGGCACGAAAACTAGGCTCGTCCCAGCACGGAAACATTCGCCGCGCATCAGTCGCTTCGAATTGCGTGCCCAGCATGATTTTCGTTTCGTTAGTCCCCTCCTCCTGATAACGAGCATAGAAAAGGCCCTGACCCTGCGGATTGATTTTGCCGCGAAATTGCAAGGCGAGCTGGTGTTGACCCGCGGGAAGTTCGTTAGGCAAAGCAAGCGTCAGGGTTTGCTCGCCTGCGTTGAGCGCGATGGCTTTTTTCGGGAGCGGTTTGTCGTCGAGCGACGCGGAACTGATTTCGAGGTCGAGGGCGTTCAGCACTAGTTTCGTCACCGGCTTTTGCACATCGAGCTTGATTGTCTCTGTGCCGGTGAACGTTAGTCTCTCGAGATCGGGCTGAATGCGGATTGCATATTCGTTAGGCCGAACATCCTTTGGGAGCTTTCCGGGTGTGGTTGCAAAGTTGAACTTGTTTTCGGCCCTCACTTCCGAGGAAAAAACAAAGAGGAAAAAAAACGCCAGAGGAAGAAATCGCATACGCCATTAAACGCCGTGCAGATCGATCCGCAATCGGGCGGCGACGGACGCGGCGCGTCCAGGTTCACGCGGACACGGCTATTGCACGACGAGGAGAAGTAGCAATTGCCCTGCCCCAATTTGTGGACCCTTCACGACCAGCGGGCTGCTCTTGCTCAAGGTCGCGTCTGTTTCCAGCAAGACTTGATGGTCCTGGTAAAGATCCAGCTTCAATCGATATCCGTCGTGGGTCGCGCCGCGCGAATCGACGTGCAGCGAAAAATGTTTGCTGGAGGCGAGCCAGTTTTCTTCGCCGCTCCGCAGTGTCTTACGCGCCTGGCCAATCAACTCGAATTGGTTATACCCAAAAGTGCGCTCCAAAGTGCCTTTCATCCGATGCATTTCCGCCGGAAGCGGCGCCGGATTTGTCACGTTCGTGGCGACCACTAATCCGCTCCAGACATTATCGCTCGCCTGGACGGCGGAACTCAAAAGGCTCGTGAGCGCCAGGAGCAGAACGAGAAATCGCGCGCGCATTTGTTACTTCGCGGCGTATTCAGACGGCAGGGACTTCAGACCATCGACCCACAGCACCGTGACCCTATCCTGTTTCGTCTGGAAAATCGAAACCGTTGCATCCGGACTTAAGTTCGGGTCCACGCGGGCGTTGAGGATCTGAGTAAGGTACTGCGACTGGTCCTGCGCCGGCTTTTCCCGCATAAGGAAAACGGCACAGACAGCAAAAACCGCGAGCGAAGTTGCGCCGGTCCAGAGCAAACGGCGAATCGTCCACCAGTTTTCGTGTGTTTGCCTTGAGGCAGGCCCGCTTTCCGCGACCATCCGCTCGCGCAGCTGGTAATTGAAAAACTCTTCGTTTCCCATCGCCCGCGGCTGGAGCTGTTCCTTGAGGAGCGCGCCGAGCTTTAGCGCCTGCTGCTTTTCCGCGTCGGCGGCAGCCCGATCCTCGAGTGAAGCCTCGAACTCAGCCCGCTCGGCTTCGTCCAGCTCGCCATCGACCCAGGCGGTCCATTTCTCCTCAAACTTTTTCATAAACGTCTCGCAGCAGATTCTGCAATTTTTTGCGGGCGTAGAACAAGCGCGACATTACGGTCCCAATGGAACAGCCTAACGATTCCGCGATTTCGTGATACTGCATGTTTTCTATTTCCTTCATCAGGATCACGGCCCGATGTTCGGGTGAAAGTTGCGCGATGGCGGCTTCGATCCGCGTGCGGATTTCCTGATGCTCCATGTGCTCATGCGGCTGGATCGCTGCGTGTGGCACGGTATGGGAAGCGGGATCGATCTCTTTTAGCTGAATCGTGTCGTCGAACTCGGCGCCGCTGCCTTTCACCTGCTTTTTGCGCAGCCAATCGATTGTCACGTTCATGACGATCCGATAAATCCAGGTGTAAAACGAGGATTGCCCGCGAAAGCGCCCAATCGACTTCCACGCTTTGAGGAAGCTATCCTGGGCAAGATCCCAGGCATCCTGCTCATTATGCACCATGTTGTAGATCATCCCGAAAACCCGCGTGCGAAAGCGGCTCACGAGCTCATCGAATGCTTCCGTGTCGCCCTCTTGCGCGTGCCGCACCAGTTCGAGCTCCGGGACATCCGCCTGAGCCGCGGTCGCTTCCGTGTTCATCTTGGACGGATGGGACGCCGATTCATTCAACCCCGAAACCCTTCGGAGCCGAAACGACGACGCCATTCGCCGCGGAATTCGCCCATAAGCGAAATGATGCCGTCGCGCACCTGGAAAAGCCGCTGCTGAAGCGCGGCATACTGTGAAGGATCGATGGTCGTCTCCGCGACGAGCTGGGCCGCGCCATCCATCGCCACAGTGATAGCTTTAAGAGCGCGTTTTAGGTAGGCGATGGTCATTCCGAGTTCCTCGGCATCTTCGTCGCTCAAGGCGGCCGCCAGTTTGGCCGCGGCGAGTGCCGTATGGGTAGCGAGCTTGACGGCCGCGGGATCGCTTTGCATCCAGCGTGAACCGTCGAAGAGCTGGTCGATCCAGATTGTTAGATTGAAAGCCGCACGATAGAGGGAATGCTGTTCGAAGCTTTCAAAGGGGGAGTCGCTTCCCTCCCCGACCGAACCTTCAGGATCTTCGCCCTCCAGCACCGAATCGAATTCATCTGTCCAGTCTTCGTTAGTCTTTTCCGTCAGATAAGACCAACCCATCTCGCGCGCCACAATCTCGTCGCGTTGCGGGTCATCCATGTAGTGCTCGAGCAGCTCCATGTATCTCTCCGTCTTGCGATCCTGCTGCTGGAGAAAGCGCTCCCAATCGTATTCGTCCCAAGCGCGGTCAGAGTCGTGCTCGGCCATGCGACTATCTAGGCCAGAGTAAGAAACGGCGCAAAAAAGTTTTGCCTTCACGGGAGGATGGTTCGGCGACACGTTAGGTCACTTTGACCTTCTTCGTTAACCGCCGCTAAACTTCGCCTATGCGCACGACCGAAGAAGAAGACGAACAGTTTTATCGCGATACCGAAACAATCGCGTTTCCGAAAATCGATGAGCGCCAGCTTGCGCAACTCGAGCCGCTAGGTCAACGCCGCACGTTGCGGCGCGGCGAAATGATCTTCAAAGCCGGCCAGCGCGATCTGCCGTTGACCGTCATCCTGCGCGGAGAGATGGAGGTTTTCGAGAAACGCGAGGAGACCGAGCAAATTCTTGGCACGCCGGGCGAACGTGATTTCATCGGCGACGTCGCCATGCTCCAGGGCACTTCCGCTCTGGCCAACGCGCGCGTCAAATCGGAGGAAGCCGAAATCCTGCAGGTGCCGGCGAACGAATTGCGCCGCGCGCTGGCGGAGCTGCCGGGTGTAGCGGCGCCGATCGTAAACGCCTTTATCATGCGGCGGCGACGACTCATGCGCGACCGTGATTTTGCCGGTCTGCGCGTGATCGCAGCGCGTGATTCGCGCGATGGAAGGCTGCTGCACGACTTCCTGACCAAGAATCATGTCCCGCATCGCCTCATCGTCTTCGAAGACGAAACCGGACAGGTCCTCGCGCAACGTCACCATCTTACGACCCGCGATTTGCCCGCGCTCATCACGCCAACCGGAGCGCCGTTGCGCAAACCTTCGTTGCGCGAAGTGGCGCAAACCGCCGGACTCCTTCGTCCCCTCGCAAGCGAAGGCGAGGAGGAAATCCATACTGACCTCACGATTGTGGGCGCTGGTCCGGCAGGTCTCGCCGCCGCGGTTTATGCCTGCTCGGAAGGACTCAAGACCGTCGTTC
The DNA here is from genome assembly GCA_963786175.1 of uncultured Verrucomicrobiae bacterium. Classification (GTDB taxonomy): domain Bacteria; phylum Verrucomicrobiota; class Verrucomicrobiia; order Chthoniobacterales; family UBA10450; genus JAICXG01. Next base: position 102,245 of record CAWAYD010000017.1, on the reverse strand, counting down.
TCGAAAGCTATGCGCCCGGCGGACAAGCGGGCTCTTCATCCTTGATCGAAAACTTTTTCGGCTTCCCGACAGGGATCAACGGCGGCGACCTGACATACCTCGCACAACTTCAAGCCTACCGGTTCGGGGCGAAGTTTTCTACTCCAGCGCAGGCGCTTTCGATCACCCTGCATCCCGGTCAGGAATATCGTGCTTGCCTGCAAATCGAGGGCTGCACAGCGAGCCTGCATACCAAATGCCTCGTTATTGCGACCGGCGCCGATTATCGTCGGCTTGAAGCGGAAGGCCGGGCAGAGTTTGAAGGCTCCGGCCTCTACTACGCCGCGACCGCGTTTGAAGGCCAGCTTTGCCGCGGCGCGACCGTCATTGTGGCTGGTGCCGGCAATTCCGCCGGGCAGGCCGCGATGTATCTCTCGGAAGGCGCGGAAAAGGTGTTGCTTGTCGTTAGGGGAAATGAACTCGGCAGAACGATGTCCAGCTATCTCTCCCGAAGGGTCGAGTCACATCCGAAAATCGAAATTCTCTATCACAGCGAGATTCGCAAAATGCGGGGCGGAAAAATGCTCGAAGCTGTCGAGCTGGAAAATACGGCCACCGGCGAACGCCGCGGAGTCGAAACACCAGCCGTCTTTTCCATGATCGGCGCCAAGCCGTGCACCAACTGGCTACCACCGGAAGTCGCGCGCGACGAAAAAGGCTTTATTAAAACGGGCGCGGCGGTGGCCGGTTCGCCGCTTTGGGAGAATAAATCGCGCGTCCCTGGCCCGCTCGAGACCAGCGTTCCAGGAATTTTCGCAGCTGGCGACGTGCGCTCGGGCTCGATTAAGCGCTGCGCAGCGGCGGTTGGCGAAGGCGGGATGGCGATCGCGGGGGTCCACGACGCGCTGGCCGAATTCGCGCCTCGTTAGGCAAGCGCCACCTGCTTTTCCGTCTGGCGAGTTTGCAGACGCAGTTGCCCGCAGGCTGCGTCGATGTCGTGACCCTTTTCGCGCCGCAACGTGGCGACAACGCCGTGGCTACGGAGGACGTGCAAAAAGTTTTCCTGTCGTTGCCGTGGAGGACGCGACCACTCAAGGCCGGCCACCGTGTTATAGGGAATGAGGTTTATCTTGGCAGACAAACGTTGCGCGTGCTGGGCAAGTCTATGCGCCTGCTCTTCGCTGTCATTCACGCCCGCAATGAGGATGTATTCGAAAAGGAGACGCCTCTTTTGCGCGACGTAGAAATCACAGGCTTCGAGCAATATCGCGAGAGGATATTTGCGGTTCACCGGCATGATTCGGTTGCGTACTTCATCCGTCGCGCCATGGAGCGAGATGGCGAGCCGAAATTGAGTCGGTTCCTGCGCCAATTTGCGGATTTGGGGAGCAAGTCCGCTGGTCGAGATGGTGATGTGACGCGCGCCAATCTCTAGTCCCCACGGCGCGTTGATGATGCGGATGGCCCGCAGCAGGTTGGTCAAGTTGGCAAGTGGTTCGCCCATTCCCATGAAAACGATATTGTCGATCGTCTCGCCGCTCTCGCGCTCGATGGCGAGGAGTTGATCGACGATCTCGCCAGCCTCCAGGTTGCGTGAAAAACCTTCCAGGCCGCTCGCGCAGAATTTGCAGCCGTAAGCGCAGCCGACTTGAGTCGATATGCAGGCGGTGCGGCGATCGGACGTTTCGCCATAAAGTGCGGGCGAGGCCGGGATGAGCACGGATTCGATCAGATTGCCGTCCGCCAGACGGAAAAGGAACTTGCGGGTTGTATCTTTGGAACCCAGACCGCGGACAACTTCCGGCCTAACGAATTGGAATTCCTCCGCCAATTGCAGCCGCAACGCGGAAGGCAAATCGGTCATGCCTGCAAATGATTCGGCGCGCTTGCTGTAAAGCCAGTCCGTGACCTGCGTTGCGCGATAGGCCGGTTGCCCCAGTTGGGCCAAATGCTGGCGCAGCTCCTCGAGATGGAGGGATTTGATCGACGGCTTGGGCACAGGCAAGCTTATCGGCAAAGAGTCAGGCCTTCAATCCTCTCACGCCTTTGCTTGCCACCAGAATGCCATCCGGCTGATCTCTGGTGTCGGGCAAATCGACTTCGATCTCGTAGCCATTGGCACGCAATCGCTCGCGGCAATCCTCGTGCAATTCTAAGCCAAGAGCACGGCCGTGCGTACCGATGAGGAATGTCTTCACCCCTCCCGTACTCAGGCTTTCAATTGCGCCTTTCAGGACTTCAACTTCCAATCCCTGCACATCCATTTGCAGGAGATCGATCGGCCGACGAATGCGCCTAACGAATTCGTCAACCGTGGTTGTTTCGATTGTGACTGTCTTGTCTCTGGAATCGCGAAGGCCGAGCTTCACCAGCAAATCCTTCCAGCGCTGGCTAAGCGAAGGCGCGGCCTTATCACCGCCGGCCGCGAGCCGACTGCTGTAGCCACGATCGAGAAAGATTTGCCGGCCGGCGGAGGAAGTCAGGCCCTGCGAATGGATGATGAAATCATCAATCGTTAGGCCGTTAAGCTCCAGGTTTTCCCGGAGCGAGGCTCGGTGACGCTCGAGCGGCTCGAAACCGTGAATCGTTAGCCCGGGCGCATCCTTGCGAGCGAGGATAAGATAATAACCGATGGCTGCTCCGACATCGACATAACAACCATCAGGCGGTAGTCGACGTAGGAGACCAAGGAAGATATCTTCCTCTTCCGCTTCGTGAACGTTGCGCCGTTCGTAGCGCGCGCGCTGCCCAGGCCAGAGTTGGTCTTCGTAAACCTGGACGCCGTTGTCGAAGATATGAATCGCACGCTCCATCGGAGCAACAATAGCCTAACGAGTGTAGCCTGGCTGTCGGATCATGTCGCGGGCGTCTTCGCTGAAGGGCAAACTACCGTTTGAGGTTACGGTCACGCCGAAACCATCCGGAACACGCTGAATTAAAGAGAAAGCGGTTCGCCTAACGAGCGAAGACAATGCCCTTTTTCTTCTTTGCGCTCGCCATTTGCGTTTCGCCGTTCTTTTCGGCGATGACAAAGTTGTTGTTGTCGCCATACCGCGCCCACGGGCCGTGCGGCACTTCACTGAAATCGACAAACTTCCAATCAGTCACGTCAGTGTCCTGCAGCCCAAGATAGTCACGCACCGCCGGCGAAACGTCGAGGCCCGCGCCATGGTTGAGGTTAGGCTTCGGTCGCTCGTTGCCGAAAACGTATTCCCAGTGATCCGTGCGGAATGGCCCCGCATCCTCCCACTGCGCATAAGCGACGCGATCGCCCTTGCGAATCGCGACCCAGCGATCCTTACAAACCGAAACGCCGGGACCCTGATAAGCGTCTTTGAACCACGGCACGACGCGCGGCGCTTCTGGCCGATGACCTTCCCGCGCTTTGTCATTATAAGGCAGAGCACAATAGAAAGGATTCTGCCGCGGGGTAAAATCGACCGGAACATAATTGCTGCGATGAGCGCGGCTGGGATCGTCATACCCGCCGTAGTTCTTCGTCCAGCTGCTGTCCCAACTGCTGGCATGGTTCGGCACGGGATTGTTCCCGCTCGGGTTTTCCCCAATCCAAAAAACAGTCGTCACGATTTTGGCCTTCCATGGATAACGCCCGTCGCTCTTTTCAGAAACATTTGAAAAGATGGGTGGCGTGGAAGTAATGGGATCGACCTTGAACAGGACATCTTCGTTCAGCCGATGCTGATTTTGCGTCTTGCTTGACTTGGCTTTGACAACCGGAGATTGCGCGGGGGCCGAGGGCGAAAAGAGAGCCGAGACCGATCCTAAGAGAACAGCGATAGTATGAGTGAGTGAACCTGGTTTCATTGAAAATCAAACTCCTGCAAGCTGCAGGAGGAGAGCGCACCCCAATTTAAAATCGGTCAGAAGACCGAAAATGCGCGTAGGTGAAGGCCGGAAGGTGCCGAGAAAAAGACCGGTGTCAATCGACAAATTTTCCCGGATTCAGGATGTCGAGCGGGTCGAGCGCTTGTTTGAGGCGCGCATGCAAGTTTCGCGCAACCTCGCTGGTCGCTTCCGGCCACCAGCGTTTCTTGGCGAGGCCAATACCGTGTTCGCCAGTGATGACTCCGCCCCAGGCCAGCACTTGGGCGAAAAGTTCGTCAAGCGCCTGCTCGACTTTCGACCGCACCACCATGTCGTCGTAGTGCGCGGCCATGACGTTGACATGGATGTTCCCGTCGCCCGCGTGCCCGAAGGTGGCGACCGGAAATCCATGTCGCGCCTGCAACCGGCCTGCGAACTCGACCAGATCAACAAGGCGGCTGCGTGGAACAACGATGTCCTGATTCAGTTTCGTTAGGCCCGTGGCGCGAAGAGAGTTGCTAAATTCCCGCCGCAAAGCCCACAACTTCTCCGAACCTTCTTCCGTCGTGGCGACAGTAAGCGAAAGCGGTTTGCGGCCAGCGAGCAAATTTTCGAGTGCCGCGGATTCGGTCCGCACTGTTTCCGCACGCCCGTCAATATCCACCAACATATGCGCGTTTCCTTCTGGGATAACGCCATGGCCGCGATCCCGCCGCGCAGCTTCAAGAGTAAATTGATCGGCGATTTCGAGCGAGGCAGGGAGAAAACCGGCGGCGAAAATTGCCTGCACGGCGGCGGCCGCCTCCGCCATCGTGGCAAACGAGGCGGAAAGCGTCGCGCGGGTTGGCGGTAAAGGAAGAAGCCTGACGATGATCTCGGTCACCACGCCTAACAAACCCTCCGAGCCAACAAAAAGACCAATGAGATCGAAGCCCGTCTTATTCTTATGCACGCGTCCCCCGGTCCGAAGGACGTCGCCACTCGCGAGGACGACTTCGAGGCCGACGATATAATGGCGGGTAACGCCATATTTGAGGCAGCGGGGTCCACCAGCATTCGTCGCAACGTTTCCGCCAATGCTGCAATCGTGCAGACTCGCGGGATCGGGAGGATAAAAGAGCTTTCTCGCTTGGACGGCGGCTTGCAGCTCGCCGGTGATAACGCCCGGCTCGACAACGGCGACGGCGTCTTCAAAACTGATCTCCTTGATCCGATTCATGCGGGCGAGCGAAAGCGCGACGCCTCCGCGGGCGGGCACACAACCGCCGACATAACCAAAGCCTGCACCGCGCGCCGTGACTGGAATCCTATTTGCCGAAGCGAACTGCAGAAGCCGGCTGACCTGACCTGTATTCTGGGCGAACACCACCACCTCCGGTTTGTTGGCGGCGAACCATTTGTCACCACTGTGCGCAAGGCGTGTCGGTTCGTCCTCCGCCACCGGTTCCTTACCTAACAAACTACGCAGCTCGGCTGCGAGATTCATCGCCCCACCATAGTCGGTGGTTCAATGACTTCCACACGAGTCCCGATCTCGGCGGCATCGAAAAAATGCTTTGCCATCGCCGTCGGCATGCGGATGCAACCATGTGAAGCGCGAAAACGCGGCACAAAACCGGCGTGCATGCCGTAGCCGCCGGTGAAGCGCATAAAATACGGCATCGATGCACCGACGAAATGTGCACCACGCGGCGGTCTAGTCCGATTGATATCGGCGTCACGCACCAGGACAGCTCCGGACCGCGCGACGTACTGACCGTATTCGCTGGAAACATGGTGCGCGTCTTTTTGGATCACACGGTATTTCCCGGGTGGCGTTTCGTAATCGCGCCGGCCGGACGATATAGTCGTGCGCCCCATGATAGCTTTTCCGCGAAAGAAGAATGCCTGTTGCGTCGTGAGATTGATGAGAATCTTCGTTTTTCCTTTGAGTGAAGGATCGTCATTCCAATAAGCGACGCCTGGATGGTGCGCCACGACCCAGGACCGGGAGCGAGCAGCCGTCGAGCGGTGTTTGTGAACCCCGATGTCACTAGGGACTTCCGTGCAACCGGTCACGACGGCTAGAGAGACGCCAGCCAGAACGGTCAATCTGAGGAGCGGCGACATCGTTCGATTCCGCGACAGTAACGCCGCATGCCAAAAAGCCTACTAAAATCCCAGAGCCGACAGATTACGACGGCGCTTCCCCGAATAAGTGGCGAGAATTCTCAGGGGGCTTGCGCTGGATGAGGTTTTCTCCGGCTTGGCGAAAACGCCTTGCGTGCCGACAGCCCGGAAGGCGCCGTCAGGAGTGATCCCGCAATACTGCAGCGTCCACACCGAGCAACATATTCGCGTAAGTGCCAATGTTAGCGGAATGGACGATTTCCCGGTCAGCCGCAAAGGCCAGCTGGGAGGGAATCAAAGTAATAAGAACAAGAGCGATTTTCGACTTCATGAAGATTCCTCGGACGGGACCACGAGGTTGCTCTGTAGCCGTTCACAAGAATATTTGTATTAAGAGCGCGGTTCGGCCAGCTAACCTATTTTCCAGCCTGATAAAACTCGCGCGCGCCTGCTAGCTGGGCGTTCCCTTCTGCGATCCTGCCGGGTCCCGAATTGTATAGCCGACATAGCGCAAAGTCTGAATAAGCGGTGGAGCAAAGTTAGTGTCTATTTTCTTGCGTAGCCGCGCGATGAATATCTCTACCGTGCGGGTGTCATATTCATGTTCCCGCTGCCAAATACGCTCGCATAACTCAGTGCGAGAGAAGACCCGGCCTGGCTCTTGCATGAGAACCTGTAAGACATCAAACTCCCGCGGAGAAAGAGGTATCTGGCGACCGGCCCGCGAGACGTGGCGATGTTGCACGTCCATTTGTAAGTCTGCTACTTTTAGGAAATCGACAGCGGTTGGGGTCGATGCACGGCGTCCAAGAGCGTCAATTCGCGCCATGAGCTCATTCATGGAGAATGGCTTGGGGAGATAGTCATCTGCGCCCGCCTTAAGACCTTTGACCCGATCGGTTACGCTCCCAAGCGCAGTCAGGATAAGTATGCGCGCGGTCGAATGCGCTTCGCGCAAAGCTGCCAGCACGGCGAGGCCGTCCATTCCGGGAAGGTTAATGTCGAGCACGATCAAGTCCAGAGGGTCACGCAAGGCAGCCTGCAAACCTTCGGCGCCGTCATTGCATGCGCTCGCGTCGTGATTCGCGCGTTGCAATTCCCTTGTGATCTGTCGCGCCAGTCGACCGTCGTCTTCGATTACGAGAATACGCATGCCGTGCCCACACTTATCTGGATATTCAAGAAAAGATCAGAAATGCCAGCTAATTCTCAAGGTTTATGGTGACAATATCGCGTCGGGGTCGGGTTGCGATTGCCGATAGATCAGGATAGATGGGCTTGCAACCATGAGCACAGAACCGGTCATCCAGACGATCAGTTCGGTCGCGGGACAGCGTTTGAACGTTCCGGTCATTACCGTCGAAACCTTCTTTCGACGGCACGGCAAAAATCTCCAGCTCAAACTCGAAAGTGGCTCGGGCGGACTCGAGCGGCGCATTCGCGAGCCAACCATCAATCGTCCAGGCCTCGCGCTGGCAGGCTTCTACACTTACTTCGCCGAGAAGCGCATCCAGGTACTTGGCGCAGCCGAGCAATCGTATGTCAAGCATCTGACCAAGCCGCAGCGGCATCGACGTTTTCGAGCACTTTGTGAGACAAAAATTCCATGTGTTGTCGTGTCGCGCGGTTTTTATCTCGCGCCAGACCTGCTGGCGATTGCAGAGGAAGCCGGCGTGGCCGTTTTCCGTACGCCGATGATCACGATGAAATTCATCAACGCGGCCACTATCGCCCTTGAGCTCGATTTCTCGCCTGTCGTGACCGAATTCGGCAGTATGGTCGATATACTCGGGATCGGTGTCTTGATTCGCGGCGCAAGCGGCGTTGGCAAAAGCGAATGCGTCCTTGGTCTGATCGAGCGCGGTTACAGCCTGGTCTCTGACGACGTGACGAAGGTCAAATCGCTCGAAGGCCGCGAGCTCATGGCCACCTCACCCGAGCTGACGCGCTATCACATGGAGGTGCGTGGAATCGGGATTATCAATGTCGTTTCTGTTTTCGGAATTGGCGCCATTCGTACCGAAAAACGGCTTGATCTCGTTGTGACCCTAAAAGATTGGCAGGAGCTGGAAGAAATGGATAGAATCGGGCTGGATCGCGAGCTTTACGAGATTCTAAAGATCCAAGTTCCACATGTGACGATTCCGGTACGACCGGGAAGAGATATCGCGCGACTTATCGAGGTGGCGGCGATGGATCAGAAGTTGAAGGGACTTGGCCTGAACAGTGCAGTGGAGTTTAATCAAAAATTGATCGGCCATATGATCGCGCAGAGCAGCTAAATGGGACTACTTAATCGACGCACGCCAACTGATTCGACCGAAAAAGTCGAGAAGGAGGTCACGATCATCAACCGGCTAGGCCTGCACGCTCGGCCGGCAGCGATGTTCGTGCGCATCGCCAGCCGCTATCGCTGCGAAATTCTGGTCGCGAAAGAAGACGAAGAAATCAGTGGCAAAAGCATCATGGGTCTGATGATGCTTGCCGCAGGCCAGGGATCAAAACTGCGCATCCGTGCAGAAGGCCCCGATGCCGCGGAAGCCGTTCGAGACATCGAAGAATTAATTCAGTCGCGCTTCAACGAAGATTAGTCGACGCTCCGGTTGTTATACCGAATGAGCGGCGAGCGCGGCGACGAAGAAAAACGAATTCAAGGGGTTCCCGCATCCCCCGGCATCGCGCGCGGACCCATTTACGTTTTCTCGATCGAATCTGACGACGTAGTCCATTATCACGTCGGGCCCTCGCATGTGCCAGATGAGATCGCGCGTTTCGAGAACGCCCTCATTCAAACGCGGGCGCAAATTCTCGAGATGCAGCAACAAATTGCGGAGGCGATTGGAGCCAAGGACGCCGGAATTTTCGACGCGCATCTTCTCGTAGTCGAAGATCAGACACTGATTGATGAAGTGCTACGCCGAGTGGAGGCGGAGCATTGCAATGTCGAAGCGGCCTTTCAGGACGTAGCCAGTCGCTACGTTGAATCACTAAGTAAAATCGATGATCCATATTTGCGCGAGCGGGCGCTCGACATCCAGGACGTGACGCGGCGGGTGATTCGTAACCTTCAAGGCAAATCGCCACGCCCATTTCTCACCATCGATGAGCCGCACATTCTTCTCGCGCATAATCTCACGCCCTCTGACACCGCGACCATGAACCGCGCGCAAGTGCGAGGCCTGGCTCTCGATTTAGGCAGCCGCACTTCGCACACCGCGATCATGGCGCGATCGTTAGGCATTCCTGCGATCGTCGGTTTGCATGATGCAACCGAAGTCTACGAGACGGGCGCTTCGGCATTGATCGATGGCTATCACGGTTTGCTTATTGTGCATCCGAGCGAGAAGACGCTGCGGGAATACGCCGAGCTGGAGCAGGAGAAGGGCGTTCTCACCGAACGCCTGCGCGAATTACGCGAGACCAAGTCGACGACTCGCGACGGTCGGCACATCGTGCTTTCGGCCAATATCGAATTGCCCGATGAAGTCGACGAGGTCTTGGCCAACGGCGCAGAAGGGATCGGTCTTTATCGGACAGAGTTTCTCTACCTGAATCAAAAGGCGCTCCCAAGCGAAGACGACCAATTCGAGGTTTACCGCCGTGTGGCGGGGCGTGTTGCACCCGAGCCGCTCATTATCCGCACCCTCGACCTGGGCGGCGACAAACTTTCCGATAACATGGAAACCAGCGACGAGCTAAATCCATTTCTCGGTTGTCGCGCCATCCGCTTTTGCCTTAGCCATCTCGACATCTTCAAAGCGCAGCTGCGCGCCATCCTGCGCGCGAGCGTGGCGGGAAACATCAAAGTCATGTTCCCTATGATTTCAGGCTTGGACGAAGCGCGACGTGGCTTGGAGATCGTGAACGAATGCAAAGACGAACTGCGCAAGGAGGGCCGAGCTTTTCGAGATGACTTGGAGATTGGGATCATGATCGAAATTCCTTCTGCGGCCATCCTGGCCGACCGCCTGGCACGCGAAGTCGATTTTTTCAGCATCGGGACGAACGATCTCATCCAGTATTCGATCGCGATTGATCGAACGAATGAGAGCGTGGCGCATCTGTACGAGCCAAGTCACCCTTCAGTCGTTAGGCTCCTGAAGATGGTAGCCGATGCCGCGCATGCCAACGACATCTGGGTCGGGGTTTGTGGGGAGATGGCGGGCGAAGTCTTGTTCACGCCACTATTGCTCGGCTTGGGAATGGACGAACTGAGCGCGGGCGCGAACATCGTGCCCCGAGTGAAAAATGCGGTTCAGCGTCTAACGATGCTGGAATGCCAGACACTGGTCGAAGAGGTGCTGGAGATGGATTTGCCGTCCGACGTCCTAGCGCGCTGCACGGAAGTCGCGCAGCAAAATTACCCGGAGCTGATTTCCTAGCGCGGGCTCCTGGTGATCCGAGTCAGGCAAATGCCGGACTCGCTGCAAGCCTTATTCTTCCCCTTCTTCCTCTCCTTCTCCGCCAGGTTCAACTTCGGGCTTGATCCCATCCTCTTCCATCTTGCGCAGGACGTCGCCCATATCGTCGACCTCATCCCACACTTCCTGGCTCACGTAGATCTGCGCTTTCTGCTGCACCGCCATCGCGATGCAGTCGCTCGGTCGGCCATCCAGTTCGACGATCTTCTTTTGGTGCAGCTCATTCTCCGCGCGAATGATCATGCGGGCATAGTAAGTCGCATTTTTCAGGTCGTTGATAATTACGCGTTCAACCTTGGCGCCTAACGCCGTCATCAAGTGACCCATCAGATCATGCGTCAGCGGCCGTTCCTTCGTTGTGCCTCGCATGAACATCGTAATCGCACTTCCCACACTTTGGTCGACGTAGATGATGAAAACCTTGTCCGGATTTCCGAGAAAGATCGCGCAGCCGCCGCTCGTAGGCAGGACCGCTCGCACCTGCACCTCGATCACCGTTTTGTTCATCGCGAAAACCGTATCAGACCGATCTTGAAAAACAAGCAAGGTGGTGGTCGACTAGGGCGAGTCCCTTCGAGGTCTTCTTTTGCAGCGGAGTTTAACCCTTTTTCCGGGGAAATCTGCCGATTGAATTTGTGATTCGCTGTCCTACACTGCGCGCAATGACGAAGCCCGAATGGGACATCGATGCGGCGATTGCGCTCTATAATGTGGACGCGTGGGGGCATGGTTACTTCTCCGTCAACAGCTCCGGCAATGTTGTGGCCAAACCGCTCAAAGAGAGCGGCGGTAGGATTGACCTGCTCGAAGTAGTGAACGAAGCGCGCGCCCGCGGCCTCGGATTTCCCCTCGTCATTCGTTTTCAGGATTTACTCCGCCACCGCGTTGAGACGGTGAACCGCGCCTTCCAAGAGGCGATGCAGGAATTTGGATATCGCAACGGCTATCGCGGCGTTTTTCCGATCAAGGTCAACCAACTGCGCGAAGTTATTGAGGAAATTGTCGACGCCGGCAAACAGTACCATTTTGGCCTCGAAGCTGGAAGCAAACCAGAGTTAATCGCCGCTCTCGCCATGCATCAGGACCCCGAGAGCCTTATCATTTGTAATGGCTACAAAGATCGAGCCTTTATTCGCACCGCGCTACTCGGGCGACGACTCGGCAAGTCGGTCATCATCGTGGTGGAAAAACTCGAGGAGTTGGAGCAAACCTTGCGCGTCGGGAAAGAAATGGGCATTGAGCCCTACGTCGGCGTGCGGGTGCGTTTGCACAGCAAGGGCGCGGGCAAATGGACGACGAGCGGCGGCGAACACGCCAAGTTTGGCCTAAGCACGACAAACCTTGTCGCCGCGAGCGAAATGCTGAAATCCGAGGGACTGGCGCATTGTCTCAAACTGGTTCACTTCCACGTGGGCTCACAGGTGCCCGATATCTCAACGATCAAACGCGCCGTCCGCGAAGCCGCACGCTACTACGCAAAGCTCTCGAAACTTGGTCATCAGCTCGGTTATCTCGACGTCGGCGGTGGTCTCGGGGTCGATTACGATGGTTCGCGCACGAGTTTCGATAGCTCGACCAATTATTCCCTCCAGGAATATTGCAACGACGTTGTCTACAATATCATGGAAGTGTGCGACTCCGAAGGGGTCGCCCATCCCGCGATCGTGAGCGAAGGCGGTCGCGCGATCGTAGCGCATCATTCCGTCCTTGTGGTGGAAGCCTTCGGCTCGATCGAGAAAGATCCCGCACCATCGAAAATCGAAATCGGGCCTGACGATCCCAAACCATTGCGCGACATCATCGAGGTGAAGCGCCAGCTAAAGCGCGGCAATCGGCTCGAGACCCTGCACGATGCGCAACAGATCAAGGAAGAAGCGCAGCAGATGTTCAATCTGGGTCTGCTCGACTTGGAGTCGAAAGCCAAGATCGAAGCCTTTTACTGGCAAGTTGCGCGCCAGATCGTCGCCTTGCATCGCGGTCTTAAGTATGTCCCTGAGGAAGTAAAGGAGCTGGAGACATCCCTGGGCGATCAATACATATGCAACTTCTCCGTTTTCCAATCGCTGCTGGATCACTGGGCGCTCGGTCAGCTTTTCCCGATCATGCCCATCCATCGCCTAACGAGCCCGCCTGAGCGTCAGGGTACACTCGTCGATATTACCTGCGATTCCGACGGCAAGATAAACAAGTTCACCGACCTCCAGGATGTAAAGGAAACACTCCCGCTGCACAAAATCATTCCGGGCGATCTTTATTATCTCGGCGTCTTTCTCGTTGGCGCCTACCAGGACATCATGGGCGACCTGCACAATTTGTTTGGCCGGGTGACCGAAGTGCATGTCTTTCTCGATGAAGACGAAGAATCCGGATGGTATATCGAAGAAGTCATCGAAGGCAGCACCATTGGACAGGTTCTGGCACTGACGCAGTGGGATAAGATCGAGCTATTGCGTCTTATGAAATTGCAAGTCGATGCCGCGATCAAGAGCGACCGGCTCAAGCCTAACGACGCCATGAAAATCCTGGCTGATTACGAGCGCGGCTTGCAGGGTTACACCTACCTTGCGCTCGACGGCGCTTCGCCGGCGCCTGCGCCCGTCCAGTTGGCGGCTGGTTAGAGATCTATCTGACATTCCCGGTCCGGCTGGCGGCGGGTCGATCATCGATCCGGCGAGAGATCAAAAGGTGCCAATTAAGCCGCTACCGCGCGAACGCGCCGGCTACTGCAGATTGTAAACTTCGACCGTTGCTACGCCGGTGCCCTCGTCTTTGCCGCTAACGACTGCCGTGTAGTTGCCCGGCGTCAGCGCGCGGATGATTGCCGGTTCGAGATCATTCGTCGGCGCCAAGCCAGTGGACTGGATAAGAGCTTCCTGCGTGTCCCGCCAGTTATCGTCGCTCACAATCAAAGTTCCATCGGCGTCATGGAGATCGAGGACGGGATCTGCCAGTGGGTTGGCCACGCCTGCATCGCCTAACGACGGTCCGATCGCTCTAACAACGACTGTGTCGCTCGCGCCGTTTCCCACAATGAAACCGGCGATGAGGACATTATCCCCCGTTTGGACAAATCCGCGCATGCTGATGTTGCCAAGCGTCGAGGCCGCTGCGGTGTCGAGATCGTATGCTTCGACCAAGCCAATGCCAGTGCCGTTGTTTAGGCCACGCAGAATGACAGTGTATTCGCCGGGATCGAGGGTCGCAACAATCGACGACTCGAGGTCGTTAGTCGGCGGAATGCCAGTAGCCTCGATTTCTGCTTCCTGGCTGTCCGTCCAATTGTCGTTGCTCATGATGAGAGTATCACCTTGGTAAAGGTCGAGCACTGGATCGGCCAGTGTGCTCTCCGGCGGAATGTCGTTGTCCGCGAGCGAAGGCCCGATTCCTCTGAAAAGCACCTGTTTCGCTTCGCTGCCGGTGATGATTAGGCCGCCGATCAGGACATCATCACCAGTTCCAACTGCGAGGCGAGCGGAGAGATTGAGCGATTGAGCCGGCGGTTGGGCGGTACCCGCGAGGAGCTCCGATGCCGCTACTGCGATCTGATAATGACCCGCCGTAGTAGGATGGATGTCATCCCAAAACAGATATTGATCCGGATCGACATCTTCGCCCTGTGCGCTGTCGCTAATATTGACGAAGCCGTAATCCTCCGGATTAGCTGCCAGGCGATAGAACAGGCCGTAGACGTCCAGTCGATAAAGATTGATGGTGATCCCATCGGTGGCGAGCGCGCTCACTTCGATGTCCAGCTGGACATCGAAGTCACTGCGATATTGCGCAGAAGCGGCGTTGAGCGCGGTAGCAGTGTCGGGATCATCCTTATAGCTAGGCACGAGACCAAGTGGTGGAACGTTAGGCGCGAGAATGTAGACCGCGCCCGCACGCGCGAGCCGATCGACCAAGCCCGCCACGCGCACCGCAGTGGCGGTGACATTATCCGTGCTGTCATCGTCGAAAAGATCGTTGCCTCCACCCCAGACGATGTAGAGAGCGGCGGGATCGATCGTTTGGTCGGCAAGATAATCGTCGATTTGCTTACCCAGGTTATCAGTCGTGACCGTTAACTCGCCGCCAAGAAACGGAACAGGATTCGAAATAACTGTGACCTCGCGCGTGCCGTCCTCTGTCGTCGCGCCGCCGAAGGCATAATCGGTGCCGCCGTCGAGGCTGTTGGTCGATGCGGCGAGACCAAGGAAATCGCGCGCCAGTTGTTCGTGCCACGTGCCGGCGTACATGTCAGAGGCTGGGTCCGTATCCGAGCTATTCGTGAAGCGGCCGTCGCTGTAATTAAAGTCGCCCCCCGGATAACTGATGGCGTAAGCGTCTTCGAGGCGGTCCCGAAGGTTACCGTCATCGGAAAGGCTGTCCCCAAAAACGATCACCTGAGTGAATGCGGGTGTTTGCGCGGAGGCTGAACTGAAGAGGAGTAGCGCCGCACCGAACAGGTAAAGAGAGCGAAGTTGCATCGGCTTGTTTCGAGCCGTGATGAGATTGCGGATGCCCCGTCGCGAAAAACGTAGTCGCCAAATTACGCCACACTCCATCCGTGGCAGAGCAAATCGCCCCGCGAAAAAAAAGTTCCTCGCGCCGCGCCTACTTTTTCTTGCTCTCGCCGGGGCGGTAATCTTCCTCGGCAGCTTCGAAGGCTTTTTCCAAGCCGACCATGTCTTCGCCGGGACGGAAATTGTCGAAGGCTTCCGACTCCCGTCGCAGCTCCTCTTCTGAATAGTTCGCGGCTTTGATCGAGAGGCCGATGCGGCGTTCGACTTTGTCTACTTTGATAACGCGGGCCTCGACTTCCTGTCCCACCTTGAGCACGTCCTTCACTTTTGCCACATGTTCTTCGCTCAATTGCGAAATGTGGACAAGACCGTCGATGTCATCCTGCAATTGCACGAAGGCGCCAAAGCTGGCGAGTTTAGTCACTTTTCCAGTGACCAGGTCACCGATCTTATATTTCTCGTCGATGTTCTTCCAAGGATCGTCGGAGAGTTGTTTGATGCCCAGGCTGATGCGCTGATTGGTTTTGTCGATGTCGATGACTTCGGCTTCGACTTCTTCACTTTTCTTAAAGACTTCCATCGGATGGTTGATTTTACGCGTCCAACTGAGGTCGGACACGTGGATCATGCCGTCGATGCCGTCTTCCAATTCCACAAAGGCGCCGTAGGCAGTCATGTTGCGGATGCGGCCTTTGACGCGGCTGCCGATGGTGAATTTCTTCTCTATCTCATCCCAGGGATTCGCGTCAAGCTGGCGCAGGCCTAACGAAATTTTTTGCTCCTCCTTATTCACTCCTAGCACGACGGCTTCGACTTCCTGGCCAACGGTGAGGATGTCGGAAGGGCGCATGATGCGTTTCGTCCAAGACAACTCGGAGACATGGATTAGGCCTTCGACGCCTTCTTCCAATTCCACGAAAGCGCCGTAAGGAACGAGATTGGTGATTTTTCCTTTCACCTTTTGTCCGGCGGGGAAACGCTCCTCGATCTGGTCCCACGGATTTTTCTGGGTCTGCTTCAGGCCTAACGAAACCCGCTCTTTCTCCTTGTTGATGTCGAGAACGAGCACCTCCAGTTGCTGTCCGACCTTGAGCAGCTCGCTCGGATGACCGAGTCGACCCCAGGTCATATCGGTGATGTGCAGGAGACCGTCCATGCCGCCGAGATCGATGAAGGCACCGAAGTCGGTGAGGTTTTTGACAGTGCCTGTGACGGTGTCCCCGACCTTCACGCCTTCCAGAAACTTCTGGCGCTTCTCACTTCGCTCCTGCTCGATGAGCTCGCGGCGGCTGAGAACGACATTTTTCCGGTCGTCGTTGATTTTGACGATTTTGAAATCGTAGGTGTTGCCAACGAATTGCTGGAGGTCGCGCGGCGGGACGATATCGATTTGCGAGGCAGGCAGGAAAGCCTCGACGCCGATGTTGACCATCAGGCCTCCTTTTACAACCGACTTCACTTTGCCCTTGATGAGTCCGTCGCCGGCAAAGACCTGCGCAATCTTGTTCCAATTCTGTCGATAGGCCGCTTTCTCTTTCGAGAGCACAACCATGCCTTCGTCATTTTCGAGACGCTCGAGGAGCACTTCCACTTCGTCACCCACCTCGAGGGATTCAATATCGTCGAATTCAGAGATCGGAATGATGCCCTCGGATTTGTAGCCGATATCCACTAACACTTCGCGCGGTCGGATTTCCAAAATGCGCCCCTTGACAATACTGCCTTCCTTGAAGTCTCGCATCGACTTCGACATCAGATCCTGCATTTGCAACATATCGGTGTAGACTTTCCTGGCGGCGGGCTGGCTGTTTGAAAGCAGCGGCGTTCCTCGCTCGCTGTTCCCGTGGAAAAGGGAGGGAAAGTAGCAACGTTCTCGGGCGGGGTCAACTGGGAGCCAGAATGAGTTTGATCCCTCCTCGCGCCGCCTATAGTTTTGCGCACTTATGAGTTGGAGCACCAGCGAGGCAATGACCGATCCGGCAATTCGCGAGCCGATGTCTTTTCGATCCGAGTTTAAATTCCACCTGAAGGATATTCCGGTCGGAATTACCCTTCGCCTGTATAGCGGAATTCACTCCGGCACGGTAATTGTAAGGCAAAGTCATTTCATTTCGGTGCCCGGTCTGGACAAGCAGGAGCAAGCCGCCTGCGAGGACCAAACTGAGGATGGCGAGGCTCTGCAAAGCGTGGTGAGTGGACTTGTATGCGTTTACAATGCGGCAATCGCGAAAGGCTTGAAGCCTGAGGCGAGTTGGCTGCAATCAAATCCGGAGTTCGACTGATCGGGTTGTTACCGACCAGGTCAGCAAAGGTTCAAACAAATGACAAAGCATCTCTTCAGTGCCGTTTTTGCCGCGATGTTTCTCGCAGTGACGGCACGGGGTGCATCCCCGACTGAGCAACGGGTTACTGAAGCGATCAAAGCTCCCACTCTCACGGTGGTTCACCTCTGGGCGCCGTGGTGTGGCAATTGCAAATCCGAACTAAAAAGCGGCGGTTGGACCAAGACAGTGAAAGACAATCCAACGGTGAAGTTTTACTTCGTCTCGGTCTGGAACAGCGGCGATGACGGTCGAGCTCTTCTGGCCAGCTATGGCCTAACGAATGAGCCTAACGTGACAATCCTGGCAGATCCGGGCCCGCGTGGCGCCGGTCACATCAGCCAATTTGAGGGGCTGCCGGTGAGTTGGATTCCGACCACATGGATCTTCAAGGGCGGCGATCTTCGTTACGCTCTCGATTATGGCGAGATGCGCTTTCCCATACTTCAGCAGTTGATCAGCGACAGCAATTCCGAGTGGTAGTGGTCTCGAATTGGGACGGAATTTTCGCTATTGGCTCGTGCCTCGTGGGCTAGGAGAAACAACGAAATTACCGATCTGCTTTTCCGACGGCTCACCCCCGTGGAGAACCACGGGCGAATTTTTCGTCACCCTGTCGCAATCGGTTGTAGACCTTGCTTTGCAGCAAAGGCTCGCAGTTGATCTCGTTCGCTGCCTTCAGACCTCAATGCTCGCCGCCGAAATTGGCGGTTGCTGAATCTCCGCTGCTGTAGCATCTTCTCGCCCCGCTGTGCCAATCGGCCGGCGGCTTTTACCTATGGCAAATACTGTTGAACTTGTTCCCGAACTGCTTGAGGCCGGAGTCCATTTTGGCCATCAGACCAAACGCTGGAATCCGAAGATGAAACCATTCATCTTCGAACGGCGCAACGCGATCTACCTCATCAACCTCGATGAGACGGTGAGACGGTTGCAGCGTGCGACTGAATTTCTTCAGGAAGTGGCGCAGCGTGGAGGAAAGATTCTTTTTGTTGGCTGCAAGAAGCAGGCGCAGGAGGCGGTCAAGGAAGCGGCCCTGGCTTGCGGTCAATTCTATGTTAATCAACGCTGGCTCGGAGGCACGTTGACGAATCTCAGTACGATTCGGAAAAGCATCGGTCGCCTGAAGTTCATCGAAGGGATCGAAGCCTCGCCCGATTACAAGAAAATGGGTAAACAGGAGCTGGCTGCCCTCAATCGCGAAGCGGCGAAACTGCGGCGCAATCTCGAAGGTATTCTTGATATGACCCAGCTGCCGGACGCACTCATTATCATTGACACGACGCGCGAGCAGAACGCCGTCAATGAGGCCCGCCGACTCGGCATTCCGACGGTCGCAATCGTCGACACAAATGCCGACCCCGAGATTATCGACTTTCCTATCCCCGGGAACGACGATGCAATTCGCGCCATTCGCGTGATGCTGCAAAAACTCGTCGACGCGATCGTATCGGCGAGCGGCGAAGCGCGGCTGCGTGCAGAAGTCGAGATGGCCGGCGTGTCCGCCTAACGGCGGAGTTTGAGAGTCACTCGTTGAGGGTTGAGAGACTCCGACTCTCTGTTTTTTGCTCAACTCTCAACCAGCAACTTTTACCTTTCTTCATCCATGGAAATTAATCCTCAGACCGTTAAACAACTACGCGAGAAAACCAACGCGGGTTTTATGGATTGTAAACGCGCCCTGGCCGAGGCGGGCGGGGACCTCGACAAAGCCGAAACGCTCCTGCGCACCAAAGGGATCGCGAGTGCGAGCAAGAAGTCTTCCCGGGCGACCAAGGAAGGCATTGTTGCCTCCTATATTCACCTTCAGGGCAAGGTCGGCGTTCTGGTCGAAGTCAATTGCGAGACCGATTTCGTAGCCAAGAACGAGGGCTTTCGCGCTTTCGTGAAAGATATCACCCTGCATATCGCCGCTGCTCAACCCCTCTATGTAAGCCGCGATGAAGTGCCTGCCGCTTTGGTTCAATCCGAGCGAGCTATCTATGCCGCGCAGATGAAAGGCAAACCGGAAAACGTATTGACCAAAATCGTCGAAGGAAAACTCGACAAATTCTACAGCACCGTCTGTCTGCTCGAACAAGGCTTCATCAAAAATCCCGACCAGACGATCAAGGAATTGGTCGCCTCGAAAATTGCCGAAATCGGCGAAAACATCGTCATCCGGCGGTTCACTCGTTATTCCGTCGGAGAGCCTGTCGGCCAGGAGGCGTCTCCGTCTGCGGTTACCGCCGAATAACGAACCTCGCCAGCGTCCTTTCCAATCGGTCCCAACTCGGGGCACACCTTAGTTCGTCGGCCCGGCCCCAAAGCGCGAAACCCGCCAACCGGCGTTTAAACGTCAGCGGGCGGGCCCTCGCAATCGAAGTTCGTTTGGCGATCAGAGACTAAACGGCGTGGGGACCGGGGGAACCTCTGGAATGAAGTTGAACGGCACCCCAGGCGGTAGAGAAGGCGGAGGACCTTCCGCAGGCGGCCCTTCGCCCAACGCTTCCGGCCCCTCGGCCAGCGCTTCTTTACCATCCAAGGCGCTCTTGCCGTCGAAAGCCTGCTTGCCGTCATTACCCGCGACCTCTGGGTCTTCACCGTTCGGAACAGTTGCGCTAGGTTTGGAAGGTCCGAACGCCGCAACTTGGGCAACAGAGAACGCTCCATTCTTCTTGCTGGCTGGATGCCACTTGAGCATGACGTAGCGGCCAGTCACCGCCGGAAAATCAATCGAAGCGTGGCCTTCACCGGTGCTGACGACCGAACCGACCGGTTTCAATTTTGCCAAGTCCTGTTCACTGAGCTTTAGGGCGACGGGCAAATCGGCGCGCTGGCCGACGTTTGAGATTGGCCGCATGTTTGATCGGTCGGCGGGAAGATCGCCAGGCAAGCTGCGAAGAACATAAAAATCCACGGTGCCTGGTTGTTGCGAATAAATGGCCCCCATACGGCTGACGTTACGTTCTCGGCCAAGATCGATCACCGCGATGGGCGCCGCGTCATCATCAGCAAAATCATAAACGGTTGCCGGCTGGTCATCGATCATGTTGTTAACCTGATCCAGTTCGCCCGAACTGACATAAAGTCCGCGAGCCCGCGCATGCAGATCGCTGAAGTTGAAATTGATCAAAGCGAAGCTGGACGAACTC
This sequence comes from uncultured Verrucomicrobiae bacterium, assembly GCA_963786175.1. Lineage (GTDB taxonomy): Bacteria > Verrucomicrobiota > Verrucomicrobiia > Chthoniobacterales > UBA10450 > JAICXG01. The sequence goes on along the minus strand of CAWAYD010000017.1, from coordinate 81,951 downwards.
TCGGCAAAGGACGCTTTGCGCGGCCGCGGCATGGTAAAGTCGGAAAGCGCCGGGGTTGCATATACTCCAAAGGACGCAATCCGGCCGGGGCTCGTTAAGTTAAAGTCAACCCTTATATATTTAGCTTCGCCGGGACCAAACTTTGGCGAAATCGCTCCGTCCAAGATCGCTCCTTTGCCGACCGTTCGCCATTCCGGACTATTTGCGGGGACGTCTGCATTGGACACGGCGATGGTGTAGTTGCCCACCGCTCCGCGATTGAGAAATGAAAGACTTTCGATGTTCTCGATGTTGGCTAGAGAGACAAAAAGGCTGGACTGGCCGATCGGCAATTCGTAGCCGGTCGTAGGATCGTCGCAAAGTAAAGCTGCCTCCGCAGTATTGTTGTCCTGCGAGTACGAGCTCAGTTGCAGTCTCGTTAGCGGCTCGCTTTGCGGCATCGCCTTCACATCGGCGCCGAAGTGATATCGCGCCAAATTCTCCGGATAGGCCGGTGCCTGACGAACGGTAAGTGGGGGCGCTTTCTGAAGCACGACATCAGCGCAGATCGCGAACGAAGGCGTGGCGGCAATGAGCGAGAAGGCGAACCATTTGGAACAGCGGGAAAAGGCGAGCGTGTTCATATAATTTCCATATCTACAAAAATCAGACTAGAAATCGCCTGTCTCTTGGCAATCAAAATCTCCCCAAATAATGCAGGATTTCTTCCAAGCTTCCAACGAAACATTTGTGTAGCGTGGCCTTCGAATTCCAAAGGCGAAAAATCACGACTGCTGCACTTTCATCAGGCGGCATCGTCAGGCAAATGATACCTGTGCGACATCCCCACTTAGCCAGGATTAAGGAATAAAGCAACAGACCGCGCTCAAGACGTGCCGCGATTTTACCTAATTTTGAGCTACGAACGATGTCTGGGCGACGCGATACTTTTTTACTCCTTCGAAGGCGAAATACGCCACGTAATCACCCCGGCTGAAATCTTCGATACGGCATGCTTGCCAATTGAATGTTGGATCGAGGACATTTGTTGCCCGTTGGTGTATGAAACCGTTTGGCGGATGAAACAGAATATCTGAAGACCGGCGCTTTGTTCTTCGATATGCGATGCCCCACTCGAAATGATAGATTCCAGCCCGGCCCCACTATCAAGCTGCTAAGGTTAATCATTGAAGCTATCGGAATCGATTGCGAAGGTCGGTCGGCCACTCACTTACCGGCGTGCCTGGCGTCGCTTGCGACGGCGGCTGTATCCTGTGCCCCTCGAGCCCTTGTTCGCACAGATCGACCAAAATCGACTGCAAGAGATTCAGACACACTGCGGCTCCCCGTCAGTCGACTTACCGAGTTTGTGGCGCCACTACGCGAAGTACCTCGACGTAAGGAAGCATTTGCGTCAAAACATCCAACGCGCGCAGGACTTGCATCTTCACCGGCTTCAGCCCTTGGAGATATTGGATCTAGGTTGCGGCGGCGGCTTCTTTCTTTTTGTTGCTCAGTACCTCGGCCATCACGGCCTAGGGCTTGACGTCGGTGGCATTCCTCTCTTCGACCGGCTTGTCGAGCTTCTAGGCGTTAACCGCATCATCTATGAAATCAAGAATCAAACAAAACTCCCTGAGTTCGGAAGAAAGTTTGATCTCATCACTGCGTTTGCCACAGCCTTTCATGGTGGCCGAGAAGATGCATGGCGCTGGGATGACCACGATTGGAATTCTTTTCTGAGCGACCTGAAGCAACGCCTGAATCCGGGAGGTCGGATTTTTCTTGAGCTTAACGCCGCCTACCAAGGACACTATTATACGCCCGAAATTCTTAAGGTAATTCTCGAACATGGAGGGCGGGTGGAGCGTGGCCATGTGCTTTTTCTGTCCCCAAGGGACGAGTAACCGCTGGAAGGATCTATTACTCGCACTCCGCGAGCAGCACGGCGGAAATACAGAGACTGGACTATGTTTCGATTGAAAAAAGGTAAAATAGAGCGGCTAGACTTTATCCTCGCCGGTGTGCAGAAAGGCGGGACCAGCGCGCTCCATTACCATCTCGATCAACATCCAAACATCAGCATGGCGCACAGCGAGGAGGCGCACATGATTGAGCATCCGCGCCGCCATTTTTTCGACGATGAGCAACGGTTCGCCGGCAAAGTTAATTACGACATTTTGCACGAAGGAATTCGCCTCAAGCGCAATTCCCTCGTCACCGGTTCGTGCACCCCAATCTACACTTATTGGAAGCCCGCCATCGAACGAATTCGGAACTATTATCCTGGGATCAAACTCATCGTGCTGCTGCGAAATCCAATGGATCGTGCTTTCTCGCACTGGAACATGTATCGCGAGCGCAATCAGGAGGAACTTGGTTTTCTCGAAGCGATTGCCGCAGAAAAGACCCGGGCAAGGAAAGCAGCCCCTTTGCAGCTGCGTCGAACCTCCTACCTCGACCGCGGCTATTATTCCGAGCAGATTGAACGGGTCTTTCGTTTCTTCCCGCGAGAGCAGGTTCATGTCATCAAGTTCGATGACTTTCGACGAAGGACTTTGGAGGTTTTAAATGAGGTTTTCGATTTTCTTTGCGTAAGACGCTTGGCCAGAGTGAAAAACCGGGAGCAAAATCGGATTGCCTACGAAAGAAAAATAAGTTCCGAGGAGAGACGGCAGCTTTACGAGTGGTACAAGGACGATATAGCTCGACTCGAATCCTTGCTGGGCTGGGATTGCTCTGAGTGGAAAGAAATTTAGATCTTCCAAAATTTAGGCGGCGCAACCGATCCGCAAAGCATTACCTTAACAAATACTCCGCCTCGGCCGCCAGCATAGGTTTGCCGACAGCCGTAACGCCGGCCTAAGCCAAAAACTTAGGCCGGTAGATTTTCCCTTGCAGGCTGCTACGGGCCCCGCTTTACCTGAACGCTCGGATCGAGTGAAATCAAGCCACCCACCGTAGTCGCCCCAGTATTCGCCAATTCCTGCCCTTGAACCACATAGACAGGCGCAGCGCTGTTGACCTGATGCCCACTGACGAAGACCCGCTGCGGAATACGGCTGCCGGTCACTTCAACCAACACGACGTGCTCCTTTTGAGGTCTAATCACCTGAGCAACATGCGGCTCGTTGTTTCCAGCGATCGCGGTTGTTCCTAAGCCACCGATGGTGGCGATCCCCAAGACGCACCCCCATATTTTTCTTTTCATAAATCTTAATATGCGACGCAGGTTTTCAGCGTGCAATAGAATTCTGCAATCAGTTTAGCTTCAATCCCAGCAAAGGGTGCCGGCGCCAAACCCTCCCCTGCCAAGGCGGAGTAGCCTTACGCATCGCCTAACGACAAAAGCAGATTCAGATTACTCGTGACGGAGAAACCTCACTCGACACGTTTCACTCGGAGGATTCTAGCGCCTTCGATAAACATCTTGTATCCGAATATGTCGCGATAAATAACTACGTTTGGATTTTCGACTGGCGGGGACGAAACAATCTCGGAATTCGAAGGCTTCCAAATCTGGCCGTTCTCCAAACGAAACAACGTCCGCAGATTGGTCCCTCGATAGGTTCCCACGATTCGGCTCTCAATAATATCAGGCGGCTGAACCTTCCGCTCCTTAACGGCGCGATCGACCGCCTGGGCCGCCGCAACAGTCGCGGCGTCTTTCTGCTTCGTCGCGACATAATCTCTAACGAAGCTATTCAAGGTAGCCCTTTCCGCTTCTGTAAGCTTACCCAGCCCTGCCTTTTGGTAGGTGCCTGGATCCATCGCCTTTTCGAATCCCGGAAACGTTGGATTATCTGCCGAGACAAGTGTGGCCAGTCCTAGGACCAGGAAGATCGCGAGTAACGTGTGTTTCATGTGTCTATCGTCCGATTTGAAAGGATACTAAGGACAGTTCGCTTCTCCCGCAAGGACGATCCCAGGCTAAGTGCTCTCGGATCTTGAGTAATTTCGGAAAGCAAGAAGTCAGTCTGGTGATATCTCAGCCTTCGGCGGATTCCCTGGTTGAACATGGGTACGCAAAAGCGGCCGAGCTATGACAGCTCGGCCGCTTGCGATTAATTGTTTCCTACTAAGACGACCTTAGAACTTCTTCGATACTTCAAAGTAGACAAACCGGCCGTACGGATCATAGAGCGAAAGATCCGTATTGCTGTTTGCACCAGCAATGAACGGAGGCGTGCGGTCAAAGATGTTGTTACAGCCAACCGCGACACTCAGACCATCTACTAAACGACCGAATGGGCTGACCTCGGGCGTTGCAGCACTGCTGGTTCCAGCAACCATACCCTTGGAGTCTTTCGCATCCTTGGAATAACTCGGCGGAGGAGCGGCCGCAGGCTTAACATGGAAGTCATACTGTAGTCTTCCATCGACCGTCAGATAATCGCCGATCTTCGGGAACTTACCTTGATCTGCGGTTTCCGCGTCTTGACCGACACCATTAATGAGGCCGGGGATGTAGTTGGCATTCAACGCCAGGGTCGCGCCTTGGAAGCTATACCGTGCCAGGAGGGTTAGCTTGTAATCGGGCACCGCCGCAGCACCTTCGGCGTCGTCAACGGCGGTAATGTTGTAGTAGTGGGTCCGCGGCGTCCGCTTCAGTTCGTTAACGAAGAACCAGACCGCATTAGCGCCAAACTCTGCCTCGCCCCACTGATGCAGGTCGAGGTTGTAATGCGCACTCATATCCAGGCCTTCCGTGCGGAAAGCGCCGATGTTAACCAGCGGGTCAGTGTAGAACACCGAAGCAAGGTTACCATCAAGCATACCCGGTGCAGTAACGGGTACGGATCCACTTTGGCCCGGGAAGTTGTTGAAGGCAACCTGGTTCGCAAAGGGCGACGCCGGTCCAAGCTTTTCCACACTTGTCAGAATCGTGTTGGCGCCATTCGTTCCGACGATCAGCTGCTGGAGTGTCCGGAAGTAGTCGACCGACACGGTCAATCCCGGCACATAGTGAGGACTGTAAACGATACCTCCAGTGTAGGACTCAGCGGTAGACGGAATAAGGTCCGGATTCGGACCAGTCAAAACCTGGGCCTGATCCTGCACGTGGCCATTAAGAACGATTGTCGGCGAGAAACCCGACGAGGCCGGTCCGAAGAGCTGGAACAGCGTAGGCGCCACGAACGAGTTCGCATAGGTCGCACGTAACGTCAGATCCTGAATCGGCTGATAGCGGAGGGTGACCTTTGGAACTTTGGCGTCCTCGCTCACACCTTCATAGTGATCGTAACGAAAAGCACCGTCTGCCTCCAAACTGTATATACCTGGAATCTTCATCTGAGGTCCAACGATTGGAACGCTCAACTCAACATAAGCCGACTCAATAGTGCGGCCGACGTCGATATTTTGCACCGGCACAGAGCCGACGAAGATTTCCGGCGAATCCTGCAGTTTGAATCCTTCAAGGCGATATTCACCGCCGAAGGAGAGACCGACATCGCCACCCGGCAGATGAAGCGGGAAGCCAGTGACCCTGCCGTCAAAGACCTCCTGGTAAGAGCTCTGCGATCGGATATTGGTCCCAAAGATCGTACTGAACTGGGCAGCGGTAACCTGACCAGGATTAGTGCCGATCGGGTTACGGGCGAAGAAATCGAGCGGCGGAATTGTGTTCCCGTTGAAATCAAGTGCCGTGCCAGCAATCATCGCGTTGAGCTGATCGCCATTCACCAGGTTGGCATTGACAAAGTCGATGTTGTACTTGCTGTAGTAGGCAGCCGTCTCCACCGTCCAATCCTTCGCAAACTGGGATCGCGCCCCAATCAGGAAGCGATAGAAATTGCTATCATTGGTAAACTCGCGCGGTTTCTGCTGATAGCGGTTATTGGCAAACAAACGGAAGTCGCCGCCAAGGGTATTAGAGTCGATCGATAGCTGAAACGGATTAAATGCAGCCGGAGCGCCACGATCTTCTGGAATCAAGTCGCCAGTAGCTGGATCGACCCTCTGCGAGCCCAGAATAATAACTCCAGTACCGTTGCTGAGCGGCTGGGCGTTCAACTGGCTGAAGTTGTGGTTATTCGCATACATGAAATTGCCGAAAAGCTCCAACTGCTTGCCAAAGACCTGGTGATTAAACGAACCGTAAGCATCCGTGTTCTCAATGCCGAGTGTGCTCGTGGGTAATTTAGAAAGATCGAAAAGAGGCAACAAACTAGGAACCTGATCATACGCCTGGGGAATTTGCGCATACTGTCCCGGATTTGCGCCATCCGAACCTGCTACCGGAGGCGCAATCGCGCCGGGAGCGATACCCGTATCAAAAGGCGAGTTCAGGCCAGGCTTCAAAAGATAGAACGTAGTTCCGCCGCCCAAATTATCACGACCGGCACCCGCAAAGGTCGTCGTTAAGTTGATCGCGGGCTGTGAATAGCCGCGCTCGCGCGCATAGAGCGGATCGATTTCGTAATACTGGAAACCTCCGACGACGTGGGTCGTATCGTTACCGACACCGGCAATCGCGTAGGCCTTACGCTCGGCCACGCCGCTTTCCACCGTAAAGCCATATCGGGCACCAACCTCAACACCCGAAAAGTCGTCCTTCATGAAGATGTTGACCACACCACCAACGGCTTCAGAACCGTAGAGTGCGGAGGCGCCGTCCTTCAAAACCTCAATTCGGCTGATGAGCGAGGTCGGGAAGATACTCACGTCCGTGAACTGGAATCCGCCCGAGGAGATGGCAGCGGAATCCGCGATACGCCGGCCCTCAAACAAGACCAAGGTTGGCAAGCCGCGCAGCGAGATGATCGATCCACCTTGGGTCGCGCCGCTCGCAATGTTCGCATTCGTGCTGCCGAGGTTGCCGCCGCCGACAAAGTCCGGGTTGCGCTTTTGCAACACCGTCAAAATGTCGGGAGCTGGGCCCGCGATGTTCACGTCACTCGTGTTCAAGGTATCCACCGGAGAGGCGGTGACCTCTTCGGCAGTCGGAATCAATGAACCGGTAACAACGATACGCTCGACTGTTGCCGCCGAGCCCGTATCGGCACCTGCCGCATTGGTAGCCGGTGCTTGGGCAGGAGCTTGGCCGAACAGGCTGCTCCCGACCAGAAAGGGAAGTGCGACGACGGCTGCAATAGCCACTCGCCGAAATCCCAGCGCTTTCAATATCTGTGATCTCATTAGTTTCTCCATTGGTGTTTGGTTAGGTTTGGCGGGGAGAATCAAAGAAGAATTCCCCTCTGACAAGCCTTTTTTTCATTTTTTTTCATTTTTTTTTGAACGACTGGGGTCTCGGCGTGTCCGCTACTTGCTACCAGGCGGATCCTCCTTATGGGTCTCTGCCTGCGCCCTAACGAGCAATTTCAAAGCCACTCGCCGGAAATTGTTATGTCGATCCCTGCCTCGGACGACCCAGCCAAGCGGAGCCATGGACTTGGGCATTCCGACGATTTTGGACCGGATGTCCGCTGAAAAATCGTTTCCTTTTCCTCTTGGCCATTTCGTTCGGCAAGACGCCCCCGGAAAGTCGAGCACTCGCACCATTCAGGAACTTGCCTAACTTTGCTGGAAAACATGTTCACTGGTCTGATTGAAGAGGTTGGCGAGGTACGCTGGATTCGCTCGAATAGAAACGGCGTGCAACTACGCGTTGGCGCTTCCCTCATCACTTCTAATCTCCACCCGGGCGATAGCGTGGCGGTCAATGGCTGCTGTCTCACCGCCACGACGAATCGCAATGGACAGGTCACCTTCGACTTGCTCAGGGAAACCATTGCGCGAACCAATTTGCGAACCGTCCGCGCTGGTACTCCGGTTAACCTGGAACGCGCTCTTCCGGCAGACGGTCGATTGGGCGGTCATTTCATACAAGGTCACGTCGATTGCGCGACACGCGTCTTGGGGTTCGACTCGCATGGCGCCGATTTCCGGCTCGAGGTGAAGCTTGCGTCGGAGTTTGCCCACTACGCAGCCTTCAAGGGTTCGATAGCGCTAAACGGCGTTAGCCTAACGATTGCTGAATTGCTCCCCGAGAGCCTGGTGGTGTGGATCGTCCCCCACACCCGCCGAAAGACAAACTTCGCCGCCCTGCACACGGGCGATCTGCTCAACGTCGAATTCGATCTTCTGGCCAAATATCTCGAGCGAATGCTGCCACGAATGATGAATGAAACACAGCCAAAGGCAAAGCGCCGCAGCTCGTCCCGTGACCGAAGATCGACCTCATCCGGAGACAGGAAACCAGCGACGTAATAGGTGCTACTGATCAGCATGAATCCGAGTCTTTAGTCGCGTTCGCGAATTAGCATGGCGAGAGCGGAGAGTCGTACGCGCAGATCAAAGATTGAACGTGGGGAAAGCGAAATGCGCACTTGCGATACGTCTAGCCGCAACCACCCGCGTCCGCGTCTCGTTGGGGTAGTCGCCTCTTCCGCCGCACTTGTTAGGGCGACGCGTCTGCGTCGTCCACCCGATCTTTTTGAACTGCGGCTGGATGCTTTGCGCGATTCGTTAGGCGAACTCGAACAGGCAATTCCGCGGCTGCGGGCGCCACTCATCCTGACCGCGCGGCATCCCGCGGAAGGAGGCCAAGGATCGTTAGGCGCGGCGCGACGAAGGGAGTTGTTTGAGCGTTTCCTGGAGCACGCCGCGTTCATCGATCTCGAACTGCGATCTGTCAGGCATTTTTCAACCTTGCTCCACAAAATGCGGCACGGTGAAGTCGGTCTTCTTCTTTCCATCCACCAGCTTCGCGAAGCACCTTTGCCCAGGGAACTCCTTCGCCTAACGAATTCGGCGACCGCATACCAGCCCACTATTTTCAAGATCGCCGTTCGCACCGACACGCCCGAGCAGCTCGATCGACTCATCAACTTTTTTTGCGAGGCCCGCTCTTTTTCCTTTCCAATCGCCGCCATGGGGATCGGAAAACTCGGTCGTCAAGCCCGCCGTCAATTCCTGCATCTTGGCTCCGCTCTCGCCTATGGGTCCATCGGCGACCCGATCGCTGAAGGTCAGCCGACTCTTACCCAACTCCGCCGCGACGGAAGAGCGTATATATGAAAGAGAGATCAGCGATGCCTGAGACAGTTGAACTTCCAGCCGCCGTTCCCGTTATGCCTCTGACGGGCGTTCTCCTTTTTCCCAACGCTCTCCTGCCGCTTCACATTTTCGAACCACGGTTTCGCAAAATGCTCGCACACGCGCTCGACGACGGCCGCATGATTTGTGTCGCACTCGTTAGGCCGGAGCGCGAGCAATGGCTATCGAGCGAAGACTTCTTTCCCGTCAGCACCGTCGGCCTTATTCGCGCCTGCGTCGGCCGTAACGACGGCACGTCCGATCTCATTCTGCAAGGCATTCGCCGAGTCCGTTTCAGCGAGTTCGAGCAGGAAACACCCTTTCCCATCGCCCGCATCAAGGCGCTCAAGACACGTACCCAGCTGACTGTCGAGACCGATGCTCTTGCCGCCAAGGTTCTTGAGTTCTATGGGCGCTTAAAAGAAAGCGGGCGCGAGTTGCCTGTGAAAATCGACAACTACCTCAACGAAATGTCCGACCCCGAAATGCTCGCCGACCTCATCGCCTCGACCTTCATTAACGACCCCGCTCGCCGACAGCAGCTCCTCGAAGAACTCGATCTCAACCAGCGCCTTCGCCTTCTCATCCAGTTCCTCCGCGAAGAAAGCGCCGGTGCCTAGCGATCAATCGGGTTCGAATTCACATCCCGCGCGCGCATGCTCTTCCAGCAGATACCGATCCGTCATTCCCGCCACGTAGTCGCAAACTGTCCGAAATAATCCCTCGCTCTCGATCCGACGCACCGCACCGTCGCCCAATCGTTCCGGCTCGCGCAGATAAGCGGCAAAAACCGTCCGTAACATTTGGCATGCTTGCCAATTCACCTCCACAACGCGTGGATGATAATAGACATTTGCATAAAGAAACTCACGCAGTTGTCGGTTAGCCGCCGCCACCTCATCGCTATAACAGATTAACGGCGCCGGCTGCGCTCTCGCCTCCTCTGCATTGGTCGGCGCAGCCCGGGCGATGGCTGCCGCGCTTGTCGCCACTACATCGCGTACCTGCAGGTCGATAATGTCACGAATGATAGTCTGGTGCAGATCTGCGCCTAACAATGCCGGATGTCGTGCTGTCACTCGCGCGTGGCTTCGTTGCCAGATCGCGCTCTCGTTTAATTGGTCGGGATCGAGAATCGCGAAATCGAGCGCGTCATCCAAATCATGACTGTAGTAGGTAATTTCATCCGCAAGATCGGCGACCTGCGCTTCGAGAATGGCGCTACCTTTCAGCTCGCGCGATTCATCCTCGCCGCTCGGCCCACGCTCTTCATGTTTTCGCAAGCCGTCGAGTACTTCACTCGTTAGGTTAAGTCCCGCGAAATCCGGGTAGGGATTCTCCAGCAACTCGACTACCCGCAGGCTTTGTCGATTATGCTCGAACCCGCCATGCTCGCGCATACATTCTGCCAGCATCTCCTCGCCCGAATGGCCAAACGGCGCGTGTCCGAGATCATGCGCCAGCGCGATCGCCTCCGCCAAGTCCTCATTCAATCCGAGCGCGCGAGAGATCGTGCGACTGACCGACGCCACTTCGCAGGTATGCGTCAGCCGCGTCCGTAGATGGTCCGCCGTGCCATTAAGAAAAACTTGCGTCTTATATTCCAGCCGGCGAAACGCGCGCGAATGAATGATCCGCGCCCTGTCGCGCTGGTATTCCGTTCGGTATTCGTGTAGCGGCTCGGCAAACTTGCGCCCCCGCGAGTCGCTCGATTTTCGCGCGTACGACGCGAGCGTCATCTGCTCATCCGCCTCCATTTTTTCGCGCCGTTTCCAGCCTGCCGCTGGCAAATCGGCGCCGCGCGAAAACTCGTCAGTCTGCATCGTTAGGCGAATCCGCCTCCGTCAACTTGCGCGCCAAACCACGCCGTTCCATCCGAGCTTGAGTCCGCACGACAAGCAGATCAAAAATTGCCAGTAAGACCACCGTCACTGTCACCCAGGCGCACGTCAGCCAGTAAAGCAAGAACCATCCTGGGCGAATCTTCGGGTCGAGCCAGTGCGCGAAAAACGTCGCACCGCAAAAAAGCATCACCAAGGCCACGATCACCGTCCAGGACATCGCTGTGCGCCGCATCGTCCGGTCGCGCACCAGCCCGCGCGCCGCATGCGCAGCGAATGACGCAACGCGTAATTTCCTGTCGTTAGACGACCGTTCCATCTTGAGGTCCAATAATTTGCCTTAGCCGTCTGTCCGCGCCAGTTCTTTGATCGACGGCTCCCTTAAGCGTTCTTCGAACCGAAAGCAGAATCCTCTACCTGGGTTTAGACCACATGTCCTAGGCTACTATTATGTCTGATGACAGCGCTGCCGGGCTAAGACTCGCGCAGAAGAGAGAGACCGTCGCGCCCCACAAGAAGAGTTTGCTTTCCAACGGCGTGGAGATTGACTGCAACCTTCACGAAATTGAACACCCCGAAGGCCGCTTCCGGCGTGCCGATGGCACCCGATACGACATCTGCGTCATGGAAATCATGGCGGACTCGACCTTCCGTCCGCCGTCAATTTCGCGGTCCAGTTTTGTTGGTGACGGTGCCGACACACAGTCCGCGGTGATTCGTCTCGGCAATGTGCGAATGAGCAGCTTTCGGCTTTATCTCATCTCTCCCGGGGAAGTCTTCGGCACGTTGTCTGCAGATGGAAGAGCCGCCACTGCTTCAACGCAATAGCCTAAATATGCGGCGCCCACGCAGTTTAGAGCAGAAGGAGCGCCGGATTTTCCACGAAATGGCGCAACGCCTTGAGGTAATTGGCGCCGATCGCGCCGTCGACCACGCGATGGTCGCAGCTTAGGCCGATCTTCATCCGATAACCTGGAACAATCGCACTTGATTCGTTCACGACTGGTTGCCTAACGATCGCGCCAACGGAGAGAATGATGGCCTGCGGCGGATTAATCACGGCGGAGAAATAATCGATGCCGTAGCTGCCCAGGTTAGACACGGTCAGGGTACCGCCTTGAAACTCTTCCGGTTTCATCCGCTTGCTGCGTGCACGATGGGCAAGGTCCTTCACCGCCGCGCTCAGTTCTCGCAGCGATTTGGTTTGCGCCTGCCTAACGACCGGTGTGACAAGACCTTCCTCGAGCGCAACCGCCACTCCGAGATTGATGTCGCCATACTGAACGATGGCATTCTTATCGAACGAGGCGTTCACTTTCGGCTCGCCAACGGCGGCTTCGACGGCGGCCTTGAGGATGAAATCATTGACCGTGATTTTGTTGGCATCGTCGTCATCGCCCATGGACTTCAACTCGGCACGAACGCGCATGAGCGGCTCGGCATCGATCTCGATGTTGAGATAGAAGTGCGGGATGGGTCCAAGGCTAGCGCTGAGCCGTTCGGCAATTACTTTGCGCATCCCGGTAAGGTTGATGCGGACAGTTTCACCGGCGGCGATTTGCGGAGCAGCCGCCGGCTTCTTCCCGGTGCCGGCAGTCGCATCGACGGCAGCTTTTACATCCTTTTCCACGATACGGCCGCCCGGTCCGCTTCCTTTGAGATTCGTTAGGTCGATTCCTTTTTCGATCGCGAGCTTACGGGCCAGAGGTGAGGCTTTGATGCGAGCTGGCTCTGATTCTTCCTCGGGTTCGGCGGCTTTCTTTGCTGCCTTCTGTTTGGCGGGCTGTTCCGCAGCGGCCGATTCCTTCGCCGGCGTCGGCTCTTCGTCCTCTTCGCCGAGGTTTTCGTCGCCTTCTTCGATCTCCTTTGTTTCGCGAGGTTCGGCGTCCGCTTCCTTATCCGCGTCAGGTACTTCTTCGCTTTCGCCAGCAATGAAAGCGATGCGATCGCCGACATTCACTTTGCTGCCTTCCTCGACGTAGATTTTTTTCAGGATGCCGTCGTCGGTCGCTTCCCACTCCATCGTCGCCTTGTCAGTCTCGATTTCCGCCAGCACTTCACCGGAGTTGACCTTGTCGCCGATCTTTTTTTTCCAACTGACGAGGGTTCCCTCGGTCATGGTGTCGCTCAATTTAGGCATCAAAATTTCAGGCATGGAGAGTGACGATTGGTCGGTGGATGACGGAACCTGCCTAACAAATCTTTCTCACCGCAGCGATGATCTTTTCCGTGCTAGGGAGAATGGCTTTCTCCAACGCTTCGTTGTAGGGCACGGGGACATCTTCCTGCGCCACGCGCTGGATTGGCGCGTCCAGCTCGTCAAAAATCTCGCGCTGGACTCGGTAGGCGATTTCGGCGCCGACACCGCAGAAGGGACGATCCTGTTCGGCAATCACGACGCGATGCGTTTTCGCAACTGAATCAAAGACACTCCGCCAATCGAGTGGTTTGATCGAACGAAGATCGATCACTTCGGCATTGATTTTATCGTTAGCCAAATCGTCCGCGGCCTTGAGCGCCATCGGGACAGTTTGGGCATAACAGAGAATGGTGACGTCGTTCCCTTCGCGTTTGGTTTCGGCCTCGCCTAACGGAATTAGAAGCTCCGTTCCTTCATCTTCGATCGGGCCCTTATGGCTGTAGAAAAGTTCGCACTCCAGCACGAGGACCGGATTGTTGTCGCGCACCGCAGTCTTGAGCAAGCCCTTGGCGTCGCGCGGCGTAGCCGGCGTGCAGATTTTCAAGCCGGGGACGTTGGCATAAAGACATTCCGTGGCGTGGGAATGGGTTGCGCCGAGCTGGTGTGCCGGTCCGTTTGGCCCGCGGAAGGTGATGGGAACATTGAACTGCCCGCCCGACATGGTGAGCATGTTCGGTGCGTTGTTCACCACCTGGTCGAAGGCGACGAACGAAAAGCTGAAGGTCATGAACTCGATGATGGGTCGCAGCCCGGCCATGGCCGCACCAATGCCGAGACCGGCAAAGCCATTTTCGCTGATCGGCGTGTCAATGATGCGCTCGGACCCGAAGCGATCGAGCAGACCCTGACTGACTTTGTAGGCGCCGTTGTATTCGGCGACTTCCTCACCCATGAGAAAGACATCCGGATCACGCTCGATTTCTTCGGCGAGCGCCTCGTTCAGCGCCTGGCGGTACGTGATTTCTCTCACGCGCTTTCTCCGTTGGAGGATGCCTTGGCGTCAGTGGAGCGGCGTGATCTCGCGTGACCAGAAGTGCGTTTCGCCGGCTTGGTCGACCATGGTTTCGCCGAGATTTCGACCTGCTGCGGATCAACGCCGTCGTCCACGTAGGTATAGGCATGCAGATCTTCAATTGGCGGTTCGGGACTCTTCTCCGCGAACTTCACGCTCGCCATTGCCATCTCTTTCGCCTTCTTGTCGAGAGCGTCGAATTGTTCGTTAGTCAACCGGTTCTCACGGGTGAGCTGCGCACGGAGACGAATGATCGGATCCTCAAGCCGGTATTTCTCCAGCTCCTCTTTCGTTCGGTAACTCGCCGGATCCGACATCGAATGGCCGCGATAACGATAGGTGCGCGCCTCAACGAAGGCCGGATGCGGATCCTTGCGAATGGAAGCGATGATCTCGCTCAATTTGTCGCGCACCTCGCGGAAGTTCATCCCATCGATGATCTCGCTCGGCATGTCGTAGCCTTCCGCGCGATCAGCGATCTGCTCGAGCGAAGTCGATCTTTTCACTGAGGTGCCCATGGCAAAGTAATTGTTCTCGCAAATGAAGATGACGGGAAGCTTGAAAAGCCCGGCAAGATTGAGCGCTTCATGAAATGCCCCCTGGTTGATCGCGCCATCACCGAAGAAGCAAAGGGTGACGCGATCCTCCTTGCGATACTTCGCCGCGAAAGCGATCCCGGTCGCGAGCGGAACATGCGCACCGACGATCGCATGGCCACCATACATGTGGCGGGCCTTGTCGAAGTAATGCATCGATCCGCCGAGTCCGCGTGAGCAGCCAGTGACTTTGCCAAAAAGCTCCGCCATACAGGCATCCACGCTCGTTCCGCGCGCGAGAGCGTGCGCGTGATCACGATAAGCCGTGATGATGTAATCATCCGACCGCGTCGCGGCGACCGCGCCAGTCACAACTGCTTCCTGACCGATGTAAAGATGGCAAAAGCCGCCGATCTTCTGCGCTTGATATTGCTGGCTCGCGCGTTCTTCAAAACGGCGAATCAAGAGCATCATCGCGAGCATCTCGACCTCGTCGCGTTGCCCGGTCGAAACCATTGGAACTAGTTAGGCAAAGGCCGAGCCGTCGCCGCCGAAAGCGCATTTTCGCGCCGGCTGAAGTGCAAACAGGCGACAAAAAGAACTGTGAAAAGCAAATCGCTCACGATTGAATTACGGAAAAACATCCACGTGGGCGTGGCGCCGTATTGCGGCAGACCGACGGTGAGCGCCTGGATGAAGCCGGCAAAGTCTTTCAGATATCCCGGATCCGTCAGCCAGGAGAAGGCATTGGTGATTAAATAGAAGATAATGGAACCGGCCAGCGTCGCGGGAAGAACTGCTTTGAGCGAAGCACGCTGGCTGATCGCGAGACCCAGCAAACCGACGACCACAAACGCCAAGTAATGGCACAGCACTGTCACTTCGAGGAACGAGACGCGATAATAGAGGTTGAGCACGATGTCCGACAGGAGCAGTGCCCCCAAGGGCACGGTAAACTTGTATTTCCCCGGGAAATAAGCCGCACTACAGAGCGCGATCGCCGCCATAGGAGCGAAATTAGAAAGCCACGTGCTGCCGCCGTGCTGCACGATGATTGCAGAGGCGATGCGGTAAATGACCGTTAGGAAAACCAATAGGATCGCAGCAAGCATGGCCAAAAAGTCAACTTTTCTGCGCGAGATGCAATTGCGTTTTCAACTGCCCACGTGCTGGTAATGGTATTATCGGCGCGCTCGAGGAGGACAGAATCACGAAGCAGACGCGGAGTTTTTCACGGCGGCCTTGTTCAGGCGCGCTTTGCGACGGTTCGCCACATTGCGATGAATGACCCCCCGCTTGGCCGCCTTGTCGAGCGCTGAGATTAGCGCGCGATGATCCTCCGCCTTACCATTGGTGGCGCTTCCTTTTGCGAGCGAACGCAGACGGCTCAGGACGCTGCGATTGCGCAACGTACGCTGCGGAGTTTGGCGGGCGCGTTTAGCGGCGGATTTCGAATTGGCCATGAAGGAAAGATTGGTGGACGGGCAGGCTCGTGGACTGAGGCGAGGTTGTCAAGGTTTGTAGCCTGAGGATTGCGGCCAGTTAGTTTTGTCGGCATGGAACTGTTTTGGTGGATCGTGACTCTGGT
This sequence comes from uncultured Verrucomicrobiae bacterium, assembly GCA_963786175.1. Classification (GTDB taxonomy): domain Bacteria; phylum Verrucomicrobiota; class Verrucomicrobiia; order Chthoniobacterales; family UBA10450; genus JAICXG01. Next base: position 65,756 of record CAWAYD010000017.1, on the reverse strand, counting down.
CATTATGGCTATTGGCCTTATCGGCACAGTCCTGCCGATCTTGCCGGGGACGACACTCATTCTGGCAGCGGCAATCCTGCATCGCCTCATGCTCGGGCCGGAGAAAGGAGCGGGTTGGCTCAGCCTCATCACTCTCTCTCTTTTCGTGGTCGCTTCCTACGTGATCGATTTCCTCGGGGGCTGGTTAGGCGCGCGGCGCTTCGGCGCGACACGCTGGCGCGCCTGGGGTGCAATACTCGGAGCGATTGTGGGAATCTTTTTTGGTTTGCCCGGATTGCTTGTCGGTCCTGTGATTGGCGCACTGGCGGGAGAGTTGATTGGCGGGAAGCGCCTCATCGACGCCGGGCGCGCCGGCTGGGGAGCATTGTTAGGCAATCTTGCCACGATGATCGGCAAGCTACTCATCGGACTCGTGATGGTGAGCTGGTTTCTGCTTGTAACCCCAGCCCCATTCTGAGTCCGGCGTTGAGCAAGAGCCGCCTAACGACGGCGGGTCGAGGAATCCATTTTGGCGTAGACGCCAATTAGCGGACGCGACGACGGCGTAGCAGCGCGGAAGTCGCTGACAAAGCCACGCTCCGTTCGGATCTCAACGTGGCCCGCACCACGACGTGAAGCATACACCAGGACCGAACCAACGGGCGCCTGATACGGATCGCTGACCGGCAGTTGCTTGAATCCGTAATGCTGCACCAGCTCAGAACCTGCCTGTTTTGCCAGCTCCGTTTTCGGATACGAGTCGACTGCGCCTGCGGCCAGTAACGCCTCCTTCACATAACGCCAGCAGCAGCTGCGAGAGTGAGCATGCGCACGTTCCTCTGCGATCGTGGCAGCGCGGGCCAGTTTCGGGTCAAGTTGCGGAAAGGGGTTCTTCAGCTTGCCGGTGAAGCGCGAAATAATCTCGGTCGATTGCACTTTTCCGTGCATATCGACGTAAACGAATCGCGTTTCCGAGTTGGAACGATCTTCCGCCCGAGCGTGGGCGAGAGAAAGAGCACAGTAGCTGAAAATAAGAAGATACCTAAACACAGGCGCGGCTTTTATGTATGCAATTTGCCTGCCACGCAACCAGAAATTTGCTTTCACAGCGAAATTTTCCCGTCCCGGGCACCTTTAGAAAAAAAATCTTTGCCTACTGAAATAGCTTTGACATCGTCGCGAGAAATTGCAGAAATCTCGTTCTTAGGTGCGTCCGAAAGAGCGCCTAACGACTGTCCTGTTTGGTGTGTGGAAAGCTCGTTCCTTGTGAACGGGCTTTCCTTTTTTTAGCCGACGATTCGGCCGCTAACTTCACCGAAGCCGATTCGGTAGCCTTGGCCTTGCCCCCAGCCGCTGATCGCTAGGCAATCGCCCGCTTCCAGCCATTTGCGGGTTTCGCCAGACGACAATTGCAAGGGTTCCGCACCGCGCCAGGTCAATTCCAGCATGCTTCCACGGCTATCCTCGTTAGGCCCGCTGATCGTGCCGCTCGCCAGAAGATCGCCCGACTGGAGGTTGCACCCTCCAACCGTATGATGCGCCAGCTGTTGCGCCATACTCCAATAGAGGTTTTGGAAATTTGTCCGCGAAATGGTTTGCCGCTCGCTCATTTTCGCCGTCTGCAAATCGACCTGCAAATGAATGTCGTAAGTGAAGTCGTTAGGCTGGCTAAGATATGGCAACGGTGCCGGATCCTGCCCAGGCAGCGGTTTCTTGAACGGATCGAGCGCTTCCAAAGTCACGATCCAAGGCGAGATGCTGGTGCAGAAATTTTTCGCCAGGAAAGGACCGAGCGGCTGGTATTCCCAAGTCTGAATGTCGCGCGCGCTCCAATCGTTCATCAGCACCAGACCGAAAATGTGATCGAGTGCTTCTGTAATCGGCACCGGCTTCCCGAGTTCATTGGACGGACCGATAAAAAACGCCGTCTCTAATTCGAAGTCGAGTGCCCGACTCGGTCCAAAGCTGGGCGTCGCAGCCTCAGGAAGTTTCGTCTGTCCGTGCGGCCGGCGCACCTCAGTGCCGCTCGGCACGATCGAACTGGCGCGGCCGTGGTACGCGATCGGCAACCATTTCCAATTCGGCATGAGTGCGTTCTCCGGACCTCGAAACATCGTGCCGACATTGAAGGCGTGGTTATAGGAAGAATAGAAATCGGTATAGTCGCCGATTCGTGCTGGAAGCTGCATCGTCACTTCCGCCTGGCGATGGAAAACGCGCTCGCGCAGGGAGCGATTGTCGCGCAGCGTGGCGGTCTCGGCCGCCAATAGTTCCTGCAGGCTTTCGCGAATCCTGCGCCACGCGGGACGGCCGAGAGCCAAAAAAGAATTGAGCGAGTCCTGATCAAAAACCGAGCGCGGGCCGAGATCGAGATTGTGAAAATAGCCTTCGGCTTCCAGCAAACCCAGATCTAAAACCAGATCGCCAATTGCTACGCCCGCACGCGCTTTCCCACCCGGAGGTCCGAAGATTCCATAGGGTAGGTTTTGAATCGGAAACTGCGATTCGGGCGAGAGTTCGACGAACGAATGAAGTGGTGCTGACATGCCCGCAATCTAATCTGCCCGTCGCGGCGGTCTAACGACGGTGGAACTACAACAGGTCCAACGCGCGCAGGTCGTCGCGCGGCTCGTCGAAGCTGCAGCTGCCTAACGACACCACAAGCTCGCGCCGGACGACAATCTGGTCGCTCGAAATTTGCCAGCCGCGCCAGCGGAAAACATCGTCGTCAAAAACGAACGCATGCGGCTCTTCCTCCGCCAGCATCTCTTCCGTCTCCGTCTCACTCCAGCCGTGCTCCGCAGCGAGGACGCCGGCACCAAGAACATTGAGAAAGCCGTGCATCTTTGTTTGCACGCTCTGGTGAAAAAGTTTCACCGGATGATGCAAGCCGGCAGTGAATTTTATCGGTACCCGATGTCGGGCCGCCGCCACGAGAGAGCGTGAGATTTGCGCGCCACTTGGAAAGGTGTCGGCCGTCACGCCACCGGTGCGTAACTTAAAACCCAAACCGCTCCCGGCGAGGGCGGCAATGGTCGCCGGAGCTTCGTTAGGCGGCGCTTCCAAAAAAACCCGCAGTTTCAGCTCATTGAAAATTCGGCGCGCTTCGCCTAACGAATTCAACGCACCGGCTCCCGGAAAAGGCATTTCCAGTTGCCTAACGAACGCAGCGCCGCCAGCGCGCTTTTGCATCGTGTCTATCGCCTTGACGATCGTCTCCAAGGTCGCTGCGAAGGCGCCCGGGTCCGCCGTCTTCGGCCCGAGGGCGGAAATTTCCAGCGGATATTCGGTGTCGAAAAGTGAAAGCTGCTGCGCCGCCGCCTCGAATTTCCCGACAGGGAGAACGAATCCTCCCAGCATCCAGCGCTCCGGCGTGCGCACATACTTGGCATGATTCCGTAGCGCCGGCTCTAAATCGAGACTCGCGGGCGGGAATAAGCCCGCGTAGTCGATTGCCCGGGTAAGCAACGCGCGCAAGGATGGAGCTGGCATCGGAGAGAACTGAATGGCTTGATCCTCCTGCGCGTCAACCAGAAGTCAGCCTTTCTCATCCGGCTCAACGGGCACTAGCTCATAAATTCCGTCAGCGGCTCCATCGGCTCGATGTGGGAACAAAAAATCTTGAAGGTAGCCAGAATCGGCACTGCCAGCAGGATACCGACAATTCCCCACATCCAGCCCCAAAACATGAGCGAAAGCAGAACCAGCACAGGATTGAGGGTCAGCGAACGCCCCACGACAAAAGGCGTGATGAAATTGCCTTCCAAGGTCGCAAGAACAAAATAGACTGCGGGGAAGATAAGGGCATAGCCCAGGCTGTTGAAGCTCAGGACCGCTCCCAAGGTCATCAAAATGATCCCGGTAAGCGCGCCGAGGTAAGGAATAAAATTGAGCGCGGCGACCATCGCGCCCCACATCATGGGATTGGGCAAGCCTAGCAATCCAACGGCCGTGCCGACCGCCGTCCCAAGGCAAAGGTTGATCAGAGTGACGGTAAAGAGATAGCGCGAGATCTGAGCCTCAATTTCGTGGGCGATTGCCACCGCTCGCTTCTTATCGGAAAGCGTCGGCATCAATTTGATCAACTTGCCAAGAAAAACGCCGTCATAGGCGAGGAGAAAATAGAGCAGGATCAGCATGGTCACGAGTCCAACGAGGAGGTCTGTCGTATGCGCGTAGAGTCGCTCATGAAGCGGATGCTGTTTTACCTCCACCGTGGGAGTCTTGTTCTTGCTGGAATCGGTCGTGGAGGCAGTGAGATTTTCAATCGCGCCGCTCGCCCGCTCGACACGCGCGATTGGCTTCTTGAAGGGCATCAGCCGCTGCTGCAGTTGCTCCACGCTGTAGGGCGCTTTTTCGATCCAACCCGCCGCCGGCGCGGCCAAAAAAGAAACGCCATAGCCAATTCCTCCGACGAGCGAAAGCAGAAGCAAAGCTGAGCCGAGCAAAGGATGAATTCTGATTTTTGCCAATCCACGCACAAGTGGACGCAGGAGATAGCTGAGCAACAAAGCGAGCACGATTGGGAGAAGGAGGGAACGCACAAAATACATCGTGTAAAACACGGCCAGGAGAAACAGCCCGGTGGTCGCGACCGAGCGAGTGTCGAAGGGCCGCTGGAGCAGTTCGTGAATTCGCACTAGCGGCCGCACGATGGTTTCGTTGTTGCTCCTGGCTTCTCCTGCGTCCGGGGCCGGATGACTGGTTTCTCTTAGCTCGATCTCCATCCGTTTGATGGATTCGTTCGGTGAGAGCCATTCACGCGCCCAATATGAGCTTTTGCCGGAAATGATTGGCTCGACTGGGGCACACGGTTTCGGCAAGTTGACGAGTGGCACGCGAGATTGAGCTGACGATCGAAGACATTGCCTTCGGCGGGAAAGGCGTTGGTCGCGTCGATGGCAAAGCGGTTTTTGTGCCTTTTGTGATCGAAGGCGAACGTGTCGCCACGCAGGTCATTCGAGAGAAAAAATCCTTCGCCCAGGGTGAACTCGTCAGGCTAATCGACCCCTCCCGGCATCGGACAACACCCCGCTGTCCGTATTTCGGCCGCTGCGGCGGGTGCAGTTATCAGCACATGACTTACGATCATCAGCTCCGTTGGAAGTGGCGGCAGGTCCAACAGGCTCTGCAACGCATTGGCAAGTTCCGCGATCCACCGCTGCGTCCGATCATCCCCTCGCCGCTCGACTATGGGTATCGCAATCGGATCACGGTCCATGTCGACCACGGCATCGTCGGATTCTTCCGGCACGATGGCCATCGACTCATCGACATCGATCACTGTCCAATCTCACTCCCAGAAGTGAACGAACGCTTGAATGAACTGCGTGCGCGACATCCACGGGACGGCCATTACACACTGCGGGCTCGAATTGAGCCACGGGTTTTCGGCCAGACCAACGATTCGGTCGCCTTTCAGCTCGCCGACAAGATCGCGGAGCTGATCCCGCCTAACGACTCGCTCCTGATCGATGCCTACTGCGGCGCAGGTTTTTTCGCGAAACGGTTGCGCGTAAGATTCTCCCGGATTGTCGGCCTCGATTGGGACATCCACGCAATCGCCGCGGCCCAAATGGACGCCAGCGACATTGAGACCTATATCGGCGGCGACGTCGCGATGCATCTGGACGAGCATCTCGCGCAGGCCGATCCGTGCCTAACGACTGTGATTGTTGATCCGCCGGCTGTGGGGTTAAGTGCCGGGGTGCGCGAGATTCTGCGCGCTCATCCGGTCGCGACCCTTTTGTATGTTTCCTGCAATCCACCGACACTCGCGCGCGACCTGGCGGACCTGACTACCGCTTTTCAGCTCCAAAGCGTGACGCCCCTGGACATGTTTCCACAAACCGCCGAAATCGAAGCGCTCGCCCATCTCAGGTGCAAACCGGCCTGATAATCACAGTTCCACCCGTGCGCCGAGCTCTACGACGCCGTTAGGCGGCAGGCAGAAATAGGAAGTCGCGTCACCGGCATTGCGAGTCATCCAGGCGTAAAGCGTGCCGCGCCATGGCGAGAGCCCCAGCTTGCGGGTGGCAAGAATCGTCTCGCGGCCGATGAAATAGGTCGTGCGCATCGGCTCAAAACGCAGCTCGCTTTGTTTAAGGAGCTCGAGCGCGGCGGGCACATCCGGCTTTTCCATGAAACCAAAATGAATCTGCACCCGCCAGATGCCCGCCTTCACTTTCTCGACTTCGACGCGTTCCGTCACCGTCGAGAAGTAAGGCACATCCTCTGTGCGCACGGTGAGGAGAATCACCTGCTGATGCAGCACCTTATTGTGTTTGAGATTGTGCAGCAGCGCGAGCGGTGTGCCAATGCGATTGCCAGACATATAGACCGCGGTTCCAGGGACGCGACTGATGCGATTGCTTTGCAAATCGGGAAGCAATGCCTCGAGCGGCACACAAATATCCCCCAGATGAGCGCGCAAAATTTTGCGGCCTTTGCGCCAGGTGAGCATGAGAAAAAGGATGATCGCCGACACCAGGATCGGAAACCAGCCGCCGTGCGCGATCTTAAGCATATTGGCGCTGAAAAAGGCGAGATCGATCGAGATAAAGAACATCGCCACCGGCAGAGCTACTATGGTCGGCCAGTGCCAGCGGCGGCGGGCCACGAGATAGAACAGGATCGTGGTGATCAACATCGTGGTTGTGATCGCGACGCCGTAAGCAGCTGCGAGATGGCTCGAAGTTCCGAAGCCGAGCACCAAGCCGATGCAAGAAATCATCAGGGCCCAATTCACCACAGGCACGTAGATTTGACCGATAATACGCGCCGAAGTGTAAATGACCTTGAGCCGCGGACTGTAACCGAGCTGGATGGCCTGCAGCGTGAGAGAAAAGGCGCCGCTAATGATGGCTTGCGATGCGATGACAGCCGCCGCTGTGGCGAGAGCCACTAACGGGTAAAGCGCCCAGCCAGGCGCAAGACGAAAAAACGGGTTCACCGACGCTTCTGGTTCAGCAAGCAGGAGCGCTCCTTGGCCAAAATAATTCAAGACCAGCGCCGGCAGAACGACGCCGAACCAGGTGAGCCGAATCGGCAATGTACCAAAGTGGCCGATGTCGGCATAAAGTGCTTCGCCCCCGGTTATGACGAGAAAGACCGCGCCGAGAACCACGAATCCTGGCGCGCCATTGTTCACAAAAAACTCGAACCCATACCAGGGGCTAACGGCGGCCAAAACAGCCGGCGCTTTTACAATCTGGCGCAAACCAAGAAGGCTGATGGAGAGAAACCAAAGAATCGTAATCGGTCCGAAGACTCGACCGACGCGCGTCGTGCCGTGAGACTGGAAATAAAAGAGCGCGACAAGAATTCCTATCGCAAGCGGCACTACATATGGGTCGAACAACGGCGTCGCGACATGTAAACCCTCGACCGCGCTCAGGACTGAAATGGCAGGCGTAATCATCCCATCGGCGTAAAGCAACGCCGCGCCAAACAGCCCGAGGATAAAGATGAACCTTCCTCGATTCATCACGTCTCTGACCAAGGTCGCGAGCGCTAGAATACCGCCCTCGCCCCGGTTGTCGGCCCGCAGGATGAGGATGAGATATTTGATCGAGATGATGAGAATGAAGGACCAGAAGATGAGCGAGAGCACGCCAAGGATATTTGCCGGCGTGGGTGGGACGGCGTTCTCGCCATAAAAACATTCGCGCAGGGCATAGAGCGGGCTCGTGCCAATGTCGCCATAGACGATCCCAAGGCTGGCAAGGCAGAGCAGAGCCAATCGCCGCTTGCGTGCGGGCGCTCCTTGCTCATCCGAAGCGGCGGATGCGGCCGTCGGAGTCGCTGGAGTTATTGTCTCAGGCACGGAGTTTCCATCCCAAACTGTAAGCTTAGGCTGCAGGCCAACGCGACAGTAATTAAAACGGTATTAAAATTTCTGCCAGGGCCTTTTACCCGCGTGCCTCATGCAGGTAGAATTGCATTCGTGCTGAACTCGTTCAGTTCGTGTTTGATCGACGTGCCGCTTTCCGCGGGCCCGATGTTCACACCATCTGACGAGCTGACGGCGAAATCAACGCCCGCTCGTCAAGGCGCCGGTGCGCATGTGGTCATCAACCTACCCGTGCGCGCGGGAAAAACGATTGTATCGAACGCATGAAATCGAACCGAATCGCCTTGATCATCGACGACGAAAAACAAATTCGCCGTCTCCTTCGTCTCGCCCTTGAAAGAGCCGATCACCAGGTCTTCGAAGCCGAAACCGGACAGAGCGGCCTGGCCGAAATCGCCTACCGGCGGCCTGATATCGTCCTGCTCGATCTCGGGTTGCCTGACATGGAGGGGATGAAAGTGCTGAAACACTTGCGCGAATGGTCCGATGTGCCCGTGCTGATCCTTTCCGTGCGCGACGAACCGGACGAAAAAGTCGCTGCGCTCGATGCCGGCGCGGATGATTACGTGACCAAACCCTTCGACACGGCCGAGTTGCTGGCTCGCGTTCGTGCCGCGCAACGCCGCTCCCTCGTAGAAACCGGTGAGCCGGTTTTCCAATCCGGTCCGTTCTGCGTCGATTTTGGAGCTCGCCAGGTAAAACTCAACGGAGTCGAGATAAAGCTTACGCCGACGGAGTATTCGCTCTTGCGTGTCCTCGTTCAGAATGCCGGCAAAGTTGTTACCCACCGCCAACTTCTTCGCACCGTTTGGGGCGAAAAAGCGGAGAGCCAGGCACAATATCTCCGTGTGTATGTCACGCATCTGCGCAAGAAACTTGAAGGCAACGCCGATGCGCCAACCTTAATCAAAACTGAAGTCGGCATTGGTTATCGGCTCTCGACTGATGGGTTGTGAATTAAACAGGCTGCAGCTTGCAACAGCGGCGGGCGCTTCGAAAGCATCTTTCCATCTTAACGAACTTTTAGCACTTCAACGGCTGGTTTTAACTAACTCCCTGGCCCAGGCAGAGACGATCTTCAGACATGGAAGCAGTCATCGTCGTTTGTCTGCCCAAACGCAAGGCACAGAGCTATGCCCGGCCATTACTACTTAAAAAGTCCCAACTCGTCCGGAGTGCGAGTTTTCAGCTTCCAAACGCCCGTCAAAGCATGGCACTTTTCTGGACTGACTTGTTCCAATTCCTGATACGGGGAAACGACAAAACCGTCTGTGATAAACCACACATCTTGATTCGCTCTTACCCGACTCGTGTTTTTCTCCAATTCGCGGTCGTCGCGGTCGCGGTCGCAGTTGTCGGCTGCTATCACGAGCCGCAGTCGGTTCTTCAACGCATGTCCGAAGCACAGCGAATCACTGCAAAGTTGCACGTCGATTTCACCCAGGCGTCAGACGCCACGAACCTTGCCGTGATGGCTCAGAGCGACGAGGCCTCGGCCCAGTTCGCGCAAGAGTCTGAGCGAAAAATGCAGGCCGTGCAGCAAGACGCTGAGAAGCTGCGACCACTCCTCGCCAGTCTCATGTTCTCTAACGAGACTCAACTGCTCGACCGATTCGATCGGCAACTCAACACCTACCGAACGGTTGAACAAGACATCCTTAAATTGGCAGTCGCGAATGACAACCTCAAAGCGCAGCGACTTTCCTTTGGAACGGCCCAAAAAGCCGCCGACGATTTTCGCCTCGCGGTCGAGGACGCCGCGCGAAGCGTTTCCGGAAATCCCTCTCAAGCTGACGCGCTGGCATTCAAAGCGCTGGCCGCGCTTCGCCAGATTCAAGTTCTGGAGGCACCTCACATTGCCGAAGCGAGAGACGATGTCATGACCATGTTAGAAAAGCAGATGGCGACCGGGGAAACTGAGACGCGGAGCGCACTGCAGAGCTTGGCGGCGCTCACACCGGCTAATGCAAACGGAAAGGTCGCAACGGCACAAATCGCTTTGAACCGCTTCCTCGGCTATCACCGTCAGATCATTGCGCTCTCCAGGCGTAACTCGAATGTCCGCTCGCTGGCCCTTGTCCTTGGTCAGAGACGCAAACTTACAGCGGAATGTCAAGATACGTTGGAAGCGCTCACTCAGGAATTGAACAAGCGCGGATTTCAAGCCACGCGATAACTGGTAGTCGGCTTACAACAAGGAAGCGCCCTCCTTAACCACTGCCGGTTCGTTAGCGAAATCTTAATTACTTGAGCCCTTCTTTTAATTATGACTGCCGCAGCCCCGAGCTACACTGGCTTTATGAATTATCGAGATTGTGGGCCTAAGCCGTTACCCTGGCTGCAAGCCTTGCGCGGCAAACGCAATTTCTCCGACGACCTCCCCTCAAAGCCTTCATCTAACCTGCGCCCTAACTCGACACGCCAATGAGCGATCTTGTTTTTATTGGCACGATCTTTCTTTTCTTCCTCGTGAGCGTCGCATACACGCTCTTCTGCGGCCGACTCTAACTCTCACTCATGGAAACCATCGTCGTCAGCGTCGTTGCTCTCCTTCTCTTTATCTATCTCTTGGTCGCGATGCTTCGCCCCGAAAAATTCTAGAATGAACCCGCAAATCTCAGGTTGGATTCAATTCGGACTTTTCGTGATCGCGCTCATCCTGGTCACGAAACCAATCGGGCTTTACCTGCTCCAGGTGCTCGACGCGAATGGCCGCACCTGGTTCGACTCGGTCCTGCGCCCACTCGAAAAACTCACCTATACCCTGATGGGCGTCGATCCGAAACGGGAACAGACTTGGAAGCAATACACCTTTGCCATGCTTGCTTTTAGCCTGGTGAGTTGCCTCTTTACCTATGCCATCCTGAGGCTGCAAAACGTGCTGCCACTCAATCCGCAAGGGCTTGGACCAGTTGGTCCTGACCTTGCCTTTAATACGGCAACTAGCTTTACCACAAACACCAACTGGCAGAGCTACGTCGGTGAATCGACGATGTCCTACCTCTCTCAGATGGTTGGCCTGGCGTTTCACAATTTCGCCTCCGCCGCAACGGGCATCGCAATCGCCGCGGCGCTGGTGCGCGGCATCGCTCGACACACGGCACACACCCTCGGCAATTTCTGGGTTGATCTCGTACGGATTACTTACTACCTGCTCATTCCGATTTGCATTGTCTTCGCGACCTTTCTCGTTTCGCAGGGGATGATCCAAAACCTCAAGCCTTATACAAAAGCGAAGCTGGTCGAACCGGCCAAGGTCTCAGTTGCCAAGGTTGACGCGAACGGCAAACCGGTCCTCGACGCGAAGGGCAACCCGGTCATGGAAGAACAGACCGTCACGGAACAGAACATCGTCCAGGGACCGATGGCGTCCCAGGTCGCAATCAAGATGCTGGGCACAAACGGCGGTGGTTACACTAATGCGAATGCCGCGCAGCCGTTCGAAAATCCGACGCCGCTCTCGAACTTCGTTCAGATGCTCTCGATCTTCTCGATCGGCAGCGGCCTGACTTACTATTTGGGCCGAATGGTGAAAAGTCAGAAGCATGGCTGGACGGTGTGGGCAGTCATGCTCGCGCTGTTTATCGCGGGCGTGCTTTTGGCCTGGCACTCGGAAGCAGCGGGTAATCCAATCCATCAGAACCTCGGGGTTGCGGCGGTCGATGGAAACATGGAAGGCAAGGAAGTTCGATTCGGAATCTTTAACTCCGCTCTCTTTGCCACGGTCACTACTGACGCCTCCTGCGGCGCCGTTAACTCGATGCATGACTCCTTCACACCACTCGGGGGATTCGTTCCGCTTTTTAACATTCAGCTGGGCGAGATCATCTTTGGTGGTGTCGGCGCCGGTCTCTACGGCATTTTGGTCTTCGTTGTCCTCGGAGTCTTCATCGCCGGGCTAATGGTCGGTCGCACACCGGAGTATCTCGGCAAGAAGATCGAGTCCTTTGACGTTAAGATGTGCATGCTGGCCTTACTCATCCTTGCCGTTGATATCCTCGCGTTCTCGGCCTGGGCGGTAGTGAGCAAATGGGGCCTGGTTAGTCTCAATAACGCCGGCCCTCACGGTCTGAGCGAACTCCTGTATGCCTTCACTTCCGGCACGGGAAACAATGGTAGCGCCTTTGCCGGAATCAGCGCCAACACGCCCTGGCTCAACACAACGATCGGTATCGCGATGTTAATCGGGCGATTCCTTATGATCGTGCCGATCATGGGTCTGGCTGGCTCGCTTGCTCAGAAAAAAGTTACTCCTGCGAGCGCGGGCACATTCCCGGTCCACGGCGGCACCTTTTTCATCCTGCTCATTGGCACGATTCTCTTGATCGGCGCGCTTAACTTCCTTCCCGCGCTGACCCTCGGGCCTGTGGTGGAGCATTTCCTCATGCAGGGTGGCAAACTCTTTTAGTCGTTAGGTAAAATGAAATCCAAAACTCGCTCTCTTTTTGACTGGCAAATTGCCGGCCCGGCGATCGGGGAGTCTTTTCGCAAACTCGATCCGCGCCTGATGGTAAGGAACCCGGTCATGTTTGTGACCATGATAGGCGCCGCCCTAACGACTGTAGGAATTTTTACAGCTGAGCCCATGTTGCGCGGCTTTGTCCTTCAGCTCGCCATCTGGCTCTGGTTCACGGTCCTCTTTGCTAACTTTGCCGAAGCGATGGCGGAAGGCCGCGGCAAAGCCCAGGCTGCCGCTCTGCGTCGGATGCGCACGACCACCATGGCGCGCCGGCTAAAGAATGGTCATGAAGACAAAGTCCCGGCGACTGACCTCAATAAGGGCGACCGCGTCGTCTGTGAAGCCGGCGACATTATTCCGGCGGACGGCGATGTTATTGAAGGAATCGCAAGCGTTGATGAGGCCGCCATCACCGGCGAATCAGCGCCTGTCATTCGCGAAAGCGGCGGCGATCGCAGCGCGGTCACTGGCGGCACACGTGTCCTGAGCGACCGAATTGTCATTCAAGTGACCATGGAAAAAGGTGGCGGCTTTCTCGACCGTATGATTGCGCTAGTGGAAGGTGCGCAACGCCAGAAAACGCCTAACGAAATTGCGCTCACCATTCTTCTTGCTGCGCTCACCTTTATCTTTCTTTTGGTCGTCGTAACCCTGAAGCCTTTTGGAATCTATTCGGCGACGGAATTTTCCATTCCGGTCCTGGTCGCGCTGCTGGTCTGTCTGATTCCCACGACGATCGGCGGTTTGCTCAGCGCGATCGGGATCGCCGGGATGGATCGTGTCCTGCAAAGGAATGTGCTCGCCATGAGTGGCCGCGCGGTAGAAGCAGCGGGCGACGTTGATGTGCTCTTGCTCGATAAGACTGGCACAATCACTCTCGGTAACCGAATGGCAGTCTCCTTTGATCCCGCACCTGGAGTGTTGGATCAGGATCTGGCCGCGGCCGCACAGCTCAGCTCGTTAGCCGACGAAACACCCGAGGGTCGCAGCATCGTCGTCCTGGCCAAGGAGAAGTTCGGATTACGCGCGCGCGAAATGCACGAACTGGAGGCGACCTTTGTCCCCTTCACCGCTCAAACGCGGATGAGTGGGATTGATCTGCATGCCAACGGTAGTCAGCCACGCAATAGGATTCGAAAAGGCGCGGCCGAAGCGGTGCGCGCATTTGTCGAATCGGCCGGGGGCGCTTTTCCGCAGGCGGTGCAAACAGCAGTCGACGAGATCTCCCGACGCGGCGCCACCCCGCTCGTCGTTGCTGCGGATCGAACCACTCTTGGAGTTATTGAGCTTAAGGACGTGGTCAAAGGCGGGATTAAGGAACGTTTCGCACAACTGCGCAAGATGGGGATCCGCACCGTGATGATCACAGGCGATAATCCACTGACAGCGGGGGCGATCGCGGCCGAGTCGGGAGTGGATGACTTCATGGCTCAGGCTACGCCCGAAGATAAGTTGAAGCGGATTCGTTTCGAGCAAGCGGAAGGCCGGCTCGTAGCCATGACTGGCGATGGGACTAACGACGCACCTGCTCTCGCCCAAGCCGACGTGGGCGTGGCCATGAACACCGGCACTCAGGCCGCGCGAGAAGCCGGGAACATGGTCGACCTGGATAGTAACCCCACCAAGCTGATCGATATCGTCGAGATCGGGAAACAGATGCTCATGACCCGGGGAAGCCTGACCACTTTTAGTATTGCCAACGATGTCGCGAAATACTTCGCTATTCTGCCGGCCATGCTCATCGCGACCTTTCCAGCCATCGCGCCGCTCAACATCATGCACCTGCACAGTCCTACCAGTGCGATCTTGAGCGCAGTTATTTTCAACGCGCTCATCATTATCGCCCTCATTCCGCTGGCGCTCAAAGGTGTCACCTATAAGGCGATTGGCGCCCTCGCCATCCTCCAACGTAATCTGCTGATTTACGGCCTGGGCGGGATCGTCGTGCCGTTTATCGGCATCAAACTCATCGACGTCATTATTACCGGTCTCAATCTTGCCTAACCAATGAAGGACTTCTTTGTCGAATTTCGCGCTGCAATCATCAGCACTCTGGTTCTGGTGCTGGTTTGTTGCGGGATTATATCCCGTCATTGTCTACGGATTGGGTCAGGCCCTATTTCGCGAAAAGGCCAACGGCAGCCTGATCGTTGCGGCCGACGGGACGGTTCGCGGCTCGAAGCTCCTGGGTCAGGGTTTTACCGACCAAAAGTATTTTCATCCCCGACCATCTGCGGCGGGCAACGGTTATGACGCCGCAGCCTCGAGCGGCAGTAACCTTGGTCCGACCTCTCAGAAACTAGCCGACGCAATTAAGGATCGCGTGGCCGCTTATCGGGCCGAGAATAGCCTCGGGCCTAACGACCCGGTGCCGGCGGATGCCGTCACCGCGTCCGGGAGCGGCCTCGACCCGCACATCAGTCCTCGTAACGCCGAGCTGCAAATCCCGCGCATCGCGAACGTGCGCGGCATTGCACCGGAAAAGCTGCGCGCGCTCGTAGACCAATATACGGATAAGCCTGACCTTGGTATTCTTGGCGATCCTGGAGTCAACGTCCTGCAGCTAAACCTGGCGCTGGATGCGGGAGGAGCTACCCAATGAGGGCGTCCGCGAGAGCCCGATCGCAGATAAACTTCTGCGGTCTGACTTTTGGAAGCAGGTCCACCTACTCTTTTATCCTACTCCCGGTGGAGGTAGAGAAGATTAAGATGCCAAAGCTAAGGGCTCCACAACCGCACGTACGCTATCTATGAAGGCGAAAGGTTCAGCAACTCTAGCCATAAGTATTCTCTTGGCTTTACAATCTGGACTGCACGGCGGTGAGCCAGCAGTCTCACCTTCACCGTCTCCTACTCCTGAGCCGCGCTTCAAGATATCGGCCTGGATCGACGCCGGAATCACAGTCAATCCTTCTTCTCCGGACGACAGGCAAAACTTCGGCCGGCTTTTCGACGATCGCTCGAATGAGCCGCTCGTGAACCAGATCACTCTGAATCTGGAAAGGACTCTTGCGCCGCAACCGGGTGAGTTGGATTGGGGGTTTAAGCTTCAGCTCCTTTTTGGAACTGACGCGCGTTACATTCATTCGCTCGGATTGCTCGACCATACGATGGGCAGCAGTCTCTACCAGCCTGACATTCCTGAGGCTTATTTGAACCTGCATTTCCCCGTTATCACCGAGGGAGGCCTGGATATGAAGGTGGGCAAGTTTGTCACCCCGGTTGGCTTCGAGGCAATTGACCCGCGAAGTAACATTTTTTACTCCCATAGCTATATCTTTAACTTTGGTGTGCCGTTTAACCACACCGGCGCGCTCTTTACGCTCCACGCTAACTCTTGGCTTGATCTGCTTGGCGGAGTTACGCGCGGTGTAAACACGAGCCTGGATGACAACAACGACTCGGCGGGATTCCTCGCTGGGTTTGGTATGACTTTTAACGGCGGAAAACTTCTCGTGAACGGTGCCACTCACATCGGTCCCGAAACGCCTGACGACAACCACGACTTTCGTTACCTGAGTGATATCTATGTCACCTGGAAGATCACCGACAAATGGACGTCGATCACCGAGTTCAACTTCGCCCGAGACGACGCCGCCAATGCGGATGGATATGGTGGAGCGCAGTATCTCACTTATGCAATCAACGAAAGGTTCACCGCGAAAATCCGGGGTGAAGTCTGGCGCGACGACAAAGGATTTTATGTTGCATCTTTCGCCGATCCGCACGATCCGATGCGAGCCCTGGCTGGACAACCGGTGATCGATCCCCGCACCGTGGGTGGTGGCAGCACTACCTATGGCGCCCTTACCGTTGGGCTCGATATCAAGCCTTCGGTGCCGAAGCCGCTGCAAGGCTTGACTCTTCGGCCTGAGTTACGCGTTGATCACTCCTTTAGCGGTACGCATCCGTTCAATGACTCTCAGGACCAGACGATGTTTACCGCCGCATTCGACTGCATCTTCGCTTTCTAGCAATTGCGTTTCTCGCCGCCGGCTATCGGTCGGAACAAGGGCAGCCGACCCAGTTGGCCTGAGCGCCAATGACTTTTTCCAGAACCTAACGACCGCCGTCGCGATGCTGGACGGCAGATTCAGGTTGCCGAGATTCTCCTTTCGGGATCTGGAATCTCGCTCAATCTTGCCCGAGTAGAGTTTCGAAATTGTCGTCGGTCTCTATTTCACGACCCTTTTCGTCATGTGGCAAATTATCAACTTCATTTTTTTCCGAACGTGCCTAATCTTCCCATCTTCGTTGGCGGCACGCTCATTGTCATTGCCGGATTGCTCGTGACGCTCCGGAAACCGGCTTATTCGCCCTAATTGCAAGTCGTGAATAAATTCATCTTATGAGCGCGGCCGAACGGCCTGATCCAGATGCGTTGCTCACGCATTTGAAGCGCGAAGAAGCCAAGGCCGCTCGCGGCAAGCTGAAGATTTTTTTCGGGATGTGTCCGGGCGTGGGTAAGACCTTCGCCATGCTCCAGGCAGCACGACAAGCCCTGAAGGACGGGCGCGAGGTTGTAATCGGAATCGTGGAAACACATGGGCGAGCCGAGACTGAAGCGTTACTCGAAGGGTTGCCGATCGTTCCGCGCGCACAGCTCGACTATCGCGGGACGACACTCGAGGAAATGGACCTGGATGCGATCCTGCTCTGGCATCCGCAGTTGGCCGTGGTCGACGAACTGGCGCACACCAACGCACCCGGCTCGCGCCATCCAAAGCGTTATCAGGATGTGCTCGAGCTACTCGACGCGGGCATCAACGTTTACACGACCGTCAACGTCCAGCACATCGAGAGCCGACGCGACACGATCCAACAGATCACTGGTGTGGTCGTTAGGGAAACGGTACCCGACTCGATTCTTGATTCGGCCGACGAGATTGTCCTCATCGACCTGACTCCGGAACAACTGCGCTCCCGGCTCGCCGAAGGCAAAGTCTATCTCGGCGATCGCGCGGAGGCGGCGGCGGCGAATTTCTTTCGGGAAAGCAACCTCACTGCCCTGCGCGAGATGTCACTCCGCATCGTGGCCGAGCATGTCGATCGCGACCTGCGCGACATCATGCAGGAGGAGCGAATCATCGGGCCGTGGAAGAGTAGTGATCGCCTGCTCGCCGCGGTCCGCGGAGGCGCAACCTCGGAAAAGCTGATCCGTTACACGCGCCGGCTCGCCGCTTCGATGGAAGCCTCCTGGATCGTGGCGAACATCGATACTGGCCAGCCGGTGGGCGAAAAGCAGCAGGCTCAGCTCAATCGAGACCTTGCGCTCGCGCGAAGTCTCGGCGCGGAGGTCATCACCACCCCTGGCACGCACGTCGGCGAAGCGCTCCTCCGTCTCGCGCAACAGCACAACGTGACCCAGTTCGTTCTCGGGAAACCGATCAAGAAACGCTGGCTCTTGCGCCAAGCCTCGCCGGTGGACTGGCTGGTCAGGCACAGCGGCGAGATCGACATTCACATGATCCGCTCGGATGAAAAACCGTTGCCGCGTTCCGAAGCCGGTGTCTCCAACCTGCGCTGGAACGAATACGGAGTCGCGATTCTCATCGCCGCCGTCGTCACGGCACTCTCTCTGGCAGTCTTTCGATTTACTGGCTACTGGGCCGTGGCGCTGCTCTACCTGTTCGCGGTCACCGTCGCAGGATTGCGCCTCCATCGCACTCCGACTCTGCTTCTCGCGGCCCTGAGCGCATTGCTCTGGAATTTTCTCTTCATCCCGCCGCGCTTCACTTTCTACATCAGCCAACTGCCCGACTTCATGATGTTCGGCATTTATTTTGTCGTCGCTCTAGTCATCGGACACCTTGCCGCCCAATTACGCGAGCGCGAGGATGTCGAACGTCGACGCGAGGCGCGCGCGACTGCTCTCTATCGGCTGACTCAGGCCCTGGCATCGAGTCGAGATCTGAATGAAGCGCTGGCTTCACTCGTTAGGCTGATCGAGGAAACCTTTCATGCGGACAGCGCCATCCTTCTTTGCTCCGAGAGCGGACTCACTCCGCACTCGGCCGGGTCGTTCGCGATCACGAGCAAGGATGAGAGCGTCGCTGCGTGGGCCTTTCAGAAAAAACAGGAGGCCGGGCTCTCGACCGACACACTCCCGGACTCGCCCGCTCTTCATCTGCCTTTACTCGCTGGCGGCCGCGCGGAAGGGGTGCTTGCCATCTGTTTGCCACAGGCGCCCTCGCTTGAACAGCGGCAATTGCTCGACGCCATCGCCGCTCAGCTCGCGCTCTATCTTCACAAGGAACGTGCGCTTCAGGAAAGCCGCGAAGCCCAACTCGCCACTCAATCCCAGAAATTGCAAAAGACGCTCTTTGACCTCGTATCGCATGAGCTAAAAACGCCGCTGGCCGTCATGTCGGCCACCTTGCAAGAACCGCAACCCGATTGCGCCGAGTTGCAACAGGCGGCGCAGCGCCTGACGAAGACGGTCAGCAATCTGCTCGATGCCACGCGTCTTGAATCAGGCCTCCTGCAGCCGGTGCGCGAATGGTGCGATCCTGGCGAATTGTTACGCGAAGCAGTGCGCGACGCCAGTCTCGACCGTGAGGTCGAGATCAGCATCGGCGAAAATCTTCCGCCCGTCTCGGTCGATGGCCGCCTCATCCAACAGGCACTCGCCGCTCTGCTAACAAACTCGGCCACTTACAGTCCGCCCGGCACACCGATCGAAGCGACGGCGCGCGAGGATGCGGGAAACTTGCTTTTCAGTGTGACCGATCGCGGTCCTGGCCTGGCTCCGGGCGAGGAAACGAAGGTCTTTGAAAAATTCTACCGCGGCGCAGGCAAGCCAGCCGGTGGATTAGGCCTCGGGCTGGCGATCGCGAAGCAACTGGTGGAAGTTCACGGCGGCGCCATCACTGCGCGCAATCTCGCCAACGGCGGCGCCTCCTTCACCATCCGCCTTCCGATGGGAAAACCGATGCAGCTGCCGGTCGAAGCGAGTTGACGCTGCTCCTGGCCAATTTTCGAAAATGAAAGTCCTTATCGCCGATTCCATTTCTCAACGCGGCATCGACGAGCTGGCCAGCGGTGGCGCTCTCGAAGTAGTGGTATGCACTGGCCAAAGCGAGGCGGAACTCTTGAAAATGATTCCTGGGTTCAGCGCCATCGTCGTGCGAAGCCAAACAAAGGTAACCGCGCCCATTCTCCAGGCTGGCACACATCTCAAGGTGGTCGGCCGCGCCGGAGTCGGCGTGGATAACGTCGACCTCGATGTTGCGACGCGTCGCGGCATCATCGTGATGAACACGCCGGGCGGCAATACGATCTCCACCGCCGAGCACGCCTTCTCCCTTCTGCTCGCGGTCGCGCGCAAGATCCCGCAGGCGCACGCCAATCTGCAGGCTGGCAAATGGGATCGAAAACAATTCGAAGGCAGCGAGCTTTACAACAAAACGTTGGGGATCATAGGCATGGGCCGAATTGGCTCTGAGCTAAGTCGGCGCGCGATCGCCTTCGGAATGCGCGTTCTGGCCTACGATCCTTACCTTTCCTCGAGCCGCGCGCGTTCTCTTCAGGTCGAGTTGATCGAAGACCTCGATGAACTCCTGCCCCTGGCCGATTTCCTCACTCTCCACACTCCTCTCACGCCAGAAACGCATCACCTTCTCAATGCTGCTCGCCTAACGAAAACAAAGCGCGGCGTCCGGATCATCAACTGTGCCCGCGGCGGCCTGATCGACGAAGGTGCGCTGCTCGATTCGTTGGGCAACGGCCACGTCGCTGGCGCAGCGCTCGATGTTTTCGAGAGCGAGCCGTTGCCTAACGACTCCCCGCTGCGCGGGATCCCAAACCTCATCCTCACGCCGCACCTTGGGGCTTCGACCGTGGAAGCGCAGGAAAGCGTCGGGATCGAAATTGCCCAGGCCATTCGCGCCGCCCTGCTCGAAGGCACCATCCGCAACGCAATCAATCTGCCAAACCTCGACGCTAAAACTCTCGCCATCATTGGACCGCATCTACGCTTTGGCGAAAAGCTCGGTCGCTTTCTCTCCCAGATCGCACCGAAAAGGGTCGAAAACCTGCACATTAACTACAGCGGTAAAGTCAACGAAGTCGATACGACTGCGATCACACGCGCGATCCTGAAAGGTTTCCTTCGTCTTGCCGGCGGCGAAGATGTGAACGAGGTGAACGCCCCGGCTTTTGCGGGATCGTTAGGCTTGGAAGTGACCGAATCGCGTCTGAGCGCCCCGGGCGATTACACTGACCTGCTCGAACTGACAGCGGAGGCAGAAGCGAAAACAATCTCGGTCGCGGGCGCGTTTTTCGGCGCCACCCCGCGCATCGTGAGTATCAACAGTCGTCCGGTTGAGGCGCGGCCCAGTGGCGTCGTGCTCGTCCTCGAAAACACGGATCGGCCCGGCATGGTCGGTCGAATCGGAACATTGTTAGGCGCGCACGGCATCAACATCGCAAGCATGTCGCTGAGCCGAAACCAGGCTGGCGGGCGCGCGCTAACCGTTCTTAATCTTGACACCGCGCCCGGCGCCGAATTGCTTGCCGAAATTGGAGCGAGCGAAGACATCCACAGCGCGCAAGTCGTCCAGCTGTGAGATGACCTGAGTCGGATAAAACCATTGCAGTGGGTGACTAAGCTTCGTTAGGGTATTGACATTATGGGCGCAATTCTCTGGACACTCATCATTGGTCTCGTCGTCGGCGCGATCGCCAAGTTACTCACGCCGGGGAGAGATCCGGGTGGTTGCATCATCACCATCCTCCTTGGTATTGCGGGCGCGTTCGTCGCCGGTTATCTCGGCCGGCTGGCCGGTTGGTATCAACCCGGGCAACCAGCGGGCTTCATCGCTTCGATCATCGGCGCCATGATACTCCTGCTCATCTACCGCCTGATCAGAGGGAGACGCGGCTGATTACAGAAAGGGCGCCGGCGAAAGCCTCCCCCCTTCGTTACCTCCGAGAGACTGGGGTGACAGGAGCCCTGCGATCGCTTCCTATTCCACCGTCACGCTCTTCGCCAGATTGCGTGGCTTATCCACGTCGTGACCGAGCGCGACCGCGAGGTGGTAGGCGAAGAGTTGCAGAGGAATAACTGTCAGCACCGGCATAACGAAGTCCTCTGCGTCTGGCACGATGAGGATATCGTCCGCAATTCCGCTAAGTTTGGCGGCCCCGCTTTGGGTCGTGACGGCAATGATCGGTCCTTTGCGCGCTCTGACCTGCTCGATGTTGTTCAGATTCTTTGAGAAGACGGCGTCGTCTGGCGCGATGAAGACGGAGGGCAACTCCGGCCTAACGAGAGCGATAATGCCGTGTTTCAATTCCGCACTCGGATGACCTTCCGCGTAGAGGTAGGTGATTTCCTTCACCTTGAGCGCGGCTTCGAGCGCGATGGGGAAATTGAATTGCCGACCAAAGAAGAGTACGCCGGCAACCCCACTGTATTTCTGCGCCATGGCTTTCACTGCATCACTCAGCTTGAGGACTTGCTCGATTTTTTCCGGCAATCCTTCGAGCGCTTCGATGACACACGTCCCCTCTGCGGTAGAAAGGTGGCGCATCCGGCCTAACAATAAGCCAATCAAAGTCAGGATGACGACCTGCGAGGTGAACGACTTGCTCGCGGCCACGCCGATTTCCGGTCCGGCATGCATATAGACGCCGCCGTCGCTCTCGCGCGCAATCGTGCTCGCGACGTTGTTACAGATGCCTAAGGTGCGAAATCCTTTGCGCTGACTCTCACGTAAGGCGCCCAAGGTGTCCGCTGTTTCGCCGCTCTGGCTGATGGCTAAAACGAGCGTGTCATTGGTCATCGGTGTATTGCGATGGCGAAACTCACTCGCGTACTCGACCTCGGTCGGAAGATTGGCGAGTTGTTCGATCAAATATTCGCCCACCATCGCGGCATGGAGCGCGGTGCCACAGCCGGTGAGAACGACGCGGCCGACTTCGCGCAGTTGCGCCGGACTCATGTTCAACCCGCCTAACTTCGCCGTGCATTCTTCGAGGCTGAGCCGGCCGCGCATCGCATCGCGCACCGAGCCGGGTTGCTCGAAGATTTCCTTCAGCATGTAGTGCGGGTAGTCGCCTTTCTTGATGTCCTCGGCGGTAAATTCCACTTTGCTGATCGCGTGAACGCCGCGCTCACCGGCAAGTGAGCTGATCTCAAATTTGTCGCGCTCAACGGCAACGAGATCGAAGTCGTTGAGATAGACCGCGTCGCGGGTGTAGGCGACGATGGCGCTCACGTCGCTGGCGAGAAAATTTTCATCCTTCCCCACTCCGAGAACGAGAGGACTGCCGCGGCGCGCGCCGACGACAAAGTCGGGGATATCGGCGTGCACCATCACGATGCCATAGGTGCCGATGACCTGCTGCAAGGCGGCACGAAGCGCCTCGACCAGCAACGCCTTGTGCCGACGCGGATCAGTCACGCCGACGGCCGATTCATCGTAGATTTTGCCGATGAGATGCGCGAGCACTTCGGTATCGGTTTCGGAGGTGAAATGGTGTTCGCCTTCCCGCAGCAACGCGTCCTTTATCTGTTGGTAATTTTCAATCACGCCATTATGGACGACCGCGAGCTTGCCGCTTTCGTCAAAGTGCGGGTGTGCATTTTGATCGGTAGGTTTGCCGTGTGTGGCCCAACGCGTGTGGCTAATTCCATAAGTGCCGCTCGGGGGCGCATCGGCCATCAACTTTGTCAGGCCGGCGATACGACCGGCGCATTTGCGGGTCTCGACATGATTGCCATTAACCACTGCGATGCCGGCAGAGTCGTAGCCCCGATATTCCAGCCGACGCAGACCGTCGAGCAGGATAGGCCCGGCTTCAGCATTACCGACATATCCGACGATGCCACACATGGTCGGCATTGTAGGGTGAGCATGTTGCAGTAGCAACAGTCTCTGCTGGCATTGATCGTGGGCGAATTTCCGGCAGAGAGCGCGGCGCACGCAAATAGACGAAAAGGATGAAGCCGCAAAGGTGGCCGGCGGGGCCATCCTTCTCCGCGTCCCCGTGATTACATCACACCTTGTGCTGGGCTGCGAATCTCCTGTAAGTTCTGGAGCGACTCATGCCGCAAACTCCTGCATTACCGCCAGGCACGACGCAACGGACCCTGTCTATTATTATGGGCGGAGGTGCGGGCACACGACTTTTTCCCCTAACGAAAGATCGTGCCAAGCCAGCCGTACCCTTAGGCGGGAAATATCGGCTGGTTGATATTCCAATCAGCAACTGCCTCAACTCCGGCCTGCGTTCGATTTATATCCTGACGCAGTTCAACACGATGTCACTGCATCGTCACATCCAGGCGAGCTACAAGTTTGATAATTTCTCGCCCAGCTTCGTCGATATTCTCGCTGCACAGCAAACGCCCTCCAGCACACAATGGTATCAGGGGACGGCTGACGCCGTGCGGCAGAACCTGCGCTATTTCCTGGAGAAACCCTATGACTACTTTCTCATCCTGAGCGGCGATCAGCTTTACCGGATGGATTTTCGCGTCTTGCTGGATCAGCACATTCGCTCGGGCGCCGAGATCACACTGGCGGTTACACCGGTAGGACGTGAAGCGGCTTCGGGCTTCGGCATCATGCTGAGCGGTTCGGATCATCGCGTCGTTCGATTCGAGGAGAAGCCAAAGGATCCGGCGGTGTTGAATGAATTAAAGCTTGGGCCCGCAATTTTGGAATCGCTGGGGCGCGCGCCGGACGCAGAACTCTATCAAGCCTCAATGGGCATCTACGTCTTCAACCGTCAGGTGCTGGTGGATTGCGTGGAAGGAAGCATGGACGATTTCGGCAAGCACGTGATCCCAAAGGCGATCGGCGAGCGGCACGTCAGCGCCCATATCTTTGAGGGCTACTGGGAAGATATTGGAACTATTCGGGCCTTTTACGAAGCAAATCTCGACCTAACGAACCTGGTTCCGAAGTACAGTTTCTTCGAAGCGAATGCACCGATCTACACGCACCCACGTTTCCTGCCCGGCAGTAAAATAAATGGCGCTACCCTGCGGCAGGCAATCGTGTCCGATGGCTGTATCATCTCCGACGCGCACATTGAACGCAGCGTGATTGGAGTGCGCAGCATCATTCGCAGCGGCGCGACCATTCGCAACAGTGTCATCATGGGCGGCGATTACTTTGAGGCCTCGGCGCCGCAAGCTTCGGCCGGAGCGCCTCCGATTGGGATCGGGCGCAACTGCGTGATCGATCGCGCCATCATCGACAAGAATGCACGCATCGGGGACGGCGTCGTCATTACGCCGGAAGGCAAAGACAAGAACGTGGACGGACCAAACTACTTCATCCGGGACGGAATCATCGTCGTTCCGAAGGACGCGGTCATCCCCGCGGGAGTTTGGATTTAACAACCGCCGACTGCTAGTAGGCGGTCGGATTATTTGGATTCGGATTGCCCGCTCCACCAGGCATCCCTGCAGGTAAGCCAGCGGAGCCTTCCCAAGGCTGTGGTCTATTCCAGGGAATGGCGGACTCACGCGCTCCATCGGGATCGCCCACCAATGAAGGTTGCGCGGGCCCACTCGCGCACGACACAAGGCAAAGAGCGCCCAGCGATGCTACCAGCGCGCGCTTCATCTCCCGACTATGAAGAGGCATTTCCAACATAAACTACCGTATCTCCAGGTTGCACTTGGACGCCCCGCGCCAAGCTATCGTTAATTATATCGCCTATCGAAGTGGTAGGTTCAACTGAAGAGATGCGAATCCTCCCTATGAGCGTGCCGCCGCGCATGACTAACATCTCAGAATTCGGCACCACACCTTGCCGTTCTCCCATGCTAAGAACGACAAAATTATAAGCTTGGTTGACCGCCAGCACGGTGCCGTGAATCCCCGCGACGCTGGCCCGCGATCCGCGTCGACCTTTTTCCTCTCCCGCAGTCACGCGATCCAGGGCTGCCTTCAGTTTTTCGGCTAGCATGGCTTTCTCCTTCTCGACCGCCTCCATTCGGCGCTTCGTTTCGTCAAGCTGCGCCTTCAATTTGCTATCCGGGATGTTTTCCCTTGAATCCGGCCCTCTGGCGACGGTTGCGGCCCCAACTTGTTTTTGCAGATCGGCCACCCGTGCCTCACTCGCCTGCAATTTCGATTCCAGATCTGCCCTCCCGCCTTGCGATTTTCGAAGCTCGGCTTCGGCACTGCCGGCTCTTGCCTCCGCGGTCGCTACCTTGTTCGCCAAATCGCTCAATTCCTTTTCGCGTGCCTTCAACTTCTGCTCGCTCACCGCTCGCAACCGGGTCGCGATTTCCTGTGCGGATACAGCATTGGCCAACACGGCGCGCAGGCGGTTCACCTCGCTCCTGTTAAGAAAGCCAACAACAATCGAGACGGTTAACAGGACCAGGGAAAGCCCGATCAATTTCCGGGGAGTAAACACAAGGGGGGTCTGAACTTCGGGACCGAAATTATCTCGGCGGAGCGTTTATAGCTAAAGCCCGGTAAAATTTGCAACAGCAAAATTGCGCTGGCCGACGCTGATTGGAAATTGCACACGATCACCTTTCGGCCTATAGCAACAGCCGCATGGGCCAACAGCATCGAGTCAGAGCAAAACGGCAACGGCGCAAGGCGTACGTTGAACGCAAGCGTGTCGCTGTTCATCGCCCTCGGCGACCAGCGGCGAAGAGTCGCGCCAAGAAAACGCCGGCGCCTACCCCAGCCCCAACCCCCGTCACCGCGACCGGGCCGACGCCGGTGGAGGCGAGCGCGGCGAGCTAAGCCCTCTTCCTTTTCTCCGGGCCCGGCTTATCGTGGGAAGGCGTGAGCCACGATTATCTTGTCGTCGACGGCCACAGTATCATTTTTGCATGGCCTGAATTGCGGGCGCTGCATGAGCGTCGGGGCGCTTTAGCCCGTGAAACGCTCGTAAAACAACTGCGGGACTATCAGGATTGGAGCGGCACGCACGTTGTGGTGGTTTTCGACGGGCGCGGTACATCTGTCTCGCAAGAAGCGGAGCCAGGCGAGATTCAAATTTTTTATTCTCGTGCCGGGCAAACGGCGGATTCGATTATCGAGCGTCTCGCGAGCAAATACGCCGAGCGATTTCGGCTGATCGTGGCGACGGCGGATTATCTTGAACAGGAAACGACGAGCGCGAGCGGCGCCGAAACTGTTTCGCCCGAAGGATTGCGCGAACTCCTCCGGGATGCGCGACCCCGACGTTAAACGAGTTGGCTCATGCCGCAGATCACGCGGATGAACGAATGTCGTCTTGCCTAACGAGTGAGGACGACGAGTGCCGTGCGTCGTAGCACTGACCTTCAGCGCTTCCTGGAGCGGAACGATGGACACCTTGGGGATACTCTTTTTTGCAGAACGTGTCGTTAGGCTAACGATCTTGGCTCTTGCCGTCGCGTGGCGGACGACGGTAATAGACTCGGCAGAGCTAGAGAGAATGGCGGATATCTCTGCCGATGAGGACGTGCCGGTGAACGCGGAAGTTTCGCCTAACGAATACAGCTTGGCGCCGGATTACCGGATGAGAGACAGCGTTGTTTTCGTTAGGCTATGCTTGCCAGAGCGGGATGAGGATGTTCCTGGCGCGCACGTTGCCGACAGGTCATGAGAACGCGGGTCAGGACGCAATAAAGCTGTTCCACCGGCAGGTTCTTGCTCACGTAACCGTTCGCTCCTGCACGCAGCGCGGCGTGCATTTTTTCCTCCTCGTAACCGATGCCGGTGAAGACGACGATCGGCAGCCGCGATCGTATTTCGTGGATGTAGGAAACGAGCGAAATGCCGTCGACTTTCGGCATGTTGAGATCAACCACCACCACTTCACAATCATGCGTCTCGAGCCAGGCGTGCGTCTCGAAACCTTCGGTCAGGGTGGCGCAGGTGTGACCTTTCTGTCCGAGGTAGGCGGCAAGGAATTGAGTGATCGCCAGGTCGTCATCAATGACGAGGAATTCTATGCACTCGCGATCAAGCAGTTTCATAGGCAAAAGGTGAGTCGCTGGAGCGTCTCATAATTTCTATAATTCCTATTAAAGCAACAACCTTGCCAACCACCCGGAATCGACGGTTTTGCCAACATGAGCCGATCGTTGATGTGGGTCTTGGCGTCGTTAGGCAAGAGCCCCGCCGTAGCGCGGTGCCACAATGGCCGGGAACGGTGGCTGGCGACTTCAGCAACCCGCAATTTTCCCAACTTTTCGTTGAAGTGCCGAAGCCGACACTCCAGCGTTATCGCCCACATGTCCCGCGAATACATGCTACAGCGCGCCCAGTCTGCGACGACAATCCAGATCGATTACGCGCGCGAGCTCAATCCTCAGCAATACGCTGCCGTCACCGCACCACCTGGCCCGCTGCTGGTCATTGCCGGTGCCGGCTCAGGCAAAACGCGCACCCTGACTTATCGCGTCGCTTATCTGCTGGAGAACGGAGTTGACCCGCGCAACATTCTTCTCCTCACCTTCACGAACAAAGCTGCGCGGCAGATGCTCGATCGTGTCGCCAACCTGTTGCCGATTGACGCCAGTGGGCTGTGGGGCGGCACGTTCCACTCCATCGGCAATCGCATGCTTCGGCGTCATGGGCGCGCGCTTGGCTATTCCAGCGGTTTCACCATCATGGACCGCGAGGACCAGAAAGATCTGCTCAACGCCGTCGTGGCGAGTGCGGGAATCGATCCGAAAGAAATTCGTTTCCCGAAAGGTGACGTGCTCGCCGACATCTTCAGTTTTGTTGTCAACACCGAGCGATCGGTCGAAGAGGTTCTCGCGGAAAAATTTCCCTACTTCGTCCCGCTCCTCGAGCAGATCAAAGACGTGCACGGACGCTACGAGCGGCGAAAGAAATCGACTAACTCGCTCGACTTCGACGATCTCTTGGAAAAGACGCTTCGCATGCTGAAGGAGGACGAGGAGATCGCCGGCTTTTATCAGCGGCAATTCCAGTTCATCCTTGTCGATGAATACCAGGACACAAACAAAATTCAGGCCGACTTCATCGACCTGCTCGCGGGCGATCACCAAAACGTCATGGTAGTAGGCGACGATGCGCAGTCGATCTACTCCTGGCGGGGAGCCAACTTCCAAAACATCCTCGCCTTCCCGCGGCGTTATCCAAACGTGCAGATCTTCAAGATTGAACTGAACTACCGCAGCGTGCCGGAGATTTTAGAGGTAGCAAACGCCGCCATCGCGCAGAACGTGCAGCAGTTTCGGAAGGAACTAAGTGCCGTTCGCCTAACGAACGAATTCAAACCAGCGATCGTCGCCCTAAACGACGGCAGCGAACAGGCGCAATTCGTCGCCCAGCGCATTCTCGAGCTGCGCGACGAAGGCGTTGAGTTGAACGAGATTGCCGTCCTTTACCGCGCGCATTATCACGCCATTGAGTTGCAGCTTGAGCTTTCGCGCCGCGGCATCCCCTATCAAATCACAAGCGGAATCCGCTTTTTCGAACAGGCGCACATCAAGGACGTGGCGGCCTTTATCCGATTCGTTGCTAATCCGCAGGACGAAGTCGCCTTCAAACGCATGGTGCGATTGCTTCCTGGTATTGGGGGTAGAAGCGCAGACACGCTCTGGAGTAAGTGGGAGCAAACGTTGAATGAGAACGCGGTGATTACCTCGTGGAACAACCGCATGGCTGGAATGCCGGTCAGCTCGCGCTCCCGGAAACCATGGCAGCAACTCATCGACACCCTCGAAGAAATCGCGCCGGACGGCCAGCCGATTGCGCCCACCGAAATGATCACGTCCGTCGTGGAAGCGATCTACGACGATTACGCCAAAAGCAATTTTGCCAACTACGAGCTGCGCAAGGAAGACCTCACCCAGCTGGCGGCGTTCGCCCGCCAGTTTAAAGACGCGAACGAATTCCTTTCCCAGCTCGCGCTCATCAGCAATGTCGACGCCGAGCCGGGCGCAACCCCGGCTAACGACCAGGAAGCGGTCAACCTATCCTCCGTGCATCAGGCCAAAGGCCTGGAATTTCACACCGTCTTCGTCATCTGGTTGACCGACGGCATGTTTCCCAGCTCGCGCTCGCTCGAAACCCGAGACGCGATCGAAGAAGAACGGCGCCTCTTTTATGTCGCGATCACACGGGCCAAAGACGAGCTGTATCTTACCTATCCGCATATGCGCCTCAACGCCGGCTATGGCGACATGTTTCAACGGCCCTCGCGTTTCTTGAAAGAAATACCGTCCCAGCTCGTCGAAGATTGGAACGTTCGGCGGATCTGAGCCCGACACAGTCTCAGCGATGGACCCAAACACCGTGTGCATCGAGAAGCCTCGTGCGTCCGTCGCGTCCGTTGTGACCGTTGTGTGAAACATGAAGCTGACTCCCGCAACAAAGATTGCCGGCATTCTTGCGCCGCTTTTTGCTCTTCGGACCGAAAACGATCTGGGTATCGGCGATTTGGAAGGCCTTCGCCAGTTCATAGAATGGTCATGCCGAATCGGCTTTCGTCTCGTTCAACTCCTCCCGATTAACGAGACGGGCGGCGACAACAGTCCTTACAACGCGATCAGTTCACGAGCGCTCGATCCGACGACACTGCACCTCGTCCCGGGCTCGCCAACGGACTTGTCGGACGAGGCATTCGAGGACGTTACCGCGGACATTGATCTTGCCGCCCTCCGCCGGGGTCACGTGCGGTACGGGATCGTCAAGCCGCTAAAGAAGAAACTGCTCGAGCGCGCCTTCGCTGTTTTTCGCACGAAATCGCCGAACAAAGACTTCGAACGTTTCTGCCAAACAGAAGCCGGCTGGCTCAACGATTACACCCTTTTCCGCGCTCTGATGGAGAAGCGCGGCGAGTGCGAGACATGGGACCAATGGCCGCAAAGCAACGTTGCCGAAGCACGCGCGTACTTAGACTCGTTAGGCGAAGAGGAGCGCAACCTATTCGAAGACCGGCGCCAGTTTTTTCGCTATGTCCAGTGGATCGCACATCAGCAATGGCGCGGAGTGAAACAATTCGCCGAGAAACGCGGCGTCGCACTGATGGGAGATATTCCATTTGGAATCAGCTATTACAGCGCCGATGTCTTCGCTCATCCTGAGCGATTCGCCCTCGAGTGGTCCGGCGGCGCACCGCCTGAACCTTATTTCAAAGACGATGAGTTCACCCAAAAATGGGGTCAAAACTGGGGTATTCCCGTTTACGACTGGCACCAGATGCGGCGCCAAAATTTTGTCTGGTGGCGCCAACGCATCGACGGCGTAAAACAAATTTTCCATCTCTTCCGCATCGATCACATTCTCGGTTTCTATCGCATCTATGCGTTCCCGTGGCGGCCTCCTCACAACGATCAATTCCTCCCCCTGAACTGGGAGGAAATGCTCGCCACGACCGGCGGCCGTCATCCGCACTTTTTCCCCCGCGATGACGAACACTGGGAGCACTGCACAGCCAACCAGCGTGAAGGCGAGGAATATCTGCGCGTTGTGCTGGAGGATTCGGGTGCGACCCAGGTTGTCGGCGAAGACCTGGGAACGGTGCCTCATTACGTCCGGCCGAGCCTGAGAGCATTGGGGATTGCCGGGTTCAAGATTCCACAATGGGAAACACAGCCGGACGGGAGTGTCATCCCCGGCCACGCCTACGAAAGGCTCTCGGTCGCGACTTTCGCCACCCATGATCACTTACCCCTGCGAGCGATGTGGCAGAGAGCATGTGGAGACGGAGAACACAGTCATCAGGCGCGCCAGGATCTGGCCAAGATCGGTGCGTTCAGTGGTTTTATGCCTAACGACTCGATGGATTACCTGCGCGATTTTTATCCCGCGATTTTCGACGCTCTTTTCCGATGCGAATCATGGATCGCGATCGTCATGATTACTGATTTGCTCGGAAGAACGGAGCGCTTCAACGTTCCCGGCACCGCGGCGAACTCGAACTGGACGCGCCGATTACACACCACCATTGCAAAACTTGGGCATGGGACAGCGCTTCGGCGGCAGCTCCTCATGATGCGGCGATTGATCGAAAAGAGCGGACGATTGTCTTTCTCCGCAACCGCAGTTAAGGAGGAAAAATGAATTCGCCCATTAAAATCGCCGTTACCGGCGCCGCTGGCCAGATCGGATACTCGCTTCTTTTTCGCATCGCTTCCGGCTCGATGTTTGGTCCCGACCAGCCAGTGCAGTTGTCGCTTATCGAAATCCAGCCCGCGCTCGGCGCGCTCGAAGGCGTGGTCATGGAATTGCAGGATTGCGCTTTCCCGCTTCTCAAAAGCATCACACCGACGGCCGACCTCGACGAAGGTTTTCGTGGCGTGAATTGGGCCCTGCTCGTCGGCAGTATCCCGCGCAAGGCGGGAATGGAGCGCGGTGATTTGCTAGGCATTAACGGCAAGATTTTCATCGGTCAGGGAAAAGCGATTGAGAAAAACGCCGCGAGCGACGTCCGCGTCC
This sequence comes from uncultured Verrucomicrobiae bacterium, assembly GCA_963786175.1. Lineage (GTDB taxonomy): Bacteria > Verrucomicrobiota > Verrucomicrobiia > Chthoniobacterales > UBA10450 > JAICXG01. The sequence goes on along the minus strand of CAWAYD010000017.1, from coordinate 34,081 downwards.
TCGTTGTCGGCAACCCCTGCAACACGAATTGCCTCATCGCGATGAACAATGCGAAATCGGTGCCTAACGATCGCTGGTTCGCCATGACCCGCCTGGACGAGAACCGCGCCAAGGCACAACTCGCACAAAAGGCTGACGTGGATGTGACGGCGGTAAGCAACATGACCATCTGGGGAAATCACTCCGCGACACAGTATCCCGATTTCTATAACGCGAAGATCAACGGCCAAAACGCAGACGAAGTCATCGGCGACGAAAAGTGGCTCAAGGAAACCTTCATTCCGACGGTGCAACAACGCGGCGCCGCCATCATCAAGGCTCGCGGCCTTTCCTCTGCCGCCTCCGCGGCCAACGCCGTCGTCGACACCGTTCGTAGCCTAACGAGTAAAACACCCGACACAGACTGGTACAGCGTCGCCGTCTGCTCCGATGGCAGTTACAACGTCGAAAAGGGCCTTATCAGCTCCTTCCCCATCCGCTCACAAGGTGGCAAGTGGGAGATCGTTCAAGACCTTCCACTCAACGACTTTAGTCGAGCCAAGATCGACGCTTCGGTCGCCGAGTTAAAGGAAGAGAAGAATCTCGTGGGCGATTTGGTCGGCGGCGCCTGAGTTATCCCCGGGTCAAAATGAGTAGCAGGCGATTTTAGGAATTACGACAAAGCCGCCGCAATAATTCCTCAGGTAGATGACCCGCTAACACAAACTTGGCGCGGTCGATCGCTGACATTGGACCACGAATTGCGTCCGATTCCCGTCTCCAAATACAGCCGTCGGCCAGCATTTGGCGGCGATGGATCGTCTTGTTTGAGAAAGGTCAGCTGCGCGAGGAGCACGAAAGGCAATTCTTGGAAGCATCCGAGACGGACTCACCGCTCGCGGAGGGACGAATCATCGGGAGACGCGTCTGGCCGATTGGTTAACTACGGAGTAACATATCAATCCTAGGTCATTGGCTAACTGCTGCTATGAATGTGCGCGGCTTCAACCTTTTGGAGGATGTGATGGGGCAGCTCCTCGTGCAGCTACATAGGAACGAAGCGGGCAATTACGATGCGCGACGCTTTTCCTTCGATGGCATCGATCGCTCCAGCGTATTTAATCTCGAATACCACAAACAGAACTTGTGCTTCTTCATTGGCAACCATGAAAAATTCAAGGCTGCCTTGAATCTGTTTGAAGACGAGCCTTCGCGCGCCTTGTTTCTAGAACTGATTTTGTTCCGACTCGTTGGCCATTTGCACGTCAGGCTCTCGACAAATACTGCACGCTACTGGCACCTCCGCGAAGATGCGTTCGCGATCCAGTCTCAGCCTTCGTGTTTTGATTTCAAAAGCAAATTTGGGCCACTCCGGCATTTCGAGCACGTCGCATGGAATGGGCGAATTTTCTCACTCGATTGCTGGCCAGACAACATCGCCTCGACCTTTTTCATCAAGCAATATCACTTGGAACGAGGTGACGTTCTCATTTTTCCCAAACCTGGAGACCATGTCATCGATGTTGGGTCATGTTTCGGCGATACAGCAGTTGCATTTGCCGGAGCCGTCGGCCCCAGCGGTCGAGTGTATAGCTTCGACCCGCTGCAAAGCCACGGTGAGGTGGTTCGACATAACGTCGGTCAAAATGGTCTCGAAAAAACGATCGTCTTTTTTCCAGTCGGCCTCGGTGCGCGGGCCAATGCTATCCCCGGCCCGGTCTTGGAAGAAAATGAGGTGAACCTGGCTTTCGGTTGCCTTCCCCCAAGGACGATGACGCTTTTCCCATCCGCACCATCGACAGTCTGGTAACCAGCGGGGCTATTCAGCGCGTTGATTTCTTGAAGATGGATATTGAAGGCTCTGAATTAGCCGCATTGCAAGGCGCTGAACAAACACTCCGGCAATTCCAACCCAGGCTGGCAATTTCGATCTACCACAAGTTTGGTGACTTCTTTGCGATCCCCGCGTATCTGCATGGCCTACGTCTTGGTTACCGACTCTATCTAGACCATTATACGATTCATGCTGAGGAGACTGTCCTCTACGCCAGCGCGGATCGTCAGAACAGCGCTCTTGAACTAGAAGCAACTCAATCCAAACCGTGAGTGCTGAAAATGGCATCGACTCCAAACGTGGAAAGCTCAGATGGCAGTTACAACGTCGAGAAAGGCCTTATCAGCTCCTTCCCCATCCGCTCACAAGGCGGCAAGTGGGAGATCGTGCAAGACCTTCCACGCAACGATTTCAGTCGCGCCAAAATCAACGCGTCTGTTAGCGAACTCAAGGAGGAGAAATCACTGGTCAGCGAGATGATCCCATGACCGGCACGGATTCCTCTGCCGCCACTATCGGATAGAGCGCCGCGATGGTTTCTCGCAGAATCTCGTTACTGCCGGCGAGGTCAGTCCGCGCAATGAGTCCAGCGATGTTCCGAAGATCTGTGAAATCTCGTTCCCGGTGAATAATCCCGCAACGGAGATAGTGCAGGATCCGAATCTGCTCCAGCTCTTCCGTGTGCTTTCGATCGAACTGCGGATCGTTAGGGAAATTGTAGCGCAACGGTAGCACACGGGTCGGCAGGCCTGTTTTTTGGATAGCAAGGGTCAGCGCGATTTGGTGCCGAAAAAATGTCTTGAAATTCGCGCTCACAAAATGATCCGCGGCGAGAATCTCCGCACCTAATGTTTCCATCGCGTTCGCCGAAGCGAGCACCATCCCAAAGTTGAAATACACCGGCGTAAAGCGCTCCTCGGTCATGAAATTCCAACCGGTATATTCGTGGATCGGTGCCGGCAGCGGCACGCCGTAGCCCCGGCAAAGTTTCGCCCAAAGTCCGCCTAACGAAGGCCCGCGTACCGGCGGCGCGTGCGCGATGACGCCTGCGACCATGCGCACGTCGTCCGGTTCGCCTAACAATTCCGCGAACGGCCTAACGAAAAGCAAATCTGCGTCCGCGAACATCACCAGCCGTGCGCGCGTGGGCTGACGAAAAACATCGCGACTCGTCTCCCAATAACTGTCACGGCGAAATTTCTCTCGATCGGCCCAATGCCAAATAATCGGATAATTGCGTGACCACGGCTCGGTGGCGTGCAGATCGAAAGGCTCCGTGTCTCCGCCGACGCAAACGACAAGGGTGTGCGCGCCGATTTCGCGTTCCATTCGCCGCAGCGACGCGGCCATAAAATGGATGCGCCTAAAGTAATGGGGCGTCGGGCTGATCGGGATCCGAATTTCCAAGTCGTAATTCATGAATCACTCGTCGCGCGGCGAGACGTAGCGCACGTCTATTCGATAACCGGACAACGCTGCCGGCTGATCGAAAAGCGTGACATTCAGTTTCAGTGGTTCGCCGGCGCGCCTCAGCTCGGCCTTACTCCACCAGCGACCGAGTCCATCGTTCGTCTTGTCACGGCGGCGCTGGTTTCTCTCGAAGCGGGCCCGACGTTCCGGCGTGTTGTAAAAATTCCACTTCAATTCATCACATGGAACGGCGGTGGCGAGAAAATCAAATTGGCTATTTGTTAGGCCGGAAACCTGTTCGAGCATAGTGCGAAAACTCGTCGGCTCGAAATAGGCCAAAGCATCGCCAAGTAGAATTTTTGTCGGAACAAAACTCTTGGAGCTGGCGAGCGCGTCGAGATGTTCCAACACGTCGGCGCAGAGGTAATGGACGTTTGCGTTTCTCGTCTGCTCCCGCGCATGCGCGATTAAATGCGCACCGAAATCAACCGCCTCGATCTCGGCCACCGCCGGCGCGAGCGCACGCGTCATCAGTCCATTTCCGCAGCAGAGTTCGAGCAACCTATCGTTAGGTTTCAAATGCAAAAACATGACAATTCGCTCAATCGTTAGGCGAAACTCTTCCCGCGAAATCGGCAGTCCGTGAACGGTTTTGCCGACTTCGATGAAAAGGTCGTCCTCGCTTTCGACTTCCTTCTTGCGGTAGGAATTCCAAAAAGTTTGCCAATCGGTCGCGCCCATCCCAGAATCACGTTCTCGTTAGGCGCGCAAGCTGTAGCGGCCTAACAATGATTGCACCTCCGCTCGCGGGTTAAACATCAGCACATCGACCAGCGAGAGAGATGGGCAAAATGATTCCCCGCCCTGCGAATAAGCGAACGGCTCCGTCTCGAGAAATTGCAGTGTCACTCCGCGTGCGCGAAAAGTCGCGGCGTCATACAAGACGCGGCCGCCGCGCGCATTGATGTAAATCTCGGCGTTCTCCAGCCGGCAGATGTCGAGCACCCGCTCTTCGCCTTTGAGATTTTCGTTCTGATAGCGACCGGAACTTGAGAGCAACTCCGTCTTCAGCCGTAGAAATTCTTTCAGCATCACCAGACTGTGAAAAAGATAATCAGCCAGTCGATCCACGGGAAATTGAACGACCACGCGCAAGAGCGGGAAGACTTCCTCGAAATGCGGCGCACCATGATAAGCCTGCGTGATGGTCTTTAGCATTTTCTCCCGCCACTTTGATCCCGCCGCGAGACGAATCTCGTTGATTCTCCGGTTAGGACTCGCGCCGAGCAACGGTACGGTGATGAAATGTGCGCGGCGGCGCAGCAGAATACGATTGCGATTAATCCAGCCGCCTTTGATGAAATGCACGTCGTCGTAAACGACAAATTTATCCGCCGCCGCCATGAGCTGATAGTATCCGAGGTAGGGCAAAAAATAGGGCTGCATGATCGCGAGCTTCATCGCTAAGCGGACTCAGGCGGCGGAGGCAAAAAGCGCGGTAGAAATCTCCGCGATCGACTCGTTAGGCAAGTCGCACCAGCAAGGCAAACCAATGGTTTGGTCAGCCAGCCGATCGGTTGCTGGAGTTGGGAGCCGGGGGCAATGAGCAAACGCGCGATGCCGATGCAGCCCACCGCCCCACCAGCGTCGCGTGCCGATTTGCTTCTTGCCTAACGAGTGCGTGGCGGCGTCGGCCGCGCCAACGGGTGTGGAAACGACCACCGTCGAACTCACCCAGGTTTCACCCAAATCGGATTGGAGCCGAAAGCGATGTTGTTCGGAGAAAATCTCGCGATATGCGCGGGCCACGCGTTCAAAATCCCGGCGTGTTTGTGCCCAGCTATCGAGAGCGGCGAGCCCGACCGCAGCCGTGTATTCGCTCAGCTTCCCGTTGATCGATTGCATTTTCGCCTCGCGCGTATTCCAAAAACCGAAATTCGCGCGCTGCTGCACTTGTCGGGTAAAGTTTGGGTCATTGGTCACGACGACGCCGCCTTCACCCGCGCCTAACAATTTCGTCGCGTGCAGACTAACGACCGCCGGGATTTGGGTCGCGCGCAGGGTGTCGAACGAAGCGGCCGCAGCTCGATCACGACCGCAATGCCGGTGTCGGCTTGAAAGTTTTCCCAAGACGGCAAAATCAATCGGCGCGCCAAACGGCGCGACCGGCATCACCGCTGAAACCCGACCGGGAGCATCGCGCAAAAAGGCGCGCGCCATTTCGGTGCTCAAGCACCAATTCGTCTCATCGACGTCGACGATCCACGGCACGAGACCGGCGAACTCAATCGCATGTGCGGACGCGGCAAAAGTCCACGCCGGCACCATGCACAAGCTCGGCCTCGACAAATCGCAGGCGAAAAGCGACAGCGTGAGGCCGATGGTCGCGTTCGCCACCATCGCGACCGTGGTGTTTTCGTCGCCGAAATGAAGCGCGAGACGCTGCTCAAGTTCGGTGACGAGTGGGCCGCCGTTCGAATACCAGCGCGCCTCGTCGATGCGATCAAGATACCGCGCGAGTTCCGCTGCAGAGGGCAAGCGTGGGCGCGCAACCGGAATCCGCAAAACGCCCGGCGGATCGGATTGCCAATAGTCGTTCATCCGAAATGCGCAGCTACCCCTGGCGCAATGCACGATTCGTTAGGCGGCGAAAGGCTTCGCGATATTTGGCCGACGTTTTCTCGATCACTTCCTGCGGCAGCCTCGGACCGGGCGGAGTTTTGTCCCAGTCGAGGGTCTCGAGATAGTCGCGGACGAATTGTTTGTCGAAGCTCGGCGGACTTTTCCCTGGCGCGTAACTGTCGGCGGGCCAGAAGCGCGAAGAATCGGGCGTAAGACATTCGTCGATTAAAAGCAGATCTCCTTTATTCGTTAGGCCGAATTCAAACTTGGTGTCGGCCAGGATGATCCCGCAGGATCCGGCGTGCTCTTTGCCCGCGCGGTAGACTTGCAGACTGCGTTCACGGGTCGCTTTCGCATCCTCTTCGCCAATCATCTCGCAGCATTGCTCCCAGGCGATATTCAAGTCATGACCGGCTTCGTTCTTGGTCGATGGCGTGAAGATCGGCTCCGGCAATTCGGAGGCGAGTTGTAGGCCGGACGGAAGTTCGTGGCCGCAGACCGCGCCGGTCGCCAGATAATCCTTCCAGCCAGACCCGGCGAGGTAACCACGCACGACACATTCGACCGGGAGCGGCTTGGTCTTGCGAACAAGCATCGATCGCCCGGCGAGCTGACCGCGAAAGGGCTGCAATGACGAAGGAAATTTTTCGAAGTCAGCCGTGATAAAATGATTCGGGAGCGAGGAAAATTTCTCGAACCAAAAAGCCGAGATCTGATTCAGGACCGCGCCTTTGTCAGGTATCGGGTCCGGAAGAACGACATCAAACGCGGAGAGCCGGTCGGTCGCGACGAAGAGCAGCGTTTCACCGAGATCGAAAACCTCGCGCACCTTGCCGCTGCGCAATTTCGTCAGGCCGGGAAGTTCGAGCGTAGTCAGGGTATTGTCAGGCATGGCCTCGCATTCGACGGCAGCATAAACTGTTGACGCGTTTGTCGCGAAGCTAAAGCTCCACCAGGCGATAGGAGGTATTCCCTTTTCGCAAGAGCGGCAGGGAAACATTGTAAACCGGAGTGCCATTGCTGGTCGCGCCTTCGCCGGCTCCGTTATGCGCGTGACCGTGGAAGACGGCATTTACGCGAAAACGATTGATCGGTTCCTCCAGCCGGCTCGACCCGAGAAAAGCAAAAACCTCCGGATCTTCGCCCACGACAGTCGCGCGGATGGGTGCGTAATGCAGGACGACGACGCGCCGCTCGCTCTGCAATTTGGCTAACGCCTGCTCAAGTCGCAGCGCATGGTCCAGCGCTTCCTGCACGAAGTGTTTGATGAGCGGCTCGCCCCAGGCGTTGAGCATCCGCCGTCCAAAACCGCCGCCGAAACCGCAGACGCCGGCAAAACCAACACCCCCGATCTCGATCGCTTCGCCGTCCAGCATGGTGACGCCGGCGCCTTCCAAGACCTGCCGCACCAATTTTGGCTCGCCCGATTCAAAATCGTGATTGCCAAGAACACCCAGCATCGGCACGCGCACAGCCGAACGCAGGTCGATCGCCAGCTCCTCTGCTTCCTGCGCCAGGCCGTAGTCGGTCAGATCGCCGCAAAGCAAAAAGACGTCAGCCTTCTGCGAAATTTCGGCAAAGAGATCGTGCAAGGATCCGCGCGAGTGTTTGCCGTAATGGATGTCCGCGACCGCCGCGATGCGAAGTTTTGCCATCGTAAAATAGAAACGGCTGCCTCGGCGGGCCCGGCCGTTATGAGAGTAAGTTTCAAAGACCCCGCATGCCCGAATCCGACGCTACCTCAAATCAGTTTTACCGTCACAGTATGCAAATCCTCGAGCGGGCACAGGTGCCGTTTTTGCTCGGAGGTGCTTATGCCTTTTGCGTCTACACCGGGATTGCGCGCCACACGAAAGATTTTGATCTATTCGTTAGGCAGGAGGACTTCGAGAGGACATTGGCCGTCTTGCAAAAAGCGGGCTATCGCACCGAAAAAACCTTCCCTCATTGGTTGGGAAAAGCTTTCGATGGGGGCGACTCGATCGACATCATCTTTCGCGCGGGCAACGGACTCTGTGCCGTAGACGACCGCTGGTTTGAGCGCGCGCGCCAGGCGGAAGTTTTCGGAATGACCGTGCAGTTGAGCGCTCCGGAGGAAATCATCTGGATGAAGGCCTACATCATGGAACGCGAGCGCTATGATGGCGCGGACGTGGCGCATCTGGTTTGGCACTGCGCCGCCGCGATGGATTGGGGGCATCTCTTGCGTATTTTCGGACCCGACTCGCGCGTATTGCTCAGCCACTTGATACTTTTTGGCTTCATTTATCCGACGGAGAGAGATCGAATCCCGAAAAATATTCTCTCGGGATTACTTCAGCGGCTCGAACACGACGAGCCGGCAAACCCAGTATCACGGCTTTGCTGCGGAACACTTCTCTCGCGCACGCAATTTCTGCCCGATTTGCGCGATGGAAATTTTCGTGACGCGCGGCTGGAAGCGCGTTCGCAGATGACTCCGGCGGAGATCGAAGCCTGGACTGCGGCAGCCGATCCCCATCTCAAACCGCGGGCGGTTTCGACGCAGGATTGAGATCGAACGGTTTCCTGACAAAGTGCAGAAATGGGCGTTTCATTCCTTCGCGTAAATCTCTGCGGCGCCGTGTTATTATTCGTTAGCCTGTCGTTAGGCAGAGCCGCTCCCGCACCTGATCAGGCCGTTCCGGAAGGATCGAGCTCGCCCTCACCGAGTCCCTCGCCCACTCCCGTTCTTTATTCGCCACAAACGCTGTCCGACTTGAAGAAACTGGAGCAGGCAGCCCTGACGAATGATTACGCTTATCGTCAGGTGGCGCATCTGGCCGACAACATCGGACCGCGCTTGAGCGGCTCGGCGCAGGCGCAGCAGGCGGTCAGCTATGTCGCGGACGAATTGAAAAAGCTCGGTCTTGATGTGCAGCTCGAGAAAGTGATGGTGCCGCATTGGGTCCGAGGCGAAGAGACCGCTGCGCTCGTCCAATTTCCCGGTCAGGCAGCCGGCACGACCCAGAAGATTATTCTCACTGCGTTGGGCGGAAGTGTCGCGACTCCTCCTGAAGGACTCACCGCGGAGGTCGTAGTGGTCCGGGATTTCGACGAGTTACGGTCGTTAGGCAAGGCTCATATCCAGGGAAAGATCGTCTTGTTTAATTACGCCTACGACCGGCGAATGGCGGTGCAAGGACGAGGCGGCGAAGCTTACGGCGAAGCGGTTGTTTATCGAAGTGACGGACCAAGTGCGGCAGCCCGGCTGGGAGCGGTCGCGGCGCTGATTCGCTCCGTCGGGAACGCAAGTTATCGCCTGCCGCATACAGGGATGACAAAGTACGCCGCCGATGCCTCGAAGATTCCGGCGGCGGCATTGACGGAAGAAGACGCAGATCTCATCGCTCACCTTGCGCCCGAGGGAACGGTGCGTTTCCACCTTGTCCTAACGCCGCAGCAATTGCCGGATGCTTTAAGCTACAACGTCATCGGAGACTTGAAGGGCAGCGAGCACCCCGAGCAGGTCGTGATCGTTTCGGGACACCTTGATTCCTGGGATCTAGGGACGGGGGCGATTGACGACGGCGCGGGCGTGGCAGTCGCAATGCAAGCGGCTAGTCTCGTTAGGCAACTTGGGCTTCATCCGCGCCGCACGATTCGCATCGTCGCCTGGATGAATGAAGAAAACGGATTGCGAGGTGGCAAAGCCTACGCGGCCGATCATCAGAGCGAGATCGCCAACCAGTTCGCGGCCATCGAGACCGACGGAGGCGCCGACCATCCGTTAGGCATCAACATCGCCGCCAAACCAGAAGTAAAGGCAATGCTGGAACCCGTCGCCGGGGTCTTGCGCGCTTCTGGTGCTGGGCTGCTGCAACTTCGAGAGGGAGTGGGCGCAGACATCGATCCTCTGCGAGCGCTCGGCGTGCCGAACTTCAGTCCGATCCAGGACAGCCGCTTTTATTTTAATTATCACCACACGGCTGCCGATACGCTCGACAAAATCGATCCACAGCAGCTGGCCGAGAACGCCGCGATTAATGCCGTCCTGGCCTATGCGCTCGCCAACTTGGAAATAGCGCTCCCTCGCTAAAGGAAAGTTGACGAACTTCGCCGCTCGTCGTTTTATCGCGTGTTACCTCGTCGCCTTAACCATGCTTCGAACGCGTTTATGCTTATGGCTTGCAGTCCTCGGCGCCGTCTTGAGCTGGAACGGATCGCTTCACGCCGAGGTCCAGTTCTCAATTTTCACGGGCGTTGCAATCTCGCAGGATAGCGACCTTGAACTCCATCAGCATGGCGGAACGGATCTGACGTTTCACCACGTCTCCTTTGAAGGCCGCGATTTCGAAGCGCCGCCTTACTATGGAATCCGGGGACTTTGGTTTCCCTCTGAAGTGTCGCACTGGGGGTTCGGCGCGGAATTCTTCCACATGAAGATGTACGCCCAGACGGATGAATCCGTGTCTGTGACCGGCCGACGCGATGGCGGGAGGGTAAACGACAACGAGCGGGTCAGTGACACAATCCAATCCTTCAGTATCTCCCACGGTCTCAACTACGCGTTGGGTGACATTGTCTATCGATGGATGCCCGGGCAGCGAGGTGAAGATTTCCTCGGGCATCTCACGCCGTATGCAGGGGTCGGACTTGGCCTAACGATTCCGCATGTCGAGGCGGAGGTGAACAATCAGTTCCACGAGGGATATCAGGTTCATGGCCCGGGCGTGCAGGCACTGGCCGGCGTAGACGTCGTTCTTACCCGCCATTTTGGATTGATGTTCGAGTACAAGTTTACCTACTCGAATCTCGATTCGCTCGATATTCCCGGCGGCTCGATCGAAGTCACGCCCCTCACTCATCATTTCGTCACCGGAGTAACGTTTAGCTTTTGATTAGCGAGACGCCTGATATCGGCTCGACCGGGACGTCATTTCGCAACAGCGACCGTCCGTCGCGCCCGATGTTTCTTCGATTGCTTGATTCCATCCCCTGAACCGGCGAAAACAGCCGGAGATGGCGCTGGAAATCCTTCGGTTAGGTGACGCGACCCTGGTGGTGCGCGGAAGCAATTCGTTAGGCAAAAATCTCGCGCTCGCCCACAAGCTAAGAGTAGCGCAACTCCACGCCGTGCAGGATATCGTCCCAGCTTTCGCCAGCGTGGGAATTTTCTTCGAGTCGCCCTGTGATCTCGCCGCCGTAACCGCGGAAATCTGGGCCGTGCTAAAGCGACGAGCCGCGCAAAGAGGAAAATCGCTGCGGCCTCGCAAAGTGGAAATCCCGGTTTGTTACGATCGCGAGTTTGCTCTCGATCTCGAGCGCGTCGCGCAACATGCCCGACTTACGCCTAACGAAGTGGCGAAGTGTCATCAATCGGGGCGCTATCACGTTCGCTGTCTCGGTTTTACTCCGGGTTTCCCCTATCTTGATGGCTTGCCGCGCCGACTTGCAACGCCGCGCCGCGACGCGCCACGCACCAGTGTCCCCGCCGGATCGGTCGCGATCGGCGGCGCGCAAAGCGGCATCTACCCGCTTCGGTCGCCTGGCGGCTGGAACATCATCGGTCGCACTCCCCTTCGCCTTTTCGATGTGGCAAAAGAAAGACCAGCGCTGTTGCGACCGGGGGATAAAGTCCACTTTTGCGCGATCAGCCGGCAGGAATTTGAGCAATGGGAGGTGTAAGCTTCCTGCGGGCCGGCCCCCTGACGACTGTTCAGGATTTGGGACGGTCTGGGCATCGTGCGCTCGGCGTGTCGTTAGGCGGCGCGCTGGACTCGTTCGCCGCCCAAGTCGCTAATCTGCTAGTCGGCAACTCAATCGACGCAGCCGTGATCGAAATTGTCGTTGGTGGCGTGCGGCTGGGCTTCGACGACCAACGCGCCCTCGCCTGGATTGGGGGAGATTTTCCCTTGCAGCTTGCCGGGACGACAGTGGCGCCCGGGCGCCGCGTATTCGTTAGGCAAGACGAAATGTTGGAGATTGGCCTGACACGCGGTGGCGCTCGTATGTGGCTCGCACTCTCAGGCGGGTTTGATGTTCCGCTTATTCTCGGAAGCCGCTCGACCGACCTGCGCTCCGGGTTTGGCGGCTACGAAGGCCGGGCTTTGCGCGACGGCGATCGCCTCTCGTTAGGCGGAAGCGCGCTCGGCGCCCAATCAGAGCGAACAACCGACTGGAGCGCACCGGAAGACTGGGCGAAGACTGCGACCCAGCGTTCGATTTTGCGCGTGGTGCGCGGCCCAGAGTGGGGGGAGTTCTCCGGTGCTGCACAAAAAGCGCTCCTGCAAACGTCCTTCACTGTCAGTGCGCAGACCGATCGCATGGGCGCGCGCCTGACCGGTGCCGAATTGCAGCGCCCACAAGAGCACGAGCTGCTTTCAGAACCCGTCGCGCCGGGTACCGTGCAGGTGGCGCGCGACGGACAGCCGATCATTCTGCTTGGAGATTGCCAAACGATCGGCGGGTACCCCAGAATTGCGCATGTGATCACAGTCGACCTCGGCCGCGTGGCGCAACTTCAGCCGGAAGATAGAGTTTTTTTTGCCGAGGTAACCCAGGAAGAAGCGCTGCGCCTCTTTGCGGCGCGCGAAAAGGAGCTGCGGTTTTTTCGCGCCGCCCTGCAACTGCGCACGTCATGAGACTAACGATCGATCTCAACGCTGACCTGGGTGAGGGCGCAGCAAGCGAACGTGAACTGCTGGGTTTGGTCAGCTCGGCCAATATTGCCTGCGGTTTTCATGCTGGCGACCCTGTGACCATGACTGCGTCTATCCTCGCTGCGTGTGACTTCGGTGTGGCAGTGGGAGCACATCCGAGTTTCGCGGACCGGGAGAATTTTGGTCGCCGCGAACAAACACTCCCGTCTAACGCAGTTTTCGCTCTCGTTGCCTATCAATTGGGTGCGTTTCAAGGAATTGCCAGTTCGTTAGGCATCCGGGCAAACCACGTCAAGCCGCATGGCGCGCTTTACAATATGGCAGCAGGTGATCCGGCACTGGCGGAGGCGGTGACGCGTGCCATTGTGGCGGTCGATCGCTCGCTCATTCTTTTTGCTCCCGGCGGCAGTGCCCTCGCCCGGGCCGCCGAGACAGCGAACGTGCGCGTGGCGCGGGAGGTTTTCGCCGATCGCCACTACCTGCCTAACGGCGCACTTGTTCCCCGCACGCGACCAGACGCGCTTTTGCACGACCCGGAGGAAGCGGCCGCGCGTGTCCTGCGCATCCTGCGCGAGCATGTCGTCCTGGCGGTGGATGGAAAGGAAATCGCGATTCAAGCGGATACGGTTTGCCTGCATGGTGACACACCTGAAGCGGTCGAATTCGCGCTTAAGCTGCGCGAGCGCCTGGCGGCCGCCGGTGTCGAGGTGACTGCGCCTAACGACTAAATGAAACAACGAAAGAGAAACGGCATTCCGCCATTTTACCTGGGCCGGCCGAGGTATCGTTGCCTTCGGCTTGCTATCACGGAGAGGACAAGGAGAGTTCGTCACTTCGACTATGACTAACGATAAGCTGGTGCGCGGTTTGGGCCCGCTCGATGCAACCATGATCGTGATGGGTTCGATGATCGGCTCGGGAGTTTTCATCACCTCAGCCGAATCGACGCGCCTGGTAACCGCGCCCGGCTGGCTGCTGCTTGCCTGGGCAGTAGCTGGAGTCATGACCATCGCCGGTGCGCTTTGTTGCGCCGAACTGGCGGCGATGCTGCCACGCGCCGGCGGCGAGTACGTCTTTCTCCGGCAGGCTTACGGCCCGGCGGTTGGATTTCTTTTCGGATGGACGCTCTTTCTCGTCATCCAAACCGGAACGATTGCTGCGGTCGCGATCGCGTTCGCCAAGTTCACCGGTGTTTTCTTTCCCGCGATCACAACGGAAAACTATCTCGTTAGGCCAATCCACCTTTTTGGCGCCTACGCAATCAGCCTTTCGACAGAACAACTGGTGGCTGTGGCACTCATTCTCTTTCTCACCTGGCTGAACACGAACGGATTACAGGTGGGTAAACTCGTGCAGAACATTTTTACCTTCGCCAAAACGGCCGCCCTCATCGCGCTTGTCGTCATCGGCTTATCGTTAGGCTGGAAGGCCGGTTGCGCGGCGCTGACGGCGAATTGGTGGAACCCCTGGGCAAACGGATGGAATCCGCAAAGCGCGCAGCCTGGCCTAACAATGGTTGGCGGGCTCGCTCTGATCGTTCTCTTCGGCAAAGCCATGGTGGGTCCGCTTTTCGCGCAGACCGCCTGGGCAAATGTCACCTTCACGGGCAGCGAAGTCCGTGATCCAGGAAAGACGCTGCCGCGCTCTCTGCTTATCGGCTGCGGAATTGTCGTACTGCTCTATATCCTGGCCAACCTTGCTTACACCGCCGTCTTATCGTTAGACGGAATTGCGCACGCGCCCCAAAACCGGGTCGCGGTCGCTGCGCTCTCGTCGGTCGCCGGACCGGTCGGCGCGCTGGCCATGGCGGGCGCAATCATGATTTCGACTTTCGGTTGTGACAATGGCCTCATCCTCGCGGGCGGACGCGTTTATTACGCGATGGCGAACGATGGATTGTTCTTTCGCGCCGTTGGACGCATCAATGCCAAGCATGTTCCGGCTGCGGCTCTTGTTGCCCAAGGTATTTGGGCTGCGTTCCTCACTTTGCCGAGAACGGTTGAAGTCGATCACGCAACGGGCGCGGTCACTTACGGAAACGTCTACAATCAGTTGCTCGAATACATTATTGCCGCCGATTTGGTGTTTTACACCACGATGGTTGCGTCGGTGATAGTCCTGCGTCGAAAAAACCCTGAGACCGCCCGGCCCTATCGCGTTTGGGGTTATCCGGTTGTGCCGCTGGTCGCGATGACGCTTGCTATCTTGCTCATCATCGATCTGGCCGTGCTTGCACCGGCAACCTGCGGGATCGGATTCGCAATCGTTCTCAGCGGCCTGCCCGTTTACCTCCTCTGGAATCTGCTCGGCCGGCGGGGAAACGAAAGCCCAGCTGCACCTCGCTAGGGAGTCTGATTCTGACTGGAACGGGCTCGCGAGCGAACGACGGACTTAAAGTCGTCTAGCGAAAGAGCCGCTTTACTACGCGCGAGAGTTTCTTCTTTGCCTCCGAGTTGATTGACATCGGCCAGCGGCAGGCCGTCGCCAGTCAGCAACGTCTGGCGTCCGGACGCGTCCTTTTCCACCCGAAAACGCCCGTGCTGGAGTCCGACGAGAGGAATAAATTGGCTGCCATTGTTTTCGATGAACAGCACATCATGATCACCGACCTTAAACTTCGGCGCGTCGCTCACTTCCATTGTTCGGTCGTCGACCGTGCCACCCAGCATCCGCATAGAGTAAGTTGTGCCCGGATCCCCCTTTAGTGCGTCATCCACTTTAAAGGTAACGTAGGTGACGATGCGATGTTGAGACCCTTCGCCGATCCATTGAGAGCGTAAACCAGTCACTTCACCCTCGAAAATAACCTGAGCGCGGGTCATTAGTTGATCAAAGCTCGGCGGAATAACCGTGGTGGCGTGAGTAGTCAGACCGAAGGAAACCAAGGCAGGGAAGAGAAGGAAACCGAGTGACTTTTTCATTTGAGTAATGGGAACAAAGGATTTCGCACGGATTCTAAGGCAAAAACTTTCTCACGCAATTTTGACTATTGGTCGAGGTCGTAGATTTCCACCAATCCCAAACCCTCGCCGCCGTCCGTCCCGCGCACGACAGCAGTAAAATCACCGCCCGGTACCGTTGCAATGAGCGCCGCTTCGCGCGGATCGCTCGGCGCAATTCCGGTGGCGGTAATCTGGTCCGTCTGACCGCCGCTTTGCCAGTTGTCGTCGGAGGCGAAAAGTTGACCATTGGCATCGTACATTTCCACGAGCGGATCGCTCAGCACATTATCGACTCCACTATTGCCTAACGACGGGCCCAGCGCTCGCACGAGAATCGTTTTCGAAGCGTGTCCGCCAACAATAAATCCGCCGATGAGCACGTCGTCGCCCGCGCCAACCCGGCCACGCGTGGAAATGTTGGCGGCGTGGGTGGCATTGGTATCGAGCGTGTAGCTCTCAACCAACCCGATGCCCGTCGTGTTGTTTACTCCCGAAACGATCGCGGTGTAGCTCCCGGGAGCGAGTCGGGCGAGGATGGCTGATTCGTGCGGATCGGAAGGCGCGAGTGAACTATCGATGATGTCCTGAAGGTCGGGACTGTCCTGCCAGTTATCGTTCGACTGCAATAAAGCGCCCGCCGCATCGTGCAACTCGAGCTGCGGATCCTGCAAAACACCGATGATGCCATTCTGTGCGAGGGATGGACCGATCGCGCGCAGAATGATCTTTTTCGGCTGGTCCCCCTGGATAATAAAGCCGCCAATCAACACATTGTCACCGACACCGACCTCCATTCGGGTGGACAGATTTACCAGACGATTCGGAGATGGCGGCGTCGCGGTCGGCGATGGAGATGGCGGCGGAGCAGGCGTGGTTGCCGGAACGCCGTAGAGAGAATGAATTCCGGCAAGATCATCAGGCTGCAAGTCGACGAGATTGCTCACGGCCGAATTCATAATCGCGTTGACCGTTTGGCCGTGGTCATCAGGATGATCCAGGCCGAGTGCATGCCCAAGCTCATGCAGATAGACACGTTGGATATCGCAAACGCATTTTCCCTCCGAATTGAATTGCAGATCGCCGCGATAGGAATCAAAGAGCACCGCCTTATTGAAAAGCACATCGGCTTCCATCATTTGGCCGCCTTGCGAGGTATAATAGGTCACCGCCAGCACGCCGGTTGGGAATTTCTCGCCGAATATCGTGCCGGAAAACGAGGTCGAGTTGATGCCGTCGCCGGAAGAGATTGGCTTCGAGGAGTTCATCACCGGGTTGATCCGGACGTGGAGCATGTTGGCGTTCCATTCGTAAAGGGCGGGAAGGACCGCATCGTCCCAGCTCGCGCTACCGTCCTGCAAAGGGTGATCGGCTGCGCCCAACTCCATCTGCATGTTAATGACGGTACCTTTCGGCCACGACTTTCCTTCCAAGGCATAGCCGTAGAGGTCGACCACAAGAAGAATTGCGCCACAGGCGAAGAGCGCGAGACCGAGGAGCTGGTGATAAACGGAGCGATTGCGATTCATAGCGGAACCGCATGGGCAAAAGCGGTTCCATAATTTCTAGAAAGCACGATCCGTGCACGATCGATCGAGAATTTGCCGGAAGCGTTAACGGCCACAATCCGGGCGGCTAAGCCAAATGCCCTGTGCGATTAAGGCAGATCATTCCGGTGACGAACCGAATCGCGAGATGGGTTGGCCGGGACTTGAACCCGGAACCAACGCCTTAAAAGGGCGCTGTTTTACTAGGTAGATAAAAATATGTTGACGATTGGTTGACAAGTAAAGCCTGTTTTCGTATCCTTGCGTCACCATGCGCAAAACAACGCTTCGAGTCGGCAAGGCGAGAGTAAAGCGGGGTCGCAGCCGGGAGACTTACTACTGCGTGACGATCCCAAAACCCGGCAGCGGTCGCACCCGTCGCTTTTTCAAGTTCACGCCAGAGGGCAAACGCGAAGCAGAAACGTTCCTGCAAATGGCAAAGGTGCAGCAGACGAATTTCGGTACGGCGGCCTTCTCGATCTCGGATGCGTTGCGGACAGAGGCAATCCAATGCGCGAACAAACTTGCCGAGAAAGGCCGGACGCTCACGGAAGCAACAGCCTTCTTTCTCGATCACCTCCAATCGCAGGAAGGTTCCATCGCTATCGGTGAAGCAATCGAGCGACTGATTGATTCTCGGCGCTCCCTCGGCCGAAGCGAGCGATACTGCAACGATCTCCGACTGCGCCTGAGTCGTTTTGCTGGCGCCTTTGATGGCGCAACGGTCAGCGTGCTGACTTCGCAACAAATTGAGCGATGGCTTGCCTCGCTTCCTGTGGCTGCCGGCACGCGCAACACCTTTCGCCGCGACATTCGAACGCTCCTTTCCTATTGCCAGAAGCGCGGCTATTGCCCGACTAACGAGGCGAAAAAAACCGAACTGGCGAAAGCGATCGACAAGCCCGTCGCAATTCTGAACGTTGTCCAGGCGACGGCTCTCTTGAACGCCTGCGATGACGAAATGCTGCCGTATGTAGCAATCTCGCTCTTTGCCGGACTGCGCGCATCGGAGGTCCAGAAACTGGACTGGTCGGAAGTCGATTTCGAGTCTGACCACATCGAAGTTACTGCTGCCAAATCCAAGACGGCAAAGCGGCGCTTGGTTCCGATCGCCGACAGCCTCGCCGCTTGGATACAGCCACTCGCGAAACTCCGCGGGTCGGTTTGCCCAGACGGTTTGCGCAAGCGTTTCGAATCTGTACGGGGTCGCGCAGGCTTCCAGGAGTGGCCACAGAACGCGATGAGACACAGCTTTGGGTCATACAGGCTGGCGGTCTGCCACGACGCCGCACGGGTCAGCTTGGAAATGGGGAACAGCCCGAAGATGGTTTTCGAGCACTACCGGGAGTTAGTGCGACCGAAGCAGGCTTCGCGTTACTGGAACATTATTCCTTCGAGTGCGGCGAACGTGGTACCGATGCACGGAGAGAAGTCATGACCGGCAAGAGCAGGGAGGGGGGAGGTCGTCAGCCTGCCGCCATGGGCGGTGATGTGAACCATCTGAAGCTCCCAAAAATATAAGAACAAAAAGGGAAATCGCTGCCGGTTAACTGGAATGGGATGAGAGATCCGATGAAAAAGAACCTTGAGCAACTAGACAGAGAGAGTGCGAAGCAAGAGGCAGAAGCCCGCAAGCAGTCTAAGGATCGTGGGGAAACACTTTTGGTTCTGTGGGGTCTCGATCTCAAAAAGCTTAAACACTTAAAGAGTCCAAATGAGAGAAGGAAACTCGAGCGGGAGGTGAAAGGTGAGAAACTGCGCCGGCTGCGCACGGAATTAGCATCATTATTTAAGGGTGGTGCGCTTCCTGACGAGCTTGGCGAGCTATTCGACATTGTCGGGTTGCAGGAGGCGGAAATTGACTACCTGGCTCAATTCCGCAGCAACTGGGAACTGATTCAAGCTGACTATCCCCAGCAGTTACAGAACCTCATTTGCATGGCGACCTGGCGCGCGATCACTAAACCGATAGCTGGGCGGGTTAAGCGGGAATTCGCGAAGCGAACGCCAAAGCAAATTTGGGCGTCTCAACGGCGACGCTACAAACATAAGGCGCGATACGGGGGAACGATCGCATATGAATTTGGTGGCAAAGCGGAAGCCGAAACTCAAAGGCTTAACCCGTACGGGTCGGATCTCGTCCAGTACGAACCTACATGCTTAGACCGGATTTTCGTTGATGGTGGGCTCAACATGTTAAGCCTCGAAGACCTTTTTGGGCTCAACCGGGGACGTTTTCCGAAGAAGCTTCCACGGTTGGAGCAGGGATACGAGACATTGTATGGCTATCAGGCGGTAACGATGATCATGGATTGGTTGCTTTCGGAAAGGATCCTGGAGCGCAAGCCAGGGCGTCGCGGTGGCTCCGCACGAAAACTCTGGCTGGATGACCCCGAGCTGCGAGGACGTGTGCTTCGCGCAATCGAAACACGCTCACGCAGCCTTTCACAACCCAAGTTAATTGAAAAAGCTTTCCTGACGGTCACTCAAAGACACCTGCCAAGTTCGGCGAAATGAAAGCTTGCTGCGATGCCCATCAGTTGTCCGCACGAATGACGCCGTCCTAAATTAGGGCACTCAAGTTCGGCGAAATCAACCCCTGCTCCATAGGGTGAAAGACCACGCACAATCCCTATGGCAAAACTCAAAGCAGGAAGTAACTCGCACGAAGGGACCGAATCGGCGAACAACCCGGGCCTCGTAAAAAAGAAAGCTGTCGCACGAGACAACGAAGTCTCCGAACGAACGATTGACAACTGGATCCGTGATAAGCGTATTCCATTCGTCCGCGTGTCGCCGCGACTTATCCGCTTCAACCTAGCGCGGGTAAGAGCCGCCTTACGGCGCTTCGAGGTGAAGGAGGTGACCAGATGAGCCGGGTTGCCAGCAAAACGCGCGCTACAGTCGAGGCTTGGGGTCAGAAAGGCCCTTTTTATCGGTCATTACCAATCCGATTCCAGCGGGCTGGATTCGACTATCGCCAGATTGTCCGCGAAGCCGGAGCAGCAGTCTACGAACAATCCCGCGCTGATATCGCAAGTCCAAGTGTGCATTACGAAGTGATTCGGATTCGCCATCGAGACGGATTCCGCATCGGCGGCAGGTTTGTCGAACCGGCGGAAGTTTATCCGAACTCTGAAGCCTGGGGCGTTGATGGCTTCACATTGTCCAAGAAGCACGCGACGTTTGCGAAGCTACGGGAGATTGCCGGTGATCGCTGATTCCCCGACGATTGGTTTTCGGGCGCCGCGCCCGAACTTTGAATTGATCAGGTCTGTCGCTGGCTCGGGAGCATGTCTTATCGATCTGTGGGAAGCGAGTCCGATGCGTCTCGGTTCCAATGCACCACGAACGGACGCGATAGTTGATATTCTTTTCCCTGGAAACCCTTTGCTGTGCTGCGGCTGGAGTCGCTATCGCTTCGACACGCGTTTAAGGAAGCATTGGCACAAGCTTGACGAGTTGCAGTTCATCGTGCCGAACCCGATGGCGAGAAAGCGTGGAGTTACCAAAGCCGGCAAACTTTCCGCACACTCGCTGGAGAACACAGGTAGACGGCACTTTCTGGTCATCGAGTTTGATTTCAGGGCCGAGCGGTCCTTAGAAGAGGCCGAGTTACTGCAAAGCCTAAAACGCAGGCAGTGTGATGTGCGCGACCTTTGTGCGGCACTCCTTTTGCACCTTGCGACAACTGCACCGCTCGCGCTGGTCGTTTACAGCGGCGGGAAGTCACTCCACGGATGGTTCCCTTGTATTGGCCAAGACGAGGATTGGCTCCGGGCTTTCATGGATAAGACAGTTTCGTTGGGCGCAGATGACGCGACCTGGAGCCGATCGCAGTTTGTAAGAATGCCGGACGGGAAACGTGAAAACGGGCGACGGCAATCAGTGTATTTCTTTAATCCGAGTGTCGTCAGATGAAACTGGCCTCCGATTGGATCCCCAATGAGCCTGTTGTTCCTGTCGGTGACAGTTTCCATGATGAAGTAGAGGAATATGATGAAGTAGATGAACTTAAAGATGGGTGTGGGTGTGTGGGGTGGCAGAAATATGTCTTAAGAGCACCTCATACAAGCAACAAACTCCTTCACGAATTGGCGCGAGAAATAAGGGGTGTCGAGACACGGCAAGGAAAGAGGCTAACAATTGCTCACTACCAATCAATTTTTGACCACTGGCAAGCAGCCTCGAAGCCATTCTTGCGCGGGGATCACGACTACTTCGCAGACCTTCTGGCTAAACTCGATTGCGTGACGGTACCCAAGGGCGAAACTCTGAAAGCAGCATTGGAGCGAGCCAAGTCCGCAGAGTGCCCAGCAAAACTTTTGATAATTGGCAGTCCGCACCTGCGATTGTTTGGGTGCCTATGCCGTGAACTTCAAATGATGGCGGGTGATCAACCGATCAAGCTACACCAGTTGAGCTTGGCTAAGCTGTTTGGACATTCCCACTGGCGCACCATCGGCAACTGGATCAAGGCATTGAAGACATTACAAATGTTAAGATTGGCCGAACCGGCCATACCAAACGCGAGAGCCGCAAGATACTTTTACATAGAGTGAGCAGCGTCTGCTTGGGGTTGAAAAGGCCGAACAGATGCGCAACGCCCTCCATCGTCTTCATCCCCGGTATGAACGCAAGGATCCCCCCCCGTGGCAATCGCGAAGGGCGTAATTAAAAGCAATCCTAGGAAGGGACAAATTTTGTGCGCCACTTTCACTTCCTGTTAATTCCCTTATCGCGCGCGTTCGGCTTCCGCAGGTTCATAAGCACAGCGGCAAGGACGGCAGCAAAAGCAGTCTGACCCGCCAAATTTGCCCATAGGACGGGGTGGTTATCTTCCAGCCAGAATACGGGAAACCAGTGCCATGCATGGCACCAATTCGGCGTGCCGAAAGAGTCGCACAAGAATGACCAGTCGCCTTTGTGTGGCGCAAGTAGCAAAGAAAGCAAGATTCCTACTCCGATAGCCAAGAACGTTCTTCGCATTCGCTGGGATGAGTTTGGCGATGCCCTATTAGTTTTTGCCCGGTGGAGGCCCGATCTGGAAATCACAGGTGACAGGAAAATGGTCTGATACAGGGGTTCGAGAGATTCGGCATCCAGATCGTTCCACGCCGCGCGAAAAGATGTAATCGAAAGTAGCGTCCGGGTATTTCCCGTGACCGGGGTGAGTAATCCTGTCAGAGAGGGGTGTTGAAACTGAAAAGCAATTCTTGAAGCCAGAGGAGGACAGTAAGTCCAGGGTCTGTTCACTAACAAACAACGATTGATCTTTGGTCGTATTTAGATCGCCTCCGATCACTATGTCCTTTACTAAAGGCAACAGGCTATGCAGCCCCCGCACATGGCCCATAAGTTCATCCCGCACGCCGTCCTCCAGGACCGCGTCGCGAGGTGGCATCTCCGAGGTGATTGATTGAAGATGCGAAAAATTGCAATAATTATTATGCTTCTGCTCATCGACTGACAAGTGTAACTCGTGCAGCACGTCTCCATCGCCCCAAAGCCGCCTCTCGCCGAATTCGTCGAGCGGCTTTGGTTTTCAAACGACATCCCGTCGCATCAAAAGGTGCGAGTCGCGCCGACCGCAACAATGGAGTTGGTGTTCAACCTCGATGATGACGAGCTAGGATTCTATGACCCCGAGCAGCCGAGAAGCTGCAATGTTTTTTCAGGATCGGTCTTTTCGGGGGCGCATACGCGGCCGCTTTTCGTCGATACTCGGGCGCACGTCATGGGCGTGCATTTCAAACCCGGCGGCGCGTTTCGCTTCCTGGGCATTCCTGGACGTGAGATCGCCGACACTCATGTGGATTTGAAGGCGCTTTGGGGAAGATTTGCGCAGGATTTACGCGAACAACTCTTCGCGGCTGCAAATCCAGCCAGGCGCTTCCGCGTTTTGGAAAGCGCGCTCGTCACTCGTTTGGAGAATACTGTGGGAGAACATCGAGCAGTTCGGGCTGCCCTGGAGATCTTTCGGCGAGATGCGGGCGAAGCGAAGATTCGAGACCTTGCCGCGCATCTCGGGCTGAGCCAGCGGCACTTTATCAGGGTGTTCTCCGATCAGGTCGGTGTCACACCAAAGCAGTTTGGTCGCGTTCAACGTTTTCAACGCGCTCTTCACCTGGCGCAAAGCTGCGCCGCGCCCGATTGGGCGGATATTGCAGCAATCTGTGGCTACTTCGACCAGTCGCATCTCATTCACGACTTCCAATTGTTTTCGGGTCTGAGTCCCACCGAATTTCATCGCGGACGCAGCGAAGGCGTTTTGATGAATCCTCCCTCGCCGAATAGGTCAATTTTTTCCAATACAGAACTCAATCCACTGTTGGATAGTGGGCCAAATCTATGAAACGAACATTCGCTTTTATTCTCGCAGCCCTGGCTGCAATCGCCCTGTTTGGGGGGCTTGTGCATATGGTGCTGGTGGCCGCGCACCTTTCCGAGCCAGCGGCCACCACGGTATACGGCCTAACCAACAGGCGACTCTGGGCTACCACAGCCCTTGTTCTGGCGCTGGTGGGCGTGGTCATCGGTGGGCTGGCTCTGCGCGGGTCCGCCGGTCGTATCGGCACGGGCAACGGGAGAATGAGGGCCATCGTGGCCCTGGTGGCGGGGCTAATCGCCTTGGTCAACGGCGGGCTGAATTTGGCCATTGCCACAGGTGGTCCCGGCACCGGCAACGGGGTAATCGGTGGCGCCGCGGCCTTGGTGCTGGGGTTGATCGCCATGGTCCTCGGCGGGTGCGCTCTGGCCCGATCCCGCCGCTACGGCCGCAATGGTGCGACGTATCTGGAGTGCCGATGATGTGTTCACGAAGGGTTTGGGTTTCATAGACGGTATTGAGAGATTGAAAGCTGCGGTCTTACCGAGCGTCGCCAGCGAATGTCGAGCTTTTTGTCTCGTTATTGGATGCCCGCCGAGAGACGTACGACTAAGGTCCTATTGGCAGGCCGAGCAATCTGGTTGGAAATCGCAATCGCGCTAAGTCCGTTAGGCGACTCCAGCCAAGCCACCTCACCCTCTTCCCGCAGGGCTAACCGCAAGCGACGGCGTTCGCTCGCACAACTTGAGATGACGGGCTTATGAAAACTAAAACTCGCTGCGGCAAGCACACATCAATCGCGAAAACACGCTGGGCTGCCTATGCCGCAGCGGGGGCCGCCACGGCGGTCTCCGGTTCCCAGTCGGCGGACGCTGCGATCCATTATTCCGGCCCTTTAAATGTGCGACTTATGGGGAACCGGTTCGATTGCGGTGACTCCCATGTTGCGGTGCGCAGGTTCCAGCTGGATCAACGCGGTGATTCCCTTTGGTTGGGCCGGTATCTGAACTCATACTGTAGGGGCTTCGACTTTTTTTCGATCTTTGGGCTTGCCTCGGCCGCGTTCCGGGCCCGCGGCGGGCAACCATACTTCATCCCTTATGTTTCGAAGTTGAGCGCCGGACAGAAAATATCGAGTGGTACTTTTACTCCGAGAGGCTCGGCAGTGTTGGTCAATGGAGAATACCAACTCTCCTACCGCGGATATTGGACGGAGCCGGGCACGGGCTTCATCGGTTTCAGATTTAACAACGGCGCAGGTATTCAATATGGGTGGGCACGGATTGAGTTACGGGGCTTTTTGGAGCAGCGTCTGCCCTATAGGCTGCTTGACTACGCTTACGCCGATCCTGGCGAGCCGTTGGAAGCAGGGCAAATATCGAGGGACAATGAAGCGGTGAGCGAGAATTCCCTAGGCGGCTTGGCGCTCGGCGCTATAGGACTCCTTGCCTGGCGTAAGCGCCGGTCTCGACCGACTGGGTCTAGCTAACGGCTGCCAATAACGATTTCAAACCCGGCGATTCGATCGGCATGGCAACAAACACTCGCGCGTGCTGCTGGTGGAAACGGTCCGGCGGCTTTTACGTTGGCAACCGGCCTGGTGACTGGCCTTTTAACAAGCAAACTAACGTGAATGATAAAGGACTCCCGATCGGCATCTAAGCTTAACCCATAACTAACCCGACTTATAACCCTAGGAACACATCAACTTGCGGTCAGCAGTACAACCATCCATCAAAGGAAATTGCTTATATGAAAGCTACTTCTACCTCTCAATGCGACTGTCCGCTAAGTACGAAGGCTCTCGTGAAAAGTAACCGCCGAACAAAGTCCCTTACTCTTTCCACTTCCCGGTGGCTCGCTTATGCGACGGCCGGGATCGCGAGCGGTTTCGGTCTGGGCTCGGCGGCGGAAGGCGAGATCCATTATTCAGGTCTCGTCAATGTCAAAATGGAAGGGCAGAATAATTTTTCTTTTTCGACGACTACTCTTCCACTGAGCGGTGGTGCGGCGCTTCTGTTTGCACACTATCACGCTACTTACACCGATGGGTTTTTTCGGATTGTTGGTGCCGAATCAGCGTCTGCCCGGGTCTATAAATCTAGAGGAGAAGTTCATCGTTCCTTTCTCACGAATGTTAAGCACGGAAGCCAGGTTTCAACTGGCCTGTTCGGTCCCGCCAACTTCGTTTACATTCGGTCGACTTACCAGAAGAGCTATTTTGGCACAGGGCATGGGGGTTTCATTGGATTCAGGTTCAATACTGGAAGGGGTACGCAATACGGCTGGGCTCGGATGGAGGTGCAGGGGGTACCTCGCGACTCTTTCTTTTATATCGTCAAGGACTATGGTTGGGGTGATCCTGGCGATCCTGTCGCCGCAGGGCAGCACAAGTCGTTCGACCAAAAGGTCAGCGCAATGCCGGAGGCCTTTTCACTAGGTTTGCTCGCAATAGGGGCAGCAGGTCTTGAGGCATGGCGCAACGCACGCGCGCAGGCGCCGACGGGAAACTGATCTTTTGACTAGCATACTACATAAAGAGATGGACCCGGACTCTTATCTGTCAGTCAGCGATCGAAAATGCCGAGGAGGAGCATTGATGCCCAAAGCCGCGAGAACGGACGACAAAGACTCGCGGAAAGTTAAGCTTGACACTTCCCAGAGCGACTGAAATTCTGGGGATGCGCTAAGTTCGTTAGGCGACTCCGGCCAAGCCACCTGACCCTCTTCCCGCAGGGTTAATCGCGAGCGACGGCGTTCGCTTGCACAACTTTGAGGTGTAAATATGAAGACCCGCCTATCACGCCATCAGAGCGCGAAAGTTTCGCACTCCCGTTGGCTTGCTTACGCAACCGCAACCACTGCGACCACCCTGGCCGGCAGTCACTCCTTAGAAGCTGACATTCACTATTCAGGCCGTCTGGACGTACCATTCCAGTGTCAGGTAGAATCGTGTGAAACCACACATACGTTCCAACTGGATAAAGCCGGCGATTTCTTTGTGCTCACTCACTATGTGAATTCGTTCCATCATGGCTTCGCTTTTTTTGAAATTCACGGAATCGTTTCGGGCGCTGTTAGGGGCCGCCCCCCCGCACCCTATGTCTCGAGGTTGAGATCCGATCAGAGAATATCGAACGGTCCTTTTGTTGCGGGAGGTGGCTACTTGGAAGCTTACGGCGACGTCCGCCAGTGGACGTACGCAGGCTACGGCATAATCGGCTTTAGTTTTAACAACGGCGCGGGGGTCCAATATGGGTGGGCGCGAATTCGGATGACGGACTTCTTGAGGAACTACAGTATTTATAAGCTGATTGACTACGCATATGCCGACCCTGGCGAGCCGATAAGAGGGGGGCAAATATCGAGTGCTAACGATGCAGTAGAAGAAAATTCTCTAGGCGGCTTGGCGCTCGGCGCTATAGGACTCCTTGCCTGGCGTAAGCGCCGGTCTCGACCGGCGGGTCTAGCTCGCCCCACGAATTAACGATTTCAACCCCGGCGATTCGATCGACATGCATAGCAGCAAATACTCGCACGTGCTGCTGGTGGAAGCGGTCTGGCGGCTCTTACGTTGGCCACCGGCCCTCCCCTGCGGGCTGCCGAGAGCCCAGGGAACTGGACCTGCGCTGAGATTGCCGCCTGCCGCGATCGCCAGATCCAACTTTAACTCCGAAATGGCTACGATGAAGCGTTCCCTGATTCACATCGCAAGGCCAATTCCAAATTCTGCGCGGATATGAATGCACCTGAACCAGCGCCGTGTCGGCGTCACAAGCAGGATCGAAAGATGACAACAAATACTTCGGAAAATTCACTAAAGAAAAACAGAATTGAGCGCAGTGCGAAACTCGATCCATTACAATCCGCGAGCTGTGCTCCATCGAACACTGAGGTCACATCATACAAGGTTGGCGAACATCGATCTGCCAGGAAATTATCGTTGGCACTGCTGTCGCTCGCTCTAGTTTTGATTAATGGTATCACCGCAGAGGCCCAGTCCCCTCCAGTAATTACCAGCCCTCTCTTTGCCATGACTACAGTTGGTTTGGCATTCAGCTATCAGTTCGAGGCTACCGGGGCGCTGACCTTGAGCGTCGATGAAAGCACTCTGCCTCCCGGCCTGACGTTTGACTCTACGCTTCACGCCATTATCGGCAATCCAACCATAGCTGACAGTTATTCAATCACACTTATCGCCGGCAACCTGGACGGCACGACCGAGGCGTTCCTCAACCTCGTGGTTCAACCAGCGCCGGCTTCGGGCCCGGTCATTACCAGCATCACAAGCGCCACCGGCAGGACGGGGAGTCCGTTCAATTTCCAGGTGCTTACGAATGGGGGCAGCTCGGAAGCGCGACTTAGTGCTGACAGTCTCCCAAAAGGCCTAAACTTTGATCCCGTGTCGGGACAAATTTCCGGCACGCCGGAGTCTGACGACAGGTTAATGGTTTACTTAACGGTAACTGATGGTGACCTATCAAACACGGACACCCTGCAGCTAACCTTTACGTCTGATCCGGAGGCTCCAGTGATCGTGAGTTCGAACACCGCGCTACTTGCTCCAGGCGCGCCGTTTTTCTACCAGATCGAGGTGGACGGTGGCGAGAGTCTGTCCTACGCGGAGATTGGCCCGCTTCCACCGGGACTAATCTTTGACCCGATTAATGGTACGATTTCGGACAGCCTCGTTCTCAATCTCGGTTCAGCCCATTCACCAGACCTCGCGGGCGGTGTGATCAGCAATGTGGCACTCTACGTTATAAACGTGTCCACCGGCGTTGTGACCACGACGCAGTATGTTTTCTTTCTGCTGCCGGACGGGGCGGCCAACATCTCAACCCGCGCGAATGTCGGCACTGGCGACCACGAGCTCATTGCCGGATTCATCGTTAGGGAAACGGTGGCCCCGCCCCAGATGACTCCCACGCCAGTGCCGATGAAAGTCATCATCCGTGCGATCGGCCCATCACTTTCCACGGCGAACCCACCGGTTATGAATCCACTTGGTAATCCATCCCTTGAATTACACAGCCAAAGTGGTGCACTTTTGGGCAGCAACGATGACTGGAAGGTCAACCTGAACTGTCAGCCTATGACGAATTGTCCCCAGGACGTTGCGATTACTAACGCCACATGTCCAGTTGGCGGACTTATTCCCAAAAATACTTTGGAGTCAGCTATCCTGGCGGTTCTAAATCCCGGCCTTTATACTGCAATTATGACTGGAACAAGCACGAATGGAACAAGCCTGCCGCTTGTCGGGCTGGTCGAGCTATACGAACTTGGTGCCTTGGGTGGATCCGATTTACAGGGGGCGGACCTGGCTAACATTTCGACTCGCGGCTACGTGCAGACGGGTGCCAAGGTGATGATTGGTGGCTTTCTCAACACGGGAACGAAGCCGATCACGATAATAGTGCGAGCGCTTGGACCATCGCTCACGGTTAACGGGACGCCTAACGGGCCACCGCTGGTGGGAAGGCTGGCGGATCCGGTTCTCGAGTTGCACATGCCAAACGGCACGATGACGAACGACAACTGGCGAAGCAGCCAGGAGGACGAGATCAAACTGACAACAATCCCGCCGCCTAACGACCTCGAATCGGCAATTGTCGTGACCATGCCTGCAGTCGGTTCTCGGGGGAACTGCGACCCCAATCCCCCCGTCGCCTCCTATACTGCGATTGTAAGCGGGAAAAACGGCACCAGCGGCATCGCTCTCGTGGAGGCTTATTTCGGGGTACCCTGAAGAGGTCGGGCAAGGTCTGAGTCTGAACCCGCTCTGGTTGCAAAAACAAGTCTCGACGATTGAGGTCGAACAGTCCCATCATGTGTTTTGCTTTCCAAACCCCGATCATGAGTCACTGGAATTGGCCGAGAGTTCAAGAGGCCGCGGGCAGACGTAGGATTTGTCGAAGCGCACCTGCGAGGCAATGGCTGAAATTCGTCCTCCCTGTAATCTTGGGAGGTCTTTTTCTGCCCTGCGCCACTGCGGAGGACGTGAACAAACCGAATGCGGTGGAGATTATCTCGAAAGAAAATATTGTCGACGCAGCGAAGTCAAAAACTCCATGGACTCCCGCGTTTGTCGGCCAAAAGCTGCTTGCGCATGATCGATTGCGAACTGGCGAAGATAGCCGCGCCGCGCTTCGAATGAGCGATTCAAGCATCATGCGGGTTGATGAATTCTTTGAGGGTGAGATCCTCGCGCCGGAGGCGGCCGGCAACAAGCCGACTCTGGATATAAAGCAGGGCGCCGGTTACTTCTTCAGCCGCGAAAAGTCGCGTGAAATAAATGTTAAAACTCCGGCTGCGAATGGAGCCGTTCGGGGAACTGAGTTTGTCGTAAGGGTAGCGGCAAATGGCCACAGCACCTTCATTATGTTCGACGGGGAAGTCGAAGTCTTCAATGCCGAAGGCTCGGTTGTGATCCGAAGCGGTGAGCAGGCCGACGCCGATCCAGGTCAGAAACCGACCAAGACCGCAGTGATCATGACCGTTAATTTGATCCAATGGTGCCTTTACTATCCGGGTGTTCTTGACCTGCACGACCTGCAACTTAGTCCCCAGACCTCCCCAGCTTTAAATGGATCACTTTCAGCCTACCAGCAAGGAGATCTGCTTGGCGCCTTAAGATTGTACCCTGCCGGGAGGTCGCCCGCTTCGCCGTCTGAAAATACGTACCGCGCTGGGTTGTTTCTCGTCGTGGGTCAGGTCGAAAAAGCGCGGCGACTCATGACAAGGATAAGTCACGAAGCACCTGGACGGGAGGCGCTTTCTACTCTGATTTCAGCCGTGACCTCGCAGACGAGGCCAGGCAGCACTACACCAAGAACGGCGAGCGACTGGATCGCTGAGTCCTACTATCGGCAATCTCAACGCGATCTTACCGGCGCCCTGAAGGCGGCTCGAGAGGCGACGATTGCGGACAATACATTCGGCTTTGCCTGGACGCGCGTGGCGGAATTGGAGTTTAGTTTCGGACGGGTGCCCGAGGCAAAGAAAGCGCTCGAACAAGGACTGACCCTCGCGCCTAACAATCCTGCCGCGCATACCCTTAAAGGATTTCTCTTGAGCGCTGAGAACAAGATAACTGCGGCGAAGGAATCCTTTGAAACGGCCATTGCTCTGGACAGCGCGCTTGGTGACGCTTGGCTGGGGCACGGCCTCTGTCTAATCCGCGAAGGTGACGCTGAAGCGGGTCGCCGTGACCTGCAGGCCGCGGCTGCTCTTGAGCCTAATCGTTCCATCTTCCACAGCTATCTTGGTAAGGCTTTCAGCAACGGCGGCTACGAAGATAAATCGCGCAGAGACCTTGCGCGCGCGAAAGAGCTGGATCCGCTTGATCCGACTCCCTGGATCTATTCAGCGATCGAAAATCGCCAGGACAATCGAATAAACGAAGCCGTCCACGATCTCGAGAAGTCGATCGAACTAAACGACAATCGACAGGTCTATCGATCACAGTTTCTGCTCGACCAGGATCGAGCCGTTCGGAGCGCCAACCTCGCGGCGATCTATCAGGACGACGGAATGGACGACTTGAGTCTGCGCGAGGCCACTCGTGGGGTCGATGCGGATTACTCGAACGCTTCCTCTCATCTCTTTCTCGCAAACAGTTACAACGCCCTGCGCGACCCAACACGCGTCAACCTGCGCTATGAAACTCCCTGGTTTAACGAGTTGCTTCTGGCCAACCTGCTCTCAC
Organism: uncultured Verrucomicrobiae bacterium; assembly: GCA_963786175.1. Classification (GTDB taxonomy): domain Bacteria; phylum Verrucomicrobiota; class Verrucomicrobiia; order Chthoniobacterales; family UBA10450; genus JAICXG01. Next base: position 3,091 of record CAWAYD010000017.1, on the reverse strand, counting down.
CGGTTGGCGGCGGACCACTTTCTCAATTCGTCTCGGAACAGGAATACTCGAAGCTTTTCGAGGCCAATCGTTTCGGCATCAGCTCGACCTCGAGTTACCTTAGCAGCGGGCAGATACACGAAATCGCTTCGCAGTATGGCATTTCTGGCAATGTAAGTTATTCGCTGGATACCGATTTCTTCTATGACAATGGCCGGCGTCCGAATAATGAGATTACCCTTTCTGAGTCTTACGGTCAGGCTAAGGTCCAACTCACTCCACAGGACAGCATCTTCTTCCAGACCAAATATCAGGACACGCGGCAGGGGGACCTTTTGCAACGCTATGACCAAACCCTGGCTGAACCTGGCGTCCACTTCCGCGAGTTACAACAGCCAGCGATTATTCTTGTTGGCTATCATCACGAATGGGGGCCGGGGCTGCATACCCTTCTGCTCGCGGGGCGCCTTGCAGACGAAATTTCATTTACCGACCTGAACCGTGCGAGCGATCTCGTTGGAATTAATCCTTTCCTCGTGCTTAACCACCTCCAAGTTGTGCCGCCCACTCTTAGCCAATCGATCATTCTTGCTCGCGACCCAACTGGAGCCGTGGCGATTGCGCCCTTCACGCTGCCGCTCGATCTGCACTACCACAGTAGCTTCATGACCTACACGGGCGAGTTCAATCAGATCTGGGAGAACGAACGCAACACTCTGATCGGGGGTGCCCGGATTCAGTCGGGCGAGTTTCACACCAGCGATCGCTTGGATAAACCGCTGCCCGTCCTGTTACAAAACGAGTTTTTCAGTGACCCTGCTGCGGCTCAGGACTTTAGTACTACCTTAGAGCGTCAAAGCTTCTACGCTTACGATACTCTCCGCCCGTTGCACAACCTTTCTCTTACCGCCGGGATCAGCTACGACCGGTTGAGATATCCGACCAACTACCGCAATGCCCCGATTCTTGACTCGGAATCGTCGCGTAGCCGCGTCTCGCCGAAGGCCGGCCTTATCTGGAATCCTTGCGGCCAGCTTTTCCTGCGCGGCGCCTACACCCGATCGCTAGGGGGCGTCAGTTTTGACGAAAGTATCCAGCTCGAGCCGAATCAGGTCGCCGGGTTCAATCAGGTCTTTAGGAGTATCATTCCCGAATCTGTTGTCGGGTCCGTGGCAGCTCCCACATACGAGAACGCGGGGTTGCTCGTCGAAAACCGGTTCGCATCTGGGACGTACGTGGCCGCTCAGGCCACTCTTTTACGATCAGAGGTGGATCGCCGCATCGGCACGTTCGACGCCTCGTTTGATCCGAGCTTCCCCGGCATTGCCAACATTCCGTTTGTCCCTTCCTCCACGGCGCAGCAGCTTCGTTACGAAGAGCAGGATCTCCTTCTAACCTTTAACCAACTTCTCGGCGATCGATGGTCGTTAGGTGCCAATTATCAGTATTCCTTTTCCGATCTACAAACACGATTTCCTGAGATTCCTCGCTCCATTTTTATATTGGGCGACACCCGCCAGAAGGCCAACCTGCATCAGGCACTGCTCTTCGCGATTTACAATCATCCGAGTGGCTTTTTTTGGCGCCTCGAAGGGTACTGGGCCCAGCAAAGTAATGTCCAGCCACCTAAAACGGCAGATCTTCCCGGCGATGAGATTTTCCAATTCAATGCCTATGCGGGCTACCGCTTTCGCCGGAACTATGGAGATATCACTCTCGCCTTTCTCAATATCACCGATCAAGACTACAAACTGAACCCGTTAAACTATTACAATGAGCTCCCGCGAGAACGGACATTGGGTGTGCGGGTGCGTCTAAATTTCTAGGGAGGAATCTCCGCCTGACCCATGCGGCAGAGCAATAGGATGGGGCTTGACCGGTTTTCGACTCGCAAGATCAGGCATCTGGTTCGGGGCCTAACGATCCTCGCCGGCGCAGCCCTGGCGATCGGAATCGGTCTGGTGTGGCTGCGCTATTCCTTTGCGGAGCCTATCGTCCGTCTTAGCTACGATGTGCCCTTTCTCTGGCGTACCCAAATCGAAACGCATGAGGTCGTCCTGGTGTATCTCGATGAGTACTCCGCGAGGCAACTGAATCAGCAATTCGACATCTGGGACCGCAATTTGCATGTCCGATTGCTCGACCGCCTAACACAGGATCAGGCCCGCCTGGTTTTCTATGACGTTATTTTCGATCAGCCCGGTCCCGATCCGGCAAGTGATGCTGCCTTTGCCGAATCCATCCGCAGAAATGGCCGGGTCATCCTGGGCGCCGCCCTCGACCTCAAAGAACGGCAGGGAATGAGATCAGAGAGCCTTTCTCCACCCATCCGACTCCTGCGAAAAGCCGCCGCGGGGTGGGGAGTTTTGGCCTTCGAGGGAATGGACCCTGATTATGGGGTCAGACGGATGTTTTTCGGAAGCAGTCTTCGCGCGACGAGTACCCTGGGAGGCGGCGAAGTTTCTGCATTCCCCAATCACTAGTCAGGCGCGGGAATCGCTTGGTCCACATTGGATCAACTATTATGGGAAACGCGGAAGCTTTTCTTCGGTGAGCTTCGCCGAAGCGCTCTTGCCGAAGGGAGTGCCGCCGGGCTTCTTCAAGGACAAAATCGTCTTGATCGGTGGCCAGTTTGCTCTGGGCGGTCTCATGGTGGGGAGGGATGAGTTTGCCACGCCTTATTCGAGAATGACTCACGACTTCACTCCGGGAACGGAGGTCCACGCCAACGTCCTTTTAAACCTTCTCAGGAGTGAGTGGCTAACTCGAATGCCGGCTAACTGGGAGATTCTGGTCATTGTAATTGTGGGTCTTCTCGCCGGCAGCCTTTCTTTCCTGCGCCCGTTCTCTGCAACCTTGGTGACATTGTTGCTTTCTCTCAGTATTGCCTGCGGAGGGGTATGGCTTGTCTGGCACGAACGCATCTGGTCTTCCTGGCTGATCCCTTCCGCGATCCAGCTTCCGTTTGGCCTCGTCTGGAGTATTAGCTCTCAGTACCTCTTGGAGTCCCGCCGGCGCAAGGAACTGCGTAAGGCGTTCGGCTTCTATCTCTCGCCGGAGATGGCCGATTTGATCGCCGACTCGGATTTCGATTTACAGCCCGGCGGAAGGG
>CAWAYD010000016.1:0-199548 GCA_963786175.1 uncultured Verrucomicrobiae bacterium | reverse complement strand
TTCTGGATTGACACTTTGTATCGTCGCCCAATAAAAAGGGCACGAGATAGTTTGGACCCAAACCACAAGACCACCTATGAAACAAGCATTACCGACACTCTTAGTCACTTGCCTTCTAGCCCTTACAAGTCAACTGGCCCGTGCCGGCAGCGCCACCTGGGATCTCAACCCAACCAACGGCGACTGGAATATGGCTGAGAACTGGACGCCGGCGACCGTGCCTAACGGCGCCAGTGACACTGCCACCTCTACAAGTTCCATGCTGACCGGCGTTTTTACCTCGGCGGATACAACACTGAGCAGTGTCGCGTTCGACCCGGGTGCGGCGAGCTTCACCATCACTCCTAACGTTGGCACATCATTCACGATCGGCGGTGCGGGCGTGAGAATGATTCAGGTATAACGCAGAGCTTTGTCATGGGTGCGGATGCCAATTTTAATCGCGCCTACCTAAACTTTCCGGCGCGCCGCTCCGATCAACGGGACCTTCAGCAATCTCGCTGACGGCGCCATTGTAACTGTGGACAACAATCACTTCCAGGCTAACTACGAAGGCGGCGATGGGAATGATCTTACTCTAACTGTCGTGTCTTAGTTCCAGGGCAAACGCCCACACGACCGTCCCCTTTACTCGTTAGGCACCGATCATCCAGGTCAGCTGCCCGTTAGGCGGGCGCACCCGGCTGGCGGGAAATTGTGCGTCGCCGGCCAGGATCTGCTCGATCAGCTTTTCATCCTTTCCGGAGCCGACGAGGAAAAGAACATGATGCGCCTGGTTGAGGAGCGGAAACGTCATTGTCAGGCGCCAGTTGTCCAGCTTCGGGACGTAGTTTGCCATCACTCTTCGCACCTGCTCTTCCAAGGCGATTGTTCCAGGGAAAAGCGAAGCGGTGTGGCCGTCATCTCCCATCCCGAGGAGAATGAGGTCGTGGCGATAGATCGTCTCGCCGCGCTGCGTCGCGAGCAAGGCCAATGCGTCTTCATATTCCTGCGCCGCCAATGGAGGATCGAGCTCACCGCGCAGACGGAGGATCGATTTTTCGGGAATGGCAAAAGGACCAAAGAAAGATTCCTGGGCCATGAGAAAGTTACTCTTAGAGTCGTTAGGCGGAACACAGCGTTCATCGCCGAAAGTGAAACGCACCCGTTCCCACGGAAGGTCGCGCGCAATCTCCCCAAATTTCGCATAGACCGGTCGGGGCGTATTTCCGCCCGAAAGCGCGAGACGGAACTCGCCGCGCTCGGCGAGAGCTAATCGTGCTTGTTCCAGAATAAAGGTCGCCGCGTCCGTGACGAAGTTGGCGGTGCGAACGACTTCACGGTTCATGGAAAGGATATGGGGATCCGACTCTGAGTTATTCTAGATGGCGCAATGCGCTCGCCCGTTCCTGCGCAGGTATTGCTGGTGATAGTCCTCGGCGCGGTAGAATGTGGGCGCGGGTTCGATTTGAGTCACGATCGGCCGGCGAAAACGCCCACTTTGCTCGAGCGCGTTCTTCTTTGCTTCCGCGGCTGCCTTTTGTTCCGGCGAATGATAAAACACGACCGACCGATATTGATCGCCGATATCCGGCCCCTGGCGATTGAGGGTTGTCGGGTCGTGGTGGCGCCAAAAGACATCGAGCAATTGGTCGTAACTCACCTGCGCGGGATCGAATTCTACTTCCACCACTTCGGCGTGACCGGTGGCGTGGCTGCACACGTCCCGGTAGGATGGATTTTCAGTCGTGCCGCCGGCGTAACCGCTGGTTGCGTTTGTTACGCCCGGCGTGCTTCGAAACATTTCCTCGACACCCCAAAAACATCCCGCGCCAAAAGTCGCTTTTTCAATACTCATTACTCAGCATGAAGCGGGAAGGCGCAGTGTGCAACCAAACTGGCCTGATGACTGATCCGCGCCGCCTATCGACTCGACGATAATTCCTCCACCCAGACCAGCTCGCAGGCGCCATTGCCAGTGTCTGTGCGGCTGAACGAACTGCGCCAGGTGGCGATTTCCGGCCCGGTCGCTTCCACGAGCAAACCTCGCAGATGAATTAACTCGCCCGGACGCAACGCTTTGCTGCACGACTCGATCGCCGGACTGGCGGGAATAAGGTGCAGATTGGTCGCGTGCGAGACGATCTGATCGGGTGGAATCGGTGGCGTGCCCGTCCATTCGTACCAGAAGAAGCGCATGCTCTGACTGATCGTCAGGCGATCGAGCACGGTCTCGTCGGACATCGGGCCCCAGCCGACGGCGAGATCGACCGGCACCAGCGCCGACTGCCGGTCGTATCGGTAGGTTTTGCGCGCGAGCACCCGCGCATGGAGCTCGAAATGAGCGAGCGGCTGGAGCTGGAATTGCCCGCTCGTAAAAGGCTTGTCGTCAGGCAGGACTGCGGTCTGCGCCGGATCTTCGGCCACGAGGACGCCCGGCGGATGGGTTATCGGTGCGTGGAGATGACTGTAGGCCAGCCAGGCAAGAACGATTACTGCCAGAAAGGAAAGCGATTTCACATCCGTCCAGCTTCAAGAGCAGGATTAGTGCAACCCCGGTTCGTCTTTCGTTACCGGGGCCGCACCGGCCGTGGCCTAACACCTCTTGCCTAACGAGAAAAGGCGGTCTAGTGAGTCACGGCCAGCCGGATCACATCACCATTCCGCCGTCCACTGTCAGCACCTGGCCGGTGATGTAGTTCGCCTCGGCCGAGGCAAGGAAGGCGACGGCCGCGGCGATGTCTTCGCTTTGCCCAAATCTGCCGAGCGGGATTTTCGGCAGGATCGCCTCCTTGATTTGCTCGGAGAGCACCCCCGTCATGTCGGTAACGATAAATCCGGGCGCGACGGCATTCACCGTAATTCCACGGCTGGCCAGTTCGCGCGCCAACGTTTTCGTCAGGCCGATGAGACCGGCTTTGCTCGCCGAATAGTTGGCCTGGCCCGCGTTGCCTGTCAGCCCGGCGATCGAGCTGATGTTAATGATGCGACCGCTGCGCTGTTTGATCATCCCGCGCATGACCGCCTGCGTAAAGCTGAAGGCACCTTTGAGATTGGTATCGATGACCTGGTCCCAGTCATCGACCGACATGCGCATACTCAAACCGTCGCGCGTCACGCCGGCGTTGTTCACCAGAATATCGGTGCGGCCGAAATCCTCCAGGATGCGCGAGGCGGTCTGGTGGACGGCGGCGTGATCGGATACATCAACGGCATAAGCTTTGGCGGCGCCGGCACGAGCAGCGTTGATTTCGTCGGCCGTCCGTTGCGCATTTGCTTCGCTCCGGCTCACGCAAGCGACGCGGGCGCCTTCACTTGCCAGCCGGACGGCAATGGCATGCCCAATCCCCCGCCCTGCCCCAGTAACGATCGCAACCTGGTTTTCGAATCTCATCTTTGACTATAACTGTGAAGGCCTAACGAGTGTTTGCCTAACGAATTAGATTACTCAGGGTTTGTTTTCGTTTTTCACAATCTTGCCGTCCTTCATCACGAAAAACACTCGTTCGGTGGCGGTGATGTCGGCGGTCGGGTCGCCCGGCATGGCAATCACGTCGGCCAGTTTACCTTTCTCCAGCGTCCCCACCTTGTTCGCCACGCCTAACAAATCGGCATCGACCGACGTTGCGCTGCGCAAAGCATCGATCGGTTTCATCCCCAGCCCTGTCATGAGAGAAAACTCTTTTGCATTCATGCCATGCGGGAAAACACTGGCATCCGTTCCGAAAGAAATTTTGACGCCGAGCTTGACCGCGTTGCGAAACATTTCGCTCCGAGCTTCGGTCGCCGCGCGGGCCTTTGCCTGCACCGCTGGCGGGTATTGCCCGATCTTCTGCATGATCCAATCGGAAGCGAGCAACGTTGGCGTGAGGAAGATCCCTTTCTGTTTCATCAACTGAAGCGTGTCTGGTTTGAGAAAGGAACCGTGCTCGATCGAATCGACTCCGGCATTAATCGCATCCCTGGCAGCCTTATCGCCATGACAATGCACCGCCACTTTCTTGCGAAGACGGTGCGATTCGTCGACCAGCGCCTTCATTTCCTCCGGAGTAAACTGAGCTACGTCGACTTCGTCGGCTAACGAGAGGACGCCGCCGGAGACCGCGGCCTTGATAACATCGGCTCCGTTCTTCACTTCGAGACGAATCGCCTTCCGAATTTCGTCCGGACCGTCCGCGATCCCGTCGGTCCAATCAGGCTCGGCGCCGAAAACCATGTCGCGATAGCCGCTCGTGTTGTCGAAATGTCCGCCGGTCGCGCCGATGCCGTGAGTCGCGACCAACATCCGTGGTCCGGGAATGATGCCTGCGTTGATGGCGTTGCGCAGAGAAACATCCGGGAAATCGTGAGAGTTTGGGTAGCCACTGCCGACATCACGCACGCTGGTGAAGCCAGCCTCGAGCGTGACTTTGGCGTGTGGGATCATCTCGAGCGCGAGCTGGGAAATGTTTTCGCTCAGGCTGCGGATACGCCGTTCGTTGTAGTTGCCGGAATAATCGGAAGTCAGGTGCGTATGCGCGTCGATAAAACCGGGCGAGAGGGTGGCGTCGCCCAGATCGATGACTTGCGCATTCTCGGGAACGTCGACGTTGCTGCCGGCAGCGGTAATCGTATTGCCTTCGACGAGCACGATTCCGTTAGGCACAAGCACACTCGATTTGCCGTCGAAGAGTCGGGCGGCCTTGAGTGCAATCGGCGGCGGGGCGGTCGGCGTGGGTGTCGGAGTTTGCGCGTCTAACGAAAAGCTAAAACCGCAAACGGCCGCAAGCACGCTACAGGAACGAATGTGACGGACAAAATGCATGAGGTCGGTATAGGGATGAGAGTCCGTTTTTGCAAGAGGCCAGTGAAACCAGAGCGAAGAGAAACGCCAACCTGCCCGACAACTCATCCGCTGTGGGAATGGCCATGAAGCAAGGAAGATGGATCGAGTCCCATGTCCCAGCACGACTTGATCGGTTGCCGTGGAGTTCTTTTCACTGGCTCATCGTTCTCGCGCTCGGCGCAACCTGGATTCTTGATGGACTCGAAGTCACTCTTGCCGGGTCTGTCGGTGCGATCCTGACGCACAAGGAGGCGCTAAATCTGAGCGCGGCGCAAGTCGGCGCGAGCGCGAGTTGTTATCTTATCGGCGCGGTAGTCGGCGCAATCCTGTTTGGTTATGGAACCGATCGACTCGGGCGGAAGAAGCTGTTTTTCATTACCGTGTCAGTCTATCTCTGCGCGACGGCAGCCACCGCATTCTCGTGGAATTTCGCCAGTTATGCTTTCTTCCGCGCAATCACCGGCGCCGGGATCGGCGGAGAATATGCGGCAATCAATTCAGCGATCGACGAATTAATCCCGGCACGAGTGCGCGGCCGGGTCGATCTCATGATCAATGGTTCCTACTGGATCGGAGCGGCATTGGGTGCAGGCGCGACCTTATGGCTGCTCGATCCGCGTAATCTCCCAGTCTCGTTAGGCTGGCGTTTCGCCTTCGGAATTGGCGCAGTCCTCGGACTCATCGTCATCTTCTTTCGCCGGTGGATTCCGGAAAGTCCGCGCTGGTTGATGATTCATGGGCGCGAAGAAGAAGCCGAACGGATCGTTGATGCGATCGAAGACAAAATCGGGCGGGATGGCCTGTCGTCGCCCGCGGAACCGCCGACGCGAATCCGAACTCGCACCCACACACCGTGGCATGAGATTTGGAATGCCATTGTGCACCAACATCGCCGCCGTTCCGTCCTTGGATTCGTTCTGATGCTTACACAGGCATTCTTTTACAATGCGATCTTCTTTACTTATCCGCTGGTTCTCATGCGCTTTTATGGCGTGCCAGCGGAGAACGCCGGCGTCTATCTCCTGCCTTTTGCGCTCGGCAACGTCCTGGGTCCGTTCATGATTGGACATCTGTTCGATACGCTCGGGCGCAAGCCAATGATCGCGGCTACCTACATTCTTTCGGGATTGCTTCTCGCGCTCACCGGCTGGCTGTTTCACAAGGGCGTGCTAACGGCGCAAACGCAGACGATCGCGTGGATGATCATCTTCTTTATCGCTTCCGCTGCCGCCAGCTCGGCGTATCTCACGGTAAGTGAAATCTTCCCGCTCGAGATTCGCGCGTTCGCGATCGCTGTCTTTTATGCCATCGGAACTCTGGCCGGCGGAGTCGGCGCGCCTCTTCTTTTTGGCTGGATGATCGGCACCGGCTCCAAGAGCGCATTGTTCGGCGGCTATCTCGTGGGCGCGGGGTTGATGATTGCAGGCGGGTTGACCGAAATCTGGTTAGGCGTCGCCGCAGAAGGACGCTCGCTGGAAAGTGTCGCGGCCCCGCTTTCGGCGCATTGAAGATCGACCGTGCCTGATTGCTGCCGACGACGGAAATGATCCTTCGATGACTGCGCCGCCGTGAGATCAAAACGAGCTTTCGTCAGGCATGAACCGTTAATTCGGTCGTGTGGATCGAGCCGGCGGGAGTCAGAAAGCTGGATTTGAGTTGAAACTCATTCACGGGCACCAGCCCCGCATCGTAGTCGGCGTATTCCCGAAGGAATGGGCGCAAGGCAGAAGCGGAGATATTCTGGCAACGGGCGAGAGTCATGTGCGGGTGCCACGGGCGAAGGTCAGGTTCAAGGCCGGCGCTAAGTGCGGCGTCGCTCACTTTCTTGTGCAATTGGAAGAGGTGCGGATGACCGCGACCGACACCGATCCAGAGGATCTTCGGATCGCCTTTGGCCGGAAAAGTGCCGAGCCCGTGGAGGGGAAGGAAGAAGGATCCGAACTGAATGGCACTGAGATTGGCCCGAAGATGTTCTTCCTTGTCGGCGTCGACATTGCCCAGAAAAGCGAGGGTGAGATGGATCTGATCAGGACTTAGCCAGCGAACCCCAGGTAAATGGGGATCTAGCCTAACGAGTAAAGCAGTAATCGATTCCGGCAACTCGAGACTAACGAAAAGCCGTTTCGATCCCACAGCACCTCATGAGGCGTGAGGCCGCGATCCATTGTGCGGCCCAATCTCGCGATCGGCCCATTGCGTCAGCCAACGGGGAGCGTGCTGTTGTTCCCGCGCGTCCCAACCATTGAGCAGTTGGTCCCCTTCCCCGCCCGTCGGGCTCGGAAGAAGTCGGTTCACGAGTTTCATCAGTTCGCCGGCGAGACCTGGGAAGAGCGCGTTGCCGATGATCGCCGCGCGCGCGGACACGCCCAGCACGAGCGAAGATTGGCCGCGCCGGCAGGCTTCGACAATCTTCAACGCCGCGCGACCAGCTTCCATGGAACCGAAAGGCAAACCGGCCGAGAGGGAAAACCAGGTGTATTCCGCACCGTGGTTGCCTTTGAATTTTGCCTGCACATGCGAGCCGGTCCGCATCATTCCAGGCGCAACCGTGGTGACCAAGATGTCCTCTCGCGCCAACTCCGCGCGAAAAGCGTCGGAAAGGCCGGTGAGAGCAAATTTACTCGCGCTGTAAGGAGCCATGTGTGGCACAGCCAATCGTCCCCCGATCGATGAGATATTGACGATCCGCCCGCCGCCACGTCGCCGCATGTGCGGAATCACCTGACGCATCAAATGATAGGGGGCCCAAAAATGAAGCTGGAGGGATTTTTCGAAATCGCTTCGCTGCATGTTTTCGAGCGGGCCAATTTCGATGATGCCGGCGTTGTTGACCAGAACGTCGACGGCGCCGAACCGGTCGACGACTTCCTCGATTGCGCCTAACGATTGCCCGCGATCGAGCAGATCGCAGGAAATGCCAATCGCTTCCGCGCCCATCGCGCGCAGCTCGGCGCAGGCGCGGTCGAGCTCGTCTCGGTTCCGGGCGAGCAGGACGAGCCGTGCACCTTCAGCGGCGAAACATTTTGCGATCGTCAGGCCAAGACCACGTGAACCGCCGGTAATGACGATTGATTTGCCTTCGAAGGAAAAGTCACTGCGCATGAGACGCGAGACCGACCAGACGGCGAGTCCAACTCCACCGAGCGTGTAAAGGAAACGCTTCATTCTCTACCGTAGCAGGGGCTGGAGGCAACGCACGCCGTTGCGCGTTACGCCTGCGATGGAGCTGGTGTTTCCGACCACGTTTGGAGCTTAGAGAAAATCATCGCGCTAATCTCTTGATTAGAATCTTGACCGGGCGACCCGAAATTGTCATTCGGTTAATCGCATGTCGAAAATGATGCTGGGATTGATCTGCGGCTTCGTCTTTGGTGCGCTCGATGTTGGGCTGATGCTGCCGATGACGTTCCCCGACAAGACCACGGCATTGTTGGGCGCGTTTACCAGCCGTTTTGCCATCGGTTTCGTTATCGGTTGCGTGCAGCTATCTTGGCCAGGTTGGATTCTCGGACTGGTTTTCGGACTCCTGATTAGTCTGCCCGATGCGATCATTACCCACAAATATCCCCCTATCCTCATCGGTGGCGCAATCGGCGGCTTGATTATCGGCGGCATAATTCACGGCTGGAAATAGCCGAGCTAAAATCTCAAACTGAGCCAGTGCCCAACAAAGCTCGTGCGGTAAGGCGCCGGCGGCACTTGGAACGACCGCCCTTCGCTGAATCAAGCGTCGGACTCGACCACGATTGGCGGCTGCAACTTGTCGCCGGCCGGTTTGCGGAAGCCGAGCGCAAGCGCAAAGGCGATGAGCAAGATCGCGCCGCTGGCAAAGAGCGGTGTGCGCGCGTAATCGCGCAATGGCCGACTGAGGTCGAACATCAGAAGCCAGCCGCCAAGTAAAGGCCCAACCAGGCGGGCAAGCGCGGCGGCTGATTGCATCAGGCCAAGAGCTCGACCCTGCCAGCCGCGGTCGATCATTTGCGAAGCGAGTCCATTCAAGGTTGGAGTCGTTAGGCCGTTGGCGATCGCAAGTGCGGCGCAGATGGCGAGGAGCGCCGGGATACTTGCGACCAACGGGAGCAAGCCTAACGATATCGCGAGCAGGAACAGACCGGTGCGGGCCAGAGCAGTTTCGCCAAACATCTTGATCAGGCGCCCAATCAATCCGCCCTGCAAAATGACGCTGAGAATTCCGATCAATCCAAAGACGTAGCCTGTCTCGCGTGCGCTGAATCCAAACCGCTTTTCGGTAAACAACGCAAAGAGCGTCGTCATGATGCTGAAACCGCTGACGGCAAAGAAGTAGGTGGCGACGATGATGGTGAAAAGGTTGCCATGGCCGTGCCGGAAGATTTCCGAGAGCCGGGTGCGCTCGTGCGGTCTCGAGCGGTATTCGGCGGAGAGGCTTTCCGGGAGAATGAAGTAGAGCAGGCCGACATTGAGCGCGGCGAGCGCAGCCGCAAAATAAAACGGCGCGCCATAGGAGATTCGGCTCATGAGTCCACCGATCATGGGACCAAAGGTAAAGCCAAGACCGAAGGCCGCGCCGATAACGCCCATGGATCGCGAGCGATTTTCCGGAGTGCTGACATCGGCGATATAAGCCTGGGCGGTGGAAATATTACCGCCGCTCGCGCCATCGATGATGCGCGCGACGAAAAGGAGCGGGAGCGAGCTCGCCCAGCCCATGATGAGAAAGCCGATGGCGGTTCCCGCGAGGCTAACGATGAGGATCGGTCGCCGCCCAAAGCGATCCGAGAGCCGGCCGAGAATTGGCACAAAGAGAATCTGCATTCCGGAGTAAATGCCGGTAAGCCAGCCGATCTCGAAGGGCGTAGCATGGAAGTGCTCGGCGTAAAGCGGCAGCACCGGGATGACGATGCCAAACCCCACCATGTCGATGAAGACGGTGAAAAAAATGAGGAAGAGCGGAGACATGAGAAGCGCCGGCGATCAGTGAAGAGTGACGAGTTTCCAGCGCGAATCGATTGGTGACAAGTTGCGCGTCCTCATCGCTTCCTGTCGCCCGCCGTTCAGGACGCGTCACTCGCCCTCAACCATGCCGGCGATTGAAGCGCGCAACTTCGCGTTCGGTCTCCCGCTGGCTCGCACGTTTCTTCAAGTCCTGTCGTTTGTCGTGCGCCTCCTTGCCGAGGGCGACGCCAAGCTCCGCTTTTATGCGGCCGTTCTTCCAATACAACTTCAGGATAACGAGAGTGCGGCCCTTGATATTCGTTAGGCCGTAGAGCTGGTCGATCTCGCGGCGATGCAAGAGCAGTTTGCGGACGCGTTTCGCTTCCGGCACATCGTGGCTGGCTTGCACGTATGGCTGAATGTCGGCGCCGTAGAGAAAAGCCTCACCCTTTTCGATCCGGGCGAAGGCATCGCCAATGTTGGCCTTACCGGCGCGGATCGATTTTACCTCGCTGCCCTTTAACTCCACCCCGGCCTCGAAACGTTCGAGGATATGGAAATCGCGCAACGCTTTGCGATTCAGAATCGTCTCGGCGGCCATGGTCGGCGCGAACCGGCTGGCGCGGCGCGCTTACGATTCGCCGGCCGCTTCGTTAAGCGATTCGAAGGTCAGCTTGCCCGCAATAATTTCCTTAAGGGCAATGTCGGTCAGGGAAGACTTCGGCATGGCTTCGACCAGCGGACGATGACCGATTCCAAGCTGTCGCACACGTTTGGAGACGACGTTAATCAGCACTTGCTGATTGGGAATCACTTTGGCTGCTTCTTGCAGGAGTTGAGCGGTCATATTTCTCAAAGCACGGACGGAACGGATAGGCTCGGAAGGGAACTCCAAAATGCTCGGTGCGCCATTCGTTAGGGCTGAAGAAGTCGAAATCGAGGCAAGCATGGTCGGGGCAAGCGAACTCGGATAATGCGTGCATCGAGAGGCTTGTCAACGGATTTCTCGTCCCAATACGCTCGCGGAAGCGCAAGCGCAGAAATAATCCGGCTTGGGCGCATACACGCAGCGATCACCGGTTCTGACCTAAGTCTCACGCGTTGAACTCACGGATTGGAGTCGAATCCTTCCGAAGCAAACGGAGATGGAGTCTACTTCCCGGGCTCGGCGGGTGACTTCACCACAGCCCACTCTTCATGAGATGTTACTCCTAACGAAGTGGCCAGACGCATTGCGCTTTTCATGTCCGCATCATCCGCCCTTCGTTTAGCGCGTCTTCTTGCGAGCGAGACGTCACCCGCTAGACTGAGCGCCATGCCTTACAAAGACCTGACTCCGCCCGCGGGCGAGAAAATTACCCGGACCGAAAGACTCACTGTGCCGGATCGGCCCATCATTCCATTCATCCGCGGCGATGGGACCGGGCCCGATATCTGGGCGGCGAGCGAGCGGGTGATGGATGCCGCAGTGGAGAAGGCTTACGGCGGCAAAAAGAAGATCGCGTGGTTTGAGGTCTTCGCCGGCCAGGCGGCGAAGGATAAGTTCGATAACTGGCTGCCGGACGATACGGTCGCAGCCTTTCGCGAGTATCTCGTGGGAATCAAAGGTCCCCTCACGACTCCGGTCGGCGGCGGCATTCGCTCGCTCAATGTCGCGCTGCGGCAATTGCTCGATCTCTATGTCTGCTTGCGTCCGGTGCAATGGTTCAAAGGTGTTCCCTCGCCGGTGCGTCATCCGGAGAAGGTCAACATGGTCATCTTCCGCGAAAACACGGAGGATATTTACGCCGGCATCGAATGGGCCGCGGGCACGCCGGAGGCGAAGAAAGTCCTCGATTTCCTCGAGAAAGAGTTCCCCAAAATGTTTGAGAAGGTGCGCTTTGGGACTGAGGAGAAAGCGAAAACATTCTGGGATCAGGTGGGAGCGAAGGATTTCCCGACCGAGCTCCGCGTGGGCGTCGGGCTAAAGCCGGTGAGTTATTCCGGCACTGTCCGCCTCATTCACAGCGCGATCAGTTACGCGATTCAAAACAAGCGCAAGAGTGTGACTTTCGTGCACAAGGGTAACATCATGAAGTTTACCGAAGGCGCCTTTCGCGATTGGGGCTACGAGATCGCGAAGTCGTATTTCGGTGCGGAGGAACTCGACGGCGGACCGTGGTGCAAAATTCCTGAGGGAAAACCCGGCGGCGGAATTGTGATCAAGGACGCGATCGCAGACATCACCCTCCAGCAGGTGCTGACGCGACCGGAGGACTTCGACGTCATCGCGACCTTGAATTTAAATGGCGATTACCTGAGCGACGCACTTGCGGCGCAGGTTGGTGGCATCGGAATCGCGCCGGGCGGAAATATTAATTACATCACTGGTCACGCGGTTTTCGAAGCCACGCACGGCACAGCGCCAAAGTACGCAAACCTGGACAAAGTGAATCCTGGTTCGGTCATCCTATCGGGCGAAATGATGTTTCGTTACATGGGCTGGACGGAAGCGGCCGACCTCATCGTCAAAGGTTTGAACGGCGCAATCGCGAGCAAACGAGTGACCTATGATTTTGCGCGACTGATGGAAGGCGCGACCGAGATCAAGTGCTCCGAATTTGGCGATAACGTGATCGAGCACATGTGAGGAAGGGGCGCATCTCCCAGCGTACCCGGCATTTGTTTGGCAGCCGGCTTCTGCGCCCGAGCGGCGCTTGCCCTGCCGCAGCTGCGCGGTTATGTCTCCGACCATGTATCGCTTCCGTTTTCTCGCTGCCGCTTCCTGCCTAACGATTCTGCCGCTGGCGGTTTTGCTGGCGGCTTCGCCGACTCCAAGTAGCACGTCCGCCTCACCTGGGTCTCCGCAGGACCGCGCCAATTCTTTTCTCGAGCTGGTGAATTCAGGTTACCAGGCGCTCTTTACCGTAAACAGCGAAGCGCAATGGAACTCGGTGACGGATGTCACTCCCGCGCATGACCTGGCGGCTGAGACGGCCGCCAAGGCTTATGCCGCATTTGTCGGGAACCCCGTGGTCATTCGCGAAGCGCGCGACCTGATGAACAATCAGGATCAGCTCGATGAGCTGACGGTGCGCCAACTGAAGCAGGTCTTGCTCAACGCCGCCGAAGGGCCCATGACCAACCCGTCCTTGGTCGCCCGCCGCATCGCTACCGAAACGAAGCAGTCGCATTTCCTTAACAGCTACGAATTCAAGCTCCACGGGAAACCGATTACCGCCAATGAGATCGACGATCTGCTAGGTAAGAGCAGCGATCTCGCCGAGCGCAAAGCAGTCTGGGAAGCCTCGAAGGAAATCGGACCGACCCTGAAGAAAAATCTCATGAACCTGCGCGACATCCGCAATGGCGTCGCGGGCGAGTTGAATTACCCGGATTACTTCAACCTTCAGGTCGCGGCCTACGGAATGACGGCGGACGAGATGGTGAAGATGAACGAACAGTTCCTCGATACTCTTCGCCCGCTCTATCTGCAGCTCCACACCTGGACGAAATACAAACTGGCCGAGAAATTTCATCAGCCGGTACCGGACAAGATCCCGGCGCATTGGCTGAATAATCGTTGGGCGCAGAACTGGACGGGGCTGGTTGAGTCAACCGACCTCGATCCCTATTTCAAAGGCAAGACCGCGGAGTGGATCGCGAAGACGGCGGAAGATTTCTATCTCAGCCTCGGATTCAAACCGTTGCCCCAGGGTTTCTGGATTAAATCGGATCTCTATCCCGTTCCGAAAGACAGCAATCGCAAGAAGAACACCCATGCCTGGTGTTACGACATCAACCTTAATTTTGACATTCGTTCGCTGCAAAGCATCGAGCCAAATGCGGAGTGGTTTTTCACGGCTCACCATGAACTCGGGCACGGACATTACTTTGAGTCCTATACGCGGCCGGAAGTGCCGCCGCTCTTGCGCATCGGCGCCGCACCCGGGTTTCACGAAGGGATGGGCGAGTTAGCGGCCCTCGCTTCCAGCCAGTTACCGTATTTGAAAGCGAAAGGAATTGTACCGGCCGATTACCAACCGGATAAGACTGCGCTCCTCCTCGACGATGCACTCGCACGCTCGATTCCATTCATGTTTTTTGCTTCCGGCACGATGACGCATTTCGAGGACGACATCTACACCCACCGGCTTGAAGATGACGATTGGAACCAAACCTGGTGGCATTACGTGAGCAAATACCAGGGTGTCGAGCCGCCGGAAGAACGTGGCGAAAAATGGGCGGATTACGCGACCAAGACCCACATCAACGACGCGCCGGCTTACTACTATAACTATGCGATCGCGACCGTGCTGAAGTTTCAGTTTAACGACTATATCGCGAAGCATATCCTTCATCAGCCGCCGCAGTCGTGTAACTATGCTGGGAACAAGGAGGTCGGCGATTTCCTTTACGACATCATGATGAAGGGCGGCACCGAGGACTGGCGCAAAGTGCTCAAGGATGCAACCGGCGAGGATCTTTCCACGCGCGCAATGGTCGATTATTTCCAGCCGCTGATGGCCTGGCTGCAGGAGCAGAACAAGGGGCGCAAGATCGGTTGGACGGAGGATAAAGGGACAAATCCCGAGGACAAAGAACGGGAAGAACGCGAACGCGGCGAACATCACGAGCCGGAAAGCCACGGCGGAAATCAGTAGTCGATCGGCTTACGCCGAACCGATCTGCATTCCGTTTTCGAAAATCGACCGACGGCGGTTGTATGACTCAACCTTCCTTTGAACCGACCTCCATCAGTTTCTTGGTCAGAAAGACCAGGCCCGCCATCTGGGTCCATTCCGAGACGAGATTGCCGACGACCTGACCCCACTTACTCTCGGGATCCATGTGCCAGAACAGTAAAGCCCAGCCCAGGCCAGTGATTCCGATAACAATCAAAAGAGAATGTTCCTTAATCAGATTCCAGAGTCGATTGTTGCTGTAGGAGTGAAACGTTTTGCTTTCTTTGGATCCGATCTCGTAGAAGAATTTCGTGCCGACAATGATGACGAGCGAGCCGCTCCAATCGGCCACCGCATTGCCGCAAAAAGCCGAAAGCCGTGATTTCGGATCCAGCCAGAGATAACCGCACATCCAAACGCATAAGAGGAAGGCAGTAACAAGACTTAATGAGTGACGGACAACCCAGGTCTGCTTCTGTCGCTTTTTGCTCATAATCAAAATATTTTGCCTAACGATCAAAGGATTGCACAGTCGATCCGACAGCTGTTAAAGCAGGGAAGGCGAAGTTCGGCTTATCCCCGGGCAGCCGCTTGCAATCCGGCGATCCGTCCTTGAGAGCGCCGGAAGATTGGCTGTTCAGCTCGAAAGTCACGACCATACTGTTCCAGGCGCTTTGCCTGTTATTTCCTGGCCACCTTCAGGATAGCGCGCGATATCGATGACTTTCGAATTCGGGAAGATGCCCGTGTAAAAACTGGCGGCTTCTTCCGCTTCGGTATCGAACCAAAGGAAGGTCGTGGTTATTTCAGACATGGTTTGATGGATTGCCTAATCACTCCAGTAGTCAACGAATCCGTTCGTCGCAACCACCCATTGGTTCTCCGATTTTCGTAGGCGGCGGCGGAGCAAAGTGGGACAATTGGCGCAAAAGATAACTCTCATGCCTGCATTACGCTTCACGTTGCTCCTTTCACTCTTAGCCGCTTCCTCGCCTTTTGCGTGTCCGCTCGCCCGGGCGGTCGAACCTCCACCGGATGGCGGGTATGCGAACGCGAACACGGCCGAAGGAACCGACGCGCTTTTTAGCCTTACCATAGGATCAAACAACACGGCACTTGGCTACATCGCCCTGCATAACAACACCACCGGCGATTACAATACCGCCACGGGGGCAAACGCGCTTTCGGTTAACTTTAGCGGCGGTGCTAACACCGCCGATGGTTTCAATGCTCTCGCCGCCAATACGACTGGTCTTGCTAACACTGCCGTGGGTAAGGATTGCATGGAGTCCAACACAACCGGCTCCGTCAACACCGCCACCGGCGATGTCGCCCTCTCCTCAAACGTCAGCGGCAGTGCCAACACCGCCACGGGCGTAAACGCTCTTGCCCTTAATACTTCGGCCTCGAGTAATACCGCCGACGGCTATGGCACTCTCATGAATAACTCGACCGGTGCGAATAATACCGCGAGCGGCGCGAACGCACTGCAGAATAATCTCACCGGAAGCAATAATATCGGCCTTGGGTATCAAGCCGGGCTCAACCTAACGACTGGTAACAATAACATCGTGATCGGAAACAGCGGAAACGCGAACGACGCGAGTAAGATCCGCATTGGCACTCAAGGGATGCAGGACTCCGTTTTCATCGCTGGCATCTTCGGCACGACTCTTGCCCGAGGAGTGACGGTGGCGGTCGACAACAAAGGGCGGCTTGGAACAGTGACCTCCTCGGAGCGCTTCAAGGAGCACATCCAGCCGATGGGTTCTGCGAGTGATTCGATCCTCGGATTGCAACCGGTAGCCTTCCGTTATCGGAGTGAGCTGGACCCGGAGAGCGCTCCGCAATTTGGTCTTGTGGCAGAGCAGGTGGCGAAGATCAATCCCGATCTCGTCGTGCGCGACGATTCGGGGCGACCGTACACGGTGCGTTACGAAGCGGTGAATGCGATGCTGCTCAACGAGTTTCTGAAAGAACACCGCAAGGTGGAAACGCTGCAGGCGACGGTGACAGAATTGAAGTCGGCGCTCAAAGATCAGTCGGAAGCGATCAAAACGATGAGCAATGAAATAGAGGCGGTGAAGCGGACTCCGATCCTGACCTCCTCGGACTAACGAAGACGAATGCCCGTCCGTTTCTCTTTCCGCAAACTGTCGCATATTCACGAGTGAATCAGTCCGCGCGGTCGATCGTCCTGATTGGTTTCATGGGCACGGGAAAGTCGTCTGTCGGCAGGCTGTTATCACAGCAACTGGATTGGCCACTCTTCGACATCGACACCATGATCGAAAGGAAACTGAAGATGTCGATCGCCGAAATCTTTTCGACTCTGGGGGAAGAGCATTTTCGCGACGAGGAAAGCGATATCCTGCAACGTCTCATGCCAACTCGCGCGTCGATCATCGTGACAGGTGGCGGAATGGCGCTACGGGAATCCAATGTCGTCAGGCTGCGAGAGCTTGGAACGATGGTTTGCCTAACGAGCGATTCGATTGATTTGCAAAAGAGACTCCTTGACCAATCCGACCGGCCGCTATTGGAGGTGGAAGATCGAGGCCGGGCGATCGAACAGTTACTCGAGAAGCGCGCGCCGCTTTATCGAGCAGCAGCTGATTTGACGATCGATACTTCTTCGCTCAGCCCTAATCAGGTCGCAAATTCCATCCTTGATGCGCTCGCCCTCGCCAACTGAATTAAAGCGCCAACTACGCCAGCGCGCGCTCGAGCTTGGATTCGACGATTGTCGCATTGCCACGGCCCAATCGCCGGCGCACGCCACTGAGTTTAACCTCTGGCTGGAGGCTGGCGCGGCCGGTGACATGAGCTGGATCGAGCGGGGAGCGGATAAACGCCGCAACCCGGAACTGGTCTTACCGGGCGTTCGCTCGGTCGTCGTCCTGGCGCTGAACTACTGGCAGGGCCGTTCGTTAGGCCCTAACGAATACGGCGGGCGAATCGCGCGTTATGCCTGGGGCGATGACTATCATGAAGTGATGGAGCCGAGGTTGCAGGAGTTGGAGGCGATACTTGCTGCCGCCGGCGGCCGGCAAAAGTCTTATGTCGATACCGGCCCGGTCTTGGAACGCGACTTTGCAGCCGAAGCCGGAATCGGCTGGCACGGCAAAAGCACCATGCTCCTCAATCGGGAGCTGGGAACATGGTTTTTCCTTGCGGAGATCTTCACCACTCTGGAGCTGGCGCCCGATCCGCCACAGGTAGCGCGCTGTGGCTCGTGCACGCGTTGTCTCGATGCCTGCCCGACCGGTGCAATTACCATGCCTCATCAGCTCGACGCCCGGCGTTGTATTTCCTACCTAACGATTGAGTTGAAAGGCAGCATCCCGCTCGAGCTGCGTCCGCTCATCGGCGATCGCATTTATGGCTGCGACGATTGTCTCGATGCCTGCCCCTGGAACCGCTTCGCTCGGAGCTCGCGCGAGAGCGCCTTCGCCGCTCGTTCGGCTGTGCAACAAATGCGGTTGCGCGATTTCCTCGCGCTGGATGAAGCGGGATTCCGCGAACTCTTTCGCGGTTCGCCAATCAAGCGCATCAAGCGACGCGGTTTCCTGCGCAACGTTTGCGTGGCGCTTGGAAATATCGGGACGCGCGAAGATTTGCCTGCCCTGCGTGCCGTTATGCGTGACCCCGAGCCGTTGGTAGTCGAGCACGCGCAATGGGCGATCACGCAGATCGACGCGCGGATTTTCGCGAGTAATTCCCCATCAGGTAGCGCTCGAGGTGGCGGACCTGCCGCAATCAAATCGTGAACGGGAAAGATTTGCATTGGTCAAAAGAGCCGGTAAAAGCAGAGTCTTACTAATCCGTTGATGCATCAAGCAGTTGCCCCGGCGCCAGCAGTCCGTCGCAAAGGTAAATCCCGCCGCAAGCTCTATATCGGGCTTGGCATTGGCGGGCTTATCCTTCTTTTAATTATTGGTTCGATCATTTCCGGCAAACGCGAACAACCGATCCCGGTGACGACGGAAAAGGCGGCGCGACGCACAATCCTCGAAACCGTCTGGGCGACCGGCAAGGTGC
This sequence comes from uncultured Verrucomicrobiae bacterium, assembly GCA_963786175.1. GTDB lineage: Bacteria > Verrucomicrobiota > Verrucomicrobiia > Chthoniobacterales > UBA10450 > JAICXG01. The sequence goes on along the minus strand of CAWAYD010000016.1, from coordinate 181,125 downwards.
AGCCGGAGACGGAGGTGAAAATTTCGCCGGAAGTCGCGGGCGAGATCATCGAGTTGCCGGTCGAAGACGGGAAGGAAATAAATAAAGGCGACTTATTGCTCAAGATTCGGCCGGACTCCTACAAAGCGTTACTGGATCAACAACAGGCCGCCATCAGCACTGCCAAAGCCGTGAGTGGCGAGCAGAAAGCGACCATGCAAAAAGCCGAGATGGATTACCGGCAGGCGCAGGATTTGTTTCACAAGAAGCTTATCTCGCAGGCTGAAATGCAAGCTGCGCAAAGCGCTTTCGATTCCGCGACGTCAATGTATGAATCCGGCTTGCACAGCATCGAAGGCGCACAGGCCAGTTCGAGTCAGGCACGCGATCAACTTTCCAAGACCACCATCTACTCTCCGCTCGACGGCATCGTGACGGTCCTCAACAGCAAGTTGGGCGAACGCGTGGTGGCAACGAACCAATTCGCCGGCACCGAAGTGATGCGCGTCGCAGATCTCACTCACATGCAGGCAGTCGTGGACGTGAACGAAAACGACGTCGTGCACGTCAAGGTTGGCGATTCCGCTCAGGTATCGATCGATGCCTATGGCGACCGGAAGTTCAAGGGCACCGTAGAACAGATCGCCAACACTGGGAAAACGACCGGAACCGGCACGCAGGAAGAGGTGACGAATTTTGAGGTCAAGATTAACCTCGCCCAACCGGATATCCGCCTCCGACCCGGCTTAAGCTGCACCGCCCAAATCCAGACTTCCATGGTCAAAAACGTAGTCTCCGTTCCAATCCAAAGCGTAACCATTCGCACCGGCGACAGCGACTTCAGCCCGGAAGAAATTGAGCAAAAGAAACAGCTCAAGGATATGAAGGAGAAGGCCGACAACAATGCTGAGGTTCAAAACGAGCGTCTGGCCAAACAGACCGAACGCGAAGAGCGCGAGAAACTGAAGAAGGTTGTTTTCTTGAAGGATGGCAGCAAAGCCAAAATGGTCGAAGTAACAACCGGCATCGCGGACGACAACGACATCGAAATCAAGAGCGGTGTGAAATCCGGCGATGAAGTGATTTCCGGCAGCTACAGCGCGATTAGCCGCAAGCTGAAAGGCGGCGCCAAGATTGTTATGGAGAAGCCAGAGAAGAAGTGACGATTTCTTTCCATATCGCGGAGGGTCAGGCTCGCCACAGGAAGGCGCTGCGTCGCAGATTGGCAGCGCGCAGCTAAATTCTCACCGTCACTTGTCACTCGTCGCTCATCAGACTTCGTCTCCCCTCGTTATCGACATCGAGAACATCACCAAGCGATACGTCATGGGCGAGGAGGTCATTCACGCCTTGCGCGGGGTGACCTTACAGATCCGACGCAACGAATATCTCGCGATCATGGGTCCGAGCGGGAGCGGAAAGTCGACCCTCATGAACATGCTCGGCTGCCTCGACACGCCCAGCTCCGGGCGTTACGAGTTCAATGGCCGCGACGTCTCGGAGATGAACGGCGACGAGCTGGCTGAAATTCGTAATCGCGAAATTGGATTCGTCTTTCAAACCTTCAACCTCCTTCCCCGCTCCACCAGTCTGCGTAACGTCGAGCTGCCGCTGATTTACGCCGGCATCAATCCCGAGGAACGCGAAGAGCGCGCCGCCGCCGCACTCACCGCCGTCGGCTTGGGAGATCGCCTTTCGCACAAGCCTAACGAGCTCTCCGGTGGACAACGCCAGCGAGTTGCAGTCGCCCGCGCTCTCGTCAACAACCCGTCCATCATCCTGGCGGATGAGCCGACCGGTAACCTCGACTCCAAAACCGGGGATGAAATCATGAACCTTTTCGAAAGCCTTTATCAACAGGGCAACACCGTTATCCTCGTGACGCACGAGGCCGACATCGCGCGGCACGCGCGCCGCAGCGTTCACTTGCGTGACGGTGTGATTGAGAGCGATAACATGACTGCGGTTGCTCTCCCCCAGGAAGCGACGGTTGTTTAGACGAAGTATCTGGAGGTCAGAGGGATGAAGAGTCTTTTCAGGAAATTCCCTGCGGAGCCTGCGTCCTCGGCGGCTAAACGGTTTTTCGTTAGGCTATGAAACGTCTTTTCTACGAGCTGAGCGAAAGCTGGAAAATCGCCGCCGCGCAGATGGCTGCCAATAAGACTCGCTCGGTTCTAACCGCGCTTGGAGTCATCATCGGCATCGTTGCCGTCACCCTCATGGGCACTGCGATCAACGGCATCTCAGTCGGCTTCGACAAGAGTATGTCCGTCATCGGCGACGACGTGCTCTACATCGAACAGCGACCCTGGACCCATATGAACGATTGGTGGAACTACCGCGACCGGAAAAAAATCCTCACCGAGTACGCCGACCAAATTAATCGCACGATTAGTTCCACGCCGAAGTCGAACCTGGTCGTCGCGGTGCCGACGATGAGTCTCCTCCGCTCGGTAAAGTTTGGCGATAACAGCGTCGATAATGTCTACATTCTGGGAACGACCGCCGACTACACCGTCATTTCGACGATCGACTGCAACGAAGGCCGCTTCTTTAATGAAATCGAATCGCGCGGTGGCGCCGAGGTTTGCGTCGTGGGCTACGACGTTGCGGATGCTCTCTTCGCCGGCAGTAATGCGCTCGAGAAACGCATCCTGATCAACGGACACGGCTTTCGCGTCATCGGGACACTTGCGCGGCAGGGCACATTTCTCGGTCTTTTCAGCCTCGATTCGATCGTGGTCATTCCGTTGCCGGCCTTCAAAAAATATTTCAGCGCGAAGAGCGAGGCGGACGTGCGAGTGAAAGTGCGCGACAAAACGCATATGACCGACGCGCGCGATGAGTTGACCGGCATCATGCGGCGGTTGCGCTCGCTCGCGCCAGAGAAGCGCGATGATTTCAGCATCAATGAACAACAGGCTTTCAAGAGCACGCTTGACGCCGTCAAAGCGACGATCGCCGTCGCCGGACTTTTCATCACCGGGCTTTCGCTTTTCGTGGGAGCAATCGGGATCATGAACATCACGTTTGTGAGCGTGAAGGAGCGCACAAAAGAGATCGGTACCCGGAAGGCATTGGGCGCGCGTCGTCGCACGATTCTCCTCCAATTTCTCATTGAATCGACCGCGCTTTGTCTGGTGGGCGGATTTATTGGATTGGTCTTTGCTTATCTCATGTGTTTTGCGATGGCGAAGGCGTTTCCGTCCTTTCCAATCCACTTCTCGCTGGAATTGGTCATTGCGGCGATGATCGTCTCGATCCTGACCGGTCTCGTCTCCGGCATCGCACCGGCCTGGAGCGCGTCGAGGCTCGATCCGGTAACGGCGTTACGTTATGAATAACGGACGTGTAGCGGATCGCCGAAACCGGACAGCGAGCGAGAACGCTCGGGCGATTGTTCGGATCTGCGAAGGGTTCGCCTGCAATTTTGAGTTTCGAAGTTCGTTTCGAACTTTGGTCTTCGGGCTTCGAATTTGACCATGCGGTTTCGTGAGATCCTAACCATGGCTCTTGCCTCGGTGGGCGCGAACAAGTTGCGCTCCGCCCTAACGATGCTCGGAATTACGATCGGCGTCTTTTCGGTCATCTCGGTCATGACGGCCATCGGCGCGATGCAGATTTCGATTGAAGGCGGACTAACGCTTTTCGGGTCGAACATTTTTCAGTTCGCCAAATACCCGGTGACGGTGAACGCCGGCGGCAAAGGCTCGAAGAAGTACGAGAACCGGCGCGACATCAATTACCGCGAAGCGCAGCGTTACGCCGACCTCATGGAAGGCGTGGCTGGCGAAGTGTGTTTGAAGGTTTTCGATTTCGGAAAGCAGGCGGTCTACAACGGCGTCAAAACCACGTCCGACCTGACAGTGGTAGGAACAAACAAAAGTTTCCTCGCGGCCAATGCCTACAGTCTCGCTTACGGGCGCAATCTGAATGATGAAGATGTCGCCCTCAGCCGGCGCGTGATCGTAATCGGGCGTGCCATCGAACAGCGTCTTTTCCCACACGAAACACCCATTGGCCGGGTACTGAAGCTCGCCGGTGATACCTACACCGTCATCGGCGTGCTCGCGGAACGCGGAACCGCCTTTGGCCAGAGTCAGGACGACATCGCGGCCATTCCAATCACGCGCTATTTCGAGGATCACGGCTCGGCGAATCGCACGATCAATATCGCGACTCAATCCGTCTCCCAAATGGACTACAACCGCACTTTCGATCGCGGCGTGGGCGCGATGAGGATTGCGCGGGGACTGCGCGCGGAGCAGCCTAACGACTTCGAGATTTACACCAACGACTCACTCAAAAGCGCTTTTGCTTCGATCGCAGGCGTCGTCCGAATCGGCGCCTTTGTTATCAGCACCATCGCGCTTCTCGCCGCCGGCATCGGAATCATGAACATCATGCTGGTGAGTGTGACCGAGCGGACGAAAGAGATCGGCATTCGCAAGTCCATCGGGGCGCGCAATCGAGACATCATGCGCCAGTTTCTGGCAGAAGCGGTCTTCATTTCGGAGGCGGGCGGGATTATTGGCATCGTCCTTGGCGTTTTAGGCGGCGATCTGCTCGCATTGTGGCTCAAAGCCAGCCTGATTTTTCCATTCGGCTGGGCCATCGCCGGACTGGTGGTTTGCTCCGGCATAGGGATCGGTTTCGGCCTTTATCCAGCCTATCGCGCCGCGTCGCTCGACCCGATCGAGGCATTGCGTTACGAGTAGAGCGAGGCTGGCGGGTTCTTCTCCCGCGGTCGGGCACGCAACTTGCAAAGGCAGGCTTTGACATGCATTCGGGTTTCCCTATTCTCGAGCGCCTTTCCGCCCGCCTAACGTGCCATCGTCTCCGCTAACCACGAGCCCTGAAACTTTGCCGCGCGGCATTCTGCTCGTGGAGGAATATGGCGCGCTCGCAGTCGCGATCGCTTCGGCCTTGCGCAGGTTTGCACCACTTCATGTGGTCGAGGTGGCGCATAATTTTGCCGAAGCCCAAAGTCTGGCGGCGAAGATGCGGCCGGAGCTCTTTGTCTTCGATCTCGATCCTCCGTCCTTTGGGGTCGTTGCTTTTTTCAACCGGCTCAAGAAGGAATATCCCGAGGCGCGTGGATTGGTTATCGCAACCGGAACCTCCCGTGAGCTGCGTGCGGAACACGGGACGACCGCCGCTTTGCAGTTCATCGAAAAGCCTTTCAACCTGCGAGAATTCGGCGCTGCGGTTCAAGCTCTCGCCGGCCCTTGGAGTGGTCACAGGAATGGCGGACGCGGCACGATGCACGATCTGAGTCTGCTCGATATCGCGCAACTCCAATGCCTCGGGCTTGGCTCAACAATTGTTAGACTGGAAACCAGCGAAGGCGCGGCAGGCGAAATCTATTTTCAGAAAGGCCAGATCACGCATGCAGCCACCGCGACAGCAGGCGGGATTGCCGCGCTGGCCGAAATGGCAAACTGGTTCGACTTCGATGCGCGAGAGAAACCATTGCCTGAGGAAGCGCCACGCACGATCGATGCAGCCTGGACGGCGTTGCTCATTCCGCTTGCTCGCCAGGTCGCGCAACAGTCAAGACAGCGGCCGTTAGGCGCACAGGCCACTCAACGTCGCCCAAGCGCGAGAACGGGAAAAAAGATTCTCGTCGTCGACGACACCGAAATGCTGCTCGTCTTCGTCGCCGACGTTCTCGAAACGGCCGATCGTAACCTCCAGATCCTGACTGCGGCTACGAGCGCAGAAGGCTTGCGCCTTGCCGCCAGCGAGCGGCCCGATCTCGTCCTGCTTGATTACAGTCTGGCCGACTTAACCGGCGACAAGATCTGTCAAGCCTTGCTGGAGGACAAACGAACCGCGCAGATCCCGGTGCTGATGATGTCAGGCCATCTGACGGAATTGGCCAGAACTGCGGAGGCTTGTTCCAATGTGGTGGCGGTGTTGCCGAAACCATTTCTTTCCGATGCCTTGATTAGCGCTATCGAGAAAGCGCTGGCCGATGGGCCCCGGACGAAAACGCCGCGGCCTTCGACTGCACCGAAACCCTCGTCGGCTGCGCCCGAGATGATTTCAGTTCCAGCGAGTGGCAGTCCAACTCTTTTGCCAAACGGTCATGGTCCCAGCGGAAATGGCTCGCCCGCGAAACAGGCTTCCGAGCCAGTTGCTGCGGCGGCAGTCCCGGAAGCGGCAACATTTGCGGTGCCTCCAGAACCGGTGCCGACACCGTCTCCATCTCTTTTGCCAACAGCCTCAGCGGCACCACCAACAACCACGTCTCCGACCCTGCCATCCGCTCCAGGCAACGGTGAATCAACCACTCCGCTCGTTAGGCAAGCAAACTTGAAGGTCACGTTTTCCTTCGATGTAGTGACCTTGCAGGTTACGCCATGCCTGCAGATGGCCGCGGCACGGCTCGAGCCGATCAATCGCTTCGTCCAACTGCGAATGGAGAGCCGCGCTCCTTTCGAAACGGGCTTTCGGTTACTGCGCAATCGTGAAGAAGACCCCGGCGCGAACTTCGAGTTGAGCGAGGTGGAAGTGGACAGCGCAGGCGAGCTACGCGCGCTTCTCGTTAGGCCAATAAGTTCCTAGCGATCACTTCGCAGTCGCCAGAATAATCGTCGTGCCGATTCGGTGAAAAATGCGCGCGTCGGCCCGCGGACCCAGTTGTATTTGAAAAGTCAGGTTGCACAGGCCGAACCCGAAAGGTCGCGTTCGCCTCTTTGCCTAACGAGTGGCCGGAGAACGCCAGAACCAAAGAAGGAGCAGAACTGCCAGCAGGCAAAAATCGAGCACAAGATGAGAAGTGAAACTGAGATTGCTGCTCGCACTCCCAAAACAACCGCAGGAAACATCGATCCCGCGCACTTTGGCAACGATCGATGCACCGATAAAAATGAGCATCATACTGACCGTAAGAACGACCGCACCGCGAAAGAGCCGGTGAAAAATGAGCGCCAACCCGACCCAAAGTTCCAGCCATGGGAGGAAAAAAGCGAGCCACACCGCACCCGCCCAGGGAAGGATTTGGTAGTTCGTGATGTCGGAAGCGAAACGCAGCGGATCCAGGAGTTTGATCACGCCAGCATAGACAAAGATCGCTCCGGCAACGAAAGCCAGGAGCCGCCTAACGACTCGCGGCCAGGCACGGGCTGCCGTCGCCTCAGTGGTTATTTGTGCTGCTTCTGCCATTCTTCCCACCCGCCATCCAGCACATAGACATTCGTCAGGCCGGCTTCCTTGCGCAGCCGCTCCGCAACTTCGTGGCTCGCGTGACAGGTGAGGCGGCTGCAATAAACCACCACCTTTCTCTCCGGCGACCAGGCGCCGAGCACTTGATGCATAAGTTCTTCCCAGCGATCTTCATTCAGTTGCATCGCACCCGGGACATGCCCGGCGACGAATTGCTCATCCGGGCGCGCGTCCACCCAAAGCACTTTCTCACCCCACCCTTGCGCCTGCGCGACGTTCACCAGCGCCGAATCCATTGGCGGCTCCTGTGTGGTCGCGTTGCGAAAATAGATCGCCTGACCGATCGCAGGAAGGAACGCGAGTCCGAGGAGAAAAAGAAGCTGCCGGCCTGGCGACACGTTTATTATGGCATTTTCGCCCGGCTGTCGATGCGCACGTTGGCGTAAAACGTCTTCGGCTGATCCTTCGGAAAATCAGGCTGAATCTTGAGCGCTGCGTTAATCGGTCGGCCGCTCTCCGTTGGCTTGAGAATCACTTTGAATTGTTTCTTGTCTGCGACCGCCTCGACTGTGGTCGAGATCGATTTGTCCGTCGAAGTCACGTTCAGTTTTGTCACCGGAAAATCGCCACCGACGTCGACGGTGATCGTTTTCGGGTCGAGCTTGTCTGTCGCCGACCAATAAACGAAACTCGGCGCGATCTTGAGCAACTGCGGAATGGTTGCGGTCAAACTCAGCATCGTCGGCTTCTCCGGTTGATCGTCCGTTACAACCGCAATGGTTTTCTTTTGCACTCCCGAGCGATCACCGATCTTGAAGGTCGCCGTGATCTCGCCACTCTCTTTGGGCGCGACTGTGTCCTTGGCCAGCGCGGCCGTCGTGCAACCACACGACGGATGAACTGTCATGATCTTGACCGGCTTATCACCGGTGTTGGTGTATTTGAAATGCGCGACCGCTGTGGTGTCGCTGAGCGACGGATGCAGATCAGCGGCGGTCGATTCCCAAGTGAGCGCGGCCTGGGCGGAGGACGCTAGCGCGCCCACCAGTCCAGCGATGACGTAAGCAACAAATATCTTCATAAAAGAATCCTAGAAAAAGAAGCCGAAACCTACATTACCCCCAACGGAATCAATCCCGAAATTTGGTTTTTTGATTTCGGCGTTCGAAATGTGGCGATATCCCGCTTCGATCAGGAACGACCAGCAGTCGTTCAACATCATCCGCGTGCCGACAATACCCTGGAGGTTAAACTCGACTGGTAGGCTGATCAGGCCGCCCGATTCCTTCTCTGGAATATCGGTGTAAACGCCCCCGGCGCCGATTTGCGCGTACGGGAGCACTCGGGCACGAGGTTGGACGAAGTTGTATCGCAGGAAAAGAGTCAGACCCGTCGCGACGTCTCCCGGACCGCTTACCACCGGGTCCGCGAAAAGTTCGCCCAGCAATTCGAAACTTCCGGCGAGGAAATTTGAGCCATGGGGATTGCTCAACATCACTCCGAGTCGCAGGCTCTCAAAGACGAAATCGATCGCAGGCCGGTTATTCGGATTGTTGTCGGTAAAGAAGAATGGGCCGATCGCACTCTGGAATTCTTTCGCGCCGGAGGCGAAAGGATTGGGAGCGAGAGCCTGCGCGACAACCGGCGCAGATCCTTCTGCGCCTGCTTTGGCGGGAATAAGACTGAGAAACAGGAGAGTGCCTGCCGCGATGAGCTTATTCATGGCGCGGCGATGAAATGTTAGGGAGCGAGACTTGTCAATCGACTCCGACGCTTCCGTGAAGTTGGGCTAAAAGAAAATGCCGAAACCGAGATCGCCGCCTACCGAATCAACTCCGCCATTGGGGAGCTTGATCGCAGCATTGGAGATGTGGCGATAGCCGGCCTCGAGAATGAACGAGCACCGCTGGTTGAGCATGAAACGCAAACCGCCGGTGCCTTGGAGGTTGAATTCGACCGGCAGGCTGACGAGCCCATGCGAACCCGTTTCGGAGATGTCGGTGTAAACTCCGCCGCCGCCGATTTGCATGTAAGGGATCACGCGGGCTTGCGGTTGAATGAAGTTGTAACGCAGGAAAAGAGTAGCGCCCGTTTCAACGCTGCCAGCCCCCTGAAAGATTCCGCCGGCGAAAACTTCCGCGAGGAATTCGTAGTTGCCCGCAAAGAAGCCGGTGCCGTGCGGATTGCTCAGCATGATACCCCACCGCAGACTCGCAACCGCAAGATCGATCGACGGACCATCGTTACCGCCGCGGTCGAAAAAATAAAAGAGGCCGGCGACGCTTTGAAATTCTTTGCCGCCTTTGGCGAAAACATCCTGCGTTTCCTGCCTAACGACTGGCTGGACCGGCGGCTCGCTTCCCGCGTAGAGTGGCCCAACGAGGAAACACACAAGGACGAAGAGGAGCAGGTTTCGCATAGGCGCGCGAATTCAACTCCCCCGTTGAAAACTTGTCAATCAGAAGGAAAAGCCATGGCGGCAATTCAGGGCAGTGGACGGTAGTGCTCTCGGACGTATTCGGCCACCGCTTCGTGCCAGTCGCGCGGCGCATGGTCGGTGATGCGTGCATACTTTTCAGTCGCAAGCACGGTGTAGATTGGACGGCGTGCAATGAAATTAGTCATCGCGCCTAACGACGTTGCACCCACGGTGTGTGCTTTCATCTTCACCCCTTCCCGATGGCAGCAGTCCAGCGCCCATTGCGCATACTCCTGCCAGCTGCACTCGCCCCGATTTGCCAGATGCAACAGACCATTTCCCGGGCTTTCCCTCTCGAGCAGCGGCTGAAGCAAAGTCGCGATGTCGTGCGTATACGTGGGCGTGGAGAATTTGTCCGCGACCGCCACAACGACTTCGGCTTCACGCGCCTTTTTCAATATGGCATCAATGAAACTCGGTCGATCCGGTCCGAAAACCCACGACACCCTCACGATTAGCGCACGCTCATTGGCCTCGGCAACCCGCCGCTCTCCCTCCCGCTTCGATTCGCCGTAAACGCTGATCGGCTCCGCCGGATCCTCTTCCAGATAGGGCGCGCGCTTTTCGCCATCAAATACGTAGTCGGTGCTGATGTGAACGAAACGCGCATTCTGTTTACGACAGATTTCGGCGAGAACCCGCGGCGTCTCGGCATTCAAGCTCAGAGCTTCGACCCGATGATTTTCGCAATAATCTACATTCGTTAGGGCGGCAGCGTTGATCAGCACATCGAATTTCAGCGAAGAAAACGTGCTGCGAAGCTTTTCCAAATCGGCAAGGTCGAGGTCCCCATGCGCAAAACCAGTGACCTCGTAGCGCGGGGAATATGCCCGCACCAGGGCGGCGCCCAGTCGCCCACCCGCACCCAGAATGGCGATCTTCGATTTCGCGTTGCTGCGGCTCTTCGTCATCTCGCCTGACAAATCACTGCGAGACCAGTCGCGTCAACTCGCTGGCCTAACGAACCAGCTTCCTAAGTCGACGGCGCGAGGGAGCTGACAATTTTTTGAAAACCGGGATCGTTGCGCAATGACGCCCAGAACGGGTGATGCATCAGCATTCCGTAACTGAGATAGCTGGGCCGGCTCACGATCGCCTGCAGCTCCCGCTGAGCCGCGTCTTTCTCGCCCGTCCAGGCATAGATCGTGGCCAGGTTGCGCAGGATCAGCGTCCCGACAATCGCGTCCTTGCTCGCGGGCAAAAGGTCGACCGCTCGCTTGCCGTCGGCGATTGCCTGCTCCTTTTCGCCCAATGCCGCCTCGATCATTCCGAGCGCGGAAAGGCCTTCGGCAAAATTCGACTGTGCCCTGGTCATCTGTGTCACCTCCTCGCGCGCCTGATTGAACGCTGTCCGTGCCGCCGTCTCGTCGCCGCGCAGACGCGCGATCATTCCCTCACACCACGATTTCGGGAACGGCACTCCGTCCTCATAGGCGCCGTTAGGCCGCATTACCGCGAGAGCGCGGCTCGCTTCAGCGGCGTCCGATTTCGAAAGCGCAAGCGAGAACCACTGGTCGGCGATTAGCGGCCCGCTGGCAGCGTCTTTTAGCAGGGCAGCTTCAATCGCCGCCTGCATCGGCGCACTGTTCCCATGCTCGTCAAACTCGATGGCAGCCCTTTGCACCTGTAACGCCGGGTCGTCAGGCACGATGGCCAAAGCGCGATCGAGCACGCTCCGCATGTGCTCGTAGTCATGCTCTGCTTGAAAATTGTGCGCCAGTTGTTTGAGGATAACGAGATTCCGCGGATCGAGCTGGAGTGCGCGTCGGAAATGCTCGCTCGAGCTTTTCCATCGGCCTTGCCGGCGATCAATGTAGCCGACAAGGAGGGGTGGATAAGGGTCGTTAGGCAATTGTCGCTCGGCCTGCGCCAGCTCATTGCGCGCGCGATCGTAGTCGCGATAACCATAGTAAGCGTGCACCGCCGCCGCGAGATGACTTTCGCCAAAGTCCGGATGCAGGCGTGTCGCCGTATCCAGGGCTGCCCGCGCCTGAGCAAGCCGCGCAGCCGTCCGATCGAGACCATAAAAATAGATTTGATCGTGGGCCCACGCGAGTTGGCAATAAGCCAGGTAGAATGCAGGATCGCGCGTCACGGCCTCCTCCAGGAGTTGGGCGGCTTCGACAAGGTTTTCCAGTCCGCTCGATTCGAATGCGACGCGAGTAATCATGCTCTTCGCGCGCACGTAAAGTTCGTAGGCCGCCAGATCGCTTGTCGGGCGCGTTTCGATCGCCGCCTTTTCTTCCGGAGTAAACTTTGCTTCGAGGGCGGAGACGATTCTCTCCGCGATCTCGGTTTGGATCTTAAAAACGTCCGCGAGATCGCGATCATAATCCGCCGCGGAAAGCTGCGCGCCGTTTAACCCGTCAACCAGGCGCGCCGAGACGCGCACCCGCGCACCAGAACGCTGCACGCTGCCTTCGAGAAAATAGCGAACCCGCAGGTCGTCGCTGATCCTCCGCAAATCCAACGACTCCTTATCGCGATACTTCATCACCGAAGTGCGACTGATAACTTTTAGATCCGCAACCTTGTTGAGGTGAGTGAGAATTTCGTCCTGCATTCCTTCCGCGAAAAAGGCGTTCTTCGGGTCGTCACTCAGGTTTTGAAAAGGGAGGACGGCCACGCTCTTCGGCGGAATGGTTTCCGGGTTGGGTGAATGCAGCGTGCGCCACCAAACGAAACCAAGAATCGCCAGCAGAACGATCGCGCCCGCGAGACTGACAAGTCCGATCCGACGGCGCAGATTGGTCGCAGGCTTTAGATTCTCCTCCGCGAGGGCTTCTGCCTGCTGTAGCTTTTGCGGCCGCTGCGGATTACCAACGGACCCGTTGAAAAAATTAACCAGGTGAACGATCAAGCCATGCTTTACCAGACACGGCCCTAGGTCATGCAGATGCGGACGCCAATGACCATATTCTACAAGGTCGTCAGCCAACCTTTTCGAAAGAAGGATGTGATTCGCGTCACCGCAATCGAGCACGCGTTGCGCGACATTCACGCCCGCACCTGCGACGTTAAGCCGATCGTTTACGTCCTCGATCTTGTTTATCGGCCCGCTGTGCGCACCCATCCGCACCTTGATCTGAGGATGCTCCTTGAGCGCCTCGGCAATCTCGACTGCACATTGCAACGGCTCTTCTGGACTCCGAAAGAATAACAGGACCATTCCATCGCCAGTCGGTATCCGAATGAGTTGCCCGTTTGCTTCGGCGGTAGACGAACAATGAGTTTCGAGTACGACCCGTTTCAGGTCATCGAGGACGGCGATCTGCTCGTTGACGAGGAATTTGGAATAACAAACAACGTCGATCGACAAGATATGGGCGATCTCGGGCTCCAGGTTTGGCCCGCCCGCGGACATCGCCGGTGTTGCGCCTTCTTCCAAAGCGCAACCAAGGTCGTCACTGGTGCGAGTCTTGTCGAGCCTTTTACACTTTCACGCCTGTCAGTCTGAGTCGCGCCGGTACCCCAAAAGCCGCAAGGTTAAGAACGAGCATAACGAGAGCGAAAAGCCGCATACCCATCATCACGCCTGTCGCGCCATGCAAGATACAGATGGCTGCCAGAACAAAATAACGAGAGCGCTTCGACCAGATGAGGAATGGATAACTCAATTCCAGGGCGAAAACGAAGATACCTATCGCAGGCAGGACCGGCGCCAGCTTAGCTACCCAGGAAATTGGCCACTGCGCGTAAGATGGGAGAGTCAGCGCGTACCAGGCGTTATCTCCGTTCCACCAGCCGGCGCCAAATGATTTCGTCAGACCAGAGAAAAAGTAAACGAGACACAGGTGCACCTGGAGAAGCCGGCGATGGAACCCAAGGATGTGAGTGTCCGCTCGACTCCCGGAATGCCACCGCCTATCCAACGACCACCTGTCGGGCAAAGGTGCAATCATCAGATAGAAGAGCCCGATTGTCGTAAAGTTATCGAAGCCGTACGTGAGCGGTCCGCCACTGTTCGCCGCTGCCAGATGGAGAAACCAGGCCACGATCGCGGCCGCGCGCGAAAAGAATCCGAAGATCAGACAAAGACCCGCGCCCAAAAGTAAGCCCCACGCGACATAAAGCGCTGTCGACTCCTGCAACCCAAACCACCTGCTTAGCTCCACCAACCAACCGAGCCTCGGCGCGAGCGGGCTCTGGGTCGAAAGAAGTGCTTCGAAGAGTTGACGACTTGCGAGCCCTTTCCCGGCTCCACTGAAGAGATACAGCCAGTCGCCGCGCAAGGTTGCGGCGTACAGCAATACGACGAGGCCGAGGCCGATCCGGAGCACCGCCAGCCAGGAGTCCGACTCAGCGGGGAAGAGAAAGGGAAGTCGCCTTTGTTGCTCCCGTTCGGTCGACTCCTGTGTCTGTAGAATACTTGAAGTCGTAGACATACCGGCAGTTAAAAACCATTTCTCGTTTCCTGGCTTTGTACTGGTTTAAGTCAGGCGGGCTCAAAGAACCAAAAAAAGCTCGCACCGAGATGGCGTCGGGATGGAATCGCCTGCTGGAGTTAGCTAACAGCTTGACCAGTTCTTCGCGCCACTCTGGCAATTCCGCGCTCGCTGCCTGTGCGAGCAAAGTCTGTAAACGTAACGAACCCGCCTTGGTTGCGACCGTTGGAGCGCCGTACTCCACTTTCCCGTTCGCGTCGTGAAACTCAAAGACCAGAGAACTTTCTGCTGGGATGTTAGGCGCAAAATAACCATAGCCGGCTTCAATACCGGCTGCGTTGGTATAAGTCGCGAGCAGTTTCTGCCCGAAGTTGACCGATGATGCCTCATTGGGAACCAAAGCGGACGGCAGCTGATCCAACTTTTCGAATAGATTGCTGGACATGGAAGGCCAGGACACAACGTGAGTCTTGAAAAGAATGAAGGTTGCGTGAAGGGAGACCGCAGCGACGAGAAGGAACTGGAAGACAAAAAACGCGACACACAAAGATTGCCGTTTCGCGCTCACAGCGTTCCTACCTAACGACCCTATTCCTTTACCTGCGCCAGGAGCGCATCCATCAATTTCTTCTGACTACGCCGCAAACCAACGCGCTGCGTGACCTGCTGATTGTTTGGGTTAGCCATCTGATCTTGTGTGATCGACCGAGTATGTATCGTAGAAGCCGCCTCCGTCTGGCCGGTGGCGTTCGACGGAAAGCCGCTTTCTGGCGGGTTAAAGATGACATCCCGTCGCCAGCTCGCGTTGTTCAATGCTGAAATAAAAGCCTTCCTGCTATTCAAATCGATTGGCGCTCCTGACTGTCCAAAGATGATCACATATTTTGCCGGTGGATCGCCTTGCGCCATTTGCATCTTTCCAACTCCGAAAGTACAAGCGACAACCAATACACAACAGCCAATCGTCAGGGAAATTCTGCCCGTTTTCATGCACGGTTTTGTTCTCCTGCGCCCGCAAGTGTCAAGCCCCTTTTCCACTGCGCGGCCTCACCCACGTTCGTTAGGGTTGACAGATGGCCCGTTATTAGCTGACCGTTCCACCTATGCGCGCGATCTGGAAAGGCAGCATTAACTTCGGGCTGGTTTACATTCCGGTGTCGGTTTATCCAGCAACCAAAGAGGAGAAAATCAGTTTTCGTCAGCTCCGGGCGAGCGATCTTAGTCCCATTCGTTATAAGAAAGTCGCCGAGGCCGATCAGAAGGAGGTTCCCGCCGACCAAATCGTCAAAGGCTTTGAATACGAAAAGGGCAAGTGGGTCACTCTAACGGACGAAGACTTCGAGAAAGTGCAGATTCAATCGACTCATTCGATCGAGATCACTGACTTTGTCGAACAAACGCAAATTAACCCGAAGTTTTTCTATAAACCCTATTTTCTCGAGCCTCAGAAAGGCGGCGAGAAAGCCTACGCTCTTCTTCACAAGGCGCTCACCACTTCCAGCCGCCTCGGGGTGGCAAAGGTGGCGATTCAGAAACGAGAATATCTGGCCGCGGTCAAGCCCGATGGACTGTTCCTGATTCTGGAGCTGATGCACTTTTCACATGAGGTGCTTGAGCCCGCCGCACTTAACAGCGGGTCCGACAAGAGTGTTTCACCACAGGAACTAAAGATGGCTGCCGCTTTGATTGATGCCATGACCGGCGAATGGGATCCGGAGAAATACAAGGATCAATATCAGAACGCACTCTTGCAATTGATCGAAGAAAAAGCTCAAAAGCGCACTCCCGCGCCCAAAGTTACGACGCCGCGAGTTCAGCCTAATGTCATCGACATGGTCGCAGTCCTACAACAAAGTCTGCAACGCGCGGAGTCAAAGAAGAAACCTGCCGGAAGCAACGGCCGCTCCGCCACGAGCCGCACGACCGCGAGTCTGGTCAAGCGAAAGCGGCGCTCCGTAGCGGCCTAAGACTTAGATACGACATTTCGGGCTCCGCTCGCTTTAGCATTGTGGGTTAGCCTGGCCCAATAGCCGAAGGTCGACGCGTCGTAACAATATCGTTACCAGGTTTGGCTTGCCATCGTTCTTTGTCAGGGATCAGACTCACACTGACCAAGGACAAGCTACGCAAACAAATCAAGTAACACTCCTCCTCCCTGAAATAAGTCTTCTCCTGCAACGGGCGCTCGGCCTCAATGCCCGCTTACCTGGCTTTACGACTTTGCCTTTGGCGCGCGCAATGGATGGTGACTTGATGAGAGCTTAACCAAGGCGACGCTGCGGGATCCGTCGTTTCCACGACACCCGCGGCGCCGCTGACGGCAGCAATTCCGCTCCGGCAATCAAACGAGCATCGTGACCTGGCATATCGATCGATCGGGAACAAAAGATGCAGGGGCCGATAGCTGATGCTCAAAGTAGTCAGTGGAAACAGGTCAAGCATTGTCCCTCGATTCATCTGCGCTAAGGTTTCAACATCGTAATCCCGCGGTCATGTTGTGGAGGGAGCGTGAGCGCCACAGTAGCCGTTTTACCGGTCGCTTTGCAGATGGTGGGCGCTCAGCTAGGATATGAGACTCTGCACGATGGCCATCGATAGAGGCTAAACTTATGCATATCCTGGTGGTGGAAGACGAACAAAAGATCGCGGCGTTTATTCGGCGGGGTTTATCGGAGCAAGGCTATGTCGTCGACGTGGCGGAAGACGGCGAGCAGGGTCTCGACTACGCGTTGTCGAGAAAGATGGACCTCATTATTCTGGATGTAGCCCTGCCCAAGCGCGACGGTTGGTCGCTCATGAGCGAGTTGCGCGGCTCGGGGGTTCAGACGCCGGTCTTGTTCCTAACTGCGCGTGACAGCGTGCCGGACCGGGTAAAAGGCTTCGACCTGGGAGCGGACGATTATCTCATCAAGCCTTTCCATTTCTCCGAGCTTCTCGCACGAGTGCGCTCGCTGTTGCGCCGCGCGCCCGAGAGACGCGAGGAGATCATTACCGTAGGCGAATTGGAGATTGATCAACGCCGGCACAAGGTCACCCGCGCGGGTAATGCGCTCAACCTGACGCCCAAGGAGTTTTCGCTTCTGCTTTTCCTCGCCTCCTCCCCGGGCGATATTGTTTCCCGGACCGAAATTGTGGAGCAGGTTTGGGATATTAACTTCGACACCGGGACCAACGTCGTCGACGTGATGATGAGAAGATTGCGCGCAAAAGTTGATGACCCATTCGAGAAGAAGATGATCCAGACGATCCGCGGAGTCGGATATGTCCTCAAAACCGATTGAATCATTGCTGGCCCTGGATCGCGGCAAATCGCCTCGGCCATGGTCGATTGTATTCCGTCTCGCCGTCCTCTTTACAATTGCCGCTGCGGCGATGCTGCTCTTCGCCATGGGCGCGGCTTATTGGGTCGTCGTGCAGCACGTCGACCACGACAACGACCGCTATCTCACCGATAAGATGGCCGCACTTCGCGCCGATATCGCGGCCGATGCCGGACCGGAATCGCTCGGCCGTGAACTCCAGATCATTCGCGCGGCCGATAAAGCTTATGCCGTCCGCGTGCTCAATGACCAGGGACAGGTGGTGGCGGAAAGCCCGGGTATGCGGGACCTGCTTCCTATCGAAGTCTTTCCTCATACGCTTTCGGTGCGCGGCCAACGACCGTCCACGACGATCTACCAGGCGGTTAACGGTCGGACCTTTGCTCTGGTCACTTCCCGGACGGAAATCGGAAAGCAATGGCTGACTCTGCAACTGGCCCAAAAACGCACTCACGACGAACGATTCTCCGGACGCTATGCCGCATTGCTCGCCGGCATGGCTGGCTGCGCGATCATCACTTGTGCCGGGGTGGCGTTTCTCGTCACACGGCGCGTCTTGCGTCCATTGCGCAACCTCGCGGAATCGATCGAGCGGACCGGCGCGACACACCTGCACGAACGAGTGCCGGTTGGCGGCTGGCCGGAGGAGCTGCAGCCGTTAGCGATCGGTTTCAATAAGATGCTCGCCCGGCTAGAGGAGGCATTCACCCGGCTTTCACAGTTTTCCGCCGACCTTGCCCACGAGTTGCGGACCCCGATCGCCATCTTGCGCGGAGAAGCCGAAACGGCACTGACCAAGCCTCACACAGCCGAACATTACCGCGAAGTGCTGGAGTCGGGCATGGAGGAATTGGAACGACTCTCTGGCATGATCGACAACCTGCTCTTCCTTGCTCGCGCGGAAACGACTGGCTCTTTCACTCTCAGCTTTTTCGATGGGCGATTGGCCTTGGACAAGATTCGCGAGTTCTACGAGGCACTCGCACAAGATCAGGGCGTCGAAATCGAATGCCGCGGCGAAGGCGAGATCTATGCCGAGCCAGTTTTGTTTCGGCGCGCCTTGATCAATCTCATCACCAATGCACTCCGCTTCACGCCCGGGGGTGGCCACATCACGGTCTCACTGCAGCGGCGCAACGGCGGCAGTGAAGTCTCTGTCGCCGACACCGGCCGCGGTATTTCCTCGCAACATGTGCCTAACGTCTTCAATCGTTTTTATCGTGGCGACGCTCCCCGCAGTGCGCAAGGAACAGGCCTTGGGCTCTCGATTGTGAAATCCATCATGCAGATTCATCATGGATCCGTTGAAGTGCAGAGCGAACTTGGCCAGGGCACGGTCATTGTTCTCAACTTTCCCGACGGTGAGGATCGGGAACTTTCTCCGGAGTCGCTTCAACTCGAGGCGGCGGAAGCGAGCTAGGATCTGCGGTCCGATTTTCTCAAATCAAAATGGATATTCCCGCTTTTTTCGTGCATACTCTCCGCTTCAAGCCAACTCCGATGCAAACAGCCAAGCTTGCTTCCGTTCTCGTCAGTCTCTCCTTCGCTGCGCAGCCTCTTTCTGCCTATGTCCTCGAAGGCCAATCGTGGACCAGGGATCGCACTGTCCAAATGCAGCTGTCGCTTGGCGGACCAAAGACGCTGATGGATGGATTCACTTCCTTTAACGCATCCGCGCAGGACGCTCTCAACACCTGGAACCAATACCTCCAGCACATGCAATTCAGCACGGTCCTGGCTTCGCCGGTTCAGCCGATGGGCAACGACGACGAAAACTCCGCCTTATTTAGCTCGACCGTTTTCGGCGATACGTTTGGCAAAGGTGAGCTAGCCGTCACGCTGCTCAGTTACCGCGGGACGACCATGGAAGAATCCGACACGGTCTTTAACTCGAGTTACGTCTGGGATTCCTATCGCGGTCCTCTTCTCGATGGAATCATGGACTTCCACCGCGTCGCTTTGCACGAGTTTGGTCATAACCTGGGGCTGGATCATCCCGACCAGCATGGGCAGTCCGTCGTTGCGATCATGAATTCACATATCAGTGATATCGATAGCTTACAGCCGGACGACATCATGGGCGCCGAATCCATCTATAACTCGGGACCACCCTATCAGACCTCGGTTAATGCTTCGGTGCTGGCGAACATTTCTACACGCAGTCTTGTCAGCACGGGGGAGAACGTTCTCATCGGTGGCTTTATCGTCGAGGGAAGCGCACCAGCGACGGTAATTCTGCGGGCGATCGGGCCCTCCCTTGCCGCGAGTGGATTCGGCAACGCACTTTCCGATCCCACCATTACTGTCTATGACTCCAATTCCCAGCAGATCGCGACAAACGACGACTGGGCGTTTACGGGCACTCCGGCTGAGACGATCGCGAGCTATCATCTCGACCCTCCAAGCAGCCGCGAATCCGCCCTGTATCTTACGCTCAACCCCGGTGCTTACACGGCGGTTGTGCAGAGCTTTTCCGACTCACAACAACAGGCGCAAGACGGGGTCGGACTCTTTGAGCTTTACGATCTCCACCTCACCGGCGGACGGGCGGGAAATATCTCCACCCGCGGTCAAGTCCTCACCGCCGACGGTATTCTTATCGGAGGTTTCATTGTCGGCGGAGACGAGAACAAGACCGTAATCGCGCGCGCACTTGGGCCGTCGTTAAGCAGTTCCGGTGTGTCTAACTCTCTCGCCGATCCGTTGCTGGAGTTACACGACGGCAATGGCGAACTCCTGCAGTCCAACGATAACTGGCAGGACGGTGCTAACGCAGGCGCGATTAGCTCTGCTGGGCTCGCTCCCAACAACTCGAAAGAGTCGGCCGTCCTCGCCACCCTGCCGCCCGGAAACTACACCGCTCTCGTGAGCGGCGTCGGCGGCACAACCGGAATTGGCTTGGTGGAAGTCTACGACACCAGCCCGGTGCCATAGGCTCGCGGGTGAGTTTCCGAAGAGCGACCTAGACTCGTTAGGCGGCTTACGATCAGGAGATCACAACCCCATCTCGCGACCGCGCGCACTGGCGGCTTTCACCGCCGCGACCAAACCCTCCGCTGTCTCGCGCTTGTCCATCTCTGCCAGGCCGGCGGCGGTCGTTCCACCGGGAGTGATCACCATCCGGCGTAACTCTTCCGGGGAAAGTCCGCTCTCCAGCGCCAACTGGGCCGCGCCGCGCACGGTCTGGGTGGCCAGCCCTAACGACTCTGCCGCCGGGAGACCGCAGGCGGTCCCACCGGCCGCCAGCGCTTCGATCACTGTATAAACAAAGGCCGGCCCGCTTCCCGCCAGCGCGGTGACCGCATCGATCTGTTCCTCCTCCACCTCGACCACCAAGCCGATGGAGGAAAAGATTTCTCGCGCCCTAAGGACGTCGTCATCCGTCGTCCGTGTCCCGCGCGCGACCGCGGTCGCTGCCTGACAGACCGCCGCGGGCGTATTGGTCATCGCCCGCAGGAAACGCGCCTTGGCCTTCGCCTCCATGTTCGTCAGGCGAATCCCGGCGGCGAGCGAGATCACCAGCTTATCGGCAACTTGTGCAGCGGTCTCTTCGATCACTTGCAGCACGACGCCTGGCTTTACACCGATCAAAATCACATCCGCCTGTTCTGCGACCTCCACGTTCTGTGTCGTCACTTTCACACCCACATCCCCGCTCAAGGCTTCACGTGCGCTCTCGTTAGGCTCGGCCACCAAAATCTCTTCCGCCGAACAAAACTGCGCGCGCACCAGCCCGCACACGACCGAGCCTGCCAGTTTCCCGCCGCCGATAAAACCGAGCCGATATTGCCTGCTGCCAGATTGTAAACTCATGTGAAGAGCGGATATTAAACGATGGTTAGCGTCGGTGTAAATTTCGGTCTCGATCTCGCCGAAGAAATCACGGCCCTCAAACGCGAGCGGCGCGCCGTCATCCTCGCACATAACTACCAGGTGCCGGAGATTCAGGATCTGGCCGATTTCGTCGGCGACTCGTTGGGCTTAAGCTTTCAGGCGGCCAAGACCGATGCCGAAGTCATTCTCTTCTGCGGCGTCCATTTCATGGCCGAGACAGCCAAGATTTTGAATCCGGCGAAGAAAGTCATCCTGCCCGATCTCGACGCGGGTTGTTCTCTGTCCGAATCCTGTCCGCCGGAAAAGCTGGCTCGTTTTCTCGCCGAGCGGGCGGAGAAAAACTACTACGTCATCGCCTACATCAATTGCAGCGCGGGAGTGAAAGCGCTCGCCGACGTCATCTGCACGAGCGGCAACGCGGAGAGAATTGTCCGGGCCGCGCCGGCCGACCGCAACATTCTCTTCGTGCCGGATCAAAATCTCGGCGCCTGGGTGATCGAGCGCACCGGACGCAAGATGGATTTGTGGCAGGGCAACTGTTACGTCCACATCGAGTTCACCGCGCGCAGCATCGCTGGCATTCATGCAGAGCATCCGGGCGCGCCGGTCGTCGCCCATCCCGAATGTTCCTACGCCGTGCGCCTCCTGGCCGACGAAGTCTGCTCCACGGAGAAAATGGTCACCTGGTGCAAGGAATCACCCGCCAAAGAAATCATCGTCGTTACTGAAGCCGGAATGCTTCATCGACTGCGGAAGGAAATCCCTGGCAAACTCTTCATTCCCGGCCCGACCGAACGCTGCGCTTGCGCCGAGTGCCGCTTCATGAAAATGAACACGCTCGAGAAAGCGCACGCCGCCCTTCTCAACCTCGAGCCCGAGATCGTTTTGCCCGAACCATTGCGCCAGCGCGCCGAAATGCCGATCCGCCGGATGCTGGAACTCAGTCGTTAGGCTGCGCTGCCTTTGCGCCCTTCGAGTTATAGTTATTCACTAAGCGGCGGATTGAACCGCTCACTCATGCCTCGGCACCCTTCGAGATGAGCCTCGGAGCTTATACTCGTTAGGCTCGTTCGTAGCGCCGTATCAACTTGAAAAAGCGAATCGTGTCGCGCACGGGATGGATGCTGCTGACCTCGTCCGAGTAGATCGTGCTAATCGGCACGGAAGCGATCCGGCACCCTTTGCGACTGGCGATAATCAGCATTTCCGTCTCGTAATCGAACCGGCTTGTGCCATCGAGGACGTAAGGCGCGACGTCGCGATGAATCATCCGATAACCGCATTGGGTATCGGGTATCTCCTGCTTACACAGCCGGCTGATGCGGCGACTCATGTAGCCGTTTACGACTCGCCTGACGAACGGCATCGACCTCACATCGCTCATGCGCGTCCCAACAAAAAGCCCGGCGTCTGTCACCGCCGCGGCGGCGAGGAAACGCTCGATCTCTGCCGGCAGATGCTGACCATCCGCATCGAGCAGGACAATGAACTCTATCTCGGGTTTGGCCAGCCAATGACGTAAACCGGTCTTGATCGCCTCCCCTTTCCCACAATTCTGTGGATGAACGATCACGTCCGCTCCGCTCTCTCTCGCCCGCGCGGCGGTCGCATCGGTTGAGCCGTCGTCGATCACCAGCACGTGATCCAGTTGCGCCCGCGCGCGCTCGGCCACCGCGCGCACATGGACCGCTTCGAGGTAGGCCGGAATAATGGCGGCGACGTTGCTGCGATCAAGCGGACGGCCTGGGTTCGGCGCTCCGCTTTCCATCGCTAGCGGACCACCGGATTAAAGTCCGCCGCGTGATAGGAGCTGCGCACGAGCGGGCCGGAAGCGACGTGCGCAAATCCCTTGCGGCGCGCGATGTCGCCGTAAAGATCGAACTGCTCCGGGGTGACATAACTCACCACCGGGAGATGAGTCGAAGTAGGACGAAGATATTGGCCCAGGGTCAAGACCTGGCAGCCGACTTCGCGCAGATCATCCATCGCCTGGAAAAGTTCCGTCTCCGTCTCCCCCAGCCCAAGCATGACACCGCTCTTCGTCACCACCTTGGGCGACAAGTCCTTGGCCCGCCGCAACACTTCGAGCGACGTGCGATATTTGGCCCGTGATCTGACCACTGGAGTGAGTCTTTCCACCGTTTCCAGGTTGTGATTGAAAATCTCGGGCGCGGCGTCAAGCACGATCTGGATGCACCACTCCTTGGCGTGAAAATCGGGCACCAGCACTTCGATAATGATCGCGGGATCCATCTCCCGAATCGCGCGAATCGTTTTGGCGAAATGCTCCGCGCCGCCATCCTTCAAATCGTCGCGCGCGACGGCGGTGATGACGACATGCTTTAACTTCAGCCGCCGCACGGCTTCGGCCACGCGCTGCGGTTCGTCCTCTTCCAGCGCGAACGGCTTGGCGGTCGAGACCGCGCAAAAGCCGCAAGCCCGGGTGCAACGTTCCCCGGCGATCATCATCGTCGCAGTGCCCTGGCTCCAGCATTCCCAGCGGTTGGGACATTGCGCGCTTTCGCAAACCGTATGCAGGCGCAGATCCGAGATGAGCGCCTTGGTGGAAAAGAAAACCGGATTCGACGGCAGACGCACCTTGATCCAGGGCGGCTTTTGCGCCTGGTGCAGAGCGGGATCGATTTTGGCGCAGGACATGGTGGACGGCTCTAAGTCTTAAGTTTCGACAGCACGAAAGCAAATCCACTTAACATCGAAAAGTTCCGTCGGCGAATGCGGTAATTTCTTAGTGCGATTTGAATGGACCGAAGAAGCCCGCGCGGATGACATTCGCGATTGCAATACTTAGCAACCATACAACGAGAAAAACCGCAAGAAACACTCGGTGTGCAGCCCACTGTCCGCCGCGACCAATGGTACCGCACTCCGGGTAGATGGCGGAGTGGTTCAAGCGTGCTGCTGACGACGATCGCGAAGCGCCTAACCAAGCTATGCCGTTTCGGGCGAAACCTGGTTCAATATTCGGAAGCGCCGATGGCATTTGTTCAACCAAGATAGCATGCGATCATCTTTCCGATTTAGCACTCTCTGGCTCTTTCGAGCATTTGAGTCTGAGCTGGTTGACGGAAATGAGCGTTAAGATCGAATGAAGAGTAAGGAGACGAAAAGGGGTGAATCGTTCATTTGGATCGCATTCCAGGTTTTCCTGACTGGCCTCGCCTATTATGCGGCGACCGAGATTGCATGGGTCCTCTGCTTTCCCAATAGTAAAGTTTCTCTCCTATTTCCGCCGCACGCTGTTCTGGTGGTTGTTCTGCTGTTGGTGCCGGGGCGCCACTGGTGGGCTTATATTCTCGCCACAGTCGCTGCTCATTTTATCGCCGCGCAGCAGGCGCACTGGCCCCCGCTTTACGCTTTGCACTGCGAGGCTTTCGATGCCGCGCAAAACGTGCTGGCTGCGACCGGAATTCGCCTTTTCATAAAGTCGCCGCTAAACCGGATCACGCTGCGCGACGCTGTCATTTTCGTTTTGATTGCCGTGATTATTGTCCCATTCGGCACGGCGTTCTGGGGCTCGGCCTTTACCATCTCCAACGGCTTCGGAACGGATTACTGGGTGGAATGGCGTAACCTGGGAATTTCCAACGGAGTCACCGCGGTCGTATTAGTCCCGGCTCTTCTGCTACTCGCCCATCGTTTGGCGGGTAGGGGCGGCAAAGTCACCCCGGCACGCATAATCGAAGGAAGTTTGCTGGCGTTGGGAATCCTAGCCATTGGCACGTATGTTTTTGCCATTGTGCCGGCCGGACCACAAACCTCGCCGGCTTTACTCTACGTCCCGATCCCACTACTCATCTGGGCAGCGTTGCGTTTCGGACTAAGCGGCATTAGCTCGGCCATGCTAGTAGTGACGTTTGAAGCGATTTGGGGAGCAATGCTCGGGCGTGGTCCGTTTCTACTCCAGAGCCCGGCGGAAAACGCGCTCGCCTTACAGATGTTTCTCATCGTCACGGGTACCCCGCTCATGTTCCTAAGTGTGCTGCTGGAGGACGACAAGCGGTCACAGCAGGCCCTGCATAAAGTTGAAGAGGAGGCACACCGTCAACGGGAACAAATAAACCTGCTTAGCAGAGTTAGCCTGCTCGGTGAGATGACGGCCTCGCTCGCCCATGAACTGAATCAGCCACTCTCGGCCATCATCAGCAATGCGAGTGCTGGAATGCGTTTTATTGGTAAGGGTACGGAAGATCCTACGATCTTACGCGAGCTCCTGCTCGACGTGGTAGCAGATGGGCATCGCGCCAATGACATCATCCAGAACGTGCGCAATACGATTAAGAAAGGCGATTCTACCCGGCACCAGGTTAATCTGAATGAGCTGGTCACCAATGTGGCGCACGTTGTAAGGCCGGATGCCGTGGCCTATTCCTGCGAGGTGGAAACATCGCTGGCCGACGGCCTGCCGCTCATAGAAGGCGATCCGGTCCAGATTCAGCAGGTCCTGGTGAACCTGGTCAGTAATGCCCTTGATGCCATGCGCCAGATACCAGTGGACCAACGCAAGGTAGAGATAAGCACGAGTGGCAACGGCGACGGCCAGGTGCGCCTAAGTGTGCGCGATCATGGCGCAGGCATTTCCCCGGAAGTGCAGGACCGCTTGTTCGACCAATTCTTTACCACCAAGAAGCAGGGACTGGGAATGGGACTGGCAATTGTGCGTTCGATTGTAGAATCCCATGGCGGGAAAATCGACGCAGAGAATATGGCCGATGGCGGCGCGTGTTTCCATTTTACGTTACTAACAACGAAGCGGGCGGATAAGTGCGGGTTGAGGGTTGATAGATGAGAGTTGAGAGAAAGCGGTACTGGGCTCCCGCTTGCGCCCGCTCCACTTGGTCTCATTAGTCCTAATTCTTTCATGATCGACCACGTCACGATCAAGTCTGTTCAGGACAGCTCTACGTTGGAACTGTTCGCTCATACGCCACGTTCTTATAGCGTGCGGCTTAGTGGTTGGTCCTTTAATGGCACCGTTCGTGTTGACACCTATATGCCCGCTGGCCTTTTGGCTGCATTCTTCCGCGATCTGGCAACACACTGGCGAGGCTGGGAGACGGAGAAGCAGTGGGAGTCACTTGAGGGAGAACTATCGTTGGTTGCCACGTGCGACTCCACCGGACACATCACTTTGCAAATCCGACTGCGTGGCGGTCCTTCTTATGATTGGTCACTCACCGGTGTCCTCTTACTCGAGGCTGGCCAGTTGGACAGCATTGCCGAGCAGGTCGAGCGTTTCACCAGCAGCGCGAAATAGCCTAACCAAGCGATGAAGCCGACCGCGAACCGGGTTATCAGAATGTTGAGGGTTGAAAGATGAGAGTTGAGAGAAAGCGGTATCGCGCCCTCGCCCGCTGCTTCTCGTGGCTGGTAGCATTTTTGTTAACGTCGCTTTTGTCAACGGGCCTAGCCGTAGCAGCCGCCCCGGCGCATATCACGTTGTTTGTCCATGTGAATGTTGTGCCGATGAGTTCCGATCAGGTCATTCGTGATCACTCGGTGCTAATTGAAGACGCAAGGATCAAAGCGATCGGGCGCGACATTCCGGCACCGGAAAACGCGCGCGTAATCGACGGCCACGGCACTCAGTTCCTCTCACCCGGCCTGGCCGACATGCACACCCACTCGGATACCAGCCGCGATATGATTGTTTTCCTCGCCAACGGCGTGACGACGGTCCTGAACATGGGTGAAGCGCGCAACAGCTTCATGGCGCAGACACGGCCGAAAGTGAACCGCGGCGAAACGCCCGGTCCGCACATCTACGCCGCCTTTCTCGTCGATGGCACACCAGAGTATGGCCATCTCGCGGTAGCGACTCCGGCCGAAGCACGCGCGCTGGTTGATATCGCCAAGACTAACGACTACGACTTCATCAAGGTTTACAATAATCTCTCGCCGGAATGCTTCCGGGCGCTTATCGAACAAGGACGGGTCGATGGTTTGCCGATCGTTGGTCACGGCGTGAGCAGGGTCGGCATCGAGCGACAGTTAGACGAAGGACAACTCATGGTGGCGCATGCGGAGGAATACCTCTACACCGTTTTCTTTCCCCCGGATTATTCCGGCCACGATGTGCCTAAGCCCGAACAAATCGCGTCCGCGATCGCTTTCACCAAGCGCGCGGGCGCCTTTGTCACCGCTGACTTAAACACTTACGCGACGATTGCGAGGCAGTGGGGAAAACCGGAGATCGTTGATGATTTTCTGCGCCAGCCCGAAGTGCGCTATCTCGACCCGGACGATCGGATCGCCTGGAAGAACAGCCCCTACGTCCGCAAGAGCGGCGACCTGAACGCGCGCCTGGATTTTCTGAAAAAGTTTACTAAAGCACTGGCCGATGCCGGGGTGCCGCTGATTACCGGCACCGACAGTCCTTCGATCCCCGGCCTCGTTCCCGGCTTTTCGCTTCATCAGGATTTGCATGCTTTGGAA
This sequence comes from uncultured Verrucomicrobiae bacterium, assembly GCA_963786175.1. Taxonomy (GTDB): domain Bacteria; phylum Verrucomicrobiota; class Verrucomicrobiia; order Chthoniobacterales; family UBA10450; genus JAICXG01. Next base: position 153,505 of record CAWAYD010000016.1, on the reverse strand, counting down.
GCGGCGGGGTTGAGTCGCTATCAGATTCTTCGCGCTGCGACTCGGAATGCCGGCGACCTTGCCGCCAAGGCAAAACCAAACGACACGAAGTTCGGCGTCATCGAAACAGGTAACCGCGCCGACCTCGTCCTGAGCGAGAAAAATCCGCTGGATGATCTGATGACCTTGAAAAAGCCATTAGGGGTAATGGCTAACGGACGTTGGTACGATCGCGGCGAACTAGAAACATTACTAGAGGGCGTCGCAGCGAAATATGAAGCCGAAGCTCAAAACCCCTCGTCACGTCGAGCCCAGGCAATGGAGGATTCGAGAAAGGGAAATCAAAAGAAGTGACCGCAGGAGTGGTGCGGCGGCTGATCGCCACTATGTTAAGTGTTTAGATCTGACCCCGAAGATTCCCGGCGACAAAGCCGAATTGCGGGATAGTATCCGGATCTAAGTCTTTCTTGTAACGGAAGGTCACTGGCTTGAGCGCGAGAATCGCTTCGCTTCATTTGGCCATTGGCTGAATGTCCTCCTTGTAACGGGCCGAGGAACTAATTATTTGTCAAGCGTTTGCGCATTGATTCCTCGCCAGTTCGACGATATGACTCGCGTGAGGGAAAAAGGCTATCTAAATTTCCCTGGTTAGGAGGTCCTTATGAATTCTCAGCGTGCTCGTAACTACATCGTTTCGGCGGCACTCGTTGTCGCTGCCCTTTTCTTTCATCCCTCGCTGTTCGCGCAGTTGTGGGTCACCGCGAAAACCCCCGGCACAAACTTCTCCGTCGTGGGGACGAAGGGATCGGCTGACAACGTCGGCGGTGGACGCCGGTTTCGCGCTCCGGGTTTTGAGGATCTGAAAATACGGGGTTTACTTCGCGTCCCGCCATCCGCCTCGGGCGTTTCCAAAACGCAGTTGCTGGAGCAACTGACAATTCACTTTCGCACCAGTCCGTCAGGTCCTTCGTTGCGGTCCGTTGAGCTGCTCAATGGCTCGAACCGTGAGTTTCTTATCCAGACGAACCTCGCAGGAGATTACACGGCGAGGTCAACATCCACGCCGAAAGAAATCGCTAACGTGTGGAAGTGGACGACGCCGATAAAGGTGGACTCCCACTCGGTCATAGTTCTGGAAATTCAATTCCCCGGAGGATTCGAGGGTAACTCTAACCCCGGAGAATTTATCCTCACTTCCGTTGACGCTCAATTTAAAGGCGAGCTCAAGCCAAACGTCAACGACAGAATACCACCCATCGCCGGCATACCGCAACCTACGACGACGACAACAAGCATCTGGCCGAACGGCAAGGCCTACCTCTTCAACGGATCGCAGTATGTCCGCTACGATCCGAAGGCAGACAAGGCCGATCCGGGTTACCCCGTGCCTATCGCCGGAAACTGGCCCGGGTTCCCACCTGCTTTCCAAGAGGGTGTAGACGCGGAGGTCGTATGGAACCATCAAACGGTCTACTTCTTTAAGGGCGATCAGTATCTCCGTTACGACATTGCTGCCGATAGAGTTGATCCAGGGTATCCCCTGCCCATTGCTGGACACTGGCCCGGGTTATGGAAGGACCACATTGATGCGGGCGTGGTATGGAACAACGGCAAAGCTTATTTCTTCTCGAGATCACAGTATATCCGGTACGACATTGCAAAGGACAAAGCTGACCCTGGATATCCCGCTGACATCAAAAATGGTTGGCCCGGGTTCCCCGCCAGCTTTGCGGCAGGGATAGATGACGTCGTGGTATGGAACAACGGAAAGGCTTACTTTTTCAAGGGTGGCGAATACATACGCTATGACATCGCTGCCGACAAAACTGATCCGGGCTATCCACAGCCGATAGCTGGAGGCTGGTCCGGACTTAGGCCATGAGTCATTCGTGGACGCGTGACATCACCGTTCAATAGCAACCGAAAGCTGGCTCGCTCGCAAAGAGAGCGCCGGCGTTATACGAATGTTGAGGGTTGATAGGGTGAGTGTTGAGAGAAAGGTCGCGGGACCGGTCATGATCTCTCAGAGGCCACGCCAACCGTCTAACCCTGCGATGGAGACATGCTATGACTGGTTGCAAGACTGGTCTTGTTAGGCGTTCGTGAAATAATCTTGTGACACCTGCCTCATCTTCGCACTCCACTAACCCGCGCCTCGCCCTTCTCGTCATCGCGGTGGTCTTCGCGATTCTTAACGCCGATATCACGACGGTTAATGTGGCCCTGGTTACTTTGGGTAAGGATCTGCATGCGGACTTGGACGATCTGCAATGGGGACTCAACAGTTACATGCTGGCCTTCGCCGCCCTCATTGTCGCGGCCGGCCGTATCGCGGACGTTTTTGGACTTCGCCGTTGCCTGCTGGCCGGTGTGATCCTGTTTGCGGTCGCTTCGTTGCTGTGCGGGATGGCCTCCTCTCTTTCCGTTCTTGTCATCGGTCGGGTCCTGCAGGGTGCTGCCGGAGCAGTGATGGTCCCGGCAGGTATGGCGATCGTTTCCAACGCTTATGGAGCGGAGCAGCGCGCGTCTGCTCTTGGCATCCTTGTAGGAGTGTCGGGTGTAGCTCAATCAATGGGCCCGCTCCTGGGTGGTTTTCTTACTGCCGAAGTAAGCTGGCGATGGGTCTTTTTTATGAATCTGCCTTTGGTGGCAATCATCATCATCGTTGCGATAGGGTCGATCCAGGAATCGCGCGCTGAGCACGCTTCCCATTACATTGACATCGCAGGTGTTTTCGTTCTGGCGGCCGCCCTAACGACTCTGCTCCTTGGTCTTGACGCCGCCGAGGGCCCTGACCAGGATCAGAAAATGGCATTGGGTTTGATAGGTCTTTCACTGGTTTTGTTCGCAATCTTAACTCTCGTTGAACGGCGCATCGATAACCCCATTCTCGACGGCCCACTCCTTCGACTACCACCCTTTCTTTGTTCCTGCGTCGCCAGCTTCCTTCTAGGGTTCGTATTCTTTCTTTTTCTGTTCATCACTGCGCTTTATCTCCAGGAACGACTCGGCTATAACGCATTGATGGCCGGCATCGCTCTGGCCCCGCTAAGCCTCGTTCTCGCCATCACCGGAATCATGTCCGGGCGCCTGACGAAGCGATTTCCTTTGCGGACGCTCCTGATCATAAGTTGCACGTTCCTGGCCTCAGGACTGGCGATGCTTTCTTTCGTGCCCGCATCCTACGGATATCCCGGGATGCTGCTTCCTTTCCTGCTGGTCGCCGCAGGCGCGGGCCCCGGATTTACCCTCCTCAACACACTAGGACTAGCTGCGATTTCTAAGGAACGGTCGGGGCAGGCTACCGGAATGATTTACATGTTCCGGTTTGGCGGCGGCGCGATAGGAGTCGCCGCTGCCAGCGCGCTTCACAGCGGTATCTTTGGTCGCCAGCTCGCTTCCAGATTATCCGAAACTCCATTGTCAATTGCACAACAAAAGGTTTTGGAGCAACCGGGCGCAGCTGAACGAATCACTCAACTCGACAGTGGCTTGGTCGGGGGCCAGGTGGAACAAATCCGTCACGCATTTCATGAATCCTTCGTCGCGGCGTTCAGTGATACGCTACGATTGAACGTGATGCTTCCAATCGCGATCGCCATCCTGGCGATCATGCTGCTGAGGAAAACGGAAGCAGTTAAGAACGCTTCGCCCGGCTAAGAAGTCCGCTTCAAGAGCCGGGGGGATTTGTCGGTGCGCTGGTGATGGGAGATCAGACACTGCTGGGCGCAATCCCGATGGAGGACATGGATTTGATCGTCCACCCGCGCGATCGCCGGGTGGACGTCAATCCGAAGAGCCCCAATGTCGCCTGCTCGATTGCCGTTGTAAGGACTAGCGAGCCCGCCAGGAATCGTCGTTTGCCTCTTACTGGTTAGTTACAAGGCGAGTCGCCTCATAACTGGTGGCCAGTTTGTCAGTCACCTTTTGGAGTTGCGCTGATTGCTCTTTGAGGCCGGCCTGCAATGCCGCGATCTCCGCTTCCTGCTTTTCAAGCATGGCGCTTTGCTGGGCTACCTTGCGATGCTCTTTCAGGAACTCATTCAGGAGCATGGCGTTTACCGCTTCATAGCGGACGGAGTATGGTTTGCCATCTTCGTCGCGGGCCACGAGATCGGGCGCCACTTTCGCCACGTCCTCGGCCACAAGACCAAACTGCGGAATACCTGCCGGGTCTAACTCGTTCTTGTAACGAAAGGTCACCGGCCTAAGGGAAAGGATGGCTTCGCTCGTTTTCTCCATGGGCTTGATTGCCTCCTTAAAGCGAGCCGATGAGGTAAGAGTGCCAAGGTGACCGCTGGTGTCGATCATGACGCTCACGCCGCCGGCAACCGTCACTCCGCTGATGCCCGCGATAAAGGTATTCCTGTGCGCACTGCTGCCGATCCGGATAGTAGCCGACTCACGCGCGACTCCAGGGTTAGCAATATCGATGTTATTCTTACCCGTAGTAAGCGCCGAACCGGCCGTTGTCCCAATGCCGATATTACTGCTGCCGGTGGTATTGTTGCCGAGGGCGAAGGCGCCGGCGGCGACATTGTTGTTGCCGGAGCTATTGTTCATCAATGCGGCTTGACCGGTGGCGGTGTTGCTATTGCCCTTCGTATTGTTGACGAGGGATTGATCGCCGTCGGCCGTATTAAACGAACCGGTCGTGTTGACTGTGAGAGCGACATTGCCGGTCGCCGTGTTTTCGATCCCGGTGGTATTCAGATCGAGCGCTTCATCGCCCAGGGCGGTGTTTTCACCGCCAGTCGTGTTGTGGTCCAACGCAAAGCTGCCGACAGCTGTGTTGGCATTGCCAATCGTGTTGAGCTCGAGCGCGCTCTCACCAACGGCGGTGTTGAACGCTCCGATGGTATTAGCTGTGAGTGCGATATCCCCGACCGCCGTGTTGAACGAACCGGTAGTGTCAGTAAAGAGCGCCTGAAAGCCCATGGCTGTGTTCGACAGGCCACTGCTGAGATTGAAAAGGGCGCTATCGCCCTCGGCGGTATTTTGGTTGGGATAGCCGCCGTCGGGTGGTGGCGTGACGGCGAGTGCCCCGGTAACGAGCACGAACAATCCGAGTCCGAGCGCGAACGGGCCAGGCGAAAACAAACGGGGCCTGCGCGAGCGATACCCCATGCAGCGAACTGTCTTAGTGAGTAGAGTGGTGTTTGTCATAAGGATTCTTCTTGGTTATTGCCATAGGTATGCCGGGGTTGGAGAAATCCCAGAAATCTAAGGTAACAACCCTGTTACACTGAATTCCTTCTACGAGCGTAAATTCCCGGAGCCAACCGCGTGGGCGCGGGCTGTATCTCTTTTCCTCTGAACAATCGCTCGATCCCGAATCGTAGTCCTCTTCCTTCAACGTCAATTACGTCGAAGAACTATACTCGTTAGTCAGAGGCGCGCGGGAATTCATTTCCTCAAAAGGATGGCTCATGGCGGGGGCTTCTTCGCAATCCCGGAGCGTCGACCCTCGAATTAAGCTCGCCCTAGGTCTCGCACCCAAAGAAGATTGATTCGGCATTGGATTTCTGCATAGGATGCAGCCAAATGGCCTTCAACCGAGGGGCTTTGCGCAAGACGACGAGGTTTAAGAGCGTGGACACACGACAAAATGAAATGACCCAGCACCACGAGAACGGGGCGACCGATGAGAGCGGCAATGTCGATCGCATCAGAGAGATTATTTTTGGATCGCAAATGCGCGATTACGACAGCCGGTTTCAGAAGTTGGAGGAACGGCTGGCGCGCGAGGCCGGCACCTCGGGCGTTGGGAAAACGAGCCTGATAAAGCGCTTTGTCGATCAATCGTTCTCGGAGAAATATCTCACCACGGTTGGCGTAACGATCGAGAAGAAAATCGTTGAGCTCGACAACAACAGCGTCAGCCTCGTCATCTGGGATCTGGCTGGCGACGATGATTTTCAACGGATGCAAACCAGTTACCTGCGCGGGACGAGCGGCTACTTCCTCGTCGCGGATGGAACGCGCCGGGTAACGCTCGACCAGGCACTGGAGTTGCAGAAACGTGTGTCCGATCAACTCGGCTCGGCGCCGTTCCTCCTTCTTCTGAACAAGAGCGACCTGACGACGCAATGGGAGATCGACGAGACGCGGATGACTGGCCTGACGAATGAGAATTTCACCGTCCTGAAAACAAGCGCGAGGGAAGGCGCAGGAGTGGAAGACGCTTTCACCACCCTCGCCCAACGGATGCTCGCCTGACGAAATGGCTGACGGCGCTTCTTCCGCTCAAGCCGTTCTCGAAGCGCTCGGTTATGCGGTCTTTGCGCGCGGGGAGAATGGCGCTTTGCGATCGTTAGGCAAAATTCCTCCCTGGCTCACCGCTCTTTGGCCGGCCATCAACACGAACGATGACTGCCTGCCGGTTGGGGAAGCGTCTCCCTTTCTGGAAAATTTCCTGATCGACGCCGAGGAATGCTGGGGCAAAGGCGGCGACCAACAGGCCAAATCCGGTCCATGGGTGGAACGCGATGCCAATGGCGCCGCGGTCGAACTGGAAGCGACCGCCCTAACGACTAACGAACGAGCCATCCTGATTCTGGAGCGCCTCGGCCAGGCCTTCGCCGCGAAGAAAGAAGTCCTGCAACGGGCGCGCGAAAGTCTCATCGCGCATCAGCGCCTGAACTCAGAAATCCAGAAGAAGGAAATCCTGCTCCATTGCGTCGCCGACGAGATGAGCGCCGCGCTCGCCAACGTCATTACCTCGCTGCGACTCATCGAGCAGGAAGACAGTGGTCCCCGCACCAAGACGCTCCTCGGCCTCGCCGCTCGCGCGACGCAGGAGCAACAAACGCTCATCCATCGAATCCTCGAAGTGTTCGAGGACGAATTGCGTGGCGTTTACGATTCGGCGAGCGAAACGAACGTCGCCGACTGGCCGAACGCCTTGCGACAGGCGATCGAATCCCTCGCGCCGCTCTTCGAAGAAAAGCGCGTGAAGGTGGATGACACCGTCGCGAGCATCGCCGTGCGCGTGGCCGTCGATCCGATTCAGCTCGAGCGCGTGTGCCTCAACCTGCTCGAGAACGCGCTCGAACGGAGCAGGACCGGCGACACCGTAGTCGTTAGGGCGGAAGAAAACGCCGAGACGCTGGTGGTGTCGTTCGAAGACCAGGGCTCACTCGTCACTCCGAAAGTGCGCGAGAATTTTTTCGCGAAATGGAGTTCGCCTAACGATGCTTCTTCCGGGTCCGCTCTGCGCCTGCATTTTTGTCGGATCGTGATGGAAAACTGCGGCGGCGAGACCGGCTACGATTCCCTGCCCGACAGCGGCAACCGATTCTGGATTCGGCTAACGAAAAGCGGAGGCGTATGAAAACGCTGGTCCTGATCGACAACGACGCTCTTTCCCGCGCTCTGATTGCGCAGTGCCTGGCGGGTCAGGGCTGGCGGATTCTCGAAGCCGAAGATGGCGAGACCGGCCTGGAGATGATCGAGAAAAACGTTCCCGCCGCCGTCATCTGCGACCTGCGCACGCCGAAACGCAACGGCTTCAAAGTGTGCCGGGTCATTCGCGAGCAACCGCACCTCAAATCCACGCGCGTTCTCCTGACGGGCGTGAGCCGTTTCGCCAACGATCGCGATACCGCTTTCGCGACCGGCGCGGATAACTACCTCATCAAGCCGATTGTGCCCGCTGACCTTCTCGGCGCGCTCGGCAAATGCGAAGGCAGCGCGGTTGCAGAAAAAGAAGTTAAACCAATCGCAACCGGTCCGACGCTGATTCGTTTCTGGGGTGTCCGCGGTTCGATTCCGACCCCCGGAATCCAAACCGCGATGTTTGGCGGCAACACCTCCTGCGTCGAGGTGCGGGTGGGCGAGCAAATCCTCATCCTCGATGCCGGTTCCGGCATTCGCGCGCTCGGGCAGTCACTGATGCGGGAATTCCGGAACAAACCGCTTGAGATCACGATGCTGGTCACTCACACGCACTGGGACCACATTCAGGGCTTTCCCTTCTTTATCCCGGCTTACAACCCGAAGGTCGATGTGCGGATCGTTGGCTACGAAGGTGCGATGCACGGTTTGCGCAGCGCGCTCTTCGAGCAAATGCAAAGCGCCTTCTTTCCCGTCGGCCTAAACCAGATGGCGAGCCACGTCACGTTCGAAGAATTGAGCGAGATGGAATTTCAGCTTGGCGCGACCAGAGTTCGCTCCATCTTCGCCAATCATCCGGGGATCTGTCTCGGTTATCGCCTAACGACTCCAAATGGCGATATTGTTTACATGCCCGATCACGAAGCCTACGAACGCCACGAGATCGAGCGACAAAAGCTGGCGGGCGAGACTTCCCCGCGAAGCCTCGATTATGCGCGCCTGCAGGATGAGAAGGTGATCGATTTCATTCGCGAGGCGGACGTCGTGATCGGCGACACCCAATACGACAGGGTGGAATATCCGACACGCCTGGGCTGGGGCCACACCTGCGCCGACGACGCGGTCGAGCTGGCCATGAAAGCAGGGGTCAAACATCTTTTCCTCTTCCATCACGACCCTGACCACCACGACGACAAAATGGTGAGCATGATCACCGAGGCCGAACAACGCGTCGCGGCCGCCGGCTCCAGCTTGATCGTCAGTGCGGCGCGCGAAGGCGCCGAGATAGTCCTTTAAGACTTGGTGCCAGACATTCGGCTCGCGAATTCGTACCTATCTCCTTAGTCTGCGTAAGTGATAGCGATCACGCCTGAATCGCCGAGTTAGATCCAGGTGCGAAGCTGCCCTGCCTAACGAGACAAAGAGTGGTCAAGACGCTGCGCAATTGACCGGCGTCGGAGGCCAGGTCTCCGAAAAGAACGCTCGTCTACCGAGGGGCGCCGACAATCTTTCTAAGTTGTTACGGAATGAAGCAGGCAATCCTGCAAGAAGGCATGAAGAGTCGGACCCATGAAAAACTACCTTACCCTAGCATACCTAGGTTTAATTCTACTCACAGTGCCGCTCGCACTGTCTGCACAGACGACACCGCCGGCTGATGTAACTATCACCGGCGAAAGTGGTGATGACAGCTCGCCGACACTGCCCAAATTCGTCGATCATCGCGATTATCTCGCCTCGGACGGCCCACACAGCATGGTCACGGCGGACCTGAATGGCGATGGCGTTCTCGACCTCTTACTCGACGATGGCAATACCAGTGGCGTGAGCGTGCTGCTGGGCAATCGCGATGGCACCTTCCAGCCATTCGCTCTGTTCGGTTGCGGCTGCGCATTTCCCGTTGACGTGGCGGTCGCAGACTTTAACGGCGACGGCAAGAATGATGTCGCAGAAACCAGTTCCAGCGGCCTCTCCATCCTGCTGGGAGATGGCGCGGGGAACCTGGGCACTCCCCAAGTGTTGCGTGCGGGTGTGGCCCCGGACCGCATTGTCGCCGCGGACTTGAACGGCGACCGCAAGATCGATCTGGCGGTAACCAACCTTGGTTCCAATACGGTCTCGATTTTTCTCGGACACGGAGACGGTACGTTTGGGGCCGCGCAAAATATCACGGTCGGCATGGGGCCAGATGGAATCGCCGCCGGGGATTTCAACGGTGACGGCAAGCTCGACCTAGCGGTGGCTAACTCCGGCATGGTCGAGGGACAAAACAACGGACCTAACGCGAATACTCTGGCGATCCTGCTCGGGGATGGTAACGGCGGAGTGAGTTCTACAACATTCATTCCGACCGAGAAGACCCCGCAGCAGGTTCTGCTAAAGGACTTAAATAAGGACAACAAGCTGGATGTGCTGGTAAGCACTTTCACGAAGGGCGACGTTTCCGAACTGCTTGGAAACGGCGACGGCACCTTCCAAGCCGCGCGCATTTTCCATGCTGGCACGGGCGCAGATGCCATGCGTCTGGCCGACTTCAATGCCGATGGCAAGGATGACTTGCTGGTGACCAACGGCAGCTTGAGCAACGTCGCCCTTCTGTTTGGCGATGGCACCGGCAATTTCGGCGCGGCAACCAGTGTGCCCTCCGGACGCACCGCGACGGCGCTTGCCACGGGTGACTTCAATCACGATGGCAAGACCGACTACATCACGGCCAATTTCGACTCCAACACAGTTTCCGTTGTGTTGGGACGAGGAAAAGGCAAGTTTGTGGATATTGGGGCTGGCCTTCCGATCGCGACAGACTTTCCCAATCAGATCATCTCTGCTGACTTCAATGGAGACGGGTTGCCGGATTTGGCGTTGGTCGATACCGGAGTAAACAAGATCGGTCAAGCGGTGGAGATTTTGCTTGGCACGAACAAGGGTGGGTTCGGGCCGGCAAAGGCGTTCCCGACGGGAACTCAACCGGAAGGGCTAACTGCAACCGACTTTAATCACGATGGACATCTGGATCTTGTGGTTACGAACTTCGGGAACTTGGCGACGGATCGTGGCGGGGTTTCTCTGCTACTTGGCAACGGAGACGGATCGTTCCAGGCGCCAGCGAATTTTGCGGCGGGTGATTTCCCGGTTGGGATCGCCAGCGGTGATTTCAACGGCGATGGCAATCCCGATGTCGTGGTAGCAGATTTCGGAACCAGCTCTGGTGTTGCTGGGGTCACGTTGCTGCTCGGCAACGGGAACAATGGATTCGCTCCGGCGCAGACCGTAGTTACCTTCCCCCGGTTTACAGTGTTCACGAATATTTTGAGCGGTGATTTCAACAATGATGGCAAACAAGACATCGCTTATATTTCGGAATTCGACGACAACCGTGTATCGGTGCAGTTCGGCAATGGTGATGGGACTTTCCAGGCGGCCATCCCCGCGCTGATACGCAGTGCCTTCACCACGATCTTCTTTGACTTCGAAGCAGGTGACTTCAACAACGATGGGATTATGGACTTCGCGGTTGAAGAAGACGGCTTGACCGAAATCGTGCTGAATGATGGCAACGGACACTTCACGTCTTCGGGCGTGTTCTCCGAGGGGAACGGCGCCACGTTTGCCTTCATTCCCAAGCTGGTGCTGGCGGACTTCAACGGAGACGGAGCGCTTGACGTTGCCGCTCCCGACGGCTTTGCCCAGACCATGGCAGTGTTGCTTGGGAACGGCGACGGCACGCTGGGACCGGCCACAGTGTTCGGTGGTGGCATAAACGACTCTGCGACAGCCATCACCTTCGCGGGTTTCCAGCCGAGTATCGCGTTGGGAACTCACCTTAACCAGGTGGTGCTGGTGAAGAACATGACCCGTTCGAAGTAAGGCTCTAACCCGGGAAAGGATTAGTGCCCAGACAGAATCGAGCAAGGCGGGCGGTTATTGTAGACTCAACCGCCCGCTTTGCTAACTGCCTTACGAAGTACCGTAATTTTGAAAAGCAAGGAGTAACTGACCTCATGTGTGGATGGAGTTTCTGCCTCCGCCGCCGGGAAATTCCCGCGATCCAAGGCGAGCGACAGTTTTGACTTGGAAAAGCTCTCCTCATCCCCCTAGACAAGGGCTAACTCGAGTAGAGATCACACAAGATTGAGCAACATCGCATTCACAGCCTCGTAGCCGTGCTACTTGATCTAACCACTTAGCTTCGCTATAACCTTGTTCGCCCGGATAGCGCACGATGGAGAGTTAGTTCATCGGCTGATTCCAACCCGCCGCCCGCGGGCAACCCGCGGGCGAGACGGGTGAGAGTTACCGGATATTTTCTTAAGAGCTCGACGAGATAATTCGTGGTCGCTTCGCCTTCCACGTCGGCAGCAAGGGCAAAGATAATCTCGTTAGGCGATTCCTTTTCCACCCGTTCGATCAGCGCGGCGATGGTCAAATCTTCGGGCGCGACGCGGTCGAGCGGCGAGATACGTCCGCCTAACGAATGATAGCGGCCGCGAAAGGCGCTCGTCCTTTCCAAAGGCAAAATGTCCGTCGGTTGTTCGACCACGCAGAGCAAATCCATCGAGCGCGAGTCGTCGGCGCAGATTTCGCAGAGTTGGTTCGTGGCAAAAAATCCGCAGAGCGTGCACGGCCGGATAGAGGTCCGCGCGGCCGCGATTGCGCCGGCAATGCCTTCCGGTTGCTGGTCGCGCGACTGAACGATCCAGAGAGCGATTCTTTCCGCGGAGCGCGGGCCAACTCCTGGCATCTGGCGCAATTGGGCGATGAGGTCGCGAATCGCGGCCGGATATTCAGTTCGTCTCACAGCAGCGGGACGAATGGTTCGGAAGCCGGGGCCGGCTCGCCAGTCGTCTTCAGGCAAACCGGACCAAGACGGCTCAGATACCACTGCAGAGGCAGATCGGCTGCGCCATTGTTGCTTTTCACCTCAAGAAATTCGGCGAACGCCTCATTCCAACGGTGCTCGCGAAAGTAAACGACCGCCTTCCAGAATTGATCGCGTCTGGCGACTTCTTCCGGGCTGGCTTGTTCGGCAAGCGCGAGCAACTCGTAGACTTCCAGTCGTTCGCGGGATTTAGCGCTGCGCAGGAAATCGATCGGACGCGCCAGGATTTCTTTGCCTGCGGCGCTGAAGGTGCGCGGGCCGAGAAGGATTTGCGAACCATAGGTTTGATTGGCGCGGGCGATACGACGCGCGACTTCGAGTGGTTCGCCGGCGAGGATGACTTCCCCGCCCGGGACGCCTTCGCGTACGGTCGCGACGATCACGCCAGAGCTAATGCCAATACGGAGATCAATTTTGCCTAACGAATCCGATTTGTTCCTGGCAACCTCAGCGAAGCTTTTTCGAAAGGATAAGGCGGCGCGCGCTGCATCGATAGCGTGACGTTCACTCTTCTCAGGAAAACCAAAAAGGACACGAATCCCTTCGCCATCGGCTGCGTGGAGGTAACCGCCTGCGTGCAAAAATTGCCGGGTCGCCATGTCGATAAACTCCCGGGTCAATTGCGTACAATCGGCCGTCGTCAGCTCGTCAATAAGGTCGGCTTCATTCGCGATTTCGCAGAAAACGAAACTCGCCTCGCGCGTGATCGGCTGCGAGAAATCGAGTGCTTCGCTTTCTGTCGGGCGATCGGACGCAGGCTGCGCGAGACGACCGCGAAATAGTCGCGCGGTGGCGCGGCGTTGCCGGCCCAACCTGGTCGCACCGAGCGCGACGACCAAAGCTGTGGCAACCATCGTGGCGATGATCCCGGGAAGCGGCGCAAAAGAGATAGCGAACAAGCGCAGGATACAGGCGCCGCCTAGCAATTCGAGAACGAGAAGGAAAAAGATCGCGGCGCGACGCCACATGTCGTCGACTTCCAACATCGTCCAGGCGACCGCAAAGATGAGAATTGCCACGACGAGCAGGTCGACGAAGGGTGAGGTTTCGTTAGGCGTTAGGCCAAGCGTTCTCGCAATGGAGGTGTCGGGGCGAATGAGGAACCCACTTAGCTGCAGTGCAATGGCGACGGCGGCTGAAGCCGCACCGATCCAAAGAGTGGCGAGCAGCGCGCGCTTCATTCGCCCGGGCGATCGCCGCCTGGTCGATACGATTGCAATACCAGTTCGCTCAGAAATTTATCCGGCGCATCGATCGCGGCAGCGTTGAGGACGAACTCTTGCTTGCCGGTGTTTTTCTTGATCAGGCTGAGCCCAAACTGAAAATCCCTGAAAAGATGCGCGCAAAGATCGAGCATGTTCATTCGTTCCGCTTCCGCCCGCTCGACCAAACGATCCAGTGCCGAGTCGTCGAAGCGCAGCTCGAGGGCGTGCTCGCGTGAGTAGCTCTCAGCAAACACGACGGCCTGCTGGCGCAAAATCTCCTTCTCCAGCTGCAGTCCTTCAGCCATGAGGCGATCAAGAACGAGCTGCGGTTCGCGAACCAGCTCTTCGGTCACGCGCAACTGCGAGAGACCGGAGCCAGCGAGATGGTATTTGTAATTGCGGAACAACTTTTCCCAGACAGTAAGCAAGCCGCGCGCCCCGGTCTTTTCGAGCGCGGCCGCCTCCGCCATGAGGTGAAGGGCTGCGTCGTCGAAACTGATCTCAATCCCATAGGCTCGGAAAGCACGTTCGTATTGCCGAAGGATGCTGCCCTCGGAATACTTCATGATCTTGTAAAGATCGTCAGCCGTGAGTTCTTCACAGACCACGCGCACGGGTAAACGACCGATGAATTCCGGCTCAAAACCGTACTCGACGAAGTCACCGGTGATCACGTGCTTGAAAATCTCGTTGTCGAGCACTTTCACGGGCTCTGCCTGAAAACCGATTTGACCTTGCGCGAGCCGCTTCGAAACCTGGGTCTTGAGGCGCTCGAAGGCGCCGCTCACGACGAAGAGAATGTGGCGGGTACTGATGGTCTCGCGTTTTACTTTTCCGCGCCGTTGGAATTCGAACGCTGCCTGCAGTTGACCCTGTAAATCGTTTATGCTGCGCAGCGGGACCTCAGTCTCCTCCATTAACTTAAGAAGTGTCGTCTGAACTCCGCGACCGCTCACGTCGCGACCAATCATATTGGAAGCGGAGGCCAGCTTATCGATTTCGTCGATGTAGATGATCCCAAACTGGGCGAGCGTGACATCGCCATCGGCCTTCTGGACCAGCTCCCGAACGAGATCTTCGACGTCGCCGCCGACGTAACCCGTTTCGCTAAACTTGGTCGCGTCCGCCTTAACGAACGGGACTTTGATCAGGTCGGCAATGTGTTTGATCAAGTAGGTTTTCCCGACGCCGGTGGGGCCGACAAGAATGACGTTTTGTTTGGCGTACTCGGTCTCCTCGGCACGGACAGCGTCTTCGCTCTCGAGTTGCCGGACGTAGTTGACGTGGTTGTAGTGATCGCAAACCGCAATCGACAGGACCTTCTTGGCTTCATCCTGTCGAATAACGAAACGGTCGAGATGCGCCTTGATGTCGCGGGGCAGGAAATGGAAGACAAATTCGTCGCCGGATCGTTGGGGAGGCTTCTCTTCTTCGCCCGATTCAGAGCGATCGACCTGGGGAAGAGTGGCGAAGGAAACCTTGTCGCCAAAGTTCGATTTCATGAACTCGGTAAGCTTGGCCTGGAGTTCTTCAGGCGTCGGAAATGGCGGTGATTGGTCCAAGGAGTAAAGGTAACACCCGAGGTGGGCATGTAAAATTTTGCCCAAGGATTCCCGGCTGCCTGACGGGAAGGGAGTGGTCATGCCGTGAGGCGGCCACGCGACAACAACGTGGTCACGAATGGCATCGAGTCCTTGCATTTCCCTCGCAGCTGTGCTCAATGGAATGCCGCTCCGGCAGCCGCCGCACTTGATGCGCTTTCGCTGCCGCGCCCGGTCATCTCGAACATGCTCACTATCTTTCTCGCTCAAGCCAAAACAGCCGGTCCCAATCCCCTCACCTCGTTTATTCCTCTCCTCTTCTTCGTCGTAATCGCGTATTACGTTTTCATTCGGCCCCAGACGCGGCGGCAAAAGGAGCAACAACGGCTCGTTTCCGAGCTTAAAACCGGCGATCGAATCGTGACCGCTGCCGGAATTCATGGAATGATCACCAATGTCAAAGAAACAACGGTGACCGTAAAGGTGGCGGACAATGTGAAGATCGAGATGGAAAAATCGGCGGTGAGCAATGTTCTAAAGCCAGCGAACGCAAATTAACATGACTCCTGTCTTCACTTTCTTCATCGGGCTTCTCTTGCTGGTCCTGTTCGGCTGGTATTTCGCCACGGATTTCGGACCGCGAAAACGGCTCATAGCCACGCTGCTCATGGCCCTGCTGATTGCCTTTAGTATCGTCACCATCTGGCCGCCGAAGAAAAAGATTCAGCTCGGTCTCGACATTCAAGGCGGCACTTCCTTTCTCATTCGTCTGAAACCGGGCGACCGCCCTCTCACCAAGGCAAATCTGGAACAGGCGGTGGAGGTGATTCGCAAGCGTGTCGACTATTTCGGCGGCGGCGAGCCGGTTATCAGTCCTGTCGGCACAGATCGCATTCTTGTGCAGATCCCGGGCTTGGATCCGGCAAAAATCATCGAGGCGCGCCAGCAACTGTCGCGCGTGGCAAAGCTGGAGTTTCGCCTCGTTTATCCCGGATAACGGCGAGCGCCTGCGCGCAATCGACGCCGGGACGGAAGTGATCCCACCGGAGTATCGCATCGAGACTTATAAGATACAGCCGAGCGAGCCTAACGAGAAGCCGACGGAGGAGCGACTGCTCGTGAAGAAGAAAGCCGACCTGGGCGGCGATCGGGTGACCGAATCGAGCGCTTATTATGGCAACGAAGGCTGGACCGTGCAGCTAAAGTTCGACAGCGAAGGCGCGAAAAAATTTGGCCAAATCACAGAGGCAAATGTGGGTCATCGTTTCGCCATCGTGCTGGACGGAGTGATTCAGTCGGCACCCAGCATTCGCACCGCGATCTATGGCGGCGACGCCATCATCACCGGACGTTTTACCGAACCGGAGGCGCGTGGTTTGGCCAGCGTGCTGGAGAATCCGCTGCAAACGCCAGTCAGCGTGGAAGAGGAGCGAAGCGTTTCGCCGACACTCGGACTCGATTCGATTCGCAGCAGCATCTTCGCCGGCCTGCTCGGTCTCGCCATCACGCTCCTTTTCGTGATGATCTATTACAAGTTTGCCGGGCTGATCGCGAACATCGTACTGATCGTCAACATCATTCTCCTGATTGGCGCGCTGACGATGTTTAACTTCGTCCTCACTCTCCCCGGCATCGCCGGCATTATCCTGACAATCGGCCTTGCGGTCGACGCAAGCGTGCTCATCTACGAACGATTGCGGGAGGAACTCGCCTTGGGCAAGACGCTCAAGGTGGCCCTCCAAACGGCATACGAGAAAGCCTTTTCGTCGATCCTCGATGCCAACGTGACAACACTGATCACAGCGGCAATCCTGTTCTGGAAAGCGAGTGGACCGGTGAAGGGCTTCGCCATTTCACTCACGCTCGGTATTCTTGCCTCGCTTTTCACCGCGCTCATTGTCGGACGAAACTTGTTCAGCTGGTTCGTCGACACGGGCAAGGTCAAGCGGGTTTCGATGCTGCACCTCATTTCTTCGCAGCACATCAATTTTCTCGGCAAAGGTTTTCTGGCCGCGATGTGTTCGCTCGCTTTGCTTATCGCCGGTGGGACCGCGTTTGTGGTGCGCGGCGATCGCAATTTCGGCGTGGACTTCAGAGGCGGCGACCTGCTTTCGCTAAGCGCGGCCAAAACCGTGCAAGTGGCAGATGTTCGACAGGCGCTCAAACCAATCGGCCTGGACAACGAGCCGATTCAACAATCGGCCCAAGGCGACCGCGCCTTTATCACCATTCGAAGCCCGATCAACACGAGTGAGAAGGTGAACCGCGCGATTCGCGACCATATTCCCAACGGCCAGTTCAAGGTGGAACGCGAGGAACGCGTAGGCGCGCTGGTCGGCGGCGAATTAGCCCGGAACTCACTCTGGGCACTGGGGCTGGGCATTTTCGGAATTCTGATTTACGTCACCTTCCGCTTTGAGCTCTCTTTTGCCGTCGGCGCAATCGTTGCCTTGTTGCACGACGTGCTCATGACGGTCGGAATGTTTTCGCTCATGGGTCGCGAGCTGACCCTCACCATGGTGGGCGCGGTGTTGACCATCGCTGGTTATTCGATCAACGACACGATCGTCGTCTACGATCGCATCCGGGAGGGTTTGGCCAGTGGACGCCGCGGCACGATCGAACAGATCATGAACGACAGCATTAACCAGACGCTCAGCCGCACCATTCTCACGAGTTCGGTGACGTTGATCCCGATTCTCTGTCTCTTCCTGATCGGCGGCGCGGTCCTGCGTGACTTTTCACTGGCGATTATTATTGGCGTGGTCGTGGGCACCTATTCCTCCGTTTTCATCGCTTCGCCTATCGTCCTCTGGTGGACGCGGGCACGCGGCGGCGGCGCGAGCAGTTTGCGGCGCGAGATAACACAAAAGGCGAGCGTGACCACTCCGACGACCGCTTCCTAAAGGTGGAGTTGACGCTGCAGGGGCTGAGTCGTAGGCTCGGTCGCTAAATTCGGGGATTTTCTAAATTTTAATGATTAGGAGAAGAATGAGATGCCGGAAGTGATCGTTCGTAAAGGTGAGCCGGTGGACCGGGCCTTGAAACGTCTCAAAAACAAATTGGACGCAGAGGGGATTTTGGAAGAGGTGCGTCGTCTGCGAGCCTTCGAAACGCCTTCGCAAAAGACTCGACGCAAAGCGAAAGCCAACGCCAAACGCGGCCGGGCAAAGTTTCGTTTCAATTTTTCTTAAGCGCGGCGCGGAGCTGAGAGGCGACATTCCTGGTCGCTCGATTCTCCATCGGCACGCCGTTCCCGCCAGTTACTCGCATTCGCAAACGATCCGAAACCCCAGGTCGTTGCAGGAATATCCCGGGAGATTCGCCGCCCGGGCGGTCGCACGCAGGCTGCTGAAACGGGATCTCCAGCTTCCGCCGCGATAAACGCGTTGCGTTCCGGAGACCGCGCCTTTTGGATTTAGCTTCGGACTTCCGCGATAAGGTCCCATGAAATCGCTGCACCACTCCCAGACGTTACCTGCCATGTCTTCGATTCCGAATGGGCTCGCTCCGCATGGAAAAGAACCGACCGGCGCGCTCTCGGCAAAACCGTCGTCGATATTGCGATCGCGGCGCGACACGCGTTCCACCGCAGCGTTGCAATTCTTCTGCGATCAACTGCCATGCGCCCGTCGGTTAAGCTATGCAGACGAACGGCTTCCAGAAGATTTTTCTCTTTCTGCGGAGTGAGAGTTTTGTCGTTGAGCTCGAAGGTGAGGTATTTGTTGAACTCAGCTAATGCTCGTTCTTCTGCCTCCGCCGCTAATTGTCGGTCGATCCTTTGCCGACGATCGGGCCTTCCTCAAATGCGTCGGCCGAAGCTCGTGCGCGACGGTTTCTTCGAGCGCCTCGAATCGCTGGCCTAACGAATGCAGCGCGCTCAAAAGCGCGGTGATTCCAGAAGCCGTCCTCGATTCCTCGTTTGGCATCGGAGCTGAGGCCTGCGCGCTCAGCTCCTGCATTGCGCTGGCGAAATCCGATTCAATCACGTTGCTCACGGTCGATCGCTTCCGACATAATGCCTGCGAATGGCTTCGACCAACCCGGGAATATCGTGACGCTTCGCTTCCACCGCGATCGTTAGGCCGCAATCGCGCGCCGTTCGCGAAGTAATTGGGCCGATGCTTGCCACCGCCATCCCATGCGGCCAGGGCAGTCCGAGAGCGAGGAAGTTCTCCACTGTCGACGAACTGGTAAAAGTGATCATATCCGCGCCCTCCGTCGCCAGACGTGATCTTGCTTCCGTCCTGTCGTCCGTTTCCGCAGCGGTTCGATAGGCAAGAGCGACATCCACAATGGCCCCTAGAGTTTCGAGTTGTTTAGGTAGCAGGTCTCGCGCCTCTTCCGCCCGTGCGATTAAGACGCGTTGATTTTCCAGGTCGCCCTCCTTTTTGAACTCTCTCACCACGGCTTCGGCCACAAATTCATCCGGCTGCAAGTCGACCTTGAGATGAAAATCGCGCACCCGTTTCGCGGTCGCCGGACCGATCGCAGCGATGCGTGCCCCGCCCATTTCGCGTGCGTCATCATAGAGTTTGTAAAACATCTCAAAAAATGCGCTCACACCATTTGGACTGGTGAAAACAATCCAATCGTAGGCGTGCGCGTCCTGGACGAGTTCCGCGAAAGTGCGCAGATCGTCAGGCGGCTCAATCCGAATCGTTGGCAGTTCGATCACGTCAGCCCCGAGCTGATGCAGTTGTTCGCTCAAAGCGCCGGCCTGTTTGCGCGTCCGCGTCACAACAATGCGCTTCCCGAAAAGCGGACGTTGATCGAACCAACGCAGCTCATTGCCCAACGACACCACATCACCAAAGATCGCCACCGCTGGCGGCGCGAACTCCGCTTCTGCCACGCGCTGCGCGATGTTCTGCAATGTGCCGCGAATCGATTGCTGGCGCGCCGTCGTTCCCCATCGAACAAGCGCTACCGGAAGATCGGGGCGCACGCCATGCGACAACATTTCCTGTGCGATCGTTTCGATTCGCTCGACCCCCATCAACATGACCTGCGTCCCGCCCAGTTTGGCCAGGGCTTTGTAATCGATCGCGCTCTCGCTCTTTTCCGGATCTTCGTGTCCAGTAAAGAAAGTAACGTGCGAAGTCAGTCCGCGATGGGTGACCGGAATTCCCGCATAGGCGGGTGCTGCGATCGCAGAAGTCACGCCAGGCACAATCTCGAAGGGAATCTTCGCCCCGGCCAACGCTTGCGCTTCCTCTCCGCCGCGGCCAAAGAGAAATGGATCGCCGCCCTTCAGCCTAACGACTTGTTTCCCCGCGCGCGCTTTCTCGAGCAAGAGCGCGTTGATCTCGTCCTGCTTCAGCGTAGGAGCACCTGCTTTCTTGCCGGCATAAATAATTTCCGCTTTCTCCGCCGTCCATTTCAAGATTTCGGGATTGCACAGGTAATCGTAGATGACGACATCCGCCCATTCGATCAGTTGCTTCGCGCGCAGAGTCAGCAGACCAAGATCGCCCGGACCGGCGCCAACAAGGTAACAACGGCCGTTCTCTTTTTTATCCTCCATACATTTGTCTCATCAGTTCGCTCGCGATCAATTCTGGTTCAATTTCCGAGCGCGTCACCATGCCAACACAGGGCGCTGCTTCTTCCACGGTAAAAACCTGCGCGCGCAGTTGGAGTTCGTTAGGCCGCAATCGCGCCTGCACGCCAACAGGCGAGTCACAGTCGCCGTTCAGGAGACGCAGGAATTCGCGCTCCGCCCGCAGACACAGATGCGTCGGTCGATCGTCGATCGCCGCCAGCAGCTTTTTCGCATGTTCGTCTTCGCGTCGCACTTGAAGCGAGATGATCCCCTGCCCTCCCGCAGATAAGAAATCTTCCGAAGACAGGAGAGCGAATTTGCAGCGCGGCCTCTCCCGTTGCCAGGTTTCGGACGGTTGGAGTTCGTTCTCCAGATCTGGCCGACGAAGCGTCCGACTTACAATTCCCAGCCTTTCCAAACCGGCCTGGGCCAGGATAATTCCGCTCCAGGCCGAATTCTCCTCCAACTTACGCAGGCGCGTCGGAACGTTGCCCCGCACCTCTGCGACCTTGAGATCAGACCGTTTCCACTTGAGCTGTCGCTGACGCCGAATGCTTCCTGTCGCAATTGTCGCGCCGACCGCGACACTCGTTAGGCCAACGCCATCCCTTGTAACCAGAACATCGTCCGTATTCGCCCGCCGCAGTGTCGCGGTGACCTCCAGTTCATCCCGTTGCTCACTTGGCAAATCCTTTGCGCTATGGACGGCCACGTCGATGCGGCCGGAGAGCAGTTCCTTTTCGATCTCGCCCGTAAACATCCCTTTGCGCCCCGCTTTGCGATCAACAATCAGCGCCCGCTGCCGACCTTCGTCGCCGCTCGTGCGAATAATCTCGATCACGATTTCCAAGTCTGGCCACGCCATTCGCAGCGCCGTCTCCACCATCCTCGCCTGCGCCAACGCGAGCTCGCTTCCGCGCGACCCGAGGATGATGCGATTCCGCGCGTCCACTCAGCTTTCGGAGACGCGCAAAGACGGTTCGCCAACCACGCGCTCGCGAGCCGCGACGAACCAGTCGCTGAAATCGTTCACGTGCCCAGCGATGATTTCCTCACCGATGGCAATCTGTTCGCGCCGCAAGGTGAGCGATTGCTGAGAGATCGATTGCAACGAATCGATGTCGTAAAGGAACACGCCCTCCAATTCGTTCACCTCTGGCGCAACATCGCGCGGGACGGCGATATCGATAATGAAGAGCGGTCGATCGAGCCGATCGCGCAAGAGCGGCCCGAGATTTTCCGGCGTCACAATCGGAGTGGTCGCCGCGATCGACGAGATAACGATATCCACCTCCCGACAGTGCGTTTCCCATTCTTCCATCGATACTGCCCGGCCGGAAATGACTGCAGAAAGCGCTTCGGCTCGTTCCCTCGAACGGTTTGCCACGCGAATATCGCGGACGCCGCGTTTCATGAGCGCGCGCGCGGTTCGCTCGCTCGCTTCGCCCGCTCCGAGCAAAAGCACCTTGCGTGTTTCGAAGTGACCGAAAATCTGTTCCGCCAAATCCACCGCCACCGAACCGACCGAGACCGCGCCGCGCGTGATGCCAGTTCGGGTTCGCACCTGCTTCGCCACGCGAAAGGCGCGTTGGAAAAGTCTGTGCAAAAACGGTCCAGCCGCGCCCGACTCGCCTGCCGCGGCGTAAGCCTTCTTTGCCTGCCCGAGAATTTCCGTCTCGCCGATCACCATCGAGTCGAGGCCGGAAGCAACGCGAAACAAATGCTCCACACCACTCAACGCCTCGTAACGGTAAAAGGCGTCAACATCATCCTCCTGCAGCTCCATTCCGTTCGTGAGGAGACAATGAGCAATCCGCTCGGTCGGAATTGATTCCTCCGCAGCCGCGTAAACCTCCACCCGGTTGCATGTGGTCAGGAGAAGCGCCTCGGAGCAACCCACCTCTTCGCGCAGGACACGATCGACGGCCGCGTGCCCCGCGAATCGCTCACGCAACTCAACATCGGCGGTGTGATGGCTGATCCCGACGCAGAAGAAATGCATTATGAGGTGTGGCCGTGAGGGAGAAAATTGATGCCCCAAAGCAGCGTCAGTGCGGCGCTAAATGCCACCACGCAAAGGGCCGCGATCCGGCGCGGCGCGGTCATCCCGAGATGGCGCGCGACCAGGATTGCAGCATAAAAAATCCATACGCCTAGTGACCAGGCGATCTTGAGATAGGGCAGCGGTTGGCCGGTGAAAAAACCTGTGACCAATCCCACCGTCAGCAATACGAATCCGAGCCAAAGAAGGCGCGTGATCGCAGCGAAGAGATCGGTCAACGGAGGGAAATGATAAAACATGGAGTTAATCTGCCGCCGTTTTAGTTGCCGCTCCTGCACCAAATACATGATGCCGGCGATGCAGGCGAGGGCGAATGCTCCATAGGAAATGAGTGAGATGGAGGCGTGCATTTCGAGCCAGGGCGATGGCGGCAAGCCTATGGCGTGCGGCCGATCGATCGGCGCGAGCAGGGCGAAAGTCTGCAAGACAAAAACCAATGGCGCAGTGAAGGCTCCCATCAGCGACAGCCGATACGTGGGACCGATGAGCAGGTAAATGAGCGAGACTGACCAGGCCAGAAAGATGAACACCTCAAAGAGATTGGTCAGCGGGCATCTGCCGAGAGCGTGACCACGCAGAGACAGCGCGGCAGATTGAAAGGCAAACCCGAAAGTGATCGCAAAAAAATTAAAAATCGTCGGACGATAATTGCGCCCCCAAACCGCAACCACGGTCCGCACCATGGCAGCGAAAAAGAAGAAAGTGGAGACGCTAAGCAACTCACGATCCATGACGGAGGAAAGGTAGGAGGCAACCGCCCGCTTGGCAATTGTCGTTAGGCCGGGAAGCTATTTGAATCCGAACGCGCCCGGCTGCCTTTTGATCCCGCTGTTCACGTCGAGGCGCGCTTTCTGCTTCTGCAACATGGATGAGAAAAAACCTTCGCAAGACGGGCACCAATCAATCGGTGGCGGATGAGATTTCCGCGCTCGAGCGAGTCCTCGACCGCGCTTACAGTCGCCTCAGGGAAGAAGCGTGCGGCGATTGGGAACGTTATCAGGGGAGTAAGAGCGATCCGACGAATGCAATTGTTAGTGTTCGCGTCACCGCCACGGAGAATCCGCCGCCGCCCGATATCTTCGAGGCGAACACCTCGCCTCTCGTCAGCAAGTCACGGAGCAAAATTCCGCCGGCGAAGCGGCGCCGGTCTCACAACCAAGCGCTTTCGCGTGAAACGAATTCGTTAGGCGCCTAACGAATACTCTCAACCACGGTTGCGTCCGCCGTAAACGAGCAGTTTCACCTCCGCCCGCCTGCCCTCCGTGGATTGACGCCCTTGTTCCACCCGCTAGCCTGCCGCCATGGCTTCCAATTCCATTGACCGGCTCCGCGCAGGGGTGCGGGACGTGCCGAACTTTCCCAGGCACGGGATCATCTTTAAGGACATCACACCCATCCTGATCGACGCTCAGCTTTTCCGGGAATCAATCGAAGTTTTCCTCGAGCGCTGCCGCGACCTGCCGATTGACAAGGTGGTCGGGATCGACGCGCGCGGATTTCTCTTTGGGTCCGCCGTTGCCTATGCGCTCGGAGTTGGCTTTGTGCCGATCCGCAAGAAAGGCAAACTCCCTTTCAAGACCGAGAGCGCGTCTTATTCGCTCGAATACGGCGATGCCGAAATGGAAATGCACGTCGACAGCATCACCTCCGGCGAAAAAATTGTGCTGATCGACGATCTGCTTGCCACCGGCGGCACATCCGCCGCAGCAGCAGCGTTGATCAAAAAGGCCGGCGGCGAATTACTGGAAGCGCAGTTCCTGATCGAATTGGAATTTCTTCACGGTCGCAAAAGGCTCGATCCCACGCCGGTCGTGGCATTCCTGAAATGGTAGCAATGACCCTCAATGCTCGCGCCTTCCGCTATGGAAGCTGCCGGCATGCGTCATCCCTCGCAGGCATCCTTGCCACAGCTGCAACCGCGCTCCTGCACGATCACCTCCACCCGAATATCCTGCAGGGCGAGTTGATCATGGATCGCGCTTAGCAGGTCGAGAGCGCGCCCCGACGGCATTTCCGCGCACTGTAATTCGATGCGCGCATTCTTCCGCGCCAGCTCCGGATGCGTTGCCGCCAATTCACCATCAAGGAGAAACGAAATGTAGGCGTTGAACTTCTCCTGCAATTGGAAGAGTTGCAGTTCCGATCCGTCCCAAGGCCGGAACTCGTGCATTGCCAGGACCACCTGGTCGCTCTTTGTATCGTGGGCAAAAAAATCGATCACGCCAGGCTGTTCGATTCCAGCCGGTGGCGGAACGTTTTCCGGGGGAGGGCGATTCGATCCCGTTCTCATTGGGCGGCGAGCCTACGGAAAGATTGTCGCCCGCGCAATCGAGGCCTAAACTGTGGCGCGCCATGCGAAAGATTCTTCTCGCCTCGCTCGCGCTGCTACTCGTTAGGGCACTCCCTGCATCGGGACAATTTACTCCGACCTTTATTCAGAACGCCAGCTATTGGAATGACGGCAAAGCCGAGTTCGATTTCTACGACGCACAAATCGTGCGTTACGGTGAGCCGCGGAAAACCGAAGTGCTGCACATTCTCGTACGTGAGCCGTTCGATTATCGGCAATACGTGAAGCCGGATAACTGGCAGCGTCCCGGCGTGATCCAGGTTTTAAAACTGAACCAGGTTCTCCATATCCCCACTGGTCTTTACCTTTACCAGCAAATGCATTCCAACTTCTGGCGGGCGGACAACGGCCGGTTGGCGAAATTTTCCCTAACGAGTAACGACAGCTGCGGCAACACCTACAAGGAAGGTCGGCGGGGCGGCGACCTGATTCATTATCAATGGCACACCTACTGGGATGGAATGGCCGGAGGAACGGAAAGCGT
Source organism: uncultured Verrucomicrobiae bacterium (assembly GCA_963786175.1). Classification (GTDB taxonomy): domain Bacteria; phylum Verrucomicrobiota; class Verrucomicrobiia; order Chthoniobacterales; family UBA10450; genus JAICXG01. The sequence continues at coordinate 128,125 of CAWAYD010000016.1, read as the reverse complement.
GCGATTGCCGCCTGACGGATTCTTCTATGACGAACTGCCCTTTCGCGTGCGGACAATCGATTTCGCTCAGCCACGCGGCGACTTCCAGATCCAGCTTGCGCCTACGATGATTAACTCCAAGAAAGATAAATTGGTCTGGAAGCCGGCCAAGGTGCATTACGATTCCACCGAGCGAGCCGTCTACGTCACGGTGCAGCACGCTGCCGGAACCGATCATTTCATGCTCGACCGCGACTTTCCCTATCTCCTGCGCAAATGGGAACAGGCCGACGGCAGCGTCTTGCAACTCAAGCGCAGCCTGAAAATCGACTACTGGAATTATCACGGTCTGGACGACCGGAAGCGCGCGCTCCTAAATCCAAAGGCACAACATCCGGACTAACGAGCAAGAGCGGACAAGCTTCGTGCTTTCTTGCATCGCTGATTATGATACGTTTCCACGATGGCAGATGATCGCTGGTGAACCGTGAGGTTTGCCGGAGGAAAGTCCGAACACCAGACGGCAGCATGCCGCGCAAAACGTGCGGGCGCGCTTCGCGCAAGCGGGGCGCGACGGAAAGTGTCACAGAAAAAATACAGCCCAACGGACGCGCAAGCATTCGTTAGGCAAAGGTGAAAAGGCGAGGTAAGAGCTCACCGCTCGGGCCGCGAGGCACGAGGCAGGAAAAACCCCATGCGGTGCAAGACAAACAGGGGAAGGATAGCCGGTCCGCCTAAGATCCCCGGGTATCGTCGCATCACGTGACGCGCAAGCGTCGCGGGCGTCCGGCGCAAGTCGGATGAGATAAATGATCATCGCTCCGGAGCAATCCGGAGGACAGAATTCGGCTTATCGCCATCACAAATGAAGGGCGCTTTCAGAAACGAAGGCGCCCTTCCACTTTCGAAAGCTCTCCCATAACCATGATTCTGCCGCAAGCGGTCGTCATCCGTTGGAGTATGTCAGACAACTCCAGTTTACCGATTGCGAACTCGCCGCGAGAATGGCGCACGTTCCATGCACGCACCGAAAAGAGCCGTTAACGACTGGCGCATTCCGGCCGCCTGGCTCACGCTTTGCGTCGTCTGGAGCTCGACGTGGCTGGTGATCAAGATCGGCTTGCGTGATCTCCCGCCGGTTTCCTTTGTTGCCTGGCGTTTTGTCGTCGCCGTGGTCGTTCTGCTCGCAATTTCGTTAGGCAGAACCCGACTTCTCCCGCCCCGGCGCTCTGATTATTTTGTTCTGGGCGGCACCGGCCTGCTCATGTTCGCCCTTAACTACGGACTCCTTTTCTGGGCCGAACTGCATGTCTCCTCCGGACTCGCAGCGGTGATCCAGGCTTCGATTCCGATTTTCGGCATGATCTTCGCGCATTGGATGTTGCCGGATGAACCGCTGCGCTGGCAACGGCTCGCGGGCGCACTGGTTGCTCTCGGCGGGGTTGCGATTATCTGCGCGCGACTGCTCAGTTTCAGTGGTTGGCTCTCTTTTCTCGGCGGACTTGGCATCACAGTCGGCGCGGCGAGCGCGGCCTTTTCCAACGTTGTCTTGAAGGCGAGAAAGATCGAGCTCGCGCCGTCGATGCTGGCAGCGTGGCAAATGATTTTGGGCATCACTCCGCTGCTGATTGTTGGCCTGATGAACGACGGAAATCCGGCCTCGTTACACTGGACCTGGCGAGCCTTTCTTTGCCTCATGTACCTCGCCGTAATCGGTTCCTCTTTGACTTTCCTTCTCCTCTATTGGCTTATGCCACGAATGTCGGTGACGAACCTGCAAACCATTTCACTCATCACGCCGCCAGGCGCGATCGCGCTGGGCTGGGCGTTTGGCGGCGAACGACTCTCGATATGGTCATTGGCCGGCGCGGCCCTGGTGCTGCTCGGCGTGTGGACGATCTTCCGGCGCATCGAGGAAACCGGCATGAGTCTTGGAGATCGCTAATCACCACCGATTCGCAGACTCGGCTGAAACATTTCTTGGAATTCTGCGATTGGGTGTCGTTCGCGACACGCGATCCATCTTGTCTAAAGTCGCAGGCACTGATCGAGACAGTCGAGGAGACCCGACACCGTTTCCTCAGTTTCGTCTCCCATGTTCGAGAGGCGAAAGGTTCGTCCCTTGAGTTTGCCGTAACCACCGTCAATCACCAGATGATGCTTTTCGCGGAGATCGCGCACGAGTTTCGCTATGTCGATACCTCGATTGTTCTTTACGCAGGTCAACGTAACCGCGCGATGACCCTCGGCGGCGAAGAATTCGAACCCGCGCTGGCGCACCCAGTCGTGCACGAGCGCATTGGTGCGCGTGTGACGCTGATACCGATTCGTCAGGCCTTCGGTGAAGATTGCCTCGAGCTGAGATTGGAGAGCATAAATATGACCGATGCTCGGAGTGGTTGGAGTCATGTCGCCCGCCTGCTGCTTTTTGAATTCCAAAAAGTCGAAGTAGTAGCCGCGATCGGAATTTTCCTCGGCGCGCGCGAAAGCTTTTTCCGAAACGCTGAAAAGCGCGAAACCCGGCGGTAGGGCGAGGGCTTTCTGCGAACCGGTGAGCAGCACGTCGATGCGATAATCATCCATCGGAATCGGAACGGCCGAGAAGGAAGACACTGCATCAACGATGAGCGCGATCTGTGGATACTTCGCCACCGTGCAACAAATCTCCGGCAACGGATTCATTACCCCGGTCGAGGTTTCGTTGTGAATGAGGGTAACGGCGTCGAACTCGCCAGTCGTTAGGCAAGTGTCGAGGGCCTTATGATCGATTGCCTGCCCCCATTCGACCTGGAGCGGCTCGGCTTCTTTTCCGCAACGGCGCACCACTTCGAGCCACTTATCGGAGAAAGCGCCGCACATGCAGCAAAGGACGCGTCGCCTGACCAGGTTGCGAATCGCCGCCTCCATCACGCCCCACGCCGAAGAGGTGGAAAGGAAGACCGGCTGCTTCGTCCCGAAAAGTGCCTGCAGACGCGGGTGAATCTCCTGGTAGAGATCCTTGAAGGCCTGGCCGCGATGACCGATCATCGGACGGGCGAAAGCAGCGAGAGTCTTCTCGGAAACTTCGACCGGTCCGGGAATGAAAAGCTTGTCGTGCGGAATCATTTTCGCCTAACGACAAGCGGGAGCTTGAACGAAATTCCCACGACCATATCCGAGATTCTCGAGCGGCAGATGGTGAGCGGAAATGGAAATGAAAAATCGAGAGAGAGCATTCCTCCTGGTAGCCTGCGCGCGAGGGTAGTGGCAAGCGAGATAAATTCAGTTGCCGTGTCGCACCCGAAGCGGCTCGCGTGCCTCGAAAAATCGAAACCTGGATGGCAGCGCAGCCGAGCCTGTGGACGGATTTGCATGCGACGAGAGCCAGCGGGCGCGCGACCTTCGAATCAGAAACATGGACAAGCTGGGGGATTTTATCGACCGACAGAGATGGTTGAAACCGGTCGAAAGCGGGTTGGGCGCGCTCGCCGATTTGGTTTTCGACAAAGCGATCCCGAATGGAGAGAAGGTGCGAAATTTTCTCCATGGCACCTGGTTTGGTCACCCCTTGCATCCCGCCATCACGGACGTGCCAATCGGCGCCTGGACGACGGCGGCCGCTCTCGATTGCTATGAACTTGCGACCGGCGATCAGCGCCTCGGGCGCGGGGCCGATTTTGCCGTTGGGCTTGGCCTGATCGGTGCAGCAGGCGCAGCCATAACTGGTTTGAACGATTGGAATTTCACCTACGAGAAACCAAGACGTGTCGGCGCGCTACACGCCCTAACGAATATAACCGCCACCGCCTGCTATCTCACTTCCTGGTGGCAGAGGCGCAATGGCTGCCGGCGCTCTGGCCTAACGACCGGCCTGATCGGCTACGCCCTGTCCTTCGCTGGCGCGTATCTCGGCGGGCATTTGGTTTATAATGAGCGAATCGGTGTCAATCACGCGCCGGAGGAATTGCCTGACAAATATGTCCCGGTGATCAAGGAGTCGGACCTCGCGGAAGGCAGGATGAAGAAAGCCGAGGCGAACGGCATCCCGGTTCTGGTGGTGAAAAGTCATGGCCGCATCTTCGTTATGGCCGAGAAATGTTCGCATCTCGGCGGCCCGCTTTCTGAAGGCAAATTTGATGGTGAGACCGTAACCTGTCCATGGCATTACTCGAAGTTTGCAATCGAAGACGGCCGTGTTCTTGTCGGGCCGGCAGCCTACACCCAGCCCTGCTTCGAGGTGCGTGTGCGCAACGGCCAGGTCGAGGCGCGCAAACCGCGCGGCATGATTGCCAATCCCTATTAAAGACTAGCCTAACGAATATGAAAACAATTGACCTACGCATGCCCGAACTCGGCCTTTTCGCCATCACTCGGGCGGCCTTTGGAATCGGAGTCGGACTCCTCCTCAGCTCAAAACTGGACGAGCGACAAAGAAAAGCAGCCGGAATTGCGCTGGTGCTCCTCGGTGCAATCACGACAATTCCGTTCGCGATCACTTTTCTGCGCGAAGACAGTTGAGCCCTGGCGGGACAAATCTCCCTGGGGACGGATTCCCGCCGTGCCTCTGTTTTTTTGCTGGTCGCCATTTTAACTCCTTAGAATGGCAGCGAGGGTGCGTACGTTCGAGCGCTTGCGCTGAAAACCTTCGCGTGGCATAGACACCACTCTCGAAATCCATGGCTACTGCATCACACGTCTCGACCGATCCCGCTTTTGAGACCAATCTTTTTTGGGAGCATTACAAGTGGGCCATCATTGGTGCGGCCGCGCTGCTGGTTGCCGCCGGGTTGGGCTACACGGGCTACCAACTTTATACCGCGCGTCAGGCAACCAACGCCGCCAATGCCCTGGCGGCTGCGCACACCGCCAGCGCATACGAGCAGGTGATCCAGCGTTACCCGGGCAGTACGTCGGCAGCGAGTGCCTATCTCTTGCTGGCGGCAGAGCAACGCGCCCAAAGAAACTACGTCGAGGGCAACAAGACGTTGCAAAAGTTCCTCGACCAGTTTCCAAAGCACGAGATGATCACGACCGCCTGGATGGGTTTGGCGGCGAATCTCGAATCGTTAGGCAAGAATGACGAGGCACTCAGTACCTATCAGCGACTTGTAAGCCAATATCCGCAGAGCTATAGCGCACCGCTCGCTCTCCTCGCCCAGATTCCCTTGCTAAAAGCGAAAAATAAGACCGAGGAAGCGCGGCGGATTTGCGAGACGCTAATCTCGCAATATCGCGACAGTGCCGTCACCAGCGAAGCCTTCCGGGAATTAATGACTTTGCCGCGGCCCGCGAGCGAGCCGGAAACAATGCCGGCCGCGACGCCAGCTCTCATCCCGATGCAACGTCCACCGGAAACTCCCGCTCCCACCGCGAAGCCGTAGCCCAACGAACAGTTGGCAGCGGCAGTCTGGAAGGGGCACGCCTTCGATCTGCCATTGGCGCGGCACCACGATGGTTTAAGGGCTGAGGAAAAGGACAGAGACTCCGTCCCAAACTGGATCGACTCCCGAAGCGGCAGACGCTTTGCCTTAGCGCTTCGAGAATTGGAAGCGCTTGCGCGCACCCGGCTGACCCGACTTCTTTCGCTCTTTCATCCGCGGATCGCGGCGAAGCAGGCCTTCCTGTTTGAGTGTCCCGCGGAGGTTGGCGTCGACTTGCAAAAGGGCGCGCGAAATTGCCAGTCGCGCCGCGCCTGCCTGACCGGTCGCGCCGCCGCCGGAAGTATTGATCGTGATATCGTAGGCGTTGGTCAGCTTCACCACCTGCAACGGCTGGAGAACCGTGTTCTGCAATGGTGCGGTCGGAAAATAATCCTCAAATTTCTTTCCGTTGATATCGATCTTGCCGTCGCCTGGCGTCATACGAATGCGCGCGACGGCCGTCTTGCGGCGACCGGTGGCGATGAAGTCCTGTGTCTCGGCCATGGGTAAATTAATTCGTTAGTCCAACGTGATGTTCTGTGGCTGCTGCGCGCCATGAGGATGTTCTTCGCCGCTGTAAACCTTGAGCTTGCGATAAACAGCGCGACCGAGCCGGTTGTGCGGGATCATACCGCGCACCGCGTGCTCAACGAGTAACTCCGGATGCCTAGCGCGACGGCTGCGCACGCTTTCGCTCTTATGGCCGCCGACGAAGCCGGAGAAGCTCATGAAGGTTTTCTGTTCTTCCTTCCTCCCGCTGAGCCTCACCTTGTCAGCATTGATCACAATCACGAAATCCCCTGTGTCGACGTGCGGAGTGAAGATCGCCTTTTCCTTCCCACGCAGCAGATTGGCAGCCTTCACCGCAACACGGCCGAGCACCTGGTCGCGAGCGTCGATGAGCCACCATTTGCGGTCCACTTCGTTAGCTTTGGCAGAAAAGGTTTTCATTGCTTGGAAGGCGGGAACAAGGGCGGGGAAAGTAGCGGCAGCCTTGGAGGGTGTCAACTGCGGAGGCTGGCATTGCTGCTGCTCCACTCACACGGGTGCGTTGGTTTCATTTTGTCGGCATCATGGCGATCATCCTTCCCTCTCTCGCGCTCGCCCAAACGAAGACCGGAGCGGAGATTATTCGCGAGATGAATCGCGCCCGGGAGCAACCGGCCGAGTATGCAGCTTACCTGGAGAAAATGCACACACGTTTTCGCGGTAATCTCTTGATCCGGCTCAGCGGGGAGCGTCTGCGCACGCACGAAGGAGTCGCCGCGGTGGATGAAGCTATTCGCTTTCTGCGCAGGACCAGGCCGCTTTCCCCGCTTGCCATCTCCCGCGGCATGTCGTTAGGCGCGGCCGAACATGTGACTGACCAGCGGAGTGGCGGGTACGGTCATCCCGGCTCCGACGGCACCGATCCGGGTGAACGAATGAATCGCTACGGAGTTTGGAGCGGTGGATGGGGCGAAAATATTTCCTATGGAGAATCGAACCCGCGTGACATCGTGATCGCGCTCATCGTTGACGACGGACAACGAGCGAGAAAACATCGCAAGAATATTTTCAATCCTGACTTTCATTTCGTAGGTGCTGCCATAGGTCCACATGCGCGTTATCGCACCGTTTGCAGCATCGACTTTGCGTCTGACTATCTCGAAGCCCGGCCCGCAACTCGTGAGATGGTCGCGCGTAACTAGTCGCAGCACGGGAAAACCGTAAAGATTGCAGCGGAGAGAAAAGGGAAACCTTCTCGTTCAGAATCGGATCGCGCCGTTTGCGACCCAGCGGTTCCGAAAGCTGCCGCTGGTCAACTTCGACGCGCCGGCTTAAGTATCGCGTTTCGTCATGCCTAAAGCCGACCAACAAAAACACGCAATCAGTCCACGACGCGACGAGGATTTTCCGGAGTGGTATCAGCAGGTGATCCGCGCTGGGGATCTGGCTGAGCCGAGCGAGGTGCGCGGTTGCATGGTGATCAAACCCTGGGGTTACGGCATCTGGGAAAACATGCAGCGCGCGCTCGACGCCATGTTCAAGGCCACCGGGCACAGGAACGCATATTTCCCGCTCTTCATTCCACTCAGTTACATGCAGAAGGAGGCGGAGCACGTCGAGGGTTTTGCCAAGGAATGTGCGGTCGTGACGCATCATCGGTTGGAAGTGAATGCCGAGGGCAAAATGGTTCCGGCCAGTCCACTCGCGGAACCTTTAGTCATTAGGCCAACCTCGGAAACGATCATCGGCGCGAGCTATGCTCGCTGGGTTCAGTCTTATCGAGATCTGCCGATTTTGATCAACCAATGGGCCAACGTCGTGCGCTGGGAAATGCGTCCCCGGCTCTTTCTTCGCACAACCGAGTTCCTCTGGCAGGAAGGCCACACCGTGCATGAAACGGAAGAGGAAGCTCGCGCCGAGACGCGACAGATGCTCGATATCTATGAAAAGTTCGTGCGCGAATATCTGGCCGTGCCGGTCTTCACAGGTGAGAAATCGGAGAGCGAAAGATTTCCCGGCGCGGTGCAGACGCTTTCTATCGAGGCGATGGTCCAGGACCGTAAGGCGATCCAGGCCGGCACCTCGCATTTTCTCGGGCAAAATTTTTCGCGCGGCAGCGGTATTCAATTCCAGACGCGTGACGGCAAACAGGAGTTCGGCTGGACGACGAGCTGGGGCGTGAGCACACGCAACGTGGGTACCATGATCATGATGCACGCCGACGACGACGGCCTTGTTCTGCCTCCGCGCATCGCACCGACGCAGATCGTCATCCTGCCGATCATACCGAAGCCGGAGTCGCGCGACGCCGTTCTGAAAGCGGCTAACGACCTAGCGGCCAGGTTGCGAGCGGTCGGATGGGAGGATGCACCGCTGGAGGTAGAAGTCGACCAGCGCGACCTTGGAGGCGGTGTGAAGAATTGGGAATGGATCAAGAAGGGTGTGCCTCTGCGAGTCGAACTCGGGCCGCGCGATCTGGAAAGCGGCAACGTCGCGGTCACGCGGCGCGATCAAGATTTAAAAACAAAAGCATTCTTGAGCGCGGATGAATTCGTCAGGCAAGCGGGCGACTTGCTCGGTGCCATTCAGCAAAACCTCTTCGAAAAGGCGCTCGCATTCCGCGATGCGCATACTCGAATCATCGCGACCATGGAGGAGTTCTATGATTTCTTTACGCCGAAGAATCCAAATAAGCCGGAGATTCACGGTGGATTTGCCGTCGCGCATTGGAATGGCAGCCGCGAGGTCGAGGAACAGGTCAAGAACGATCTCAAAGTAACCGTTCGCTGCATCCCGTTCAGCGATCCGGCCAACCCGCCGCAAGCCGGGAAATGTATTTTCACCGGCGAGCCGAGTGCCCGGCCCGTGCTTTGGGCAAAGTCTTACTAATAGACCGCGCAGACGACAAAAGGTCCCCGCGCCCTAAAAAACACGGGGACCTTTGCTGACACGAAACAACTTAGTTACGATCGATTTCGTAAACCTCGATTAAGGCGATTCCAGTCGAGTCATTCGCTCCGGTTACAACCGCGGAGTAGGCCCCCGGTTCCAGGCGCACCAGGATGCTGGACTCATTGGCATTCACAGGCGGGATCGTTGTCGCGACAATGTCGTCCGAGTTGGAGTTACTCTGCCAGTCGTCATTCGACTTTAACTCCGTGTCACCACTCATCAGTTTCAGGACCGGGTTCTCCAGGACTGGACTTACACCCTGCGCTGCCAATGAAGGCCCCAAGGCGCGAATCAGCACCATCTTCGGTCCACCCGTGATAATGAACCCTCCGATTAGCTGACCCTGGCCGGTGGTGACAAAGCCGCGCGTCGAAATGTTGGCGAGGTGATTTCCCGGTGACTCCTGCGGCGCCCTGAAGAAGTAAGTTATCCCATTAAGCGTAAAGTCTCCTAACTGTGCACCGTGACCGAAAGTCAGATTGCCTGTAACAGTTTCACCGCTTAGCAGGCTCAGTGAAAAGGTCGCGTTCGGATGGTCATCGTTGAGGTCTTCGTTGAAGTCCTGCAAGTCATCTGCGTCCTGTCCATGATCGTCGCCCATATCATGTCCGGGAGGATCATCGTCACCGTGGTCATTGGTAGTTACCTTGTCGGCCTTACTCGCGAGTTGCGTAGCTGTGACCGATCCAAAACCGCCAAGAATGCTATTGCCATCGACGGCGATAAAGAAGATCCGGCCCTGGGAGTCGATCACCAGCTTCACGTCCAATGTTTGTCCATCGACGCTCTCCGCTACGCCGGTAAAGCGTCCGGGAATGTCATCACTCGGGCCAAAATCGCGCACGCGTGGAGCAACGACCGTCTGGCCGCCAATGTTGGCTGTTACTTGATCGTCATCGAAGGAAGTGGAGTCATCGTCGTGCACCGAACCACTAATCACGGCGCCATTGCTGGCTGTGACACTGAAGGTGCCGTCGGTGGCGATGTCGCCGCCGGCAAAGCTAACCGCTCCCGAGGCAACATCGAAGACATAGATAGATAGGGCGTGATTGCCCTGAATAAAAAAGACGGCTTTGCCGCCTCCGACGAGATCGGCTTCAAAGAAGCCGCGATGACTTTCTTCCGCGCGTCCCTGTCCTGCAAAGCTCAGCAGAATACCGAGGACCGCCAGAATTAGAACGAGATACTTTTTCATATGGCTGGCACGCTAGGGAGGCGTACCTGGGATGCGAACCGTCAATGGTTTCGCACTTGTAACCTTCGAATCTCGTGGCTGAAGTGCTCCAGCCGACCCATTGCCTAACAATCTTCATCGCTACCTTTTCCGGATCTTCGTTTTCACGAAATCGCCCGGCAGTTGTCGTTGATCGTGCGGCACCGCCCCAGCCGAGTTAGCCAGGGCTGCTTGCTCGTGCGAGAGGAACTTTTGGAAGAGATTCTTGTCGATCGCCTTCATAAAGGCTTCCTGCGGCGAGACGAGTCCCGATTCCAAGAGCGCGAGGATCGCGTCATCCATGAATTGCATCCCCTGTTTCTTTCCGCTCACAATGACGTCCTGCAATTTTTGCGTCGCCCCTTCGCGAATGATAGATGCGACCGCCGGATTGCCGATGAGGATCTCGTTCACGGCAAGTCGACCGCGACCATCGGCGCGTTTGAGCAGTAACTGCGCGAGCACCCCGCGGAGCGAGTTCGCCAGCATCATGCGAACCTGCGGTTGTCTGTCAGCTGGGAAGACATCGATCATTCGATCGATTGTTTTGCGTGCGTTGTTGGTATGCAGCGTGCCAAAAACCAGGAGGCCTGTCTCGGCGGCAGTGAGCGCGAGCGAAATCGTTTCGAGGTCCCGCATTTCGCCCACGAGAACGATATCGCAATCTTCGCGCAAGGCCGCTTTCAATCCCGCGGCAAAAGTAGCGGAATGCTCGGGCACCTCACGCTGAGTAACGATGCTGCGCTTGTTGCAGTGCACGAACTCGATGGGCTCTTCGATCGTCACGATGTGTCGCGCGTAGGTGCGATTGATGTAATCGATCAGCGCCGCCAAAGTGGTCGACTTACCGGAACCGGTCGGGCCCGTTACGAGAACGAGCCCGCCGCGGAGATCGCCAAAGTCCCTAACGAGTGGAGGAATGCCCAGCTCTTCCAGAGTGGCAATCTGCGTCGGGATAAGTCGAAAGACTGCGCCGTAACCATTTGTTTGTTTGAGATAATTGCAGCGAAAACGCGAGCGCTCAGCCAACTCGTAAGCGAAATCGAGGTCGCCGGACTCTTCGAAAGCAGTCCAGCGTTTCGATCCACAAATCTCACTCAGCATTGTGATCGCTTCTTTGTGAGAGACCGGCTCTTCGCGAATCGGAGTGATATCGCCATGTTTGCGAATCTTGGGCGGCTGACCTTGGGCCAGATGAAGATCGGACGCACCTTCCTGGATTAGCGTTTCAAGAAATCGGTCGATGTATGCCATGTTTCTGGGGGATAAATAATCAATGCGCGGCCTTCTCCCGGCCCTCCTAATTGTCCTTCAGTCTTTCCGCCGGGTGTGGTCGCGCATGAGCTGCTTTTGCTCGCTCCGCGCAATGGCTTCTTCGGCGCTGATGACACCCTGGTCATAGAGCTGGTGCAGCGAATCATCCATCAGTTGCATGCCTTGTTTGCGGCCGGTTTGGATAATGCCCGGAAGCATAAACGTGCGCGATTCGCGAATAACGTTCGCAACCGCCGGGGTATTCGTTAGGATTTCGAGCGCGAGGACGCGACCTTTGCCATCAGCGCGCGGAACGAGTTGCTGGCTGATGATGCCTCGCAACGATTCGCTTACCATGACGCGAACTTGATCCTGTTGGTCGACCGGAAACGCGTCAAGCAAGCGATCGAGGGTGCGCGAAGCGTTGCCGGTGTGCAAGGTGCCAAAAACAAGATGGCCCGTCTCAGAAGCGGTGATGGCGAGCGATATGGTTTCGAGATCCCGCATTTCGCCGACCATGATGATGTCCGGATCTTCGCGCAACGAAGCGCGGAGCGCGGCGCCGAATGACTTTGTGTGCCGGCGCACTTCGCGTTGGGTGACGTGGCAGCTTTTCGGCTCGAAAACATATTCAATCGGATCTTCCAAGGTGATGATGTGCTCCCGCCGTTCCAGATTCACTTGCTCGACGAGTGCGGCCAAGGTGGTCGATTTTCCGCTCCCAACTGAGCCCGTGACGAGAACGAGTCCATTATGGAAACGCGTCAGCAGCTTCAGACTTTCGGGTAACCCCAATTCATCCATCGTGCGCACACGCGTGCCGATGACACGAAAAACGATATCGATCCCGAGTCTTTGCCTAACGACACTGGTGCGGAAACGTCCGAAACTGCTGGAATAGGCAAAGTCAACGTCGCCACGTTCGGCTAATTGCGCGCGTTGCTCTTCGGTTAGAAAACCTTCGGCAAGGGCAGCCGTGTCGGCCGCGGTCAGTTTCGGTACGTCCGGCCAGATTGGTTGAAGATGACCGAAAAGGCGCCAAATCGGCTGAGCGTTGACACCGAGATGGATGTCGGAAGCGCTGCTCTCCTGACCGACCGCAAGGTACTGATCAATATGCGACGCGACAGCCGCAGATGCGCTGGGGATGGGAGTCTCGGACATGCGAAAGCGACCAATTGAGGATAGGCAGCCGCTTGACAGGCGTAAATTGAAATTCAATCACCAGCCGTGGCGACGCGAGCTTTTGTCGCGGCCTTCTTTGGAGCCTTTCTTTGCGAAGTGGCTCACCACGATCGGTTGCAAGACCGTCATGGCGAGCTTGATCGCGCCAAGCAAAGCGCCCGATTCAAAGAGGGACTTGTTCGGCGACCGAATCTTTTTGTTTGATGGACCAACATAGATCTTTCGTGTGCGCGCCCGGAGGAGAGCGACGCAAAGACCAAGGGTAACAGCCGCTCCAATCCAGAGCGCGGTGTTCCGTTGAAAAGCCTTCTTGAACTTGAGGGGAAAATTCAACTCGTAGCGCAGCCCGCCCAAGTCGCGCACCACCAGTTCGCGCGACTGAGCAATCTTCCTCCGCAATGCTAGGGGGTCTTTCTCTGGTCCAGATTTTTCAGCCATTCTGTATCTTCCTTAATCACGCTCGCCGTTTCCCGAAAAAGCGGGTGTTTCAGCTGCCCGCGTGCGAGCAGGAGGCAAAGCAGCGCCGCGCCAAAATGGAGCAAGGCGAGCGCGAGCGAAATCCAAATCCACGAGATCGCGAGCAGATGCGCGATTCCCACGATAATAAAAACCATCAGGAAAACATAACCGCAGGCAAGCCCAAGAGCGGCGGCGATGAGACAGCCGGCAAGGACGGCAAGCTGTTTTATCGCGCCCTTCGATTCCTGGAGGGCAAGCTCCAGGCGCGTCTGGAAAAATTGCGTGCAGGACGCAACCAGCGCGGCCAGATTCTGGCGCAATCCGCGATAACCCGCCGGATTGCGGAACGGCATCGGACGGCCTGCCATCCGCTGTCCCCTAACGACGGAAAATCAGACCCAGAACAAACCCAATCCCGAGCGCGGTGAAGATCGACTTGGTCGGATTATCACGCACGTATTGCTCGGTATCTTCCTGAAAGCTTCGGACGCGATCGGTCGCCTCGCTCCAAACCTCCTCAGCACGGCCGCGATATTCATCCGCGACGGCGCCTGCCGCAGACCGTAAATCGTCCGCCGCCTTGCGTGCATGCGAGACGCCACTTTGTACCTTGTCTTCTGCCTGCGGCGGAATTGCCGCACCTTCTCCGCTTTTATTCTCCTCAGCCATAATCTTCTCCTCTTTGGAACGTGGTTTTCTTGCCGAACGACTCTTGGTCTCTGGCGGTGAACTTTTCTTCATTGGGAATACGGAACTCGACGAAGGCTTGCGCTTACGATTTTCCCTCTCGGCCTTCCCGGAAGCCATCGCTTCTATTTCTCGCGAAAGATAATTCGCGCTTTGGTGAGATCGTAGGGTGACAATTCAACCTCGACCTTGTCTCCCGGAACGATGCGAATGAAATGCTTGCGCATCTTACCCGAGATATGGGCAAGGACGTTGCGCTGCCCGGCGAGATCGACTCGAAACATCGTGCCCGGTAGCACTTGTGTGACCGTGCCTTCGGTAACGATCTGTGCCTCTTTTGGCATGCGCCACGATAACGCCTAACGGGCATTGCTCAAGTCGCGCGGCGGCATGCTGGATCATCTCGCTGGTTTCGTAACGCCAAATCAGGCCAAAGAAAAATCGTATCGGACAGCCTTATCCCGACAAAGCCAGGTCGGATTCCATTCCCTTTTATTCGCCACTTAAGGAGACCTCAGGAAGGTACGTCAGAGCGTCGCTGCGTTCCCACCAGTGACCCGTCCTGCGATACTCAGCAAGGCTCGTGAAATGATAGCGGTAGATTCGCGCCCGCAAATAGCGCGGTGGTTTTTCCGGGAAAGGGTTCTTGCCTAACAACGCCAAAACATCCGGAGAACCTTCGAGCAATCGCTGGGCGAGAGCCAAAAACCATGGGTTTTGTCGCGGATCACCGAGCGCCGCAAACCACATCTGCCAATCAAGTCGCGGCTGATGGGGCTCGACGAAAAGGGGCGGTCGATCGAGGTCGCCAGCTTTCCATTTAAACTGATAAGGTTTCCATTCGAGCCCGTTGTCGCTGCCTTCGATAATGATTTCGGGGCGCTCCTTTGTCATGACACGAAAGAGTCCGTAGCTGTTTACGATCCGGAATGGCGTGATCGCGGTGTAAAGCGACTCCATTGCCCGCGGCCAGGTAAGATTGGGTTTAAAGCAGTCGAGGATGAGAACGGCATTGATTGGCATCGTGACGAAGATGACGAGTGCCGGAATCAAGCCCGGCCGGCGTCTCACGACCGGCAAGCCTCCCCTGAGGCGAAACGCCGGTGGCCAAATCGCATCGTCGATCAACAGAAGACACAACGCGATCGTGAGGAGATTGAAAAAGGCGTAGTTGCCCGTGAGCCCGATCACGACTTGCAAGAGAACGAAAAGCCCGCAGGCCAGCTGGCGCAGGCGGCGCGGACCCCAGATCAGAAAGGGCACGACGACCTCGATCACGAGTGTCGCCGCGGTGCAGAAATGTTTGACCCATTCCGGCGATTTATCGGCCCACCAACCGGCGACGGTCGGGAGCGGTTGTGTCCAGTAGTGGTAGTCGAGCGCACTCAGGTCCCACCACGACGGGTCACCGCTCGTGAGTTTCACCACACCTGACATCAGAATTAGTTTGAAAAGCAGAAACTGGAGAAGGAAAAGCGCGGGTCGCGAAACATCTGGCTGCTCTCCACGTCGCGGCCACCATCGCCAGGTCGCGATAAAGATGGCGAGAAAGCCAGTCTCTATTAGCAGGATGTCCCATTGAAAACTGAGAAACGTCTGTCCCGCAACGCTGAGGGAAAGATAAATTCCGACGATCAGAACCAGAGAGAGAATCGGTGCGATTTCGGCGATGAGGAACGCGGACAAAACTGCACCCGTGCCGCAGAGAAAATGAAGAAAGACGTTGCTCGAGTTGATCCAGCAAAGCGTGGGGAGAACAAGCCAATCGCGGCCGCCGAGTTGTGTGCGCGCTGCCTCCATCAGCTGCGGCAGTGGCATAATTCCCCGCTCGCCGATCAACCCGTCGATCTGCAACCAAAAGGAGAGAAAGGCAATCAGGAAGATTATGCCTAACGAACGCAGGAACCAACTGCGCGAGGTGAAATAGGTCGGACGTCGCACGTCATTGCCCCAAAACAACCGGGTCACCCGATGCGCCAGGGCGCGATGATTGGCGATGACTCGATAGGCAAATTCTGAGGCCGCTCCGAAGCCCGGCACATGATCGTAACCCCATCGATTCAGCGGGCGTCCTCCCGCGCCTAACGAACGATAGACTGCCTCCGCCCCGCTGTAGGTCGAACCATCAGGCTCGATCAACTTCACCGCGCGTTCGAACTCCTCCCGAGGTATATCCGCGAATCGGGCCGCGGCTTCCTGCAACGACTCATACTCTACGGCGTTGCCCGTTTCTTCTTTCCAGCGCGCGATCCAGAGTTTACAAAAGGCGCACTCGCCGTCGTAAACGAGAAGTGGCTTCGACGGAGGGTAAGCAACGCGTGGTGCCGGGTCAGCCATTGCCCGCATCTTGCGACGCGGCGTTGCTGGCGTCGAGCGGAAGTCAGAGACCTCGCCTCACTTGGGCGGAGACCGATCCGCTCGATTCATTGCCTGCAAGACGTCAGAGCCGATGTGCTAAAACGTCGTGGGTCGGGTCATCACGGAAGGTTGATTTCCGCCCACACCGGCGCGTGATCCGAAGGCTCTTTTCCTTTGCGCATCTCCCTCTCCACTCCCGCGTCAGTGCAATTGGCGGCCAGTTCACTTCCCGCCAGGATGGCATCGATCCGCAGTCCGCGATTCTTCGGAAAGGCCAGCATGCGATAATCCCACCAGCTAAAAATTCCCGGCTCCGGATGATGCAGCCGCAGAGTATCCGCCAGCCCGAGATCGCAGACCGCTCGAAACGCCGCTCGCTCATCGTCAGAACACATGATTGCACCGCGCCAAAGTGCCGGGTCGTGCACATCCTCATCGTGAGGGGCAACGTTGAAATCGCCACAGAGCAAGACGCGTTCGAGCGGACCTTCGCGTCCAGGCAGGCAATTCGTTAGGCGACGAAACCATTCCATTTTGTAGGCATAGGCTTCCGATCCGACCGCCTGTCCATTAGGGGCGTAAATCGAAATCACGCGCACGTTTCCCACGCTGGCAGCAATAACGCGCGCCTGCTCGTCTGCCGCCTCATCGCCAAATCCGAGCCGCACTTCGCGTGGTTCCTCTCTGGCCAGAATTGCGACGCCATTGTAGGACTTCTGACCATGGAAAACCACAGCGTAGCCCGCATCACGTAGCGTTGTTGCGGGAAAGAGCTCGTCGGTGCATTTGGTTTCCTGGAGACAGACGATGTCTGGACTCGTTTCTCGCAGCCAGGCGAGAAGCCGTGCTTCACGCTTGCGTAACGAATTAATATTCCAGGAAACGATTCTCACGAGAAGCAAGATTGCGACCGACAGCGACAAACACCCAGACCGATAGCTCGCGCTACAAATCGATCTCCACACCCGGTCTTGGAACGATGATTTCGCTCCCCGGCAGCGCACCTGCGGCCGTCGATCTCATCCATTCCACTGCGGCGGGATCGCCGTGCACCAGCACCACCTTCTTTGGCGCAACTTTCCTGATGTAGTCCAGGATCGATTCCCGTGATGCGTGTGCGCTGAATTGAAATTGTTCGATCTGGCAGCGCAGCGGTTGAGCGGGCTGGTCTTCATCCAGAGAAACAAGTTCGTTAGGCTGGGCGCGACGCAATTTGCCTGCGGGCGATTCCGGATCGGCGTAGCCAACGAAAAAAATCGTATGCTCCGGTCGATCGACAATCCGTCGTGCGAAAATGTTGGAAAGCGTTTTTGGCGTCATCATTCCGCTGGAAAGGGCGTAGATGCGTCCCGGACGCGCGGGTGCCTCGGCGATGGTTTTGCCATTGAGAACAAAAGGCTGCAATTCGGGAAACAATTGCAGACGGGGCAGGACACGCGCTGCCTGGTTAGCGCGCCGATCGTAAATCTCTGTCATCTTGGAGCTCAATCCGCCGATGTAAATCGGGAAGTCGCCGAGCAGTTTTTGGCGTTTGAATTTGTAGAGCATGGTTAGGACTTCCTGCGTCTTGCCGAGAGCAAAAACCGGCACGAGCACGCATCCGCCGCGGGCAAACGCGCGTCCAAGCGCCTCTGCAAAACGACGCTCCTCCGCTGCGCGTGAAAAATTTTGCGGCAATGGGGAATCGCCACGGGTTGCCTCGATAACGAGGACGTCTATCTCCTTCCAGGGAAAAGCCGCGCCCTTGGTTAGGGTTTGATCGTCGAAGTTTACATCGCCGGTGTAGAAAACAGTCCGGCCTTCCGCGCGCAGGAGAATTCCGGCCGCGCCCATGACATGACCTGCGTCGCGATATTCGAAGGCGAGATCGTCGTCAGGTCGTGGCGAGCACCGGTCACCCTCGACCGTCATGGGTTGACGTAGCGGGCAATGTTGCCATCGCTCTGTCGCACGGTCGGTCTCGCGATGCGTGAAAAGTGGATAGATAATTCCGACCTCTTCGCGTTCGCGGATCATGACATTGACGGAGTTGTGCAGGAGCGCGTCACCGATCGCCGCGGTCGGCTCCGTCATAAAAACGCGCGCCTGCGGCTGCTGACGCATGAGCACCGGGAGCGAGCCGATGTGATCGAGATGCGCGTGAGAAAGCAGGATGGCGTCGACTCGCCGGCCCACAAGGGCGCTGAACAGCGGCAAAGCCATCTCGCCTTCCTCCTTCGGATGCATTCCGCAATCGAGCACCACGCCCCGGCCGCCGGCCGTCAGATAATAACAATTCGCTCCGATCTCTGTTCGGCGCGTCAGATTGATAAACTTCAAAACAAAAGCTGCACGTAACCACTCCCCTGCCCAGGAGCAATCGGGAATTTTTCTGCGGTGGAGTTAGTTGTTAGGCGCGGTCAACTCTGACCGAGCTAACAAGAAGACGCGGGTCGCCGGCGAAAGCGCCCACTATTTTTGGGTTGATTGCTGCGGTCGACTAGGTTCGAAGGAGGCGAAACAGCGCTTGCTACTTCGTCAAGGTTTGCCGAAAGAATATTGGCGGGTCTCCCTTTCCAAGTCTCGCCCCAACATCCTTTCTATCTTGCGTTCTGACTTCCGACTCTTTCCGCACACACCGCAACATCTGCGAGCATTACTCGACGGCGTGGAAGATTATAAACAACTTACCGATCTAACTGTCGTCAGCGGTGTGCGAGACTTCATTGTTGGACCCGAAGTATCCCCGGAGTTTCTTGACCAGTTGCGGACGCGCGAAACGGCGGACCCGTGGCAGGATGGGTTCGGTGTCTTGTTGGGCAAGAATCTGATTGGATTGTGCAGCTTTGCCGGGCCTCCGAGCAGTGATGCCATGGTGGAGATTGCCTACGGCATCGCGCCAGATTACGAAGGCTGCGGCTATGCCACAGCGGCCGCCCGCGCGCTAATTGAATATGCCAAAGGCACCGGGCAAGTGTGCAGCCTTCGCGCTTACACCTTGCCGCAAACAAATGCTTCGACGCGTGTCTTGCAGAAATGTGGCTTTATCTTTGTCGGCGAGGTAATCAATTCGCAAGATAGCAAGGTCTGGCGCTGGGAACGACCAATAAATCTCACTTCAGCAGAAAGTTCCGGAGATTCCAGGCTCGCCTGAGGCTTGCGCAACCTTAGCCCGTGGCCGAGTGTCGCCCGGTCTAAAGCTCATCGCCTAACGATAAGCTCAACTCATCATCGCCATGTACAGCAAAAACAACCTTGCCAGGATTAAAAAGATGGATTCGCTTGCCCCCGAAGTCATGAAAGCCTTTTGGGCTTTCGATAAGGCAGCCGTCGCCGACGGCGCAATTCCGGTCAAATACAAGGAACTCATTGCAGTAGCAGTTGCCCTAACGACACAATGTCCGTATTGCATCGACATCCACTCCGCCAACGCACGCAAAGCCGGCGCGAGCGAAGCGGAGTTAACCGAAGCCGCGATGGTTGCCGCTTCCCTCAGAGCCGGGGCAGCAGTGACTCATGCCGCTCACGCTTTGTCTGACTAAGCCAGATTCGCTGGGTAATAAGCCAAAGAGCGTTTAGTTCATGAGTCAGGGTTCCGCCGCTTTTAATGAGTATGTTGCACCGTTTCCCGTGAAAGTAAGAAGGCGGTTGCGGGAGCTAAGACAAACAATCATAGCCGCAGCGCCTGAGGCGGTGCAGACGATGAGCTATCAAATGCCGGCCTTCAGGCTGGACGGAATTCTGGTTTACTTCGCCGGGTTTAAGAATCACATCGGGTTCTACCCGCGAGTGAGCGCGATGGAGAAATTCAGCAAGGAACTCGCCAAATATCAACCCGCCAAGGGTTCGGTGAGATTTCCGCACGACAAACCTCTGCCGCTGTCCCTCATAACCAGGATGGTCAAATTCCGCAAGAGGGAGAACCAGGCCAAAACCAAGGGCAAAAAAGCGAGGTAGCATTTGGGCGGGTTTGCGTGAGCGCTGTGCCCGGCTAATAACTTGCGCTCATGAAAACAGCCGCGACGCTCTGTTGCGTGGTCATCGCCTTCGTGCCGCGCGCACAAGCGGGTTGGTGGTCGCGCCAAACGCCGACGCCAATCCCGACACCGATTCCGGTGCGGCGGGCGCTGCCGGCCACACCGACTCCAAGTCCGACGCCATCATTGCCGCCGCGCGAGTTGGTTGCCCTTCCGGTTTACGATGAAGAGACGAGCGTGCGGCTTCAGATCTTTCTCGACAATCACGAGTTTGGGCCGGGAAAGATTGACGGGAAAATGGGCGAGTTTTTCGGCAAAGCGCTGGTCGCTTACAAAAAAGCGAATGCTTTGCCGCCAACCGGAGCGGTCGATGCACAGTTGCTCGCGGAAGTTCCCCAGCCGTTCACGACCTACACCATTCGACCGGAAGACGAACAGTTCGTCGGCGAGACCGCATCCAAGCCCTCGGAACAGGCAAAGCTGAAGGCGATGAAATACGGCTCACTCCTCGAGTTCGTCGCGGAACGCTATCACGCCGCGGAGGAGTTCCTGCGCAAAATTAATCCGGGCACGGATCTCGAGCAGCTCAAGCCGGGCGACGTTGTGAACGTGCCAAATGTTGAGCCGTTCGAAATCGAGAAACTTTCGGAAAAATTTATCCCGCCCAATCCTCTCTTCGCGAGGAGACAGGTCTATATTGATACCCGCGAGCATTTTCTCGAAATACGCGAGGACAACAAATTACTGGCAGAATTCCCGATCACACCCGGCTCAAAGACGCTGCCCGCGCCGCTCGGCGTGTGGAAAATTCTCGGGATCGCGACCATGCCGTGGTTTCGCCACGACGAAGGTGTCCTTAACCACGGAATTCGGACAAGTGATTTCTACAACATCCCACCTGGTCCTAATAATCCCGTTGGTGTGCTCTGGATGGGCTTGAACAAACCGGGCATCGGCATTCACGGCACGAACAATCCGGAGACGATCGGACGCGCCGGCAGTCACGGCTGCATCCGCACCGCCAACTGGGATGCCGCGCGTCTGAAAGATATGGTGAGCGCCGGGAATGTGGTGACGATTTTCTAGAGGCGACCGCGTCGGCCTGACAATCGCCTTAAAATTTTTCGCGCGTTCTCGCAATCTGAGGCGTCTAGGCTGGTGATCGACCGATGGATCCCAGCGAACACGAAATCTTTCGAGCGGCCATCCGCGGCGATCGCGAGGCCTTTGAGATGATCATCCGCACACAGAGTCGCGCGCTTTTCGCGATCGCATACGGCATCTTGCAAAACCGTTCCGACGCCGAGGATGCAGTGCAGGAAGCGTTCATCAAAGCCTGGAAAGGCCGCTGGAAATTGCGCGAGGCAGAGAAATTTCCCGCCTGGCTCGGCACAATTGTCAGGCATCGGGCACGCGACCTGGCACGTAAACGTAAACCGGAGCCGCTGCCTGAGGAGCTGTCGGATCAACCGGAAGATCTCGCGCCGATTGAAGACTCGTTAGGCAAACACCTCCAGGCCGCGCTCGCGGAACTGCCCGAACTACATCGTGCCGCGCTTACCCTTCGCTATTTTGAGGAACTCGACTACGCCGCGATCGAGCGACTGCTCGGTCTGAGCAACGGTGCGCTTCGGGGAATCCTCGGTCGCGCCCTGCAAACATTACGTAAACGCATGCGCCCGGCGCTAACCGCTCTGGAATGAAAACGCCTCTCACTATTCACGACGACATCGAGAACTGGCTGGCCGCTGAGGTGCACGAACAGCTTTCGGTCAACGAACGCGAGGCGCTTCATCGCCACCTTGTTGAATGCGTGGCGTGTCGCCAACTGCATCGGGAGGAAAAAAATATGCACAAGCTACTTGAGGAAAATCTTTCCCCGGAAAAAGCCGATCCTGCTTTTGAACAGCGTATGCTGGCGAGTTTCCGCCAGCGTGTGCCTGATCAGCGCGATCATTTCGTAGCGTTTATCATTCATGCCTTTCGACTCCGCGTAACCCAGATCGCGGCAGCGGCGGTTGTGCTTCTTGCGCTCGTGCAAACCGGACGAATCCTTACGCGGGAAGAAAACGGCGCGACGGAAAGCAAACTGGTTTCCACGGAACTCGCAGTTTCAGCAGTGTCACGAGATGCGTCTGTCGTTGATTCGTTAGGCAAGACTGCTTCGCGCTCCAGTGGGAAGCTCAGTGCCTTCGCTGAAACACGGCCAAAGGATCAAAGCAGCGCCACGCTACCTTCCGCTCCGCTCAAAGAAGAGCCTTCGAAATTTGTCGCCGAAGAGCCGGCCGCCGCCGCGGGTTCAGCAATTTCGAAGACCGAGCAAGTCGCTCAAAGTTCGGCGCCGGCAGTAACTGATCACCGCAAACTGGTACGTAGTGCGCGAGTCGAGCTGGAGATTGTCAGTTTCGACGAGGCTCTTCAAAAGATCCTCGACTTGGCGAAGGCAAACGGTGGCTACGTCGCCACCAGCAGTTCGCAAAAGCAGGGCAATGGCAAACTACAGGGCGAAATCGTGGTTAAGGTCTTGCCCGACAAACTCGATGTTTTCCTGCTTTCGATCCGTAGCCTGGGCGAATTAAAGAACCAGTCGTTAGGCACACAGGATGTGACCAAATCCTACTTCGACACCGACGCTCGCCTGAAGAACGCACGGGTCATGGAGCAACGTTTGCTCGATATGCTTAAAACCAAGACCGGCAAAGTTTCCGATCTTTTGCAGGTCGAGAAAGAGCTTGCTCGTGTGCGCGAAGAAATCGAGCAGATGCAGGGTGAATTAAAATATTGGGACGCGCAGGTGCAGCTCGCGACCGTTACCATCGCGCTGGCGGAAAAAGATCTCGAGCAGCCCGCGGCCTTTCTTTTGAAGGAACGCGCCGAGCTCGCCATTTATTCGCCACAAGTCGAAGCCGCCTACAACCAGATCAAGGCGCTCGCCTCGCCCAAGGTGCAGATCAGCGGCGCGCAGCTGGGCCGAGACAATCGGGGAAATGTCACGGCGCAGATCCACATGCTGCTGGTGCCCGAGGAAAGCGACGGCGTTATCACTCGAATAAAGAGCTTTGGGCAGGTGGAAAATTTTCGAGTCGAAACCGAGCGCGTCGCGCAGGGCGGCGAAGGCATCTCACAAAATGCCCGGACGAAACGCGACAAAGTGGAGTTAAACGTGACCCTCTCGCGCGAGGAGCAGGAACAGGCCACGCAACAAACCACGCTCCAGATTCGCACGACCGAGGTGGACAAAAAAACCGCACGGCTTCGCGATCTGGTCGAGAAACAAGACGGTCGCATCCGGACGTCTTCTTTCTCGCGTGATCCCGATGGACGCGAAATCGCGAATGTCTCGTTGCGTGTGCCAATGAAAAATTACCGCGCACTGATGAGAGCGTTGGAGTCGTTAGGCAAAGTCGAGAACGTGGCCGTGCAAAGAGAGGACCGGGCGAGCGATCAGTCGGAGATGGCCAACGCGCTGGCTGATCTTTCCATTCAAATTTACAGCCAGGGCAATATTGTTTCCTCCGACTCCAGCCTGCTCGCCACCCTGCGTCACACTCTGGAACAAGGCGCGGCGGCGCTCATGTGGAGTCTGCGTATGATAGGCGTGGCGATCGCCTTTGTGGCTCCGTGGGCCCTCGCGCTCGCGTTGATTGTTTGGATCGTCAGGCTCATTGCGCGGAGGCACCGGTAGCACACTCTGCTGTCGTTAGGCGCAACGCGCCCATAGCTGTGACCGAATCATCCTGGTAGGCGAGAACACCTGCTTCCTCAGGGCAAATCCCCTCAATCGTAAGAAGGGAGCGAAGTCGACCAAACGAGCCGCTTCAATCCCGGCTACGCGGCGAAAGAATTGATACATGATCGCGATGAGCAAACGTGCCCACCAGCGACGCCATCCGGTTGGCGGTTCGCAGAAATCGGCGATGAGCCAACGCGAACTCGGAGCGGCGGCGTGGGAAAGCTTTTCGATCAGACGCGAAAGGGTTTGCTCATTGAAACAATCGAGCACGAAATGTGTCACGATGAGATCGTAAGCCTCCCGCTCGAGAACGCTCTCATTTACGTCCTGGTGAACGAAGTTGACCCCGGGGAACTCGGCGCGTGCCTGAGCCAGCCGGAGCATTGCGCCGCTTGCCTCGATACAATCCACCGCGGAATGCGGATGCAACTTAACGAACTCGGCAAGAAAGCGGCCGTCCCCTTCCCCGACGATGAAGACGCGATCTGGCGATTCCATCTCACTGAGGAAAGCGAGACGAGCTTCCTGCAATTGATTCCCAAAAACAAACGTCTCGAGCAGACGATAGACCCGCGCGACGCGATCAAAGCTCACCGCCAGGAAAAGAGAAGCGCGAGCAGCGGAGTGAGGAGGACGAGATCGGCCAGCGCGGTCCGCTGATCGCGCGGACAACTCTCGGCGCGATTCAGCCTAACGAGTAAAAGTGCACTCATTGCCAGACAAAGCCAGAGCGGCCAGGCAAATCGCCAGACGACGCCGCCAGCGAGGGCAACCAGCACAAGACCATAGCCAATTACCTTCAGCGCTCGAGCGGCAGATGGCCAGCCGGTCATGAACGACGTCTTGCCCTGGGCAGA
Organism: uncultured Verrucomicrobiae bacterium; assembly: GCA_963786175.1. Classification (GTDB taxonomy): domain Bacteria; phylum Verrucomicrobiota; class Verrucomicrobiia; order Chthoniobacterales; family UBA10450; genus JAICXG01. The sequence goes on along the minus strand of CAWAYD010000016.1, from coordinate 103,604 downwards.
GTCAAGGTCGCGTTCCCAGGCGGCAATGGAAAGGCAGTTATAAGTGCAGAGGATGGCAAAAAGCAACAACGCCACGCCGAAAGAAACACTGAGAGCAGGTAGCTCACCGATGACGCCGAGCGTGGTGCCGGCGGCGAAAAGTATCCCGATCGCTTTCTCCTTCATCGGGACAGGACGCCACTTTCCCCCTAACAGATGATTGGCGAACAGATAAAGCGCGCAGAGGGCCGCCAGGGTCCCGCCAAGAAGGAGCATTTGCAGGTCGAGAAAGCGGAGCGCGAGCGAGACATCAAGAATAAAGATGATCACGATCGCGATCCACCACCCGATCATATGTTCGCGGCAAAAACGGTGACGAAGCGAGATCGGATTCGCCGGCGAAAGCTTGATTGTGTCCGCGAAACGATCCGCGAGATATATGAGCCAGGCGGTGAAAAAGAGAAGGATGCGGACTGGAAAGTGAAGCTCCGCACCGAAAATGTGCGCGAAAAGCCATTGCCACGTGACCGCGACGATCGGTGCATCAAGACAGAACAAACTCAACCAGACAACCGCCGGATAATTCTCGCCGCGCACGCGCGGAGGCGCTGCGTCAACCACGAGGTCGGACATGTCGGGCATCATTGAACGTATCGAGCGCGCCGGCCTTTCGCAATGAAGGGGCAGCCCCGCATCTCAATGCTCGAGTTTGATCGCTTCCTTGCGAACTCCCTTGCCCGTCCTTGCGTTCAGTCATAAAATTTGAAGTGTAGCCTGTCGTTAGGCGACGGTGGAATTTGAACTCGAAGAAGAGGTGACGATGAAAACCGAAAACGGAATCCCAATGAATAATGCCGCGGTCGCGGCGCTGCCGGAGCACCTGCTTCAATTTGCCGTCGATCAGCGTTACGACGATTACACGCCAGTCGATCACGCCGTCTGGCGATTCATTATGCGCCAGAATACTTTTTTCCTGAAGGAATACGCGCACAAGGTTTACTTCCAGGGCTTACTCGACACCGGAATTTCCTTCGAACGCATCCCGCGCATCAGCGAGATGAACGACATCCTGGGAAAAATCGGCTGGGGGGCGGTCGCGGTGGACGGCTTTATTCCACCGGCGGCTTTTATGGAATTTCAGGCCTACAAAGTCTTGGTGATCGCGTGCGACATGCGCCAAATCCACCATATCGAATACACGCCCGCACCCGACATCGTGCATGAAGCGGCCGGGCACGCGCCGATTATTGTCGATCGCGAGTATTCAAATTATCTGCAACGGTTTGGCGAAGTCGGCGCCAAGGCCATGCAGTCGCGCAAGGACTTCGAGCTTTACCAAGCCATCCGGCATCTTTCGATCTTGAAGGAGCTCCCGAATGCCGATCCGAAAGAAATCGAAGAGGCGACACGGGAGGTAGAATATAAACAGGCGAATCTTGGTCAGCCTTCCGAAATGGCGCAGCTTTCACGGCTCCATTGGTGGACGGTGGAGTACGGTCTGATCGGTTCATTAGAGAAACCGAAAATTTACGGCGCTGGCTTGCTTTCTTCGATTGGCGAATCCGTCAGCTGTCTTGAGCCGGAAGTGAAGAAGATCCCCTATTCCATCGCGGCCAAAGATCAGGCCTTCGATATTACGACGAAGCAGCCGCAGCTGTTCGTCTGCCGCGATTTTCAGCACCTGAGCGATGTCCTGGAGGAATTCGCGAATAAGATGGCATATCGCGTCGGTGGACTCGAAGGAATCAGGAAGGCGATCGAGTGCAAGAATGTATCGACCTGCCAATACTCAAGCGAATTGCAGGTTTCGGGGGTATTTACGGAAGTACTGACCGATTCAAACAACCAACCCATTTACCTGAGAACGACCGGCCCAAGTGCGTTGGCTCGCAAAAACAAGGAATTGGCTGGCCATGGCCCCGATTATCACAAGGACGGCTTTGGTTCGCCGATCGGAAAGTGGAGAGAAACCAAACTCACAGAAGGGAACGCGGCGCGCCTGGACTTCGAAAGCGGTATCACGGTGGAAGGCAAGGTCGAAAGGATTCTGCGCTACGACGACGAGTTGCTTTTGGTTTCCTTTTCAAGTTGCACCGCCAAACTCGCCGATCGCATTCTCTTCGATCCGGCATGGGGCACATACGACATGGCGGTAGGCGACAACGTTGTTTCTGTTTTCAACGGCGCGGCCGACAAGGATGCCTATAACCAGATCGCACTCGTACCGAAAGAGCGCACGATCAAACATCCTTCCGATGCGAACCGGAAAAAACTCGAGAGCCTTTACCAGCAGGTGCGCGACATTCGCACCCGCAAAGCAGGCTACGAACGTCTCGGAGAAATCTGGGAAACGCAGCAGGCCGAACATCCTGGCGATTGGCTCCTATCGATGGAGATTTTCGAGATTCTCGACGAAACGGAGCAACAGGCGAAGCTGAGCACGAGGGTGCGAGAATTCCTCGAGAAAATGAAGGCGCGGAATCGCGATCTTTCGACCCTGATTGGCTGGGGCTTCCGCCTCGTCAAATATCACAGGCAACAGGCCCCGGCGCACGCCTGAAGGAATATCCAAACTTGGAACTGTGCGGAGGGTAAGGCTCCGTTGTCCTCTTGACTATGAAATTCGCAATGTCTCTGGCGTTCTTATGCCTGATCCTGCTTCAAAGTGGTTGCTCCCTCGGGCCGACCATCGATCAGCAGTCGCGGATCGACACGCAGTCGCAGCAAACGATCAAACGCAGCGACGCTTTTGCGCGAGACTTGCAATAGTAACCAACTTAAGTCGCCGCCCGCCGGCTGTGAGATTTGAATTTCCCCCTCGCTCGCGCCATAGAAACCAATGACAAACAATCTGATCGCGCGCCGATTGATCGATATGGGCGCACTTTTTCTCATTGGCGACGGGATCATGGGACTGCTCAAGCCACGCTGGCATTCTCTCTTTTGGCATTTTGGACCCGAGCTCGCGCGGGCTGTAACTGAAGAATTAGTAGAGCATCCGAAAACAGCGCGCGCAATCTATCTGGCGGAGGCTGCGCTGGGCGTGGCTATCGCTTCCTGTCAGACGCCCGATGTCGAATAGCTATAGAAGAAGATTCCGCGCACGCAGTTCGTGTTAACGGGGTCCGACTCCAGACGATCAATTCATCTCAGACCACTGTCACATTCCCATTGGACTGTGGCCAATTTCCCTGTACTCACGTCCACCTCAAAAGGTCCGAAAGAGCCAATCGCGCCCGCCTTTTGCTGGCGAGAGATCGTGTAATGGCCGGGCGGAAGCATCACTTTAAATTTTCCGTTGGCATCGGTTTGAAAGGACGCAACGACTTGCCCGTCGTGCTTCACCTCAAAGGCCGTATCTGTCAGAGGCTGCGAAGTGGCCGCGCCCTGTCTAACGGGCCCTCCTCGAACGGGGCTGATCGTAATGGTTCCTTCGATGCCGCCACCGGCGGGCTGGGCGGTCGGCTGGGTCTGGGCAAAACCGAGCGACGGAATAAAGATAAAAGCGAGTCCAAGGAAAAATTGCTTCATAAAACCTTGATATGCCGAGCCTGACCTCATCGAGACGGCAACGACCTCCGCTTTAACTTCGCACACGCTCTCTAAAGTGCGAACCCCTTAGGCAGCCGTATGGAGCTTATCGCCAGCCGAACAACTATTGTCGAATGCCCCTCTTCAGTTCCCATACTCGTACCGCCGCCAGAATAAGCCGCTTCGTACGCGCGAGGGTGCCTGCGCCTGGTTGGAATTCTTCGCTCAAGCTATGAGACGATAATTGCGCCCGGCAAGGCCGACGCTTGGTGCCTCGCTTGCTCGTAGGTCGAGCAGGCATCGACTCCTTAACTGTCTCTTCTGAAAAAATGGACGTATTCATGAAAGGTCTTGGAACAGTGCCGTTCTGGTTCGCTGCTCGCGGGTCAAGCGGATGCAGCCTCTGGCCCAGGAACTTAGCTGTTCAGGTTATAGCGCGTGACGACTTGAGATCAGTCTTGGAAATTCTATCGCAGCGAAAGCGCGCCCGGCTTTATTCGCGGATTCCTCGCTTCAATTCCCACACGCGTAAAGCTGCCAGCATCAGCGTTCTCGTTCGTGCCAGCGTGTTTACGCCAGGTCGGTTTTTTTTCCCCTTTTGTGCGGCTCCTGTTCGAGTTTGACACGCGCGCGAGCGGTCTGGCCTGCTCTGCGTCTTCGCGGGTCGATCCCATTCAATTTTGCCTTCTGCCATTGTCCGAAACTCCATGTCCCGATTCATTGTGGATGAAAGCCGTAAGCAGCTAGCAAGCCAGCGGACTCAACAGCGCTGCCATTTGGCTGTTCGATCATCTACGGGCGCGACTAAAACCTTGGAATCAAGTCACGTACTAGGGCTCAAAATCCGGTTGGGTCTAATTGTCGTTCGCGGACTAAGAGGAAGGTCGTTGGACTAAATTCGAGGCCAAACGAAACAAATTCGCGCCACCAAGACCCTTTTTCCGAAGAAAAAGGAAACTACTCTTCTTTTCACGGCAGGCATGGTCAATGCTTAAAATTATGGTGAATATAACAAGACGCCACCAAACCCTGTAGAAAGGCATTTCGATGATTACCACTTTTTCACCTTCAGATACTCTTAACGTCTCCGGCTCTTCCGCCATCAGCGCAATTCTGCTGGAACCGCTTTTTCTCATCGCCGCCTGCCTTTTTTGGCTGATCGTACTCCCACTCGGTGGCCTTTTCTGCGCAGCGGTGTCTCTCTACGATTGGCTCGCTCGCCCACACCCTCGCCGAATCCACACAGCAGCGGTGCTTCGCCGCTCGTCAAGCAACCCGTTTGCGTTCAGGCAATCGAGTTTGCGCTTCCGCGGAGGTAAAGACTCTTCTGCACGCATCAGCGGCCGCGCACAGGCGTAAGGCACGGGATTAGATCGCCTCCCCGAAATCAATACCAGCGGAAGGCGCAAAAGTTTTCCGAAAGGCGACGCGCGAAGAATTTCGTCGAAATCTACGATTATGCTCGACCCGTCTGCCTTCTCGCGGCAAACTTCTCGTATCGTCGCGGGGACGGTGAGGTGAAAGAGTAATCCTAAAACCCTGGAAGATCGAGTGAACGACCAAGATGCAGAGCCGAGAATAGCGAAAGAAGATGCGAAGCTCACGGAAAAGAAAGAGCACAAGCTCGAGCTCCGCGACCTGAAGCCCACCAACGAAGTCAAGGGCGGCGCGGCCAAACCGAAAACGGGCGAAAAGCGTGGCCCGAATCCAACGATCGAAGTCGATTTTATGGGTTGGGATTAATCTTCAACCGGCATCGGATCGTTAGGCAGATCGGATTGTGTGCTGGTGTTTCCCAAGTGACGATAGATGACGTCGAATGCGCTATGATGTTGCTGTCATTGGATTGGGCGGCATGGGCAGCGCCATCCTGGCCGAGTGCGCTTGCCGTGGCTCGAGAGTAATCGGCCTCGAGCAATTCGAGCGCGGCCACACGGCCGGGTCTTCGAACGGGAAGAGCCGGATGATCCGCAAAGCCTATTTCGAAGACCCCGCCTATGTGCCGTTAGTTCTCCGCGCCTATGCTCTCTGGCGAAAACTCGAACAGGTAACCGGTGAAGACCTGTTGTGCATCACAGGATTGTTGATGGTTGGTAGCGAAGACGCAGATATCATTGTCGGTGCTCAGCGTGCCGCACAACAACATGATCTTCCTCTCGAAGTGCTCGACGCGCGCGAGATTCGCCATCGCTATCCTACCCTGCGCGTTGAGGACAACGAAGTAGCAGTCTTCGAAACTGACGGCGGAGTCATCGATCCCGAGCGCGCCGTCGAAGCGCATCTGCGAGTCGCGACTTCCGCCGGCGCAGTCCTCCATTTCGATGCCGCGCTCACATCCTGGGAGGCGAGCGGCGATGGTTTCATGGTGCGGCTCGCGAATGGCACGATGATCGAGAGTCGCGCGTTGATTCTTTCCTTAGGCCCATGGCTTCAGAAGGAGTTGGAAAAACTGGGCCTAACGATCCGAGTGCAGCGCAACGTACAGGCCTGGTTCACCCCGGCGACTGACGACTACGCTGTCGGTCGTTTCCCGGCTTTTCTTCTCGATCGAAAGATTCTGCCCGCGCCACTCTACGGCTTTCCCGATTTCGGTGATGGCGTAAAGGCCGCCTTCCATTCTCTCGGCGCCTGCACCGACATGGCCCACTTTGATCGCGAAATAAGCCAAAGTCGCGACATCGACCCCATCGTTAGGGCGACTGAGAACTGGATGCCTGGTGCCGCCGCCATTCTTCGCGCCGGCAAGGCCTGCCCCTATAGCTTGACTCCGGATGGGCACTTCGTCATCGACCACCATCCGGACCATTCCCGCCTCATCCTCTGTGGCGGTTTTTCTGGTCACGGCTTCAAGTTTGCCCCGGTTGTGGGTGAGATTTGCGCCGATCTTGCTTTCGAGGCCACGCCACGGCACGAGATTGGATTCCTCTCCTCGCGACGCTTTAGCCAGAGTTGAATTCGCTGCTACGTTCGGCTCCTGTTAAGTCGGAACCACGGAAATGAGAGCGCAATTCGCCGCTGAGCAATCCGACACGGGAGAATTTCGCCGTCAGGAGGACCAGTTCCGCGACTGGGTCTCGGCCGACGGCTCAACCGTCTTTCCTGCCGACGCCGGCCGCTATCATCTCTACGTTTCGCTCGCCTGTCCGTGGGCGAGCCGAACCGTAATCGTTAGGCACCTGCAGGGTTTGGAAAATGTCGTTGGCCTGACCGTGGTTGATCCGGTCCGCGACGAGCGCGGCTGGGCCTTTCGCGACGGACCGGGTTATAGCCGCGATCCGGTCAACGGTTTCGATTTTCTTTCCCAAGCCTACCGTGCCACCGATCCAAGCTTTGAAGGTCGCGCCACGGTGCCAGTCCTTTGGGATAAGCAAACACACCGGATCGTCAATAACTCGGAGGACGATATCTGCCGGATGTTCGTCGAAGGTTTTCGCGCGTTTGCGACTCGCGATGCGCAGCTCTTTCCTAACGAGATCGCGCACGAGCAAGCCAATCTCTCGCAATTCATCCACGATAAGGTCAACAACGGCGTTTATCGTGCCGGGTTTGCGACTCGTCAGCCCGTCTACGAGCGCGCGGCTCGCACCCTATTTGAAGCGCTCGACGAACTGGAAATGCGCCTAACGAAAAGACGCTACCTCTTCGGCAATCGTATCGTCGAATCTGACTGGCGGCTTTTTTGCACGCTTATTCGTTTCGACGTCGTCTATTACATTCACTTTAAGTGCAGCCTGCGCCGGATTCTCGATTACCCAAACCTCCAGGGTTATCTCATGGATACCTACCAACAACCTGGGGTCTCCGAAACGGTCAACTTTGAACATATCAAGCGTCACTATTTCATGACTCACGATGCGATTAACCCAACGCGCCTCGTCCCGATCGGTCCGATTCTGGAACTTACCAAACCGCATGGGCGGGAAAATCTGTGATTCACGCCGAGCCTTCGACACCATAGCTCGCTAACACCGTCCTTATCGCTAAACCCTCCAGACACCTTTCCTTTTCTCCTGGCCGCACCTGCGCGCGCCTGCCAGGCCGCTGCCACCAGTCCGTCCACTCGCGTTTGAGTCGGCCAAAACATTGGTCATTCCGGCCTTGTCCCAAGGATTGAGACCATGCTGGTCTCTCCGGGGATTGGAGGTTCGACTGGCGAAGAGGCTAGACGGGAGCTAATCGCTCAACTCAACATTCCAGTAGGCCAGATCGACGAAATGCCGCCAGCTTTCATGTTGCTGGCTGCTGAAAGTAACATGCAAAAACGGGCGCCATTTCGGCCGCCTGGGTTTACGGATGAGACGCATGTGCGCCTGGTGCGGCAGCCGATTGGCCTTGCGCGTATTGCACGGTATGCAGGAGCAGACCACGTTTTCCCAAGTCGTGAGTCCACCTTTATCGCGCGGCAGGACGTGATCAAGATTTAGCTCCTGGCGCTCGAAGACTTCGCCGCAATACTGGCAGGTATTGTTGTCGCGCTCAAAAACGTTATGCCGGGTGAACTTCACTTCCTTCTTCGGCAGACGATCAAAGAGCAGCAATACGATCACGCGCGGGACACGAATCTTCCACGAAATCGTCGTCACCATTTCGTGTTCGGCTTCTGGCGCGTTGATGGAAAAATCACGCCAGCTATCGAAGTCGTGCGTGGCGAAGTTCCCTTCCTCGGCCCAGACCACCTGAGCGTGGCCCTGGTAGAGAAGAGAAAAGGCGCGACGAGCCGAGCAGATATTAACCGCCTGCCACAGGCGGTTGAGCACCAGGACCTGACTGTTAAGTAGTGTGTGCAGAAATGTTCGCGGCCTAACGAGCGTTTCACGCCCGCGGAATTGGCGCGATATTATCACCCGGAGTTTTTGTTGTCAACGGATCGGCAAATAACCATATCGCGGACATTGCGACTTGTCGACGGCAGAGCTTCCCTTGATTGCCGCCGGATCCGGCGCCACCGCTCCGGAGAAGCGCTTATCCCAAACTCGTGATCGACGCTGGGCGCGAGTTATGGTCCTGGTCTTAATGTTGCAACGTCACCGGTGCTACTGCTATGATACGTAGCATTGCCACTTTCCCACTAGTAGGTTTAGGCTTGGGCATAACCGAACGGGCTGCAAGAAGAGAACTCCGCAAACCAAGAGATAGAGACTTTTCGTCTAAGACATCGTTCTCTAAGATTCGCAAGAATTTGCTCGTGGCGGTCAAGCTCTTTGCAGCCTTGAAGCGCTTTGACTTCGACCGGTGGAAATTCGACAACGCTCCCGATGCATGCTCAAATGTTTGGCCATGCGCAGTTTTCGTCAACTCATCGTCCTTTCCATCGTCGCCGGTTCTTTCGTTGGATCCCATCTTCCAGGCCAGGAACTTCCCAACACCACCCGGCTACTCCGTTTTCCTACTAGCAACGGCGACCAGATCGTTTTTTGCTACGCCGGGGAACTTTATACCGTCCCGAAGGATGGCGGCACGGCCCGCCGTCTAACAAGTGGACCGGGTTACAGCTCTTTCCCCCATTTCTCCCCGGATGGAAAACAGCTCGCCTTCACTTCTCAATACGACGGCAATACTGAAGTCTATGTCATGCCGGGCGAAGGCGGAGAGCCCAAACGCCTGACGACCACCGCGACTCTTTCTCGCGACGACGTCTCCGACCGCATGGGTCCGAACAACATCGTGATGGGCTGGGCAAACACTCAGCCGGAGGTTATCTTTCGCTCCCGGCGTACTTCTTTTAATTCGTTTATCGGCGATCTGGAAACAGTCGGAATGGATGCTGATCTGCCGAAAGAACTGCCGGTGCCGCGCGGAGGCTTCGTCTCTTTCTCGCCGGACGATTCCAAAATGGCTTTCAACCGCGTCTTCCGCGAGTTCCGCACTTGGAAACATTACCGCGGAGGTATGGCCGATGACGTCTGGATTTACGATTTCAAGACTCAGCAAACCGAGAACCTAACGAATAACCCTGCCCAGGACATCTGCCCAATGTGGGGACCGGATAACCACGTTTACTTCCTCTCCGATCGTGATGGCCGGATGAATCTTTTCTCGATCGACCTTGCTTCGAAACAATCCAAACAGCTCACTAACTTCAAGGATTTCGATATCAAGTTCCCAACCATCAGTAAGGACTCGATCGTCTTCGAGGAAGCCGGCTACATCTGGCGCTACGATCTGGCGAGCGGGAAAGCCGCGCCTGTGCCCATCGACGTCAAAGAGGATTTCGCCTCCGGTCGCTCCCAATTCCTTGACGCTTCCAAACATACCGAGGGAATCGACCTCGCGCCGGACGGCCAGCGCGCCATCGTTGTCGCGCGGGGAGATCTCTTTTCCGTGCCGGCCAAAAACGGCACCGCGCGTGCCCTGACAAAGACTTCCAACGCTCATGAACGAGACGCCGTTTGGTCGCCAGATGGTAAATGGATTGCTTTTAACTCAGATGAGTCCGGCGAAAACGAGTTATATGTGCGTTCGCAGGATGGGAAGGGTCAAGCCCAGCAAGTTACGAAGGGCGCCGATACCTATTATTATCAGCCGATCTGGTCGCCCGACAGCAAGAAGCTTCTCTGGAGCGATCGACTGCAGCGCCTGCGCTACGTGGATGTTGCCAGTAAGGCAGTTACTGAGGTGGCGAGCGACAAGGTAGGCGAGATTGAATCTTATGACTGGTCGCCGGATAGCCAATGGATCGCCTGGTCGCAGCCGGAAGAAAATTTTCAACCGAGAGTCTATCTTTATTCTGTAACGAGTAAGAAATCCGTACCGGTGACCGACGACTGGTATGGCTCCGGCTCGGTCGCCTTCAGCGACGACGGCAAATATCTCATGCTTTCCTCCGGCCGGGATTTCAAGCCGATCTTTGCCGAGGACGAGTTCGAGGCCGTTTACCTCGATCAACAGCGGATCTATCTCGTGACTCTCTCCAAGGATGCCGAATCTCCGCTTGCTCCCAAGAGCGACGAGGTAGGCAAAGCTGAGAAGAAAGACAAGGAAGGCGGAAAGGACGGAGACAAAAAGGACGAAAAGAAAGAGGAAAAACGAAAACCCGTAACAGTAAAGGTCGATACTGACGGCATCCAGAATCGGATCGTCGGCCTCGAGATTACTCCGGCGAACTATAAGGATATCCGCCTGGTCGACGGCCGCGTCTTTTATCTCCGACGGACGGTTGGAGACAACACCGGCGAGGGCGACGGGGAGGAAGGTCCGGGCAATCAAAAGTGGCATCTTTGTTCCTATAGTTTGGAAGACCGCAAGGAAACGGTCTTGGGCGACGTAAACAGTTATCAGATCAGTTTCGACGGCAAAAAGATGCTGGTGAAGATCGATAAGGATTACTCGATCATCGACCTGCCGAAGGACAAGCTAGAGACCAAGGATCACAAGCTTGACTTAACTGGACTCAACGTCATGGCCGATCGCCGCGCCGAATGGAAGCAAATCTACTTCGAGGCCTGGCGCCAGATGCGTGACTTCTTTTATTCGCCCACCATGAACGGCGTCGATTGGAAGACGCTTCGAGATAAGTATGCCGCACTCCTGCCTTATGTGAATGATCGGAACGATCTCACTTACCTGATCGGAGAATTGATCGGCGAATTAAATAATGGACACGCCTATGTTGCCGGGGGTGAACGCCCCGAGACACCGCGGATTAAGCTCGGTCTCCTCGGCGCGCAGTTATCGCGCGACTCAGCCAGCCATGCCTATCGGATTGATCGTATCCTCCCCGGTGAAAACTGGGATGATGAGACGCGGTCGCCACTCACCGCGATCGGCCTGAATCTCAAGGCCGGCGATTACATCCTGGCGGTTAATGGCACACCGGTTTCAACTTTGCCAAATATCTATGACGCACTCATCGGTACCGCAGGCAAGCAAGTTATCCTGCGGGTTAACTCAAAGACGACGGACGACGGCGCGCGCGATGTGACTGTGGTTCCGACAGCGGACGAATCGCCGCTTTATTACCTCGATTGGGTGCAACACAACATCGACTACGTGAGTAAGAAAACCAATGATCGGGTCGGGTATGTCCATATTCCGGACATGGGTCAGCCTGGACTAAACGAGTTTACCAAGCGTTACTTCCCGCAGATTAAAAAGAAGGGGCTGATCGTAGACGTGCGCGGAAACGGCGGCGGCTTTGTTTCGCCACTTGTTATCGAACGGTTGCGTCGTGCACTCGTAATGGTCGAGATGGCGCGCAATGGAACAGCCCAGCCTAATCCTCCGCAAACCTTCCTTGGCCCGATGGTGACTCTGATCAATGAGTTCTCAGCTTCGGATGGCGATATTTTTCCCTACCGTTTCAAAACGCTTGGCCTTGGCAAGCTTATTGGCAAACGGACGTGGGGCGGCGTGATCGGAATTCGAAATTCCCTGCCCTTCGTCGATGGTGGCCAGCTCTTCAAACCTGAGTTTGCGCCGTACTCGAAGGACGGAAAGGGCTGGGTCATTGAAAGTCACGGGGTTGATCCGGATATCGTAGTTGATAACGACCCGGCGAAGGAGTTTAAAGGCATCGACCAGCAGCTGGACCGCGCCATTGACGAAGTGCAGGAAGAGATGAAGACCAAGGGTTACGAGCTGCCTCCTATCCCGCCTTTCCCGAATCGTAATCCCGCCAGTCAAGATTGAGCCGCGAGATGTTTCTACCAAATCAGAAGGTTGTCTGCATAAATGGGAGGTTCCCTTTGGGGATCGAAAAGCTTTACGGCGAATTGCCGAAAGAAGGTTCTACTTATACCATTCGCGACATAGTACCGGGCATAGGACTGACGGGCGATGAGGGTGAAATAGCGGTCTATCTCTGCGAAATCAAAGGCCCACTCAATGCTCATGGCATTGAACGCGGATTTCGCGCCGACCGTTTCGCCCCCTTACAGACCAGCCGGGAGGAAGCCGAGGAGGAGATAATGATCGGTCTTCCCGGGATGGTCCCAGCCTGAGACAGCCGATCCGCGATGATAAAGGTCGTCGCCCTGGCCGGCTTCATCTGGCTCCATTGCACGCTGCCATCACAGGCCGCGAGTGACGAAGAAAAGGACCGTTCCTTCAACGAGAAGGTCGTCGCCATCGAAACACGGGTTGGCAGGCACCTCGGAATCGCTGCCCTCGATACCGGGAGCGGTCGGCGCCTGGAACATCGGGCGGAAGAACGGTTCCTGATGTGTAGTACGTTTAAGCTCTTGGCAGTAGCAGCTGTTTTGCACCGAGTCGATACAAAGCAGGAGGAACTGGGCCGGTTCATTCGCTATGCGAAAAGCGACCTGCTTGAGTATGCACCGGTGACAAGAAAACATGTTGACGAAGGTGGGATGACTTTGGAGGCCCTCTGCGCCGCGGCGATCGAACTAAGCGATAACACGGCCGCTAATTTGCTCCTCAAGACAATCGGTGGACCAGCAGCCGTGACGCGTTACGCGCGATCTCTCGGCGATTCTCAGACCCGCCTGGATCGTTTCGAACCCGATCTGAACATCGCCATTCCCGGAGACGAGCGAGACACGACAACGCCGGGTTCGATGCTCGGAACTCTTCGCCGGTTACTGCTCGGTGATGCATTGTCGGCAGCTTCGCGGCAGCGACTCGAAAGCTGGTTGGTGGCCAGTGAAACGGGTCGCAGCATGATTCGGGCGGGTGTGCCTAACGACTGGCGGGTCGGCGATAAGACTGGCAATGGCGGCGGTGGCGCAACGAACGACATTGCGATTCTTTGGCCACCGCGCAAGGCACCCATCCTTATCGCCATTTACTCGTTAGGCTCGAGTGCTTCGGCTGACGCCCGCACCGGTGCGATCGCCGCGGCGGCCCGCGCGATAGTCGCGGAGCTGGCGAAAACGTCAGCACAGTAGTTGCGAGCTAGAGGTCGATCGTTTCCCCAATCTTCGGCAGAAGCAATTCCTTGCCGCCTGCCTGCGCGATTTTCTGCACGGTTGCGTGATCGATCTTGATCTGTGGAAAGGTGTCGTAATGCACGCCGACAACTTTCGTCACCCCGACAAAGTTCGCCGCCCGCACCGCGTCATCGATGCCCATCGTGAAATGGTCACCGATCGGAAGCACAGCGAAGCGGAGCTTGGTCTGTTCGCCGATGAGTTTCATGTCCATCGTTAGGGCAGTATCGCCAGAGTAATAAAAGTTACCGTCGCTCGATTCGACCACGAAACCGCAGGGTTCCCCGCCATAACTCCCATCCGGCATCGAACTGCTGTGGACTGCGGCGGTCAATTTCACTCGACCAAAGGGCAGCTTCGCCGCACCCCCATGATTAAGAGACTGCACATTCGCGACGCCCTTTTTCTCAAACCACGAGCCAACTTCAACCGGCGCAATCACCGGTGCCGCGGTTTGCTTCGCCAAGTCGATCAAGTCGGCCACATGATCGCCGTGCCCATGCGACACCAGCAGGTAGTCCGCTTCGATTTTCTTAATATCGATTTTTTCGGCAAGCGGATTGGGAGTGATAAATGGGTCGAAGAGCAGGCGCTTGCCGCCAGCCTCGACCGCAAAACAGGCGTGCCCGTAATAGGTAAACTTCATGAGACTATCTACCGATCGATTCCCGCGGGCGCAATGGTTTGCGCGCAACCTTGACCGCGCACTTCGCAAAAAGACCGGCAAAGACGGCCAACTTCGCTTGCGAGAAGAGCTTGCACGATTCATTTTCGAGATATGAAACCGAGAAGCGTTGAGGACGAAACCAATGGGCTGCGCTATTTCGCCCGTATGCTGGACAAGATTCGCCTGCACGCCGAGGGCAAGCTCGATCCCGCCTATGAGGAGAACTTGGGTCACGGCGCGGACCGCCGGATGGTCAAATTTCTACGCGTCGAGTACGACAAATTGCGCGAACGCGTGTTAGAGGGCGGGACGGATCCGGAAATTCTGGAGTGGTGCTATAACCACGGCCGACGTTTGGTAAAAAACGACATCGAGGTTTGGAACGGCTTTATCAGTAAACTGGGCTGGAACGATTTCGCCTCTGGTCATCTTGAGAAATGCAAGGCGGCGGCTGGCCTCGGAGACCGAAAGGATATTCAGACTTTGGCGCAGTTATTCGACGTGGAAGAAGGACGCGGGAAATAACCTCGCCGTCACGGTGCAGTTGGGGTCAAGGATATCGAGTCCAGGGCCTGTTTCAACGCAGTCAAGTTCTTGAAGCCGACTCTCTGCGTTACCTGTTGGCCCATATGAGGCTGACTGCACGGATCGCCCGGGCACCAGGTCCCTCCCACGTTCGCTAACTCTGGGGGCACTGAACATCCAGCTGGACCGACCAATATCATATCCCTTCGAAAAACCGCGTTGGTGCCGGATCCAACAGCAACCGCGTTGTAAAACGCACTCGCGTTAGCGGGAGCGAAACTGTCCAAAGCCAGGACAAACTGTGCCTGCGGCGGTTGATCAACGCACTGCGGACCCCTAGCTTTGATGAGATAGCCAACAAGGATACCAGCCGCAACGCCAACTACTATGAGAACGGGAAGGGTAAGCTTCGTTGCATTCATGTTGCTGGTTTGAGTCTGAAATCAGCCGGCGTCAAGCATAATCGGACCCCTCTTCTCAACGCGGTTCGGAGAGCCGTAACACGCTGGGATGCGCCGGATTGTGATAAATCTGGATATGTGCAGTGCGAGCATCTTTCGCCGTTTCCTCTGCCACCACCCCGCCAGAGTTGTAGTTCTTCTCCGCGTTAGTTGAATTCTGCGCCGAGATGATGAGTCGGAGCCGGCTGCCCTTCATCAGGCGCCGCGCCACGAAAAGTCCCGGGAGCAAAATCGCAGGCCACGATCTCGCCCGGCTTGACTAGCGTGGCTTGACGAAGGCTTGCGCGATAACGCAGGCGCCGGCTATCCGTCCAAAGCGGAATGCTCGTGCCGTCGGGCTGGATCTCGAACAGGTCCGCTGCCAAGTCGGTATCAGGCGTATCGAGTGAAAGCCAAAGCCGGACACTTGGGCAGCCGATCAAAGGAGTTTCTTCGGCGAAAGGCGCGGTGTGATAGACGATGCCATCGTCGCTAATACTCAACGCATAGGATTGATCGAGTCGGTTGGATTCCTTCGCCCGCTCCGCATTCTCCAACTTCTCGCCCCTGTCTGTGTCGAGAGGATCATAGACAAAGTGATCCGCGCCTTCCTTTGGCTGCGTCTCACTTAACGTCCCGGAATGAAAGACGCCATTGGCGTCTCCGTTCTTCGAGTCAAAATAGAAAGTCCGCGTCTGAGCAGTTAACTCAGTCAGATTATCAGCATATCGCCACTCGCCGTCATCGCCTCTATTACCCGGAGCGAGAACATAGTAAGCGACCGCTTTTTTGAAAAAGGCTGGCTGTTTACCTTTCTTCATTGTCCAGTCGTACCATTGCCGATGCAGGTCATTCAGATCGACAACTGCTGACCGCCCAAACTTTATCCCATCAACCTCCGAAGTCGGCGAGCGCGTCCCAGCATGGTCCCAAGGTCCGATGACGAGGAAATGCCTTGCCTTCGCTTCGTCAGTGGCATTGGCGAGGTGGTCGCGATAGTAAGTGAGCGCGCCGTATTCGTCGCCATCATATTGGCCGGTAATGGTGAGCACCGGTAAAGTAATATTTCTGAACTGCTCCGGCGATGGAGTGAGCGCATCGTAATAGCTATCCTGCATCGGATGCTCGATAAAACGCTGAAAGTTGGGAAAAGGCGTTCCAACGAACCTGTCGTATGACTTAAACGGAACATGCTCCCGATAGGCGCGAAGGAATACGTTCGCCCAATAACTCCCATCAGCAAAAAGTTGGTTTTGTCCCGTCTGCCCGTTCGTGAAAGTCAGCCAACGGATCACATACGGATTGCCGATATCGTTATAATGCGGTGCGTCCACCCCGGGATGCACCGCTGCCGCAGGCACGATCGTGACAAGATGCGGCGGTGACTCCTTCGCCGTCGACCATTGGTCAAAACCGGCATAGGAGCCGCCCCACATGCCAACGTGACCGTCGCAGAAAGGTTGCCGGGCCAACCATTCGACGACATCATATCCATCGCGTCCTTCATTAACAAAGGTCACGGATTCGCCGCCAGAGTTACCACGTCCGCGCACGTCGACAAGAGCGAAGACATATCCATGGGCAGCGAAGTAAGCCCCCCGCTCGTGATAAGTATCTGAGACATAGGGCGTGAGGGTAAAAATAACAGGAGTACGAGCCGACGCGCCGACCGGGGTATAAACTGTGGCGTTCAATTCAATCCCATCGCGCATTGGGATTTTGACTCCCAATTGAACGTGATATTCTGGCGCAGCCGAGGGCGTGGGTGTTTGTCCCCCGGCGCTCGCGACCGACCAGAGAGCCAGGGCTAGCGTCAGCCGGCTAAGCCGTCGCTTACCACTTCCAGCCTGCCTGCCCTCCCGGGCTACTGGGTTCCACCGTCGCCCCGGGCACAGGTTCGTCAGCGTTGGCGGATGGCTCTTGGTTTGGGAAAGCTGCATCATCATCTGTCGCACAACCGGCCACGAAGAAAATCGCGCCAAAGCAAATCGCAAGGACCAACGGTTTCATGCCGGAATATGAGATCGTCTCCTCATTCCGAGCAAAGGGAATTCGCAACGCCCGCCTTCTTCCCTACGGCGAGGAGGCTTCTCCTTACGGCAAGAAATAATGCCGATGAAGGCGATTTGTCTTGATCTCCCTCTGGGAACCCTATAGACGCTATCCTCATCATGGATAAAAACAGACTTTTGAAGGTAGGACCGCTCCGGCGGCTTTTCGCAACCCTCCTGTTGGCAGCCGCGGTTGCGGCAACAGTTGGAGCCATTGGATCATCGCGCGGGGTGAGTCAATCCAGAGGCCCGGACATGGACGCGGCACTCCGTAAAATTGCACCGTGGGTAACCGAACACACGAGCAAGGGCCAGGAAGCCGAATTCATGGTCGTCATGTCGGATCAGGCTGATCTGAGTGGCGCCGCGTTTCTGTCAGTCAAGGCCGAGAAAGGTCGCTTCGTGCGCGACGCTCTCTGGAGTAAGAAGGAAACAACCCAGGGCTCGATCGTGCAATGGTTGAAGGATCACAATCTTCAGTATCGATCCTTTTACATCGTTAATGGGCTTTGGGTGAAAGGCCATTACGAGGATGTTGTGTCGCTGGCATTGCGTTCCGACGTTGCTCGGATTGAAGGCAACCCGCACGTGCGCGGTATTCCCGAGCAGATGGCCGTTATCCCCGCGCCATCGCAACCAAACTCAGTCGACAGTATCGAGCCAGGCATCGCCTACACCCACGCGCCGGACGTTTGGGCCGAGGGTTTCTTTGGTCAGGGCATCGTGGTCGCGGGCGCCGATACCGGCTTCCGATGGACACATCAGGCGATCAAACCTCACTATCGCGGCTGGAATGGAGTTAGCGTCAATCATGACTATAACTGGCATGACTCAATCCATGACAGTGTCGGCAATCCTTGTGGCAATGATTCGCCACAACCATGCGATGACTTTGGCCACGGCAGTCACACGCTTGGAACAGCGATCGGCAGTGACGGCGCGAGCAATCAAATTGGCATGGCCCCGCAGGCCCAGGCCATTGGCTGCCGCAACATGGATGATGGTACTGGCACTCCCGCGCGCTACCTCGAGTGCTTTGAGTTCTTCCTTGCTCCCTACCCTGTAGGTGGCGATCCTTCCCAAGGCGACCCGACTAAGGCGCCGGATATCACGAGCAATTCGTGGGGTTGTCCAACCTCGGAAGGTTGCTCGGCGCTCACTTTGCAGGCTGGCGTGGAAGCGCAGCGCGCAGCGGGCATTGAGATGGTCGTCGCTGCCGGTAACTCTGGTCCGGGTTGCTCGAGTGTTACCGATCCACCGTCACTCTATGACGCAAGTTATACGGTAGGTGCCTTGAACACCGGCACCGATACCATCGCAACATTCAGTAGTCGGGGACCAGTAACTGTGGACGGAAGTATGCGCCTGAAGCCTGATATTACCGCTCCCGGCACAAACACGCGGTCGGCTTGGAATACGTCCGACACTACTTACGTTTCCATCAGCGGAACCTCCATGGCAACGCCGCATATCGCGGGCGCAGTCGCCTTACTCTGGTCGGCGCATCCTGAATTGCAGAACAACCCTGACGCAACCGAGCCGGTTTTGAACGATAATGCGGTCCACATTCTTTCTAATAGCTGCGACTCCGGTCCGCCGACCACGCCTAACAACACCTTTGGAAACGGGCGCATCGATATCCTTGCCGCGGTGAATGCCTCCTCCACCCTAAGTCTGACCTCGGCCGCGTCAGTCAAAACCCAGGGTTCACAGAGCTTCGCGCTATCCTTGCCGTTAACTGGTGCACCTGGAGTGGAATGCCGTGATACTGCGGGCCGCCACACGCTTGTTTTCACCTTTAGTGATAACGTGGTGAGCGGCAGCGCCAGTCTTACGGCAGGAGTTGGGCGCGTCCAAGGCAGCCCAGCCTTCTCCGGCAACACGATGACCGTAAACCTGGGCAGGGTCTCTGACGTGCAGAAGATCACGGTGACTTTGACCAACGTAACGAGTGCCTCCGGTCAGACGATCGCCAGCATCAGCGTGAGCATGAATGTGCTGGCCGGCGATGTTGACGCCAGTAAGACGGTTGATCAGACCGATCAGACCCTCACTCGCGCCCAGGTCGGAATGCCCATTACCGCTTCAAACTACCGCGAAGACGTGCGCGCCGATGGCACGATCAACAGCCAAGACGTGAGGGACGTGAAGGGGGACCTTGGGCACAGTTTGCCCTAACGAATAAACTATAGATAAGCTTTGTTCGGCGCGGTCCATCCTGGGCCGCGCCGATTTGCTTTTCTGCTATCTCAAAGCCGCAGACGCTTCGATTAACGGCGGGATTGCTATTCGCGCTACGGAACGCTAGCCTTTCCTCCGTCCGGAAAAATCAATCTTAAGTCATGGCCATTCGAATCCTCGTCACCGGCGGCACTTTCGATAAGGAATATAACGAGCGTACCGGCCAGCTTTATTTCAAGGATACTCATCTCGCCGAAATGCTTGGGCGAGGTCGCTCTCGAGTGGAGGTGACGATTCGCACCGTCATGATGATTGACAGTCTCGAGATGACGGAAGCTGATCGCGCCCTCGTCGTCCAGAATTGCCAGCAGGCACCGGAGGACCGAATTGTTATCACTCATGGCACGGACACCATGACCGAAACCGCAGCCGCAATTGCTCGCGCGATTACCGGCAAGACCATTGTGCTAACCGGAGCGATGATTCCCTGGGCCTTTGGCAGCAGCGACGGTCTTTTCAATCTCGGCAGTGCTCTGTCTTTCGTCCAGGTGCTGCCAGCCGGCGTTTACCTGGCGATGAATGGGAAGTGGTTTCCCTGGGATCGCTGCCGTAAAAATCGCGAGCGTGGCGAATTTGAGGAGATCTCCCCAAGTTAGAGGACTGCCTGCAAATAGGCTGCGCCTCTTATAGCTCGCTTTTTCCAAGGGACTAACTCTCTCACGCTGCTAGGCCGGCAGAGTAAATGAAATGATTTCGCCGGCAGCACGATGGTTAGACCAAAATCGGTTGCCATCAAACGCGAGCGATCGCACGGCAAATGGAACAAGGGCCAGGTCTTCCACTTGCGGCGAATGCTCTCGGGGATCGAGTCGCGCAATCCGCCATTCCTCCGACTTACCCGCCACATCCTTGTTCTCCTTCCCACGCAAAACATAAAGTATCCCATCGGCGAAGGTGTGGCCGCAGATCTCGGCGCCGACAGTTATCTCACGGGAAACCGCGCCTCCCGCATCGTACTGCAAAATGACTTCCTTATACCACTGACTCAGGTAAACCGATTTTCCGTCATAACTCAGATACGAGCCAGTATAGTCAGGACAGGCAAACAGCTTTGTGAATCCTGTTGCCGCCGCATAACTGTAAACATACCGATCGTCATTCAACCCCTTGCCGATCGTAACCCGTAAACCGTCGTTCGTTGCGACCGCCGCCCACACCACTCCTGGCGGATCGAGTTCCTCGACCACCTTCAATCCGTCGCCCTCGACTTGATAAAAAGTCCCGAGATCGCGCGAACTCAGCCAAAACTGGGCTCCGTCCCACGCAAGCGCCTGTGGCGTGATGGTCGGAGATGGATACCGCCTGACATCAGAAATCTCGTCCATCCTCCAAGTTTACTGCGTTGCTGAAGACATCAAGTCGCTTTCCGCGTTGAACCGCGGCGACAGCCTTGAGATATTGCCGGCCTCGCCGTAGATGATGGTTCGACTATTGACCGTTCGATGAATGTTCCGAGAGTTCGATTCGCTCATCTGCCCACTCCAGTCGAAGCGCTGCCCCGACTTTCCGGGGCCCTGGGCGGTCCACAGTTACATGTAAAGCGCGACGATCAGACCGGCCTGGCCTTCGGCGGGAATAAGACCCGGAAACTGGAATTCCTGATCGCAGAGGCGCGCGAGCTCGGCGCTCGCACGCTGATCACCGCCGGCGCGCTCCAGTCGAATCATTGTCGCCAAACAGCGGCCGCAGCCGCTCGCTTTGGTTTCAAGTGTATCCTTCTTCTTACCGGTGCGGCTCCAGACCTGCCTTCGGCGAATCTGTTGCTTGATCAATTATTGGGCGCTGAGATTATCTATGTGAAAGAACGTCAGGAGCGCGACCGAATCCTTGAGCAGACCTTCCAACGCGCCGCTAGGGAAGGGCTGGAACCTTATCTTGTTCCCTATGGCGGTTCGAGTCCAACCGGCGCCTTGGGATATGCCTTCGCCATCCAGGAACTCCTGCAACAGGCCATCACTGCGGACTGGATTGTCTTTGCCACCTCCTCCGGCGGAACTCAGGCCGGGCTTCTTCTCGGTCAGCGGCTATTTGGATATAAAGGTCAACTGCTCGGGATTAGCGTTGATGAGTCAGATGACTGGATTAAGGAACATGTCTCGGCGCTGGCCACGGCGGCGAGTCAAAGGTTAGGAGATACAATCCCATTCCAGCCGAACGAGGTGCTATGTAACGCTGATTATTGTCAGGCAGGGTATGGCGTTCTCTCCGAAAGAGAGCGCGAAGCCATTCGCCTCTTCGCACAGCACGAAGGTCTTTTGCTCGATCCGGTTTATACCGGTAGAGCTGCGGCTGGGCTGGTCGATCTCATCCGGAAAGGTTTCTTCAACAAAGACGAGACGGTCCTATTCTGGCACACCGGTGGGCAACCGGCGCTCTTTGCGGAGCGATATGCCGGGGACATCTAGTGATCGCCGCCGTCGTGAATTACCTCGCCCGGCGCAGCGGAACCGCGATCACTGTCGTCCCCTTCAACTCCTCCACATTCTTAATGCTGCCGTCAGACTGGTAATGGCCGACGTAAGAATTCGCGATGACATTGAGTGCACCGTTCGCGATCGCACCGGTAGTCGGCTCGTCGAACTCCGGATGCTGATGTGATTGCAGCACGGTCACGCCAGATATCCTGGTACCCTTCTCACTTAATGCGATCCGAATTACCCGTCCGGGATTAGTGGTATTTTGGATCCCTAACAAATCGCCTTCGTGCCAGTAAAGCCCGTCGCAGCCGCCTGTAGCCACCGTGTCTGGCTGCGGCAACCTTACCGGTTCCCCACCCTTCGGTTCCATGCGCGCGATTCCGGTCGAGAGCGTGACATACAATGCCCCGTCGGGACTCAGTGTGATTCCATTTGCACCAGGTAGCTTTCCCTTTTCCCCAAATAACAACAGCTTCGTCTCGTCGGGCTTCTTACGAAAGAGTGATCCTGCATCTGAATCGGTCGCATAGAGCGTTCCGTCCGGCGCCACGGTGAGATCGTTGAGTTGCGCCGCGTCTGGCGCCACAAAGCGATCGGTAAGTCGACCAGTCTTTAGGTCGTAGCGCACGACCGCATTCCTCCGCTCTTTTTTACCACTCTCTTCAAAGCTGTTCGTGCTCACTGCATAGAGTAATCCGTGCGCCGAATCGACGCTCAGGCCAAGAACCGCATCGAGCTGGTCCCCAGCCTTGGAGAAATCGTGTGTCTCACCTTTGCCGTCCGTTACGATCACCTTATGTTGCGCAACGCTGCCAAGGAAGAAACGCTGGCCAACAGCGTCATAGGCGATTCCTTCGGGAATGAGTCTCGGATCCTTCAGCCGAAACGCGACCGGAGAGACAGGTGTGGCCGGTTCTTCCTCGCTGAGTTCCTTGGAAAGAGCCTGGAATTCCTGCTCATTCCACAGAGCCTCAAAGCCGCTCTCACGCGTCGGAATGAGCCCAAGCTTGCGTCCCTTCAAACTGCGCAGGAGCGCCAGGACCGGCTCGCGCTCACCCATGCGGGTGCGCAACAGCGCCTCATAAAAAACGAGGATGCCGTCGCCCGGCCGTTCCTTCCGCAACTCTTGCAACCGCTCCAGACTCGCGCGAGCCGCCGCGCCGGCATCATCCGCTCCCTTCGCCAGTGGAAAGAATTGTCCCGCTAAGATCAGAACCGCGCACAGCATGACTCTCAGCGTCGCACTTCGATTATCGCGCCTCGTGAGCCTTCTCGTCATCTTACAGCCTATGCCAGAACACCACTCTGTGAGCAAGGAACCATTTCTCGTCACGACCCGGCTGAGATAAGACATTTATCCGACCATTCCGGACCTTCAACGAAGGCTTATCTTACGGCAGCGATTTCGTAATGGTTCGGTTACGTCAAAACATCACCCCGCCAATATGAATGGACATGGCCAATCCATGGATAGATTCTTCCCGTGAAGCGAGTCCTGCTCATCCTGCTCCTGATCCTTGTCGCAGGTTCGAGTTATCTTTACGTTGACTGGCATTGGAAACGGGCACTTCCCCCGCGCGGCGGACGTTACTTCTTCCATCGCGTTCAGTTACCCGTCCCCTCATTTCAGCAGGGTGACGAGCGTTGGCGCGACGATCCGCTGGGCGGCGTGGCCATAAATGGCACTATCGGCAGCGACGGATGCGCCGTTGCCGCAACCGCGATGATCTTTCGATCTTACGGAATCGATACCGATCCCCAGCGGCTGAACTGGTTTCTCAGCGCGGTTGGAGGCTTCACTCCGCAAGGCTGGCTTTACTGGGACCGCGCCGCCTGGTGGGCGCCCGATCGCGTCCGGCATATCTATGAGGATCTGCCGAGTTATGCGCTCATCGACTCCAACCTGGACCACGGTAACCCTGTCATTGTGCGAGTTCGATTCCGCAGTGGTATGACTCATTTCATAGTCATTGCTGGCAAGGAAGGTTTTGACTACCTTGTGCGCGACCCTGGCGCCGGGGCGATCAAGGGTTATTATCCTTTACGAGAACTGGGTAGTAACATCGAAGCTCTCCGGTTTTATGAGCCGCTTAACACTGGCCATGCCCATCTTGAAACTCAAGCTCAACCAACTGGCTGAATCCACCGCACCCGGGGAAGTCTTCGATTCTTCATCCTATCGCACCTGAAACCCGGTACCATGTCTTGGGCAGTATTTCTTCGGGCAGTAAATGTCGGCAAAACCAATCGGTGTCAACCGGCCGTGATTGCGAAACAGCTAGTCAGATTTGGAATGATGAACATCGGAGCGGTTGGCACCTTTGTCGTGCGAAAGGATGTGAGCGAAGCAACCCTTCGCGACGCCATCGCCGACAGTCTGCCATTCCGGTGCGAAATCATGATCTGCCCGGCGCGGGAAATTACGCGGCTTGTTGCCACCGACCCTTTCGCTGGTCAGCCTTGGGGTCCGGACGTAGTTGGATTCGTGAGTATCCTGGCCAGGAAGCTTCGCGGGTTCAAGCCGCTGCCACTTATCTTTCCATCGGACGGCGAATGGTCAGCCAAGGTCGTAGACATTCGAGGCCAATTCGCCCTCGGACTCTATCGCCGGCATATGAAAGCCATCGGCTACCTCGGCAAAATCGAGAAACATCTTGGGGTTCCCGGAACCATTCGCAGTTGGAACACGATCCAAAAAGTGGCGGAAGTTATCGCCAAAGGCTAAGACAATCTCGACCCGATTGCGAAGTTGTAGAAAGCCAGCGTAGCCAAAGCATGTCCGCCATGCCGCTGCGAAGGCGAGGCGATCTCCGCGCGACATCATCTCGGTCGGCCCACGCATGCGGGCACGTTCCAAGCGCGTCCGATTCGGAACAAGTCAGGCCTTGTGAATGCGATCGACGGTGTCGCCTCCAACGAGCTCTGGGCGGTCGGCATTGGCTAGCAAGCCCTCACGCGGCACTGGAACGGGCGCAGTTTGGAAAAGAGTGGCCAACACAAGAGAAAACGTTCGCTAGTTGTCGAGGCTCGGGCGTCCCGAACACATTGCGATCAAACGGAGGATGAATGGGGCTTGTAGATAAGGTTACCTTCCTTATCGAAGCAGGACAAAAATACCCTGGCTGCATTTGGATCTGTCCGCTGGAGAGCTGACAAGGTTTGATTTCGCGTCTCGCCAAGGGCACGCTGCAGTTGGGACCCAAGAGTGGGTGCAAAGCTCTTCATGGTTTCGATGATGGCGTCTATTTGGGACTGAAGGATGCTATAGGCAACCACCGAATTGATAGATTCAACATTTCTCGTGTCAGGCATGATATTCTCCTGTTTGATCTGTCACAGCCAAAGTAGCAATTCAGCGGCAAACACTCAACAGCGCCAAGCGAAGGCACACTCATCGAACCACGAGTGCAGCCATAGACAAGTCCGGCGCGTTAGCTCCGTCTGATGTTCAGGCTGCTTCCATGATCACCGCAGTGCCATAACACAAGACCTCAGTTACCCCGGACATCAACTCGGTGGCGTCGTATCTGATACCCAACACTGCGTTAGCTCCGAGTTCCTGTGCGTGGGCGATCATCATCTCGAAGGCTTCCGCGCGCGTCTTCTCGCAGAGGGTTGTGAAAAGAGTGATGTTACCGCCGACCAGAGTCTGCAATCCGCCGCCTATCGTACCCACAATCGAACGCGAACGGACCGTAATCCCCCGCACCACCCCCAGATTCTTTGCGACCTTAAAGCCATCAAGGGTAAAAGCCGTTGTTGTCATGCTGTGATCCATAGTTTTTCTATCGTAATAGGGCCATTGGCTCCACCGATTGGTTATCCAACCCTGCTCATCCAAAAGCGCTCGAGATCCATCTCAAACGCGCTTCGCCTTCACCGCCTTTAGAAGCCTCGTCATATCAATGTATGCAGCTTCGATTAGTTTCGTTAGTGCTACGGAATCAACCTCACGGTCGGGGCTCAGTTTCACATGGCGCATGAACTTGCCGGTGCCTTCCAACAGGCCGCCCGGATCGGCAATCTCGGTGCCACGGAAAAACCCGACGTTAACATGAGCTTTGAAGGCATTGACATAGGCGAAGGCCGCATCACCGACGCACGCGGTCGGATGGCCGTCATGCAATAACTCTCGAACGTCGTCTCCGCAGTTGCGCATGACTTCAAACCAGCGTTGCGCGATCGCCCCCAGGGCATCCGCATGCTCGCGCATCCAGGCAGCGACAGCCGGATCTCGCTCGACCGCAGTGCGGAAACGCCAAAGCTGGCTCATGACGGTTTCATTTCAGCGCTGGATCCCAAAGCTGGAATCTCGAGTCTCGCGGATTGGCGCGCCATATATAGATCGATCTCAGGTCACGTCTGCTCGTAAAGCCTGCTTGGCGAAAGTGCACGTCTCACCGCATCCCTGCCCGAACCCTTGAAATGTCGAATATCTCGAAAGCGTTCGCGGTGCTGCCACCTTCAACAATGTAAGCGTAGTTGCCCGAGACGAAGATGTCGTCGGGCTGACCGCTGTGAGCAAGCGGGCTCTGGCTTACGCGCAAAGGAGTGGCCGGGCTCGAGACGTCGAATATCTCGAACGCGTTGGTCGTTCCCGCGCCCTCAACGATGTAAGCGAAGCCTCCCCTGACCCAGATAGCGTCGCCGCCGCCTGTATCAATGGTGCCCGAGTTAGCAAGGTCGGCCTGGCCTGCTAAAACCGGGGCCAACGGGTTGGATACGTCAAAGATCTGAAACGCGTTGGTCGTTCCCGCGCCCTCAGCGATGTAGGCGTAGTTGCCTGAGACGAATATGCCATCGTCCGGGACTCCATAATTCAGATCGGTCGCGCTCTTAAGGACCGGCGACGCCGGGTTCGACACATCGAAGATATCGAAGCCTTGGCTTCCAGCTCCGCCGATGGCGATGTAAGCGTAGTTGCCCTGGACGCAGATAGACGCCTGGTCGAACGCCGTCAGATTGCTCTGACTTACACGCGCCGGAGCTGCCGGGTTCGATATGTTGAATATCTCGAAGCTATTGGTGTAGCTGCCGCCCTCGACAATGTAGGCGTACTTGCCCTGGACGAACAGGCGGTCGCCGGCGTTGTTGGTCAGGTTGGCCTGTCCGACGAGCACGGGCGCGGCCGGGTTAGTGACGTTGAATACTTGGAGGGCATTCACCGTGCCGCCTCCCTCGACGATATAAGCGAAGCCGTGTGTAACCCATATGTCGTCGGTCGAGACCCCGTTGCCGCCGTTGGCCAGGTTGCTCTGGCTGACCAGGACAGGACTTCTAGGGTCGGATATATTGAATATCTGGAAGGCGTTGCTAGTGCCGCTCCCCTCCGCGACGAAGGCGTAAGTGCCCTTTATAAAGACGCCGTCGCCTCCACCATTAATGTTGCCCTGCGCCAGGTTACTCTGGCTGACGCGCCGCACGAGAGTAGAGAGATCGAACATGGTATTTTGCGCGATGTAGCCGCCGGCTGACGCGACCTGAGCGAAGGAAGCTAAAGCGATACCGAGAACGAGCAAGCCGAGTAGCTTTCTTTTCATGCGATCCAGATGGCTTCTTAGGATTAATATGCACGCATATCATCTTTGCGCACATAGATGTTACCTGAGCGAGGCGGCTGAATGGTGATTCGTTGGGGATCGATCTCGCCGTACCTGAGTCGCCAAGTCTGAGAGCCTTCTTAGAGGCTGAGCCAGTTCGCGAGGACCCCGGAGTCGAAACTGTGTGGGCTGATGACGGGATTCATGAGACCTAACAAGAACAAGATCAGCTACAGGCGGAGCCTGTTAGCTGCATCGTCGTCTGGTTAGGCGGCATGGGCATCATGTATCAGCGCTGCTCAAACGGGAGTGTAGTGTTTCAACGGCGTCGCGCAATGTCTGAAGCGGGTAGTCCTCGCCGTGAAACTTGAAAATATCCCCGTCCAAAGCGCGCAAGAATGCCTTAGTGGGGAAACCCTTGGCACCGGTGACAATGTTCATGTCGAAAAAGGCGTGGCCATCGTAATTGGCAACCCCATGTCGAGGCGCTCGTCAAAGTGCTCAAGATGGTTACGCAGGCGCCGGAATGTTTTCAGGTCCATGTCTGAAAGATCAATCTGACCGGCCAGGAGAGAAGCTGCTGACTACCCGGTTTGGGATCTAGTAATTTGTCCACGTTCGCGACGAGGACAATAAAGTGGTGAAGATTGAAAAAGACGCTAGGGACATCATCGGAAGCTTGGGCGCGCTCGAACTCAGCGAAGCATCGCCTTGCGAAGTCAATCTGGTTAAAGCTTCGCGAATGTAAGCGCGCCCCATTACGCGAATACCCACGATAACCATGCAGCCATACCTCTGCCGGCCACGGCCCTTGACCTTTGGTTGGCTTGAAGACAAAGGCCTTCGGTGTGTCAGCGAAACCAGATTGAGTACAAAGGAACACCGTGACTAGCGCGATTATTGGGCGTCCTTGCATAATAGCAAGCTCGGCCTAACGAGAGCAAGATGACAGTGCTGAAATAGCTGCGGAGGTAGCCGAATCGTTTTCAGGGCGAGCGAGGTAGAGTGACTACTGCTTCTTTAGTGCCGCTAGCTGTGCGACTGGATTCCAGTCGGCCGGTTCCATGCCCTGGCTCGACCACGGCATGCCTTTCGCTTTCCACCGCCGACGCCACTGCGCGTAGGTGTGGCCTTGGTCATCGTCTGTGACGCCGAATTGGAAGCCGCAGCTCGGGCAGATCTCGAATGAACCGCCGCCACTGGTTGTTCGGGGTTTCTCCCTCAAATTCGGATAGCCGCAGACCGGACACGGATGGTTCATCAACGAGGATTCCTCAGATCGATTGCCCGTCCCGGCTGCCGGTCGAAGTAATCTGCGCGGCCGGGCTTGAAAAAAGTCTTCGTTGTCCCATCGGGATTGTAGGCGCCGAAGCTGCCGGTTCGCGGATCGTAGATTCGAAGAACCCGATGGTCATCAATCTTTGCTTGATAGGGCTCAACGGTCGCCCGGTGCAGGAACTGATACGCCATTAGGGCATACTCATCGGCATTCCGTGCGCCGAAGTCACGACCGTGTCGCGCGAAATGATCTGGCAGGGAAGCAGGGTTTCCCCAGCTGCGCAAAATGTCGGCGTGGGACAGTGCATCGATCCGCGCCTCCGGAGAAGCACCCGCGACCGCGGGCCTCGTAGCGTGTGGCGGCGAATGAAACCAGAGCAAGCCCAATCCGACGATCGCGGCGGCGGTGACGAGAAAAACCCGATTCACTGTCTAGCCGGGGGTAACGGAAGCTCGTATTAACAAAGGTTTTGCAAATCACGCCTCCGAGGGCAAGACAAATCTGTAGCACACCAATAACCTGAAAGTCACAATCTTCTAGCTATTCATCATAAGAACAACCCGAAATCGTGCCCGGCCGCTGTGCATTTGCTCGTAGGCTTCCGAGACTTCACTCAGCGGATATTTCTCAATCATGGGATGCACATCGCCGATGGCGCTGAATTCCAAAGTGTCTTGCGAATCTTTTGCCGTCCCGGAATACCACCCTGCAACGGAGCGCCGTCCGGCGATCATAGGCATCATGGATATGCTCAGCGGGTCGTTAGGCGCGGCCGGAATCAGCAAACAGCCATCGGGTGATAAGCCCTCGACAAGCGCCGAGATCGCTTTTGCGTTGGGAGCAGTCGCCAGAATCACTCGGGCGCCACCCAGCTTCTGTAACTCACCGACGGTATCGCCGGACGCCGAATCGAAGTAGTAATGCGCCCCAAGCTTCCTTGCCAGCTCTTCCTTATCTTTGCCGCGATTTAGCGCGACAGTTACAAAACCCATCCTTCGCGCATACTGCACTCCAAGGTGACCCAGACCGCCGATGCCGTGAACGGCCACGACATCGCCACCGCGCGCTCCAGAGTTTCGAAGCGCATTATATACCGTCACACCGGCGCACATAAAGGGACCCACTTCCTCTGGCGGCAATTCATCGGGCACCGCAGCGACAGCTTCCGCTCCGACGATCATGTAATCCGCATAACCACCATCAAAATCGATCCCGGTTACCTTACGCTTGAGGCACATCGCGAAATCGCCGCGCCGGCATTGCTCGCAGACAAAGCAATGTCCGCCGTGCCAGCCAATTCCTACTCGCTGACCCTTTGTCCATTGCGTGACCTCACTGCCAACTGCGTCGATCCGGCCGGCAACCTCATGCCCCGGCACACGAGGATACTGAATCCCTGGCAATAACCCTTCCTTGACCAGAACGTCACTGTGGCAAATTCCACACGCCTCGACTTTCACTCGAACCTGGTGCGGTCCCGCTTCAGGAATGCTACGGTCCACCAATTCAAACTCTGCGCCCGGTTTACTAATCTGTGCTGCTTTCATATTCGTTCTTTCTTTGAGGTTATATCGCTTTCTTTTTTGAGTTACGCTAGTCTGAAGATAGGCCGATGAGGTCACTTCGGGTGAAAGCTACCGGGCAGACCTGAGCCGCCATCAGCTTGGAACCCGATTGAATCATGGGGCAAGTCACAACTCTGTGACACGCCTCCGATTCCAAGCGCATTACCCGGCGCACCGGTTACTGTTTTCGGTTGCTCTTTCATTTCGCTTGAAATCCTATTTCGTCTCCATGCCAGCAGTCAGTCTTTGAAAGTGCGGACTATCTCTTAGGGAGTCAAACATTGGATCGAGACCGAGCAAGGCGGGCGTAATTGGACGAACCCAGACCAATGGGCCGCGGTAAGGAACCGCGCGCAGCTTTTCGAGCGCGTCGATAGCTCGATCCGTCTCTCCGGTGCCCGCCGCGACGCGTGCCAGAATCTCGGTTGCAAACGGTCCATACATGGCATCGTTGCTGGTCGGATTCGCCTTTTCGGCACGGTCACACATTTCGAAGGCGGCGGCCTTTTCGTCCAGACTCATCTCGGTCAGGGCGAGATCCTCGATCAGGGCGAAGTTATTCGGTTGCGCAATCAGAAGTGCTTCCAACTCCGTTTGTGCCTGTTGCCAGGTTTGTCGGGCGGTGGCCTTGTCTCCCGCGATATCCTCCGCCCAACCCAGCCAGAAACGAAGCTCACCCGTAAAATAGCCCGACGTGGTCTCCGACCTCGCCAGGATTTCCTTTAGCCTGACAATGATCTCAGCAGGTCGTCTTTCCAGTATCGCCTGGTAGACCTGTGCTTCCACCGCAAAGGGATCGTCCGCGGTGGGACGCAAAGGCGCGAGAAGGCCTGAAGCCATTCCCAAGTCTCCTTCCGCCTGCGGGATCATGGCCTTAAGTGCGACCGTATCCACATCATCGGGCGTAATGTTCAGGGCTTGATCGAGCTTCTGCCGCGCGGCTGAGAAATCGCGCAGAATGAAATAAGAAAGCGCATGCTGTGTGAGGAGGTTGGCGTTGCGTGGGTCGAGCCGCTCCGCTTCGTTGAAGTAAGACTCGCTTTTGGCCCATTGACCACGTCGTCGTGCCACATAGGCGAGCGATTCTGGAATACGACTATTGTTAGGTAAGAACTGCAATGCCCGGTTAAAGTAATGAATGGCGCTCTCATAATCTTTGAGACAACCATAGTAATAGTAACCCTTTGCCATCAGTGCCTCTCCCAGGTCCGGCTGGAGAGTTAGCGCGGTCTCCGCTGCGACCCGGGTTTCCTCACGCAGGTCGGCGGTAGGCTGAAGGCTCTGCGTGATGTATCCGAGCGCTTCGACATAGGAAAGCAGCGCCCAACTGAGCGCGAACTTTGGATCGCGGCGGACAGCTTCGCGCAAATACTTTTGCGCACCAAGAGACTTGGCAGGGGTAATCCCTCCCGTCTTCAAAGTGTAGGCCAGACCACGCAAATAGGCATCATAGGCCTCGGGGTTATCGGTCGGACGGGCTGCAATGACCTGCTCTTCCTGACCACTGAGCTTTGCCCGTAACTGGTCGGCAATGGCTTGGGCAATCTCGCTTTCGACCGAAAAGATATCGGTCACCTTACGATCGAAGACTTCCGCCCAAAGGTGCGAATCGTTCGCGGCCTTGATCAGTTCGACATTGACTCGCACCTGATCGCCATCCTTTTGCACGCTGCCTTCGACGACATGAGCGACGCCGAGTTGTTGCGCGATCTTACGTAGATTCCCCGGCGCGGTTTTATAATGCTCGGTCGAGGTCCGCGAGACAACCTTTAGGTCAGCGATCTTTGACAGCCGGGTAAGGATTTCATTCTGGATTCCATCCGCGAAATAGGCGTTTGCCTTCTCGCTGCTCAGATTCTCAAAGGGCAAAACGGCGATCGACTTCTCCGGAATATTGGCCAGAGCGACCGCGGACGGTGCCGAGGTGCGGTGAGCAGACTCGGAGCTGCGCGACAAGCGATAGGCGAAAAAGGCCATGGCGATGACGGCAACGATGATGGTCATGGCGACAAGCTTTCTCCCGGTGCGATGCCTGATGGATTCGTTAGGCAGCACCTCATCGGTCCGCTTGATTCCTTCCGGCGTAAGTTCAAAGGCCCAGGAAAGAACCAGAGCCACGGGGAAGCCGAGCAGGAGCAGGACGACGACGAGACGCACAGCCCAGTTGGGAATGTCGAAGAACGGAAAGACCTGGGTCGCGATCTGGATCAGCAGCCAGGCCACAACTCCATAGGCGACCGCGACGCGGTAGACATTGCGTCGTTTCAGTTCGGCCAGGAAGGTGGACAAGTTCATCCTTCGACCAGTGCAGTCTGCCGCAGGCCGTGCGGATGGCAACGGCGATTCGGCCAATCTCGATAAACGTGCTGCCGGTCCCGGGGCAAAGCGACCGTCCGCTTTAGGAATCGCGCCGGTCATCTTCACTGAGTCGTGACGGATCGCCAAAGACCATCCCGATCGCGCGCTCGGGCCAGACCTCGAAGTAGGTCAGGAGCAGCGCCATCAGCGGCACCAAAATAAAATACAAGCCGTGGGTTATCATCATGAACATTGCGAGCGCGCGCAGGATCAGAAGATAGACATCCCAGCGGACGCGCTGCTTCAGCAGATCGTCCGGCATGAAGTCGTAGCCTGACTGGAACGCCTTCCACAAATGTTCCACCGCGAGCGAACCGAAGGTGAACCAAAGCGCCTGCGAATGCTCCAGCTGACTTCGCAAGTTAGTGGAGTGGAAGAGCGGCTGAAGCGGAATCAAAGCGACCCAGTATGGCAGACCTATGATGCCCAGTAGAAAAACCCACGTCACCGCGCCACGCACGATCTTCATCATCAGTAGCTGACCCCCCCTTCTTTTGCGACTCGCGGACGGCGCGCGGAACGAGCGCAGCGAGGATGGCCGCAAGCGCCGATAGCCCGTCAAACCAGTAGCTAAAGACAGTGAGCCCGGCAGACCATCCGAAGCCGTAAATGCCCACGACTGGAATGAGATTGCGCGCGAGTGCGGTCCACGCGGCGGGTCGCGCCGCGAACTCGCGCAGGTGCTGCGAAAGCGGCGGCGGCGCGATGGGTCGTCGCACGCTCGAGGAGGTCTTGGCCGAACGCTTCGTCATCTCAGTGAAGTCCAGGCAAGAAGCATGATAAGACCGATAAGATTCACACGATTAATGAATCAGGAACATATCTGATCGGGAAGGCGTTTTAGGAGCGGACGTTCTTTTCTTTCCCCGTACTTGCCCACTGCTCCCAAGTAGGGGCCTCCGCTATTCTCTTGCCCGGTTCGTTGCGACCTGTTCTCCTGACTCACATGATTAGAACAGGTCAATTCCCGGGTTCTCGTATCTCGTATGCTGCAATGTGCCTGGCCATCGCGTGTTTCTTCGCACTCTCCGCGCCGGCTGTCGCCGCAACTCCATCGAACGCAGACGCACAAATCTGGAGCTCGGAGAAAGCTTATTGGGAATACGTCAAGGCCAATGATCTGGAAAAGTATCGATCGCTTTGGCATGAAGACTTTGTCGGCTGGCCTTCGGTAAGTCCGAACCCGCTTCGAAAGAGTCACATCACTGATTGGATCACGAGCCAAACCGCCAAAGGACTGAAGTTACAGTCCTACTCGATGGAGCCCCTGGCTGTTCGCGTCACTGGCGACGTCGCGATCGACCATTATCGAATTAAGACAAGCTGGGCCAAAGCCCCGACCGGCGCAGCACTCAGCCCGGAGGTAACGCGGATCACCCACACCTGGATCAGGAACAACGGCCGGTGGCAAATCCTCGGCGGCATGTCCGCTCCCGTAAATGCTGAGGGCAAGTAGCTCCTTCTTTCGTTAGGGTCCATCTGGCAATGGTCTGAGAGTCAAGGCGCCTGGCACAGTAAAAAGAAGTAAGACCTATCGAAGAGCCATTAGAATAAGAGTCCTACTTCTCGATTACTTTTTATTGGACTCTTCGTTTTTGCCTTGACGACAGTCTCTCTATCCGCTAAGCGGGACGGCTTACATCCAAGAAGTCTCTTATAATGATCCTTACAAAAATGTCAGGTGCCAGCATCTTTGCTTGCTTATTCTCGCTAGTCTTAGTCCCCTTTTCTTCGGGCCAACTGGCGCCGACACAGAAGGTCGATCGAATCGAGCCGCAGGAGACCTATGATAATCCACCGGCTCTTCCGCGGGTAATGCAGACTTCGCCGGCAATGATCTCGCAATTCAATTCCTTCACCAGCATCCAGGCCAACGTCAATGCAAGTGGGCAAAACATCGTCGGCGACGCCGCAAACGAATGCTCGATCTCGGTTGACCCGACAAATAGCAACAAGAAGACGATCGCCTGGCGGCAGTTCAACGATGTCAGCTCGAATTTCCGGCAGGGCGGCTGGGGTTACACGAGCAATGGGGGTGCAACATGGACTTTCCCCGGTGTCCTGGAAGACAACGTCTTTCGCAGTGACCCGGTGACCAAGTCAGATGAGGTCGGAAACTTTTTCTATCTTAGTCTCCAGTCGACCGTGCAGGAGTCATTTTTTTGCGATGATCTCTGGCGTTCGATCAACGGCGGCCAATCCTGGACGCTGCTTTCCGGTGAGAAAGGTGGCGGCGGCGGCGACAAACAATGGCTCACAATCGATAAGACGAATGGTCCGGGGCATGGGTTTCAATACCAGTCCGATGACGGCATTAACTGTAGCGGCAGCGGAGTCCAACTCCAGCGCTCGGTTGACGGCGGAGTTACGTGGCAAAGCCCGGTAAGTATTCCTAACTCGCCGGCCTATGGAACGCTCGATGTCGATACCAATGGTAACCTCTATGTTGGCGGCGAAGGGTTCAGCGACTTCATTTGCGAGCGTTCGAGCAATGCCCAGCTCGCCACGCAGACGCCAAGGTTTGATCAAAGCATCCACGTCAACCTGGGTGGCGGGCTCGGTAGCGGCGGCATTAACCCGGCTGGACTGACCGGGCAATGCTTCCTCGCGGTCGATCGTTCCGGCACATCGACAAATAACAACATTTATATGCTGGCCAGCGTTGTGCCTTCCGGACGCAGCACGACCGACGTCATGTTCGTCCGCAGCACGGATGGTGGATTAACCTTCAGCGCACCGAAGAAGGTCAATGACGACCCGGTCAACCCGAATAAATGGCATTGGTTTGGCACCCTGTCTGTGGCTCCTAATGGAAGGATCGATTCCGTCTGGTACGACACGCGAAACGCGGCAAATAACACCGACTCACAACTTTTCTATTCCTGGAGCACAGACGCCGGAGTGACCTGGGCGCCGAACGTCGTCGTAAGCAATTCCTTTAACCCATTCGAAGGTTATCCTAACCAGAGCAAGATAGGTGATTACATTACGATGGTTTCGGATAATACCGGAGCCGACGTGGCCTATTCCGCCACCTTCAACTTCAACGCGAGCCGGAATCAGCACGAAGAAGACGTTTATTATGTCCGCGTCGCTCCCACGAGCTCTGGAATCAATCTGGTTAGCGCGGCGTCCCGTTTGACTCATCGCGCGGCCGGCACATTTGATATCAATATGCCACTCACTGGTGTCTCCGGGGTGGAATGCCGTAGCGCAACGACTTACAATGCGGTCTTTACCTTCGACGCTCCTGTTACTTCCGGCGAGGTAACTATCTCGAGCGGCACGGCCACGGTCGGAGCCATTACCTTCAGCGGCAACAGCATGACGGCACAGCTCACCGGCGTAACGAGCGCAGAGGTGGTAACTCTTCATACACAAAACATTAACGGCGACGGGCAGGCGCATGGCGATGTCCCGTTTGGCTTCCTCACCGCAGACGCCAGCGGCGACCGCGTGGTGAGCAAGCCGGATCAAACCCTTGTCCAGGGTCAGGCTGGTCAGCCGGTCACGAGCGCCAATTTCCGCGAAGACCTCGATATCGACGGGCGGATCAAGACTTCAGACGGCAACCTGGTGAAGGCGAACAAAGGCCATTCCATACCGTAGGACGATACCATTCGATAACTCTCGACTCTGTGAAGTTCGAAGGCGCCGCGCCAGCGATGTAGACGTCACTGAACGGGTGCGTCCGCGATCCAGTTAGAGTTCAGGAGAGAAAGAGTTGCGCATTCAGGCTCGGCGCGGAGAGTCCGGGCATGAGTGACGATCTTCTTTCACGATTCCTGCGCTACGTCCGGATCGATACGCAGTCGGACGACACCAGCACTACGTTTCCAAGCACGCCAGGTCAATTGGTGCTGCTGGAGATGCTGAAGCAGGAGCTGAATGAGTTGGGAGCGGCGGATTTGCAGATGACAAAGCACGGCTACGTCATCGCCAGCATTCCCGCCAACACACGCAAAGCCCGCGTCCCAACCGTGTGCTTTCTCGCCCACGTGGATACGGCGCCGGATTGCTCCGGCAAAGGCGTCAAACCCATCGTTCATCGCAAGTACGATGGCAGAGTCATTAAGTTCCCGGATAACCATGGTCTGACTCTCGATCCCGCGACGTCCCCGGAGCTTCGAACAGCCATTGGCAAAGACATTGTTACCGCCAGCGGCACCACATTACTTGGCTCTGACGATAAGTCAGGTGTGGCAGTGGTTATGACTTTGGTCGAGCGATTGCTCCACGAAAAAAAGCGCAAGCATGGACTGATTCGAGTCTGCTTCACTCCCGATGAGGAGATCGGGCGGGGCGTGGACAAACTCGATTTGCGAATGCTCGGAGCGGACGCTGCTTACACCCTGGACGGCGGCGCGCCGGGAGAGATTTGCTGGGAAACCTTTTCCGGCGATGCGGCCGAGGTCATCATCGATGGCATTACCACTCACCCGATGGAAGCGAGGGCCAAAGGGATGGTCAATGCCGCCTATCTCGCGGGCAAACTGCTGGCAGCGCTCCCTCGCGAACGCTGCGCGCCCGAGACAACCGAAGGAAGAGAGGGCTTTATTCATCCGACCAATGTGGAGGGCCGGACCGAGCGCGCGATCGTGAAATTCATCCTGCGCGATTTCGAGCTGCAGGGGTTGGCGGAGAAGGGCAAGATTTTGCAAGGCCTGTGCCGAGGGTTACAAGCTACCGAGCCGCGGGCGCGCATCCGCTGCAAGATCCGCAAACAATATCGCAACATGGCTTACTGGTTACGCAAAGACATGCGCCCGGTTGAGCTGGCGCGCGAAGCCTTCGCGGCGGCGGGACTCAAACCCTATGACCACGTCGTGCGTGGCGGCACGGATGGCTCGCGTCTTACTGAGCTGGGCCTGCCTACTCCAAACCTGTTCTGCGGCGAGCACAACGCGCATGGGCCGCTGGAATGGGTTGCGGTGCAGGATATGGAGTCAGCCGTAACGGCCTGCGCCCATCTGGCTGAGTTGTGGGAAAGAAAAGTCTGAGCAGTGAGTTATAGCTCTATTTACAGGTCCAATCTTCTTAAATAGCATGGGTCCCTCGAAAGCAATCTTATGAGCAACCTGGCTAAACACGTTCACTCTTATTCAATGAGAACGTCGGTCGCCCGTCTCGGGCGCTTCACTTTTCTGATGGCCGCCGCGGGGCTGATCTCGCTCCGCGCGAGCGCTGCGCCTTTCCAATGGACAACCAGCGGTCCTCTCAACGTTGCGCGGACCGATCAGGCGGCGGCGCCGCTTCCCGATGGCCGCGCGCTGGTGGTGGGAGGCGAGAATCGCAATTTCCTGGTGATCGGGAGCGCGGAAGTGTACGACCCGGCTACTGGGGACTGGGCGCTCACAGGCAGTCTCCACACCGCGCGACGCAATGCCTCGGCGACTTTGCTTCCGAACGGTCTGGTCCTCGTCGCCGGCGGAGTGGATAATATTGGTAATCCTTCGACAACTGCGGAGCTCTACGACGCGACGAGCGGCACCTGGACGACCACGGGCAGTCTTCATACCGGACGTTATCTCCACATCGCGACCTTGCTCGCCGACGGCAGGGTGCTGGTGGCCGGAGGGCTCGATAACGTCGGCTTTACCGCAACCGCGGAACTCTACGATCCGGCAAGCGGTAACTGGACAGCCACTGGCAGTCTTGAGATTGCGCGGAGTAATTACACCGGCACTTTGCTTCCTAATGGGAAGGTGCTGGCCGCAGGTGGCTTCGACAGTAACTTCAATACTCTTACCAGCTCGGAGTTGTATGACCCAGGAAGCGAGACTTGGAGTGCAACCGGTGATCTCAACGCCGCCCGCTCTCAGCATACGGCGACCGCGTTGCCGGATGGTCAGGTATTGGTCGCCGGCGGCTTTGATGGCGGCGCGCTGCCCGGCGCGGAGTTATATGATCCGACGAGCGGAGCCTGGAGTGTTACCGATAACCTGAGCAACGCGCGCTATCTGCATACGGCTACCTTATTATCTAACGGGCAGGTGCTCGTCGCCGGAGGACTCGATAGTAATATCGCCGCTTCCGCGACCGCCGAGTTATACGACCCGGCGAGCGGAACCTGGAGTGTTACCGGCAGTCTCAGCACGGGACGTTACTGGCACACCGCGACGTTGCTACCCGATGGCGAGGTGATTGCGGCTGGAGGCTTTGACAGCATGGTCAATGTCATCGGCACGACGGAACTCTACGATCCCGGTGTTTCCACCAGGGCGACAGTGGATGGCCGCGGCTCTATCAACGGCGAGGGCGACACAGCCACCTTTAAGTTTCACGCGACCCAATCAGGAGAAAGCAGCAACGGCACCTTCAGTTATGCCGACCCTGCGGCCGGTCTCGCCATCACTAACGGCAAGATTAAAACCCTTACGATCACCGGCAGGAGTGCCCGCTTCGGCGGCAACGCCCGGCTGGACAATGGCACCGTGGTGAAGTTTAGCGTTCGCGTTACCGATAAAAGTGGCACGGGAGACCCTGATACTTTGTTTGTAAGTGTGACCACCGGTTATTCCGCTGGAGGCAACCTCACCAGCGGCGACATTCGCATCACCGAGTAGAGGTGTAGCCGTTACGGAAACTTACGCGTCGTGGCCATGACCACCTCGTGGGTGGCGGCACGGATGGCTCGCGGCAGGCGCATCTCTTTTCCAGGACCTCAAGTAACCGTTCTGTGACTACCAACTGCTTGAGACCTCATCGCTCCTCGGCCATGAATCCGGCCCATGAGACTACTTCACCAACTTCTTCCGCGGAATAGCCGCCTAACAAGACGCTTGCTGTTAGCGGCCCCGCTCGCATCGCTTTGCCTTGGAACGTTAGCCGCCCGCGCCGACGACACCTACACTGTGCAAGCGCTCACCATACCGCACAACGCGTTCTCCGGTCAGGCGAGCGCGATCAACGATGCCGGTGTTTCTACCGGTTGGTATCAAACCAACAATGGATCGACGGCCGTAAGCTGGAGCGCGGACAATCAACTCACTCTTCTCGGCACGCTCCCCGGTTTTCCCTCTGCGCTGGCAAACGGCATCAACCAGGCCGGCACGATCGTCGGATTCGCTTTCACGAACGACTTCCTCATCTCTCGAGCCTTCATTTGGAACTCCGACACTGGCATGCAGGCGCTGGCCGATCTCGGAGGCAACGCCAGCCTCGCGCAGGCGATCAACGCCGACGGGACGACAGTCGGCTGGGCCTTCGACGCAGCCAGCGTGCTCCACGCAGTGAAGTGGGACCCGGCGGGATCACTGACCGATCTCAATCCATCGGGAGCCATTAGTGAAGCCCTTGGCATCAACGACGCGGGCGATGTCGTCGGCTGGGTTTTCCCCAACGGCGGGTCCGCGTCGCAGGCACATCTGTGGATGCACGATGGCACAGAAGTCGATCTCGGGACGCTTGGCGGGCCGGGCAGCCAGGCCTTTAGCGTAAACGATAATCTCTCCATCGTAGGCGTCTCCGACCGATCTTCGCCGCTCCCTCCAACTGCGTTCATGTGGAAGCCTGATAGCGGCATGCGTTCTCTTGGGATGGGTGGGAACTCGCAGGCGTTAGCGATCAATGATCTTGGCCGCGTAATCGGCTTGCGCGTCATTAGCGGAGGAGTCCTCGGGTTAACCCGAGTTCGCGGAATGAGGGAAGTGCTTCCAGACCTCGCACCGGACAAGCCCCCGTTCTCGGGCCCGACTGGGATCAATCGCTGCGGCACGCTCGTTGGCTCCTCGTCGAGTCCTATCCCGACCAACGGCAACCCCGTCCCGGCGATCTGGACAAAGACGCCGTGCGATTAGTCTGACACGCTCTCTTGGTCGTCTGACGCGTTCTTTTCTGAAATTGACTGCCTCTAAGGGTGGCGTGCCGCGCCCTAAAAGTCAGATATCGCAATGGGAAATCAGGTTTCTGGCCGCGTTCGCGATTTTTGCTCTGGAGTTTCAGGCGGCGCCTGTTCCAAACTAATCGTTTCCAAAAGCATTACTTATGAAAACGATCCGACACACGGTCAATATTCCAGGCGAGATGGAGCAGCTTATTCACGAACGCGCGCGAGGCTATCGCAGTCTTTCAAGCTATTTTGTATCGCTCAGTTTCACCGACACGCTTTATCTTCCCAAGCGGCCGATCGCAAAAGCTTTCGCGAATGCAAGCTGGCAGGCACAACGGCACGCAATCGGGGAAATCGTAACTCTGCGCAAACATGGGTGGACGGGCATTAACCTGAAAGTCCATTTTGATGCAGTCACTCAAGTGGAAAAGGCTGCTGCGAAGTGTCTGCAGGAGGGCGATTGGGTGCGCAATCATATCGAGGAAGAGCTCGCCTTCGTGCGGGGTGCTCAATTAAGGCCCTGAAGTGCTGCGCGGCGCAGCGCGCCGCATGTAAACGCATCGCGCAATGTTGTTGTGCAGACTTCTGTACATCAGCATTAGGATAAGTGTGAAACACTCGATTCAAGATAAAGACCTTATCGGTCACGGTGGATTGGACAGGACGAAGCGCCTCATAAACGCAGCGATCAGGCTGTGGGAGCTGCGACAGGAATCACCGCAATACAGCAATCCGGTCAGCGTCCCTGGCAACGGCAACGAGGACCAATCGAACCGTGTCACCATCAAGCACCCTTCCTGGCTCATCGCGAAGCCCATCGATCGATCGACTTGCCTCGGATTCGCGGTCCGGAGCGACGACGCAAGGCGAGCGCGCCAGTGAGCGCTCAGACACCGACACCGCCCGTGCGGAGCGACTGGTGATAAAGGCGCTCGCCCAACTCCGTTGGCGAGAAGAAGACCTTGCTCTCCATCCAAAAGGGCACCAATCGAAAGTCAAAATCGCCCGTCAACTGCGTGAGCAAACGCCGATGACTTACGAATGGATCGCAAATCGCCTTCACATGGGTGCGGCAAGCTACGCCTGTAATCTCCTGGCTCGTCTTAATGGCAAACGCTAACCCCGACTCTACCGCTTTCTAATCAAGGTGTGAATTGCGGTGATCGTGAGGTTGCAAGTTAGATCGCGCGCCCGCCTCGTGAGTGTTCGCACAATTCCAGCTCTGTCGTGAGTTACCGGCTTTCACCAATGTGATTCTGCAAGGAGTGAGGCGGTTCATGAGGTGGGTTTCGAAATCTCTGCGCGAAGTTGATCGTAGGTCGCCGCCAGCGTGTCGATCTGTGATTCGTATTCGTGCAAGTTGATCTTCCTTGCGAAGGCTCCTTCCACCTTCCTGCTAAGTAAACCGATCGTCGCCACCCACTGCTGCCAGGCAGCCTGTTCATGCAGTCGGCCATCGTATAAGCGGTCAAACTCGTCCACCAGGTAATGCTTGGTTCGATCGACGGTGAACTTGCCATCGGTGTCGGCGGCAAAGATCGATCGGAACAATCATATCCGCGGCATCGGGGTTGAGACTGGAGCGCGGCCCAAACCAGACGCGCCCCTTCATCCAGTCCTCGGTGCCGACCAGTCCGCTCCAAGGATCAGCGGGAACCCACTCGCTGGCAGTCGAATCGTAGATCTCCAGCCATACGTGGTCGTTATGATGTCGGCCGAAGACGGAGTAGGATTTTCCCTTTTCCTTTACCAAAGCATCGGCTCTCGCGCCGCGCTCGACCGAGTTGGTTCGGATATGAATCTCGTGGACCTTGCGTGCGCGGATTTTTAATTCGTCCATTACGGCAAGCGCCACGATCGAGAAATCGTTGCAGTTGCCACCGCGTCGCTCGATGATCTCTGGCACCGTCCGCTTCTGGTAATCGGTCGTCTTCCAAGCGAAGTTTCGAGTTAGCCAACGAACGATCGCACGGGTTCGTCCTACCTCAGAGCTTGTGCCCTCGCCGAATTGTCGGGCAAAGGCTTTGAAGTCTGTGCGCGCCAACGCATAAAGAGGTTCATCCTGAATTGCGGACGGTTTTTCTTCGGCCATAGCGGTCGCCACCGTGACGATCAATCCCAGCAGAACGGTCAACGATCTTGATCGTGCCAGGACGCACGTCGGGAATGGGGCCTTACGAATCAAAGCGACGTGTTCTGGAGGGGCTTTCTGAATCTTGCGGAGCGGAAAGCCTAGACATCGCCGAGACGGTGTGATAACCCTCGAGGTTGATTTCGTCACTGGGCTTTCGTGGGTTGATCTCCGTAGGCACCACGGCACGCGATCACCAGTTCAACTTACCGCTCACTTATGCAACGAAATTGTCG
Organism: uncultured Verrucomicrobiae bacterium; assembly: GCA_963786175.1. GTDB lineage: Bacteria > Verrucomicrobiota > Verrucomicrobiia > Chthoniobacterales > UBA10450 > JAICXG01. Next base: position 60,926 of record CAWAYD010000016.1, on the reverse strand, counting down.
TTCAGGTTTCTTCCTGGCGGTCGCCTCTGTAGTCCTTGTGTGGCCGGTTTCAGGGGCGCGCGCCCAGGCATCGAACACTTTCACGAACACTGGCAGCTTAAATACGGCACGCTTCCAACACACAACCACGCTCTTGCCCAGCGGCAAGGTCCTGGTGGCGGGCGGAGCTAACCCCACCGCCTTGGCAACCGCCGAGCTATATGACCCTACTACAGGAAAGTGGTCAACTACGGGCAGCATGGCCACCAAACGACAGGGAGGCACGGCTACCCTATTGCCCAGCGGCAAGGTCCTGGTGGCGGGCGGAGCTAACCCCAGCATCTTAACCAGCGCCGAGCTGTATGACCCTGCAACGGGAACGTGGTCGACCACCGGCAGCATGATTATCGCGCGAGAGTCACACACCGCCACCCTGCTCCCCAGTGGCTTGGTCTTAGTCTCGAGCGGAGTTGGCGTCAGCGGCCCTTTAACCAGTTCGGAGCTTTATGACCCCGCAACAGGGACGTGGTCGACCACCGCCGGCAGCTTGACTACGGCGCGCTCAAACCACACAGCTACTCTCTTGAATAGCGGCAAGGTCCTCGTTGCGGGAGGGTTGGATAGCTCAGGCAACGTTTTGGACAGTGCAGAGCTGTATAATCCTGCCACCGGCAACTGGTCGAACACCGGCAGCTTGATTACGGCGCGGGACTCACACACAGCTACCCTTCTGCCCGGTGGCGAGGTTCTGGTCGCGGGTGGATTTGACGGAACCAATAGTTTGGCGAGTGCAGAACTATATGATCCTGCCGCAGGAAGCTGGTCGAGCACCGGTAGGATGACTGCGATCCGCGACCTTCACACAGCAACGCTACTGCCCGACGGCAAGGTCCTGGTCGCGGGTGGATTTGACGGAACCAATAGTTTGGCGAGTGCAGAACTATATGATCCTGCCGCAGGAAGCTGGTCGAGCACCGGCAGCTTGACGATGGCAACCGCGCAGCACACGTCTACCTTGCTCCCTAGTGGCCAGATTCTGATTGCAGGGGGATTTGCCAGCTCCCACGCTCTGGCGACCGCGGAGTTGTATGAACCTGCCACAGGCAGCTGGTCAGATACCGGTAGCATGACTGTGGCACGACTTAAACAGACGACCACGCTTCTGCCCAACGGCAATGTCCTGGCCGCTGGCGGAAATGATGCGAACTCCAACGCGCTATCTCAAGCGGAGCTGTATGACCCGGCAACAGGAATCTGGTCAGCGACAGGTAACATGACTACGGCGCACGTTTTCCACACAGCCACCCTGCTCCCTAATGGCAAGGTTCTGATCGCGGGCGGATCCAGCAGCAACAGCACCAGCATCCTGGACGGTGCAGAGCTATATGATCCGGTTGCGGGAACTTGGTCGACCACCGGCAGCATGATGAGCTCCCGCGACCAACACACGGCCACTCTTCTGGCCAGCGGTAAGGTCCTGGTTGCGGGTGGATTTGACGGCAGATTCTTGACGGGGGCGGAACTGTACGACCCTGCCACAGAAACCTGGTCAAACACGGGCCACTTGATTACGCCACGAGACGACCATACCGCCACCCTTCTTCCCAATGGCCAGGTGCTGGTCGCGGGAGGAGTCGGCGACGGCGGCACTTTGGCCAGTGCAGAGCTATATGATCCTGCCACCGGAAACTGGTCGAGCACCAACAACTTGAGGACCGCACGTTTTGAGCATACCGCCACACTGCTGCCGAATGGTAAGGTCCTGGTTGCGGGTGGATTTAACGGTACTGATATTCGAGTTGTCCAGTTCGGAACTGTTTGATCCTGCGACAGGAACCTGGTCGAACACCGGCAGCTTGATTACGGCACGGGATTTACATACAGCTGCCCTTCTGCCCGGCGGCAAGGTCCTGGTCGCGGGCGGAGAAAACTTGATCGAGGGCGGCACTTTGGCCAGTGCGGAGCTATATGACCCTGCCACCGGGACCTGGTCGAGCACCGGCAGCATGACGGCAACACGGGAGTCGTACACCGCTACACTGCTAGCCAGCGGCGAGGTTCTGGTTGCGGGCGGAGAAGACAATTCAGGTGGCGTTCTTGCCAGCGCCGAACTCTACGATGTTGGCTTGGGATTTGATCCAAGCTGGCAGCCACAAATCACAGGTATCACTTCGCCGTTGGGTTTTGGCTCCGCGCTTTCTCTTACCGGATCACTCTTTAGCGGAATCTCCGGCGCGTCGGACGGCAATACCCAGGATTCTTCGACTGACTATCCCCTCGTCCAGCTGCGCTCGATTGAAGGTAGCCAATCACTTTTCCTTCTTCCCGATCCCAACACAGGCTGGTCGGACACTTCCTTTACTTCTCTGCCAATCGGTGTCTTTCCTTCTGGTTACTGGCTGACGACAGTCTTTACCAATGGTATCCCGAGTAGCTCAGCCATTGTTTCAGTGACTAAGGCGGATCCAGTAATCTCGGGTCAAGCTTCCGGTGGCGTGGTGGGCGGAAGCATGTTTGATCAGGCAACCTTGACCGGAGGCTTTAACCCGAGCGGAAAAGTGACTTTCACTCTTTACGGACCGGGCGATAGCGATTGTTCCATGGCTGCCATCTTTACTTCGACCAAGACCCTGGACAGCAGTGGCCAGGCCACGTCCGATAATTATAGGCCGACGGTGACTGGGACCTATCGCTGGATTGTGACTTACACCGGCGATGACAATAACAATCCGGCTGCCACGGTCTGCGGCGACCCGAGTCAGACGGTTACGGTCACCCTGGCGATTCCATCCTTAACCATTCTGGCTTCCGCCAATCCCATCGGAATTGGCAGTAAAACCTCCGGCACCGCCACCCTGAGTGGCGGCCTGAGTCCCACCGGTACCATTACCTTTAATCTGTACGGACCGGGCGACGCCAACTGCAGCGGCACGGCCGTGTTTAGCGTTACCGTGCCTGTTGCTGGCAATGGCAACTACCAGTCAGGGCCCTTTACTCCAGTTCTGACCGGCACCTATCACTGGACAGCTAGCTATAGTGGGGATGCCACGAACACCGCGGTTGCGACCCTCTGTAGTGATCCAAACGGGACGGTTGTAGTCACACCAGCGGTTCCATCTTTAACTATTTTGGCTTCCTCCAAGACAATTGCATTCGGTGCCAGCACCTCCAGCAGTGCGACCATGAGCGGTGGCTTCAGTCCAACCGGCACGATTACTTTTAACCTGTACGGACCGAACGACAGCAGCTGCAGCCGCACGGCGGTGTTCACGGTCACATTCCCCGTTTCTCACAATGGAACTTATCAGTCAGGATCATTCGCTCCAGCTCTGGCAGGCACCTATCACTGGACAGCTACCTACAGTGGAGACGCCAATAACAGCGCCGCTGCGACCGTCTGCAGTGATCCGAATGGGACAGTTACCGTTACGCCATCGGTTCCGACATTAAGCATCCTGGCTTCCGCTAATACCATCGGACTCGGCAGTAGCGTCTCAAGCAGTGCAACCTTAAACAAAGGTTCAAATCCAACCGGCAATATCACCTTTAACCTGTATGGACCGGACGACACCAGTTGCACCGGGACGGCGGTGTTCACGGCCACCGTGCCCATCACTGGCAATGGCACTTATCATTCAGGTTCCTTTACTCCGACGCTCGCAGGCACCTATCACTGGACGGCTACGTACAGCGGGGATTCCAATAACAGCGCAGCTGCGACCGTCTGCAGCGATCCGAAAGGGACGGTCATAGTCACACCGGAGATTCCATCGTTAACCACTCAACCTTCTGCGGGGATTACGCTAGGCGGCAGCATCTTTGACAGTGCGACCCTGGGCAATGGAGTCAGTGCCACCGGCACCATTACGTTTCACCTATATGGACCGAACGACGGCACTTGCGGCGGCGCGGTTGTCTTTACGTCCAGTGTCAAAGTCACTGGCAATAAAACCTATCAGTCGGCCTCCTTCACTCCGACTGTGGTCGGCACCTATTACTGGACAGTCACTTACAGCGGGGACGCCAATAACCAGATGGTTTCGACGAACTGTTCCGATGCCACCGTCGTCACCACGGCCGTTGCGCCTCCGCGCGTGGGCAACCTTTCAGCCCGCGGCAACGTCGGACTGGGCGATGATGTGATGATTGGTGGTTTCATTATCACTGGGACCAGCCCGAGACTGGTTGTGGTGCGCGGGATTGGACCTTCGACTGGAGTGACGGGCGCTTTGGCCGATCCATTGCTCGAACTGCATGGCCCCAGCGGTTTTACGACCATCATCAACGATAACTGGCAGGACGCGAGTAACGCCTCCCAGATTCCCGCGGCGTTGCAGCCCAAAGATCCACATGAGTCTGCCATCCTTGTCACTCTGAGCCCTGGTGCTTACACGGGGATTGTCAGTGGCGCTAACAACACTACTGGGATCGCGCTGGTGGAAATCTACGACTTGGGGACAGCGGCGGACTCAGAGCTGGCCAATACCAGCACCCGCGCATCGGTTGGGACGCAGGACAATGTGCTGATCGGCGGCTTCATCACGACGGGAAGCGCAAACAGCAACATTGTCGTTCGGGCGATTGGTCCATCGCTTCTCAGTTTTGGGGTGACGAATGCCCTACGCGATCCGGTAATTAGTGTTTATAATCAGGACGGTAGCCTGATAACTTCCAATGATAACTGGCAGGATGATCCTAATTCTTCTCTCGTCAGTCAGGCTGGCCTTGCTCCAACCAATCCATTGGAATCGGCCTTATACCTTAATGTAGCTCCAGCAGCTTACACTGCGATTGTCACCGGCGCGGGCGGTAGCACCGGCATCGGCCTGGTCGAGATCTATTCCCTGCCCTAGCTCCGCCGCACAGGGACTTACGGCTCGGTGACGGTGATTGTCTGATCGGCCGGGACGTTGTCCAATTCCTGCTGGACCCCGCTTGGCCAGTCAATCACGATGGACTTGGCTGAGGTTGCTGCGCGCAATCCGAAATGCACCGGGATATGATTTTGGGCCACGCTATGTTGGCCAAAACATTGCCGATAGCGCTTGCCACCCCTTCCCGCATCAAGCATGATCGGGCGCCAACCCCATCGCGGTTGCTCTCTGTTCCGACAAGGACAATTTTGAGCCAGTGGTTATCATTACCTATTCTCGAAGAGGAGATAAGGGCCAGGACCAGGACCTCCCCCGTTGCAAACAAACACATCCAAAAATCCGTCGTTGTTGTAGTCGATGAAGGTCCCATCGCTGCCAGTACCGCCTTCCTTGCCTGTCACCCCGACTGACGTCGCGACATTGGTGAAGGGTCCCGTTCCCGTTATTCCGAAAAAGCCGATTCGGCGCGGAGCCCATTTACAACATATAGGTCCACGAAGCCATCATTGTCGTAGTCGCCCCAGTCAGCTGCCAGCGACCGAACGGCATTGATAACTCTGCTCCCCGCACTCACATCGGTGAAGGTTCCGTCTCCGTTATTGCGGTAGAGAATGGCAGCAGAATCCATCCCGACATACAAGTCGGGATAGCCATCGTTATCGAAATCTCCCCAGGCTCCGCAATTAGAAAGATCCGAGGTTATCCCGGCTGCGCTGGTCACATTTTCAAAGGTGCCGTCCCCATTATTTCGATAAAGAGCGCTCGATGATGCTCCGCTCCTGTTTGGGCCCGTCGTGACAAAGACATCGACCAATCCGTCCAAATCGTAATCGCTCCAGGCGGCCGACCAACTGCCCATGTCCGCTCTCCCGACCCCGGCTTCCGTTGCGACGTCGGTAAACTGAAAGTCGCCATCGTTTCGGAATAGCAAACTCGGTTCGCCGGCATCCAATTTGAAGAAACTAGGTATAAAGAGATCCAGGTCGCCATCGTTTTCATAATCGATCGCATAACAACCTCGACTACGATGATCGATTCCTGTCACGCCCGACTCGACGGCGATATTGGTGAATGTACCGTCGCCGTTATTGCGCCACAAGTCGCTATAGTTCTGAGGCTCACCTTCTTTGAGCGTGCCCTTGGCTACATAAAGATCGAGTTTGCCGTCGTTATCCAAATCAGCCCAGCAAGGGCCATGCGCATCACCATCGGCCGTGAGCATACCGACGGCAGTGGTGACGTCGCTAAATGTGCCGTCCCCATTGTTGTGCCAGAGTTGGCAGATGCCCCCCAGGTGTCCGACGGTAAAGACGTCAATATATCCGTCACCGTCATAATCTCCCCAGGCCGCGCCCCAGCTGAGGTTATCCTCGAAGATCCCGGCGTTTCCCGAGGAATCGGTGAAAGTGAGGGCGTTCGGTTGAGAACGATCAGCAGCTGCACATGGTTGTATGGGCAGCGCCGCAAATAAGAAAAACAAGAGCAATGGCGACACGAGGCTGGATTGTGTCGCCATCACGCAAACACGATCCTGCAACGCTCCGATTCCCAGCGAAGCTGTGATGGTTTGGGTCCTGTGTGCGAATGGCGTGCGAATTTTCATGACAAGCTTCGACGTCTAATACTGACGAGCATTTGCGAGGCTTTATTCGGATATTGTCTTGGAAATCTTCTCACAGTGGATAAGCAGGCCTCCATGGCTTACGGCTCAGTAATGGTGATCGTCTGATCGGCCGAGACGTTGTCCAATTCCTGGTGGACGCCGCTCGGCCAGTCAATTACAAGGGAATCAACCGTGATCGCTCCACCTAATCCAAAATGCACCGGGATATGATTCTGATCCATGTTATGTTGCCCAAAATATTGTCGATATACGAGGTAGCGCCTCCCGCCGTGAGAGTGATCCTTGCGCCAACCCCGCCCGGGTTACTCTCTGTGCCGATCAGGACAATTTTCAGCCAGTGGTTGAGGTTGCCATTATTCTCAAAGAGGAGATAAGGGCCAGCATCAGGACCCGCGCCGTTACAAACAAATAGATCAAGAAATCCGTCGTTGTTGTAGTCGATAAACGTCCCGTCGCTGCCGTTCCCGAAATTATCCACTGCCACACGGCCCCGGTCGCGACATCGGTGAAAGTGCCGTCCCCATTGTTCCTTAAGAGCCGGTGAGGCCGGACATAGTTGACGACATACAGGTCCAGGTCGCCGTCGTTATCGTAATCACCCCAGTCAGCTGCGAGCGCGCGAAAAGCGTTGGTGGTCCTGCTCGTTGCAGTCACGTCCGTAAAGGTTCCATCACCATTATTGTGGTAGAGAATGGCAGCAGAATCCCCCACCACATACAGGTCAGGATAACCGTCGTTATCGAAATCTCCCCAGGCTGCGCTATTGGACTTACCCTTGGCTATCCCGACTCCCCCGGGTCACATTCGTAAAGGTCCCGTCCCCGTTATTTCGGTAAAGAGCATTAGTTTCGCTGATAAAGAAATCGATGAATCCGTCCAGGTCGTAATCGGCCCAGGTGGCGGCCCTTTCGTGAAACCCTTCGCTTACCCCGGCTGCCGTTGCGACGTCAGTAAAATGAAAGTGACCATCGTTTCGGTATAAAAGATTCCCTCGGACCTCATCGTGTATGAAGTAGCTGGGGATAAAGAGATCCAGGTCGCCATCGTTATCGTAATCGATCGCAGTAACCCCACGATTAGGACAACCAACTCCGGTCACGCGCGAAGGGATGGCGATCTGGTAAATGTGCCGTCGCCGTTATTGCGCCATAAATCGTTATAGTTTTCAGGCTTGTTTTCTTTGTTCGTCCCCTTGGCTACGTAGAGATCGAGATCGCCGTCGTTGTCCAAATCAGCCCAGCAGGGAGCATCAGCATCACCGTCAGCCGTGAGCATACCGGCCGCAGTCGTGACATCGGTGAAAGTGCCATCGCCATTATTGTGCCAGAGTTGGCAGATGCCGCCCAGATGTCCCACCGTAAAGACGTCAATGTATCCGTCACCGTCGTAATCTCCCCAGGCCGAGCCCCAGCTGAGATTGTATTCGAATATGCCGGCGGCCTCGGAGACATCGGTGAAGGTGAGGGCGTCGACGGCGCCTGAGAGAGGGCGGCCGCTCGCAGCATCACTGCTTCCTGTTAGTGCTTTAACCGCACTCGGTTGCACGCCCAGCGCCGCACAAAAGAATAACAGGGACAGGTAGGCTTTTCTATTCATACACTACAGCTACGTTTCCAGCTTCTGAGCCGGATGTTCTTCTTGCAGCAAAGCGAACCTCTTTTCGTAACAGTATTGTTACATCATGCGGGTAACAGTTCCGTTACGCTTTGAACCCAGCAGCCGGTGCAAAGAGCTGGATCTTATGAACATGAAAGCGATAACTAAACCCGGAGTGAATGGTTCTGGCCAGAGCGAGAATCTTCCTCCGGATGATAGTAGCGAAGCAGAGTCAAACCTCGGAAGAGGTTTATCAGTCGTCGTTCCTTCCTGGGCAAAACCGTCGCCCTGGGAGCAGGAACCGTGGGCGCGGGACTCTTGACCAGCATCCGAACCGCAGAAGCGAGTGGCGGTCTTTCAGCGGGAGACGCGGCGTTGCTGCGCTTCCCAGCGGCGTTGGAGTTACTCGAGGCCGACTTTTGGATTCAATACAACGAACTCGGTGGCATCCAGGATGACGAAGTCCCAGGCGGAAGCCGGGAACCCGGCCTACACGGCCGCCTTGGAGGTCCTTGACGAAGACATGCCCGATTACATCCATGACAATACCGATGATGAGATCACTCATCATCAGTTCCTCAACGCCTACCTCGTTTCCAAGGGAGCGGCGCCGGCGAACCTCGATCAGTTCCGCACTCTGACGGGGAGCACCGCCACCGGCGTGAACCAGGACTTGATCGGGAAACGGCTAACGAATCTAACCCAGCTGACACTGGATACGAGCTGGTGGACTCGTTACCGCGATGATAAGCATAACCCGGATCTTGATCCGACCTTTTCCTTCCCACAGGCCGTTCGAGATTTGTCCGTAAACCAGCATACGGCCATTCCGCGCACCGATGCCGATACCAGCGATCCCAACTTTCTCCAGGCGATCGCGAATACCGCTGGATTCCACTTCCCAACCATTGAACAAGGGGGCAGCAGCCTCTACCCGTCGCTGGCGCAAAGGGCTACTGACGTGCAAGTGCTCCGTATCCTGATGAGCATTGGCCCCACTGAGACCATGCACTTCCAAACCTGGTCGGATAAAGCGGGTAATGCGCCTCCTCTATCTGCCGTCGATCCCGTAACAGGCGTGAAAGTGAAGTTTCCCGATCTCGCGGTGGAGGACGAGCTCTTCGACAAGAGCCTGATCATGCCGAGCCATGTCCGTTTCTGGATCGAAGCCTTCCCATTGTTTCGATCATCCGGCCGACGAACACTCAAGGCGTGGCCAACGGTGCGCTCAAATTCCTGCGCCCTTTCGAGCAATAACATCTGGACCGCAGGCCAATATATCGTCCCCGTCGAAGGCGTGCAGAGGAACTCCTCACGGAAAACTGGAATGGCTCTCAATGGACGTATGTCCCAAGCCCGAACAGGAACCGATCTAACAATCGTCTCCACGGTATCACGGTTACACCGAATGGGATGCTCTGGGCTGTTGGCACAACCGGCGTTTTCACCAAGCCGGAAATGACTCTCATCCTGCGCAAGATCCCCCTAGGGGATAACTCTAAAGGTTGCCAGTGGGGCGATCATTGCGTGGTGTTCGCAAGTTGGCTCCCAGCCCGCCAAGGCCGACAGGCAAAATGCCTGTCGGCTCTTTGACTCCTCTAGATGCCGGAAGAACTTGACTGGCCCCTCTTCCAAAAGCCGCAACGCCCCCGTTAGCAAGACTTCGGTTCTCCAGAAGGTTACAGTTCTGTAACCTTTCCGGGATCGACCATTGTGCGGCAGTCGCTTCATAACGGACGAATGATTTCAGCGAGAAACGTTTCGGTCGCGCTTGTTGCAACGCTTGGGATAATCATTTCCACGGTGGCACAGGGGACGCCGCCCACGCCTGTCCTTGTCGCGCCAGCCGACGGTGCGTCAGTCCGTCAACCGATTACGGTCGACTGGGATCCGGTGGTGGATCCGAGTGGGCCGATCGTCAGCTATACGTGGCAGGTGGGAACCAGTGCCGGGTTTACGACCGTCGTGCTGGAAGGGTTTACAAACATGCTTTTCGAGGGCGTCGAAGCGGCGACCAACGACCAAGTAAGCGGACTGGCCAAAGGGACCGATTCCTGGAGGGTGAAAGCGACCAGTCGACTGCGACTCGGCATGGTCCACGGTGCTGTACCTTTACCGTGACTGGTCTCGGGCCGGCGCCGCAGGGGAAACCGAGAATCACAACTCCGGCCAATAATGCCAAGTTTCACGCGTTGGAAACATTTCCGATCCGCTCGTCCGCCGTCCCCGACGCGCACCATTACCTGCTGGAAGCAGCCGACGAGCCCACCTTCTCCTATCCCCTCACCCTCACGACGAACGCGCTCACCTTCGGGACCAAGGTCGACGCCGGTTGGGGTAACGAAATTCCGCAGATTTATTACCGCGTTCGCGCCGTCTCGGCGGATAACGTGCGTGGGCTTCCTTCGCAGACTGTCGCTGTCCGGGTCACCAACAGCGCGCCTGTTCCGACCGCGCCCACGCAGGTAGCACCGGCTGCGGGAGCATCGGTCTCCCTGCCCTTTACTTTTGATTGGACTGACACAGCAAATCCGCAGGTCGCGGGCTACGATCTTGACGTCGATACCGATCCGAATTTCGGCGGCGAGTTCGGTGTGCTTTTGATCCAAGGCATCACGCGCTCGGATTACATGCTCGCCTCCGACCTTCCGCCCGGCAGCTATTTCTGGAGAATTCGCGCGCTACACGGCGCAGTTGCGGGTCCGTGGTCGGCTGGACGCGCCATCACGGTCACAGAGACACCACCCACTCCTGATGGATTAGTTCCCTTCTGGCTCATCGCTTCGCCCGGTGCGGCGTCGGGTGGAAACCCGACTCAGGCGAGATTGACTTTGAACGCGCCCGCACCAGCGGGTGGCGCAACCGTGACGGTGGCGAGCGATCTGCCGCAGGCCAATCTACCTGGAACCGTTTTTGTGCCGCAGGGTAAGACCGATGCCGTCGTAACGCCAATCACAACCGAGCCAGTGTCGGGTGCGACCATTAGCACTCTGCGCGCGGCGTACGGTGGCGGCATTCAACAGAGTTCGATCGGACTGTTTCCGATACTCTTAGGCACACAGGTCGGGGCCGAAAATGTCGTCGGAGGCACTTCGTTTAACGGGACAATCACTTTGCTCGAAAAAGCACCGGTCGGTGGCTTGATTGTGCCGCCTCGTGAGCAGCGATACCGCTCTGCTGCGCCCACCTCCCACCATCACTATTCCGGAAGGTTCAACCGGCGCGACATTCCCGATCGCGACCAGCCCGGTCGCCGAGTCGATCATCGTCTCACTCGCGTCAGGCACAGATAGCGACGGATTCAGTGCCGCTCGGCTTTTCGTTATTCTCACTCCGCCTGGAGGCGCAACTTTGCCTCCAAGTCTGGCCTCGTTAACGGTGAGTCAACAAAGCATACTCGGCGGTACCACAACCACCGGAACAGTGACTCTCACCAGCCCGGCCCCGGCAGGTGGCGCTGTTATTCCGTTGAGCGGTAGCTTGGAAGGCGAAGTCGTAACACCACCCAGCGTAACTGTGTCGGCCGGGAGCGTGAGCGCGAATTTCACCATCACCGCGCCGCGTGTTCTGGAACCGCATTGGGTGGTGATCCAAGGCTTTTACGGAACCTTCAATGGAAATCAGGCTACGACGTTGGAGATCAATCCTGGCTCGCCGGGACCGCCGACCGTGTTCGCCGTCGGCGTCGCGGATTCAACTGTGACCGCGGGAGACACCGTCCGCGGTACCGCGGGGATTTTTGCATCGGCTCCGGCCGGCGGGGCGGCGGTCAAACTCAAGAGCAGTAACCCGAGCGTCGTTCAGGTGCCCGCCAATGTCCGTATCGCGGAGGGGAACAGCGCGAATAGCTTCACCATTACGACGGGCCCGGTGTTCATCGAAACATCGGTACGCATCGATGCCACTCTCGGCGGTGTGACCAAGTCGGTCTTTCTCAATGTCAGCCCTAATCCGGACGATCCGCCGTTGCTGGAGTCGCTCACTATTACTCCCGGCACTGTGCCCGGGGGAACGAACGCGACCGGCACCGTCACCCTCAGCGGCCCAGCCCCGGCCGGTGGAATCTTTGTTACTCTCTCGTCGAGCAATAACTCCGTCGCTCAGGCGCCGCCGATCGTCGCGGTACCCGGTGGCCAAACCTCAGCGAACTTTTCCGTTACCACCTTCCCGGTCTCAAACACAACCGTCGTCACCATTACCGCTTTCTATGGCAGCGGCGTCGAAAGCGCCAACCTCACCGTGACGAAACCCTAAGCGTCCTGACGATTCCGGGCAGCAAGCCCTTTACTTGTTAGGCTGTTCGCAGAGCTTCTGGAAGCGCGGGTCTTTCCGCAGCGGATCCCAGAACGGACTGTACCTGAGATCGGCGCGAGTGAGTCCCGCCGGCACTTCGAGCAAATGCGGAATGGCTGCGATCGCTGAATCGACGTCGCCGAAATGTGCCTGGATCTGCGCCAAGGTCGTTAGTGCCACCGGCTTGTTGACAGCGTCCGTCTCGTAGTCCTTCACTGCCTGCTGACCCTGCTGCAAGGCTCTTTCCTTTTCGCCAAGTCCGGCGTAAGCGAGAGCGAGGGTCAAAGGAAGTCCATTCGCTTCAGGTAGAACCACAGTGTCCGGTGTCGGCTTGATCATCTCGACCACGCTGCGAGAACGTGCGCCGCGCCTCTTCGTGAAGTCCCATCCAATCCTGGCAAAAGCCCACCTGGACCACGATCGCCTTCGATTTCGGAATCGATCGGCTGTCCGGCAGGAATTGTGCGAACTTTGCGTTCGACGACCTCCACCGCCATCTCGAAATTGCGCTCGTAGAGTGCCTGAGTGACGCGCGCCTTTATCTTGAAGTCATCGTCGCTGGATTCGGCTGGTAGTTCGCGCGATTTCCTGTGCAGCTTCAGTCACGTCGGCCCTGGCTCTGGAAGACGAAAGCCTTATACGCATGCACCGTGTCCGAGTCTGACGAAATCTCCAGCGCGCGATCGAGCACCGCGAGAGCATCATCGAAACGACGGAGGTAATTATAAAATTCTCCTCCCATACTGCGCAGCAACGACACATCGCGCGGATCGAGGCGAGAGCCTTTTTGTACTCGACCTCAGCCTCCTCCCATCGACCGAGGCGACGGAGAACGAACGCAAGATTCCGCAAGCAGATAGGAGTTGTTCGGCAAGAGTGTTTCCGCCCGCTTGTAAGCCGTTACCGCCCCTTCGAAATCTCGCAGGACACGATAATGATATGCCCCTTGCGCGATCCATGATTCGCCCGCATTCGGCGCGAGCGCCATCGCTCGATCGGCTGCTTCTTTTACGGTTGCCGGGGAATTCGCATGTGGATCAACGCCATTAAAAAATAAGAAAGCTGCGAAGAACCGCGAGACGCGACACAGCAAGCGCAAAGTTCGGATCGAGCTGCACGGCCTGAGCATAATTGCGGGCGGCCTCGGCGAAGGCGTTATAGCCGTACTGTGAATGTTCGATGGATACACCGCGCAGATAAGCCTCATAGGCCGCAACATTCTGGGTCGGCTTTTCGGTGACGGCTTTCTCTTCGGCGCCCGTTAGCGTGGCTTTGAGCTGATCGGCGATCGCAGTCGCTACCTCTCCTTCGACGCCGAAGACGTCGTCCAGTTTACGATTGTAACTCTCCGCCCAGAGATGTTCGTCGGTCGCGACGCGGATGAGCTGCACATTGATATGCGCAGCATTCGCCACCTTCTGAACACTTCCTTCGAGCAGGTTAGCTACTCCTAACTCTTTGCCTACCTGACGCAGGTTTTCCGGCGTGCTCTTATACTTCTGGGTCGAAGTTCGCGAGATCACCTTGAGGGCGGCTATCTTCGAGAGCCGGGTCAGGATCTCATCCTGGATGCCATCCGCGAAATAAGCATTGTCCGGATCACGACTAAGATTCTCGAACGGAAGGACGGCGATGCTTTTCTCCGGCGCAGCCACCGAGGTTTCCGGTACCAGAGTCTTTGCCGGAGCTGCGGCTGCGCCAGTTACGACTTTCGGCCGAAAGATCTGAAAAAACAGTAAACCAGCTGCAATAACCGCAAAGACAGCAGTTATCGCCACAATCTTGCGCCCGGTGTGATGTGCCACGGACTTATCAGCCGCGATTTCCGATTCGCGCTTAATTCCTTCCGGCGTGATCTCGAATGCCCAGGCGAAGACGAGCGCGGGCGGAAAGCCAAACACGAGAACGGCTACAAACACCTTCATCACCCACTGCGGCGCGTCGAATGTCGGAAAAAGAATCGACGCCGCCTGGATGAGCAGCCAGCTAATGACGATGTAAGCCGCCGCGACCTTGTAAACATTGCGGCGCCTCAGCTCCGCGAAAAAACTTCGCTCCTCCATACAATCGCCGCATTCTAGTGTCCCCGAGTGATTTCGGAAAGCCCGGAGTTCGCGGCCGCGGTCGTTTTCCTCGCCTCCGATGACGCGGCTTACATCACCGGCGAAACCTTCCGCATCGCCGGTGGCCTTCGCTAATTAACCGCAATTACTTAACGAGTCGTGATGGTTCCGTTCGATCCGAGGCCCCCAGTTACGCCGACTTTGGAGTTACCGAGATAGCAAACTTCGGAGCCGCCCAACAATCACCTCATAGTGAACGAAGCTAAGGTTAGAAAAACGTAAGCCCATTCCTAAGTGATCTCAAAAACGCCGAGAAATCTCTTGAAAGCGATCCTTCGGTCTTCCTGGCATTTGTGAGATGGATTCCTCTGGGCCCGTTCCACGCCGGCGAGTTCCTTGGGCAATCGCCAACTCTTCTTCTCTGAATGGATCTGCATTGCGATTGCTGATTTGCCACGCAAAGTCCCTCCTCTCAATTGACAGAGTCGCCGCGCTGTCCCACGGTCATTTCATGCACCTGGATGGGAGGAGATTCCACGCAGGGGTTTTCTTTGTCGCCGGGCTAACGATGATCGCGTCTGTCATCGCCAATGCCGGGTCTGCACCTGAATGGCGGGAGTATGGTTTTAATGCCCGTCATTCCCTCTTTAATCCTTTCGAGAACACTCTCGACCGAGCGAACGTCGGCCAGGTTTCGCTGCAATGGGAGTTTGTGACCGGCAACGGCACTGGGATTGCCCCGTTTAGTGGTCCGGCTCTCTCGGACGGCGTGCTCTATATCGGCACTTATGCGCAGACGACCTTTACCGCACTCGACGCTGAGACCGGTGCGACCCGCTGGATCTACACCGGGACGAGCTTTTTCTCAGATCCCGCGGTGGGTGACGGGAAGGTCTACACCGCTTCGCTCGACGGCAATCTTTACGCGTTCCCAACCGATTGTGTGGGGATCTGCGCGCCGGCTTGGAGCGTGCCAATCGGCGCCCTGGGCACCAACTCGCCCCCCACCCTATCCAAGGGCAACATCTACGTTGGTGGCTACGATGGCCGTGTCTATGCCTTCAAGGCGAAAGATGGCACTCAGCTCTGGTCGGCCAAGGTTAACCCCCCAAAGTTTGATCCTTTGAATTTCGCGCCCGCGGTAGCTGGCGATCAAGTGTTCGTATCTGGAGACTTCGGTGTTTATGCTTTCTCGACGAGCTGCACTGAAGGATGCACACCCTTGTGGGTTGCGAAAACGCAGTTCTCGCCGACGGCAGCCCCGACCCTCGCTGATGGATTGGTGCTCGTGGCTGACTATCAGGGGACGCTCTACGCTCTCGATGGGGCGACTGGTAACCTTGAATGGAAAGGGAAAGTCACACCTATTCCGCATGCGATCGCGGCGGCCCATGGCGAGGCTTATCTCACTTCGGGAAACGGAGAACTAGTCGCCTTTGCCGCCAAGGGGTGCGGACAGGCCGTCTGCGATCCATTATGGACTTCGGCGCCCTCGGGATTCACATTGTTTACGCCGACGATCGCGAACGGCGTCGTCTATGTCGGCGCGCTCGACTTCATTTACACCCAGGGCGACATCCTAGCTTACCCGGCCACATGTGTCGATGGATGCAAGCCCCTCGCCACCCTGGAGTTAGGCGGCGCGAATGAGACCCCGATCGCAGTCGCGGGTGGACGCATCTATGCGACCACGGTTAATGGCGACATAGACTCGTTAGGTTTGGCGCAATAGCGCCAGTCGTTGAGAGGTTGAGACGTATTCCTAATTCAGTTCCAATTTTTCTGGCTTCCTGGTTTCCAAACTATTTTTTCCTGCGTTCCTGTCCGCCGTCGGACGGACCCCCTGCGGCGACGTTTGAAAGCCCGGCCTCATCCCGCACAAGCGGGATTTCGTTACGGCCTTAGTGCGAATTTCTCCTTCCCAATTCCTAATTCCTACTTCTTACTTTCCCCATGAGCGTTGTTGGAACAGTGGAAAGCCTTTGGCGTTATCCAGTCAAAAGCATGCGCGGCGAAGAGTTGAATGAAATCTTCGCTGGTTACGCCGGAGTTTATGGCGATCGCCTCTTTGCCTTCACCAGCTCAGCCGGCCCCAAAGGATTTCCATTCTTTACCGGACGCGAACAACGCCAGATGATTCGATATCGAGCGCGCTACCGTCATCCGGAGAAAGCAGCGGAGCCAATCAATTGGAGCGAAGCGCAAAAACTTTCGCCCAATATCAATCCAATCTCGGCCACCGTCGCCGACCTGATGATCGACGTCGAAACACCGGATGGAAAAACATTTGCGGTTGATGATCCCGAGTTGATCGAGTGTTTGCGAGTGGGCATCGACAACAAACACCAACTCACCTTGCTCCGCTCAGAAAAGGCGATCACCGATTGTCGTCCGCTGTCGATCTTTGCCGTGCAATCCGCGAAAAAACTAGGGGAAGAGACGGGCGTCGACGTCGATAAGCGGCGGTTCCGGGCCAACGTCTATTTGGACTTAGCCTCGTCCGAAGGCTTCGCCGAAAATCAGTTCGTCGGTAAGTCTCTGCGCATTGGCTCGAGCGTTGTCATTTCAATCGTAGGCCGTGATTCGCGCTGCATGATGATCATCCTCGATCCCGACACTGCGGAAAAAACTCCCGCGATCTTAAGGCAAGTTGCCCGGGCCTACGACGGCATGGCCGGTGTTTACGGTGCCATTTTGAGAGAAGGTCTGATCCGAAAAGGCGACGCGGTCGAATTACTCGACTAGAATTTGAATTAGGAAGCCGGTTAAGTTCCGGAATGATCTTGGCTTGTCGGCGCTCGGCCAGCATCAACCATAAAGACACAGGGCTCCAGCCTCTACTCAGTGAGGAATCCAGGAAATAAGAAGAGATCTTATATTCCCTTCCTCCGTTCCTGCCTTCCTGAGAAATAGTGCAGGGCGAACAAGGCGCGCTAGCTGTCCGCTTTGGACGTCATGGTGCAGCCGCAGCTTCCTCCAGGGCAGCGATGTCGATCTTGGTCATTTTCATCATCGCGCTCATGACGCGTTCGGCCCTGGCTTTGTCGGGATCGCTGAGCAATTCAATGAGCAAGCGCGGCTGCACCTGCCACGACAAACCATATTTGTCTTTCAGCCAGCTACAGACGCCGGGCTCGCCGCCATCGGCAGTCAGTTTCTCCCAGTAATCATCCACCTCCGCCTGGGTCTCACACATCACCGCGAACGACACGGCTTCGGTGAATTTGAACTGCGGCCCGGCGTTAAGCGCGACGAACTCAACCCCATCAAGCGTAAACTCCACCGTCATGACCGAGCCCGGTTCGCGTCCGATCTGTTTCGCCGGCTCCTCCGGGTAGCGGGTGATCTTGTTGATCTTCGAGTTCTTGAAAACAGAGGTGTAAAACTTGGCGGCTTCTTCCGCGTTATCGTCAAACCACAGGAATGGTGAAATCGTTTGCATCGGCAGATCTTAACCGCGAATCGGGCTAAGAACAGCGCGCCTTTGGAAGGACATTCCTCCCGCCTTCTTCGTCGGCCTGAGAGGCCGTCGCTTGCAGCCATTCCATGCGCCGGCCTGTCCTTCGGCCGAGCTACCGCCTACAAAGGTTACAAACGCGTTAACATTGGGCGTTCGCATCCCCAGGCTGGCCCGGTTACCAGTCGCGGCATGAAACACCTACTGGCTCTCGCAGTGATGGCACTCTTTGCAGTCCCATCTTTCACCCAAGCTGACGTTAAGGAGCGGCTTTATGACTTCACCGACGCCTATTACCTCCAAAACGGCGTCAATCCCGCTCTCATCGGCGGCCGGATGGAAGCCGGCACCGGCATCGCGGTCACGGACACGCCCATCTTTTCTTATCAAAGGAATGTGCGCGCGCTGCTCACCCTTTCCGCCTACGACCATAGCGGCAACATCAATTACTTCACCGTTCTGGGTGGAATCAGCGCCGACGCCTTCACGGCTAACTCGGCTGGACAGAATGCCCGCGCAACCGCCGATAGCTTTATCGAGTATCTCTTCCCTCAGGCTGGGACTGACCCGATTGGCTTTACTTTCCGTCAATCTTCTTTGCTGGACATGCGCAATGGCTACTTCGGTAAAGACCCGCTCGGCCTCTGGCTTCATACCTGGATTAACTTCACGCCTAAGGCACGGACTGCCGCCGGCAAGAAGGCGCTCAATACCATTGCTAGAAAGAACGGCCGCGCGCTCGATGGCACACCGATCATTGCCACTCTGAGCGATATCGACAGTCTGTTCGGTCAGAGTTATATCACCAAGGCTACGCGACCAGACACCGATCCGCTGCGCTATGCGATCTGCCCGGTGATCAAAGACCCGACCGATGGCGGCATTGCCACCGACCAGTTCCTCGCGCTTCCGCTGAAGGCCGATGGCACGCCAGTGGAACCCGACTTCCTGATCAATTTCGAAAGCCTGCGCCTCACCGGCGACTGGGCTAACTAGGAACCCGACAACTCTAACTAACAAATCAACTTCGACGCAAAGCCGCTCCTGGTCTTACCCCGGGAGCGGCTTTTGTGTTCTTAACAGTCCTGATTACTCGCGCTGAAACCCCGATAGCGGTGACGGCTTACAATTGGTCAAATATAACCGGATCAATCGGCGGGTTCACCGTTATCTCGCTAACCGTTGTCGTTTCCAACACCTTGCCCGTCTTCACGTCAATCTCGACGTTGGCAAACGAGAAGGTCACGCCCGAGACTTTTCGGAAATCAGACATGCGCTGCTCAATTGTGGTCGGCTTCGGATCGACATCGATGTGTAATGGACGTTCGTCTCTGCGCCGCGTGATTAACCATGTCTCAGGGTCCACGTACAGATCGGTAACGTATCCATCCTTCAAAGTCAGCCGCAGCACATAATAATTGGTGCCTTCTAACTGCTCTCGTCCGTGCAGGGTGAGTCGGTGCCCGCGCTTTCGCACTTCATCGAGTCCAAATAAGTGTCCGGGCAACTCGATTCCATGTTGTAAAGCTGCGGTGGCTTTCGGCGATTCATCCACAACGGTTTTGCCTTCGCCTTTCCATTGCCAGCCGCGTTTCCCATCGAAGGCTTCGGTGTAGACGTGCTTGCCGTCCGCTTCGATATCGATGCGCATCTTGCCCGGTCGCGCGACGCGATAGTAGCCATCGACCGCAAAATCAGGATCCACGATATGCAAATGCACACCAACGGCATCCATCTTAGCCAGCGCCTCCTGCCCGCCCATGGCAGCCGTATTACGCGCGACGACATCTTCGAGCGAAAGATCCTCGCCATAACAATGGCTGGTGATAGTCAGGAGTACGACCAAGCCGCCAAACTGGCACCAGCGTGCGATCATGGGATGAGTCATCCTATTTGGAACGTCACCAACGAGATTATTTGTCTACAAATCAGCCGATCGGTCGCGCGCGCAGGGCTGCAACATCATTGTCGGCGCTAACGCGCGTTACATCAGAGTTTTAGTTTTTAGGAGGTAAAATGCGCGGCGAATTCCCGAAGCTCAGCCGAGTTCAGATCAGAGACAGCCCAGTAATCCATCCCGTTCCGCGTCCAGTGAAGAAGATTGTAACCGCGCCGGGTGCTCGTAGTCGGATCGATGTGATCGCGCGTCGCAGTAGGTTCGATGAACAGATTAATGGGATGTTTGTTCCGCCGATAAACGAGCGCGACCACAGTGCGGCCATGGAGATAATCGAGGCGTCCCCCCTCGAGCGGAAAGCCAGCCGACGACAGGTCGCGCACTTCCGGCGCGAAGTCGACCTTTCCGTCAAACCAGGGCTTAACTGTGTGCTGGTCGGAAGAAACTACATCCACCAAATGCGTCGCGAGGAGCGAGCGAATGTGATTGGAGACCAGCTCGTCAGTAAGTGTATTGCGGGTAGCGCGCGCGTTTTGAAAAAAGGCGAGAGCCAGGATGAGAAGGGCGCAAGCCGTGCCCGTGGCAAACAGAACCCAGGGCGACAGGAACGGATGGGCCGGCCTGGCTTCATTTCGTAGCGCGGTACGGACGCTTCTTTTCAGCGTGGTCGGTGCGGAATAAGAAGGGAGGCTCTTTCTAAGTGTCGTGCCCAGCGTACGCACCCGTTGCTCGAGTCGGCGGCAATCGTCGCAGCCGCGCAGGTGCAGTTCGATTTCGCGCCCGTTCGCGACGTCTAGCTCACCATCGACGTAGGGATGTATCAGTTCGCGGATCTCTTCGTGAGTCATGAGTTACTTTTCGCGCTCGTAGCTTTCGCAAAGAATTTGGTGAAGCTGTTGACGGGCCCGGGCCAGCCGCGACATGACGGTACCGATGGGGACGCCGGCGATATCGGCGATTTCTTTGTAGGAACATTCCTCCAGCTCGCGCAGGATGATGACTTCGCGGAATTCGGGCGGCAACTGCTCGATCGACGCGCGCACGGTCTGGCGATCCAGCTCGCGGTCGATTTCCTTCCCCGGATCGACCAGCGGCCCAGCGGCGCCGTGCAGGATATGGGTTTCATCAGCGTGATGACGCTTGAGCGCGGTAAAGCAGACGTTGCGGACGATGCTGAGAAACCAGGCACGACTGTTGTCGCCGCGGAAGGTTCCGTAAAAGCGGAAGGAGCGCAGGGCGGCTTCCTGCACGACATCCCGGGCGTCGTCCTCGTTGCGCAGGAGAAAGCGGGCGAGGCTGAAGGCGGCATCGAGGTGCGGCATGATCTGCCGTTCGAAGTCGCCTGAGGCTCCTAACTGAGTGAACCGAATCACATCTTGTCTTCAATCATTAGGAACAAGACTGCGCATCTCGAAATTTTATTCCCCAACGCCGGAAATCGCCCGAAACGGGAATAACTGCACCGGTCGCGCGGTAGAGGTCATCAGAATGAAAAGAACAACTATGAACGAATTCATCCTGACTAACGACAACACAGACGGCATCGATCGGCGTGGCTTTCTCAAGTGCATGGCCTGGGCCGGGACGGGCGTGCTTTGGACGATGAGCGGCGGTCTGCTCAGCTCAAAAATCCTGGGCGCGACAGCTGATGCGGCGGCCGGTGATTTTAGCTTTGTGCAGATCAGCGACAGCCACATCGGGTTTAACAAGGACGCAAACAAGGATGTGATCGGCACATTGCAAAAGGCCATCGCCAAAATCAACTCACTGCCCAAGCCGCCCGACTTCATCCTCCACACCGGCGACCTGAGCCACCTCTCGGAGGCGGAAGAATTCGACGCGCTCGAGCAGAACCTGAAACAAATCAAAACTGGCCACATCTTCTATGTGCCGGGCGAGCATGATGTGCTGAGCGATAACGGCGCCCAATACCGGGAGCGGTTCGGGAAGAACACGCTTGGGTCGGGCTGGTATAGCTTTGACAAGAACGGCGTGCACTTCATTGGGTTGGTCAACGTGGTGAACACTCACGAAGGCGGACTGGGCGTCCTTGGCACGGAGCAGCTCGATTGGCTGAAGAAAGATCTCGCACCCCTCGCGGCCAGCACCCCGATCGTTGTCTTCGCGCACATCCCCCTCTGGGCGGTTTATCCGCAATGGGGCTGGGGCACCGATGACGCCGAGCAGGCGCTCGGATTCCTGCGCCGCTTCGGCTCTGTTAGCGTCCTGAACGGTCACATCCATCAGGTCGTGAAGAAAGTGGAAGGCAACATCACGTTTCACACCGCCATGTCGACCGCATTCCCCCAGCCCGCGCCTGGCACCGCGCCAAAGCCGGGCCCGATGAAAGTAGAGGCGGGCAGGCTCAGCTCGGTCCTCGGCATCACGGACGTGAATTATGTGGAAGGGAAACACACTCTCGCGGTCGTCGACAGCACCCTGGCCTAACGAAAGAAGGATTCGCCCGATATGAATTCGCTCTTCTGGTCGCGTGCTCACGGCGGCGCGACCCATTTCCCAATCGCCCTCATTCTGGGTGCGACGCTCTTCGACCTGCTGGCCTTCTTCTCGCCAAACTCGGCGAAGCGGCGCGAGTTCAGCATCATCGGTTATTGGCTCGTCATCCTCGGGGCGCTCGGTTCGTTTGGGGCGGTCTTTACCGGGCTGGCTCTGAGTAAAGGGACAATCGGCGGGACAGGTCTCGTCCTGCGGCATCATCTCTTTGTCTGGCCGGCGTTCTCCGTCATCGTCGGCGCGGCCACCTGGCGTTTGCTGGTGGGCCGCGAACCGTCCCGGCGCGGCTTCGCCATTTACCTGTGCGCGATGAGCGTGGCCTGCGCGCTCATCGGCAGCGCAGGATTCTTTGGCGGCGAGCTGCTCCTGGGTCAGTGAGCGCAGAGATCACCGTGCACAATGAAAGCGATATCCGAACCGAGAGCGTTTCTGATTGCCGTGGTCGCCGCCGGTGCCGTCCTGCTTGCTACGCTCGGCCTGGCCACGGCCATTCGACCCGCGCAATTCACCACGTCGCCTGCCACCAATGTGCTCATTGCCGACGCCGGCCAGGGCCGACATCTCTTCCTTTTGAACTGCGCGCATTGCCACGGTGATGACGCGCTCGGCGACGAAGGTCCCAACCTCCACAATCTGCATAAGAGTGACGCGCGAATTCATGAGGTCGTCACCGCGGGCATCAAAGGCGAGATGCCTTCGTTCGGGAAGAAACTGCATGATTCCGACGTCCGCGCCCTGACGGCCTATCTGCGTACCTTGCGCTGAGGATTCCTCCGTGCAGGGCGCAGGACTTGAGGATCACTTTCATCCGGGCTGTCAGATTACGGGAATTGCGCGCTGCCCAAACCAGGGAAGCAGGTCATCTTGGGGACTCCTTAGTTCTCCTTGACAGCTTAGGAGAGCGAGTTACTCTCCTAAGATATTTAGGAGACCACGTCGATGAGTGAAGAAGCGCAACTTCTACCCGGCACGCTCGATCTGCTCGTCCTCAAGGCTGCTTCGCTCGGCCCGCTTCACGGTTACGGCGTCCTTTTGCGCATCGAGCAAATCTCAAAAGGAGCGTTGCTCATCGAGCAGGGCGCGCTTTACCCGGCGTTGTTCCGGCTCGTGCGACAAGGGCTGCTCAAAGCGGAGTGGGATACCTCCGAGAACAACCGACGCGCCAAGTACTACGAGCTGACCGCGAAGGGACGAAAGCGTCTGCGCGAGGAAGTGGATTGGTGGAATCGCCTCGTGAGCGCGATCGGCACCGCGCTGGCCGCGCAACCGGGGGAAGTATGAGTCCCCTCGCCTACTTTCGTTCGTTAGGCACGAAGTTCTTTCGTCGCGATCAGCTCAGCCAGGAGATCGACGAGGAGCTTCGCGCTCATATGGACTTCCGAGCTGATCACTTGGAACGTCTCGGCCTCACCCGCAGCGAAGCCGAACGTCGGGCGCGAATTGAGTTCGGTAGCCAGGCCCGTTTCAAGGAGGAATGTCGCGAAGCGGTCGGCGGCACCTTTCTGGACAACTTGCTTCAGGATCTGCGCTTCGGTCTGCGGATGCTGCGCAAGTCGCCGACCTTCACTGCGGTCTGCGTCCTGACGATCGCTTTTGGAATCGGCGCGACGACTGCGATCTTTAGTGTGGTCGAGGCAACGCTCCTCCAGCCCTTGCCTTACCCACAGCCGGAACAACTCGTTAGTCTGCGGGCCGATTTCCTCGGCGTCGGCGCAAACGACGTCGGTATCTCCGTGCCGGAATGGCAGGACTTGCAGCATTCGGGAATTTTCGAAGGCGTGTCCCCGACACAGTTTGACGAAAATAATCTAACCGGCTCGTCTCGGCCGGCGCGTGTTCGGTTGCTGATCGTAGCACCAAATTATTTCACGCTCCTTGGAGTGAAACCGCAGTTGGGGCGCGCTTTCGATCCACAAGATCATTCGCCAGGCATAATTCCAGAAGTCGTGATCAGCGACGCTCTGTGGAAGCGCACTTTTGGCGGTGATCCGCAGATCCTCGATAAGAGCGTGCGCATGGACACCGACTTGTATCGGATCGTCGGTGTGATGCCGCCTGGTTTTGATTCACCAGGACGGACAACGGAAGAACGCAACGTCGAAATCTGGGCCGCGACCAGCTTCTACGGTCTGCCCATGCCTGATCATCCACCCCGGAATCGTCGTTACCTTCCAACCGCAATTGCACGACTGAAGCCGGGGCTTTCCATTGCCACAGCGCAGAGTCAGCTCGATGCCCTGGTCGCCTCATTGCAGAAACAGTTTGCCGGCGATTACCCGTCGCAAAATGGGTGGCGGATTCAAATCGTCCCGCTGAAGGAAAGGTTGGTTGGTAATGTGCGCGAGCCGCTTGTCCTACTGTTCGGCGCAGTAGCATTAGTGTTACTGATCGCGTGCGGAAACGTAGCCAATCTGCTCCTAGCTCGGGCCAGCGCACGCGGTCGCGAAATGGCCATTCGCCGGGCAGTAGGCGCAGAAGACGGCCGCCTGACTCAGCAGTTACTTACCGAAAGCCTGCTGCTTTCGCTGCTCGGGACAGCGGCCGGGATACTTGTGCTACTCGGGACGAAAGACTTTCTCGTCCGGCTCGTGCCGGAAAGCCTGCCACGAGTAAGTGAGATCTCAGTAAGCTGGGGCGTTCTCCTCTTCGCGTTCGGCGCTGCCGTTATCGCTGGAATCATCTTCGGGCTCGCGCCGGCCTTCCATGCACGGCGAGTCGACATCACTCATGCACTCAAACAGGAAGGCCGCGCCGCGACAAGCTCGCGCGAGCAGGCGCGGACGCGCCGCGTGCTGGTCGTAAGCGAGATCGCGCTATCGCTTGTCCTGGTTACGGTCGCCAGTCTGCTCCTGCGTAGTTTCTGGGACCTGGCTAATGTGCGGCTCGGATTCGACCCCGAGCAGGTGATGACTGTGCGAACGCGATTGCCGTCACCGAACGATCCGACCATCGATAAGTATGCTACGGCCGCGCAGGAAACCCCATTCGTCAGAGAGCTGATTCGGCGGTGTGCGGCTTTGCCCGGCGTTGAAGAAGTAGCTGTCGGAGACACTGCGGCTATCCCACTCGACGAGAGCTTGCGTGATCTGAAACTCATCTCCGAAGGTCAATTTCTGCTCAGGATCGAAGGACGCGAAACCAAGACCGACCAATCCGCCGCGGTCGATCGCTCGAGCGTGACACCAGACTACTTTTACTTGTTAGGCCTCCCCTTAGTAAAAGGCCGATTGTTCAACGCTTCCGATGCCAACAGCACGCCGCAGGTCGCCGTTGTCAACCAGGCCATGGCGCACAGTTACTGGCCGAACGAAGATCCGCTCGGCAAGCGCTTCCGCTCGGCGAAGCCAAACTCACCCTGGATCACAGTCGTCGGCGTGCTCGCCAACGCGCGCACCCAATCCCTCGCCCGCGCGGACGTTCCGGAGATCTACTTCGACCTATACCAAACTGGAGCACAACGGCTCGCGATCTTACTGCGCGGACATCTCAATGACGCTGCGATTCCGGAGCAGGTCCGAGAGCAGGTGCAGGCCGTCGATCCGACTCTGCCTGTTTATGGCGCGCAGACCTTGAAAGAAACCGTCTCCGATTCGCTCGCGCAACGCCGGTTCACCCTTGAGTTAGTTACGATGTTTGGCCTCACGGCGTTGTTTCTCGCCGCTCTCGGAATCTACGGCGTGATCTCCTATCTCGTGAGCGAGCGGAGTCTCGAGATCGGGATCAGGCGAGCGCTCGGCGCGCAGAATCGCAACATCCTGGAACTCGTCTTGCGCCAGGGAATCGGTCTCGCATTCGCCGGAGCTGCCTTTGGACTCCTTTGCGCGCTCGCCGTCTCGAGGTTGATGAGCAGTGTACTCTTCGGAGTGAAAGCGTACGATCCCGCTGTCTTTCTGTCGGTGCCCTTTCTCTTGCTGGTCGTAGCTCTGTTCGCGAGTTACTTGCCCGCCCGCCGCGCAACGAAAATTGATCCGATCACCGCGCTGCGCGACGGCTAAGAGTTTCTTCATCCAATCCTCCAGCGGCCTGGCCATGCTGACCAATTGCCGATCGTGAGTGGACTGTCCGAGGTCGCGCGCGTCACCTGAGCGCTTCTCTGAAAGAATACGCCCGGGAGTTATCGATTAAGCGGTTATCTTGCGAGCCCGAAAGATCTCGGCGATGCGGCCCGGTTTTCACACATGGTAACAATCAGATTAGCTTCTTCAGCTTGACAGCAAATCCAGGCGTGCGAGCAAGTCTCGAGAGCTGAATCTGGCGGAGACGCTTTTTCGCCTGGGGAGCATCCCCACCTCTTTCAGACCTGGAACCCACAAGTGCGGAACTGACCAGGCTTTGAACGAGAACTCATATGAAACTCAAAAGCACTCTATACATCATCGTTGGCTTAGCTCTACTGGCACTTGCGCCGATCATCTGCGCGCAGACGTGTCCGCAAAGCTGCGCGGACATCATCTTTAACGGAACCGATTATAACAATATTTATTGGGGCAACAGCGCAGGCGGCACTGGGGCGTACTCCGAGATTGGTATAGGGCACAGTACGCTACATGGCGACTCCGGCGTCGAATGCATAGCCATTGGCGACTATTCGCTAAGCAGCGGCAATAAGGGCACGGCCAATGTCGCAATCGGATGGTACGCGCTCCAAGGTAACACCGGCGGGGATGAAAATGTCGCTGTCGGAAGGAATGCTTTATACAGCA
The DNA here is from genome assembly GCA_963786175.1 of uncultured Verrucomicrobiae bacterium. GTDB lineage: Bacteria > Verrucomicrobiota > Verrucomicrobiia > Chthoniobacterales > UBA10450 > JAICXG01. The sequence continues at coordinate 33,926 of CAWAYD010000016.1, read as the reverse complement.
ACACTACGGGTAACGACAACACGGCGATCGGTGATTATTCTCTCATCGATAACACGACCGGCAGTGCCAACACAGCCAGTGGATCGGCGGCGATGGCCAGCATTTTTGGCGTGGTCACCGGCAGTAACAACACAGCCGACGGTTACCGGGCACTTTATGATATCACTAGCGGCGACAACAACACCGCGACCGGTTACCAGGCCCTCTACACGAACCAGACGGGAAGTGATAACGTAGCCACAGGCCGGGGCGCGCTTTACACTAATGCCGCGAGTAACAACACTGCCGATGGCTCCCAGGCACTGAACAAGAACACGACCGGAACCGATAATGTTGCGGTTGGTCGGACCGCTCTTCTTAGTAATACGACTGGCAGTGACAATGTCGCGATTGGCCGCGGCGCGCTTAATGCCAACAAAACCTCCAGCCAAAATACTGCCTGCGGCTATAAGGCGCTGAACCTTAGCACGGGGGGCGATAACACGGCCATCGGCTATGAGGCGTTGCTCAATAATACGACTGGCGCAAACAATATCGCCCTTGGCGACGCCGCACTGGAAAGCGATACAACGGGGAGCAGTAACACGGCGATTGGTGGCTCGGCCGGCTTTTTTACCACCGGTTCTGGTAACATCGCCATCGGCTTAAACGCAGGCTTTGGAGTTTTTAGCGGAAGTAACAACATTGACATCGGCAACAACGGCGCGAATGAATCGAGTACGATCCGTATTGGGGCGAGTGGCGCGGAGACTAACACCTACATTGCCGGTATTAACGGCGTGACCGTGGCCGGTGGCATTGGAGTAGTTATCGATAGCAATGGGCACTTGGGCACGAGCACTTCCTCGGCGCGCTACAAGGACGATATTCGGCCTATGGATAGAGCGAGCGAGGCCATCCTTGCCCTTCAGCCAGTGACCTTTCGTTACAAAAAGGAATTGGATCCGCAGTCGATTCCACAGTTTGGACTCGTTGCCGAGCAAGTGGAAAAGGTCGATCCAAAGTTGGTCGCGCGCGATGACGCAGGCCATCCCTACTCCGTTCGTTACGAGGCAGTCAACGCGATGCTGCTCAATGAATTCCTCAAGGAATACCGCAAAGTAGAACAGTTGCAGACCGCGATCGCGCAACAGCAGTCCACTAATGGCGAGCAGCAAAAGGAGATCGACGTCCTCAAAGCGGCGTTGGAGACCCAGGCCGCAAGAATCCAGCAAATAAGCGATGAGGTAGCGCTGAGTAGATCGACCATGCCGGCGGTGGCCAGCAATCGCTAGACTGGCCCGGGGCGCGAGGTCGAGACTCAGTGCATCTTAATTGCCAGCAACGAGACATCGTCCGCAAAACCCTCGGATTCGCCTCGGCGTTTTAGTTCCGTCAGAACCTCATCCAGCGGATTCGTCCCGTGAGTAGCGTGCTCGAAAAGCGCGGCGAGATCGCCGAACGACATCGTTGTCCGTGGCTCGCCCAATTCGTAAGCACCATCGCTATAGATGAAAAGCGTATCGCCGGTTTGAAGCGATGAGCGCATGTTCTCATAAGTCGCATCCTCCTGGCAGCCAGTCACGATGCCATTCGTCGAGAGCAAACGCGGTTCCCGTTCGCGGCGAATCAATACCGCCGGCGGATGCCCTGCCGTGCTGAAGCTCAGCTCGGCCGCGTCGAGATCGAGCACACCGTACCAGATCGTAAGGAACCTGCCGTGACGGCTGACGGGAAACTCGCGATTAAGTGCCGCCAGCACCGCTGCGGGATCCGAGAAATCGACCCCCGACAGCGAACACGAGCGCAACGCATCGAGCAACACGACCGAAAGCAGCGCCGCGCCTACGCCGTGCCCAGAAACATCCAGGACATAGACCGCCAGCTTGTTCTCGTCCAGAAAATGGTAGCCGAGACAATCGCCGCCCAACTCGTCGGACGGCAGATAGCGCCAGTCGAGTGTCACAGGCTCGGTGAGCGGCGGCGGGATCAATGCTCGGACGTAATTCGCCGCCGCCGCCAGCTCCTCATGGAGTCGCTCCTGCGTCTTCAAAAGCACCCCTTGCATGACGAGCAACCGACCCTGGTCCGCAATGAGATTGCCCATCCGCAATTCCTGCTCCACCAGTGTCGCCAGCCGACGCAGAATGCCGGCAAGATCCGGCGTAAAATTTCGTGGTTCATGGTCGGCGATGCAGAGCGTCCCGATCTTCTCTCCGTCCGGAGCCCGCAGCGGTTGTCCCATGTACGAGCGCACGAACGGATTGCCGGTCACCAGCGGATTATCGATAAAGCGAGGATCCTGATGCGTGTCCGGGATTACCAGGGTGTCGTCACCGAGGATGACGTGCGCACAAAAGGAGACGTCGCGCGGAATCTCGACCACGGGAAGCCCGATCCTGGATTTGAACCACTGCCGATCGCGCTCGATAAACGAGACAAATGCAATCGGCGCCTTGAAAATCTCGGCTGCCAGTCGCGTAACACGGTCAAACCGTTCCTCCGACTGATCGTGCAACTCGAGGGAACGAAGCGCTTGCAAGCGCTCTGACTCATTGCTTGGGAGCGGTGCGGTCTGCATCGGCGGAGAACATTCTCACTTAATCAACGAGTAGCGAGTCAAGATCAGAGCCTTTGTGAAGCGTTTCCGGATCGGCCGTGTAGATTCCAAAGGAAACAACCCGATTCATTCTCCCGCTTGCGCAGATGAACCAAAGGCGCAGAACAGAACGCAATCACCTTGGGATCGCCGACCGAATATCTCTGGTTCGAAGTTCCGGTCGCGGGATCCGATTTCAGTTAGGAATAACTTGCTTTCAATCCCCACGGCCAAAAGAGGTCACGGCTAAGAGAGGCTTAGATCCAAGTATATCAGGGGTGCACTAGATAGAGTCAGACCCGGGTATTTCCACACCCCGACCAATGATGTGCGTGGGCGTTGAATTTCACTTCGTGGCCCACGCACTGACACTTCAGCTGCGCGTGCTCCGGGACGCTGCCGCTGTCGTTTGGTCAATAACCTAAGTCCTGCTCAGCCTTAGTAAGCCGGCGCTGTCTCTACTGCGCGCTGAGGCGACGCTGGCATCGGCGCGGAAGCCTGGGCCAGGGGCAGGGTTAAACTTGCGCTGCCGCGCACGACCTTGGCGATGATCCCATGGTCGATGCCAGAAGAAGGATCGGTGTAGCGACCGACGATCAGGTTTTGCCGGTTGATTCCGTTCAGCGAAGTGAAGGTCGCGCCCGGAAAATCATAGACCACAAAACGGTTGGGCGGCAAAAAGAGGATGCCGTGGGTTGCGCCCGCCTCGTCCGCATAGCGGCCGACGATGAAATTCCGGTCGTTATTGCCAAAAAGGATCGTACTGGTCGAACCTGCGGGATCGATCCCGACGTGAAGACGGCCGTCGCTATCGCGGAAGAAGCCATGAGTTGCTCCCGCGGGGTCGATGGAATAACCGCAGCTTTGGTTTGTCGCGTTTAGCTGATAAGCCAGCGTCGCCGTCGCGTTCTGGACCGCGAACTCCGTCACCATGCCACCGATACTTAGGAAGGCCTCCTGTATCCCGTCGGTTGGAGTCGCGGACCCGCAGAAATCCCCCACATTATTCAGCCCCAGGACAATTGTCGTCGTCGAATCGGGCACGTCATAATTTTGGTAGATATTACGCGAGAAGAAGAAGCCGTGGAACGTCCCTAAGGACCCGTCGAGATAATCGCCGCAAAACAGGCGAGAGTTATTGACCCCGCGCCCCTCCGTATCGTTGCCGGTATCGTTCGGGTCAACGATCGGCGCGCTAAAACTCCCATCGCCAAATCTGATGAAGCCGCGCGACACCAGGTTCGTATCCACATAGATCCCGATGATGTCGCCTCTATCGCTAATCTTCTGCGGCCGCGTCTGGTTGCCAGTGCCCGGGTAATCGAACGTGCTTACCAGTTGAATACTAAGCGCCGACTCCTGCGCCAGCGCTCCCGTTAAAGCAAAGGCCGCAAAGCCCGCTGCACAACCAGCTAAACGAAGTGATATTTTCATATTAATGATCCTATCAAAACCAATCGTGGCGCGGAGATTTTCTGGACTCAACGAAGACGAACGTGACGGCATTTTTTGACGCGTAGGCGTCTTGTGACAATCATCCTTGTCGGATCACATTTTTCGGCGCGCAGTGTTGCCGACAGAACCCTTACGGCTTGTGCTGAACTGAGATCATCCAGCCGACCCCGAACTGATCTTCCAGCATGCCGAATTTCGGGGCCCAAAAGGTTTGCGCCAGAGGCATCTCGACTTTTCCACCTTCTGCCAATGCATTGAAGGCGCGCTCGGCGGTGCCTTCGTCCGGCACGACGATCGAGAGCGAGAAGCCCTCGAACTGGGGCTCACCCTCGCATCTGCCGTCCGAAGCCATCAGGATCGTTTCGCCGACGCGAAAACTCGCATGCATGATCTTCTCCGCTGTTCCCGGCTGTGACATCCCTGGATCGGGAGCGTCTTTGAAGCGGCTGAGCGTCACGATCTCCGCGCCGAGCGCGCTACGATAGAATTCCAGCGCCTCTTCACAACGGCCGCCGAAAAACAGATAGGGTTGTACCAACATATTGGAAGTATCCATACACCCAGCTTGAATGCGTTTCGCCGAACGTCAACGCTGTCACTTCGTGGGCACAGCCCGTAGCGCTGATCGGGATTCGACCCCAACAAATTTCCGGATTACGGGCATCGCTTTAGCCTTTTGCAAACGTCGTGGAAGCGCATGCCGGCTGGATTTGGGTTGAAAGCCAGCTTGGTAAAGGCTCGACCTTCCGCTTCATCATTCCGTTAGCCCAGTCATCGGGCAAGATCGTAACTTACGAGTTACTGCGAGTCTTCTCTGCGGACCCTTAGCGGCACCTAGCTGGTTAGCTCAGCGACCCGCTGGCTGCGATTACGCTTTTCGATTTCCTCCATCGCCTCATCAGCGAAGACCTGGAGAAGTCTTTTCTCCTGGTCGCTGAAACGTCGTGTTTTCGTGTCCAAAACGCAGAGCGAGCCGATAACCAAACAGTTCTTGCTGCGCAATGGTGCTCCGGCGTAGAAACGGAGACCGTGTGCTCTTAAGAGCGGATTGTTCGCGAAACGTCGGTCGCGCGCGAGATCTTCGACGACGAGCGCCTCGTTGTTTGCAACTACGTGACCGCACACAGATAACTCTCGCGCGATGCCGCCGGACCGGGACAGATCTTCCGGCAAGCCGGATTGTGACTTGAACAACTGCTGGTCGCGAGAGACCACGTTTAGGAGTGCAATCGGCACATCGAAAACATGCGCGATTTTTTTCGTGAGCTGATCGAGAAAATCGTCGCGACCCTTAATCGCCAATCTGAGGCGATCCACCTCCGCCAACCGCTCAGCTTCATTCTCCGGAATCGCGCCTGGCACCATAGCGTCTGGCACGCCGCCTGAGAGTTCTGTCAGATGCATAACGGCTTCGGCGAGGGACATGACGACCTCATTTGCGCCCGACGCGCGCAGACGTTCACCGGCGCTAACAAGATTTTCCGTCGCACCCCAGAGACCGACCGCGATTTTCGAACTTGGAAACGCCTGGCGGATCTTCGCGGTCAGAGATCGCGCCTGGATCATGGTGGAAGGTGCAACCACCGAGATGCAAAGCGCGTCGGGCTCAAACTTAGTCGTAAGCGCTGCGAGCTCGCCGGTGTTAAGAGCAGCCGGTGCGTTCTCGGCCTCGACGCCTTGTTGGCGCAGAAGTTGTATTAACATCTCTCCTGCCAATTCGTCACGTACCGCGCGCGCGGGAAGGCAGAGCACTCGTCCAGGCAATACCGGAAGCGGATATGGAGCGTCCTCGGCGATAACTTTATCCGCCTCCACTTGCGATTTCGTCGACGGCAATGCGCCCATGCGTTCGACCACGTCACGCAAATTCTGCTGCACTTCCGCGTGCTGTTCTTCATCCAACAGGTCGTTTTTCAAGTCGACTTCCGCGAGGGTGAGTGCGGGAATGAGCACCTGATCATACAAAGCCGTGAGCGAATTCGCTTTTGCATACGATGTCGCAAACTCGCTGGCTTCATTGAAACCGGCGCCTAACAAGCGATGGTATTGCTCCTCGTGTGGAGCGAGCGCTTCTTCCTCACTTAATAGCACACTTAGAAAGTGCAGCCGCGGCACATGCCTTCCCATTACCGCCAGGCAAACCGTCAGTGGCGTCGAAAGAAGCAGCCCAATCGGTCCCCACATCCAAGTCCAAAAAACGGCCGCCACGATCAGGGCAATGGAGGAAACCCCGGTACTGGCGCCATAGAGCAATGGCTCGACGGCGTTGGCGTTGATTAGTTCGAGCACAACAAAGAGCGCTAGAACGAGCATCGGTGACCACCAGCTGCTGAAGACCGCAAACGACAGGAGCACTGGCACCACGGCCGCGATCCAAGCCCCGATGTAAGGAATAAAACGCATGACGGCGGCGAAGGCTCCCCAGAGCACTGCATTTGGCACGCCAATGAAGAAGAGGCCGGCAGTGACGCAAATACCAAAGCAGGTGTTGACGAGACATTGCATCGCCAAATAGCGCGCCACTCGCCTTGCAGCGTCATCCATTGCATGCGTGGTCGCGCTTATGTGCCCTTGACCAACCAGACGAATAAAGCGTCCGCGCAAGTCTTCCCTCTTCAGCAGCATGAAAATAACAAGCAGGAGGACCAGACCCGCCGTGCCAAGCGGTCCGAGGGCGCCGGTGGCAGCGCTTTGAAGAAAATGCGTGATCCCACTTTGAGACTCGACTATTCGGACCGGCACCGGTTCTTTCGTTGGATTTCCTTCCACAACGCCGCCACGTGCTGCCGCGTTGCTCGTGTCCCCGATCGCGCTCGGGAAATCCATCCGCAGTTGTCTGAGACTGCTGCTCAACCGGCCGAACCTTCCCCCGGTGGGAAGTTGGATGGAAAGGAGTTTGACCTGAATGTTCGATTGGTAGTCGGGCAATTTCGAAGCCAGATCGATTACCTGCCGCGTAAGCAGCCAGCCCGCACCGCCAATTACGCCGAAAAGCAACAGGACGACCAACAAAACCGATGCCACACGTCCGAGCCAGGGTTCGATGCGGTCCACCAGTCGCGTAAGCAGAAACGAAATTATTGCAGCCAGTGCCAACGGAACCAGAAGCTCACGTCCAATATAGAGAAACGCGATCACGAACGCCGTCAGCATGAGGGTGGACATGACCACGATCGCTTGCGCGGAAGGATTTTTCGTCGATCGCATTCGGTTCCTTATTCTAACACAATTCGTCGCAACGCACGGCGTCGGTAAGGTAACTCTTCCAGATTCGTGCGTCGCGCGGCGCAGAGGCTCTGTCATGATCCAACTGCAAATCCGATCTTCCAATAAGTGTCCAAGAAGCGCTAGGCGGAGCCGCAAAAAGCATTCCAGTCTTTTTGTTCTAGTGCGTTAAGCCCTCGCCGCCGCCGCCGAAACCTGGCATCCATGGAAGCGTCAAAGTCGGCCACAGTGCCAAGTTGTGATTGAATAAGTCGCTATCTTGGAAGGGAGACTGTCGTCAGCTGCTTCTATAATCAGACCAGGGATGCGGGATTTTGTTTATCGCCCGGATTCCGCAGCGCTCGCGGCGAGGCTTTTTGAGCAGGAAAATACGAAAATGGCGCAGCTCTTTAAAAGAAATAGCCGAAAGATTGGCGTAGATCGGAGCGGGGTCCGAGTGTCAACGTATTGGAGCAGGCGACACGGCCCAGAGAAGTTGGTCGAGCAAATCGATACCAGCTTTGCCAACAGCCAAGAACAAAAAGCGAGTCAGTAGACCTCGCTGTCATCGTCAGCGCTGGCATTGAATAGCGCTCCAGTGACTCCAACTTTGGTCCATTTTGATTGTGAGTGCATCCCATTTGGGGTCAAGAATCTCACTCAGCGCTAGAGTCGGGCATTTCTCCCTTATTGACGGACTCGACAAGTCTCTTAATCGCGCCAATCATCGGCGAATACGACCACGGAAGAAATGTTGGCTTGATATCAGTAATATTGGCTATGTAGGATCACGACATGAAAATATCCGATAAAATCGCAACGGCCGGCCTTTCGACGCTCGGCATAATCCTGGTCGTTCTGTTGATTCTTCTTCTGTTCGGTGGCTACGGATTTGGCGGCGGATATTATTACGGTCCAGGCGGACTGATTCTAATCATCCTTGTGATCCTGCTTTTGACCGGAAAACTTTGATTGTCTGAATAGGCCAGGCGCGATATTGCCGTGGGTGGTCAGGCTTATCGAGTTGCTCGACCACGTAAGGCTTCGGTTTTTTGGTTTCGAGACGAAAGACCGAAGTGAAGCCGTTCAAAACGACGGCATGGGAGAGAATGCGGTCATCTAAGGATCGAGCGTGACGTTGGCGTCTGCGTGTATCTGATCGCAGCCCGCTATCTGGCCTGCACTATCTGTCCTGACTACATATCGCTCGCCAGGCCCGTCGCTATAATTCTCGGTCCAGCCGAGTGCCATAACGCCACCATCATTGGTCAAAGAGGAAGAAGGGAACCACTCACTGAGAGGCCGGCCCGTTTCCTCGTTTACATCTTAGTAGAGATATTCCCAGAGGAAATTGCCGCTGGAATCGACCTTCGCAATCGACGGCACAATCTGGAAAAGAACTCCGATAAGCCGTCGCCGACAGCGACGTAGCCGCCATTGCCGCCGGACCGAATCACTAGCCGCCCACCAGTAGCGGAATGTCTGCTTTCATTTCGCGCTGTTTCCAAACCCAGTAGATCACGGGATAGACCAGCAATTCGAGCAATGCCGACGTGATCACACCGCCGATCATCGGGGTAGCAATGCGCTTCATTACATCCGCTCCCGTTTGTGTCACTGGCGACCACATGATCGGCAGTAAGCCAAAGAGAATCGCGCAAACGGTCATGATCTTAGGCCGAATGCGTTGGACCGCTCCTTCATGAATCGCTCTCTCCAGATCGCGTAATGAAGTGCGGCCCGTAGCTCGCTGTCTCTCCCAGGCGTGATCAAGATACAAAAGCATCACGACGCCCGTCTCAGCATCCAATCCGGCCAGCGCGATCAGTCCAACCCATACGGCGACGCTCATGTTATAGCCAAGCAGATAGAGCAACCAAAACGCGCCCACCAAAGAAAATGGAACGGCGAGAAGAACAATGAGTGTCTTTGTCATCGAGCGGGTGTTCAGGAACAACAAAATGAGAATCACCGCCAGAGTTAGTGGGACAACGAACTTCAACCGTGCTTCTGCTTGTTTAAGATATTGGAACTGACCTCCCCACTGCATGCTGTAGCCGGGTGGAAATTTCACTGACTGCGCGATGCGCTGTGATGCGGCGAGTTCGAGTCAGAATGGTTCGCGAAGCGGTTTCGCTCAGCTGTTCATTGCGCCCCCGGTTACGAAGGGAATCCACGAACCGGAACTGTTGCCTCGGCTATGATAGGTCAAGAATGCAAGCAATGGGTCCCGGCCGATTCGTTACGATTCTCCACCGATCTTGTCTCCGAGAAATCAAACCACTTCTGTTAACACATAACCAAGATCTGCTAGAAACCCGGAGCGCTGAAACGGTAGTGGGATTAACAAACAAGGGAAGAATAACTACGTACAGGCAGGCTTGAGTCGTGCAGCCGGCGTGCGCGCCTATTCAGTGCGGGATCTCGACAGACGAAGCGCTTGCCCTGGAATCGAATTGACCACAAAGGCATCGCCCCCAGACAAGGGGCTTGAGGCCGGTTCTCAATTCGCTATCCTCCCAACCTATGCATCGTGACTATCAGCGTTGGTACTCGCCCCGCCTTGACCGCGAAATGGGCGTCAACATTTACGGAAACTACGGCGCGCCTCTTCTCGCCTTCCCGACCAGCTGCGGCGACGAGCATGAGCAGGAAGGCCAGGGCATGATTCGCACCCTCTCGCCTTACATCGAAGCGGGGCGCATCCGCATCTTCTGCATCAACGGAGTCCAAAGCGATTCGTTCAGCAACAAAGGAGCGCATCCCTTCCATCGCAGCTGGCTGCAGGCGCAATACGACGCTTATGTGGCGAACGAGGTTTTCCCGTTCATCGATTACCAGTGCCAATCGCCCGGCATCGGGATCGCTACCCTGGGCGCATCGCTTGGCGCCTATCACGCGGCTAACACTCTCTTCAAGCATCCCGACCACGTGAAGCGTTGTTACGCGCTCTCCGGCGTCTACGACATGCGGGACTCCATGGACGGGATGTATGACGATAACTTCTATTTCAATAACCCGGTCGACTATATTGCTAACATGAGTGACCCATCGTTTCTCCATCAGTACGCGAGCTGCGACATCCGGCTCGTGACCGGCACTGGTCCCTGGGAGCAGCCAGGACCAACCTACCGAATGTCAGAAGTCTTAAACAGCCGAGGCATAGCTCATCATCTGGACGACTGGGGTCCAAAGGGTGGTCACGAATGGCCCTACTGGCATCACCAGATGTGGGAATACGTCGGTCAGCACTATTAGAGACTGAACCGAGGCTGAGTTTTCCCCTGGCAGAGGGACCGAGCGCAATTCAGGCGCGCCGAGCTTAAATGTCAAATGTTAGATAGGCACGACTGATCCTCGTTGCACCCCGTCATCACGTAGATCAATCACAGCGCCGTTAACGACACGCCGGTGCCGCCGGCTATTCCGTGCGGAGCGCAGCCATAGGGCTAATCCGCGTCGCACGTCGCGCCGGCAACCAGGTCGCGACCAAGGCGGCCGCCGTCAGGAGAACTGGTGCAATCGTAAAAGCGAGCGGATCGAGCGCGCCCACATTGTAGAGCATTCCGCTGATGAGTTTGCCAGTCACCGCGGACAGGAGGACGCCGAGCGTCACGCCGCACGCTAGCATCACCGCGCCTTCGCGCAGGATCATCCATTGCACCGTCCCTCGCTGCGCGCCGAGCGCCATGCGGATGCCAATCTCGCGCGTGCGCCGCGCCACGGAGTAGGCCTTTACGCCGTACACGCCGACAGTGGCCAGGAACAAGGCCAGCCCGCCAAAGACGCTGAACAAGGCAGCGCCCGCGCGCACAATCCAGAGCTCTATGTTGCCATCGAGATGTTGCGCGAACGTTTTCAGAGTCAGGATCGGAACGGCCGGATCGACGTCGCGCACCATCCGGCGGATCAGATCGGTGGTCGCAACGGTGTCGCGGCCAGCATCAGAGGCGAATTTGATCTGGAAGAAAACGTTGCTCTGGAAACCGCCAGCGAAGGGCAGATAGAGCGCGCCGCCCGGATCCTTCTGGAACAAATCGTTGCGCGCATACGGCACGATGCCGATGACTTCGATCGGCGCGTTTGGCTGCGCGCCTCTTTTGGCTGCCAGCCCATCCTTGTCCGCAAATTGGATATGCTGGCCCAGCGCATCGCCATCGGGCCAAAGCTTTTTGGCCAGCACCTCGTCAATGATCGCAACCTTCGGGGAGGTCTCGTACATCGCTTCCGCCACGTTGAAATTTCGGCCGCGCAGCAAGGCCAATCCGACGGTCTTGAAATAATCTGCACCAACGCTGTTCAAGGTCGCATCAAAAGCGCGGCCTTCCGCAGCGGTCACCGGCTTCTCGTCCGGCGCCGCGTGAGCGCCCGCGCGTTGCACAGACTTATCGAGATCGACCATTCCAAACGGGACCGTCGAGGCAATGCTCGCGCTCTCGACGCCGGGCAAGGCCGCGAGCCGTCCTTCGAGTGTGCGATAGATATCCTGCGACCGCGACTGGTCGTAAGCCGCGAGACTGGCGTCGACCTCCAGGAGATAATTCGAGCTCGTCTTCAGACCCGTGTCGACATTTTCCGCCTTGGCCGCCCCGCGAATGAAGAGCGCAGCCGCCGTGAGGAGGACGAGAGAAAATGCGATCTGGACCACGACCAGCGGATTGCGAGGCCAGAAACGCCAGCGCCTAACGACAGCATCTTCGCCCGCGTGCTCCTTCAGGTCGCCGATGACCGCCGACTTCGTTAACTTCAAAGCCGGCCCGAGAGCAAAGGCCAGCGTCCCGAGCAGACAAAAGAAGAAAGTCGCCCCCAGCACCGGCGCGCTCAGGCCAGTCGCCCAGACCATGTCGATCGGCAATTTTCTGCCTAACGAAGCCACCAGGAGATCCGACGACCAAAGCCCGAGGAGCAATCCGAAACCACCACCGACCAGCGCGAGAAGAAAACCTTCCACGAGCAACTGCCGCACAATTCGCCAGCGACTGCTGCCAAGGGCGAGCCGGATCGCGATTTCCTTCCGCCGGGCCGCGCCGCGCGCGAGGAGCATGTTGGCCAGGTTCAAACAGGCGACCAGCAGCACGACGGCGGACATTCCGAAAAGCAGCGGTGCCAAGCGTTTGATGTTGTTGTTGCTGCTCGGTTGCGTACTGAGCGCAAAACGCGAAAGCGCTTCCGTGATGAAAGTCTGATCCTTTTGCTCGACGGGAAATGCTCGCTCGAGACTCGCCGCCAAGGCTTTCAGGCGCGGAGCCGCCGCCGCTGCTGTCATCCCGGACTTCAACCGACCGACGATCATGAGCTGCCGGCCGGCGCGATCATTCAGCTTGCCCTTGCTCTCGGTCTCAAAATCATTCGCGACCTGATCATAAACCCCGAGCGGAAGGAATATTTCCGGCGAGAAAATCTGCGTCGTTCCAGTGAATCCCTGCGGGAGAATCCCGACCACGGTGAAAGGACGACTGTCGATCGTAATGGTCGAGCCTAGCATCGCCGGGCTAAGTCCCTCCTTCTTCCAATAATTGTAACTCACGATCGCGACCGCCGTGCCGCGGCCGGGCGTTTCCTCCTCCGGCCGAAAGGTGCGGCCCTGGATCGGCATTACTCCCAACACCGAGAAATAATTGGCGCTCACTACATCGGTGAACGCGCGTCGCGTGCTCTCTTTCTCGCCCACGCCGACCATCGCGAGGTTATGCGCCATGATGCCAGAGAAAACGCCGTTCTGCTCGCGGATATCGAGATAGGTCGGATAGGAAAACCCGCGAAACGATTTCGGGTCTTTCTTATTCTGCGAGAAGACCTGCACAATCTCGCTTGCCTTCGCATAATGCGGCGGTTGAAACAGCATTGTATTTATCAGGCTGAAGATCGCCGTATTCGCCCCGATCCCGAGCGCGAGCACAATCACCGCCGCCGTCGTGAACGCCCGCGCCTTCACGAGCTGCCGAAACGCAAATCTAAAGTCGTGGAGCATTATCAATCTGATGCGCGAGGGAGCGATTTGGATTCAAGAAAACGAACCGGGGCAAACACAACCCCGGCACCCTGAGGTCTTGAACATACAGGAAGTAGACAAATCTGTCAGTTCTGTTCTTGTGCAGCGCGATAAAGAACACCTGCCTATAAGGTTAGCGCCGTGCCACGAATCATTCAGCTCTATCTACTCATTGTCACTCTCGCCGGACTGGCGATTCTGTTTATTCTTCACGAGGGCAGCCAATTGTCGCCTCCAAAAGGGCTCGGTCGGCAGGGCGCGGTCGCAGCGGCGCCAGCGCGGGACCAACATCGGACAAGCAGCTCCGTCTTCGAAGCGGTGCTGGTTAGACTAGACCAGAACGCCAATGACGATCTAACGCGGTTCTTTCTGCAGCTTTTAATCGTCGTCGGCATTTCTTACTCGATCGGCTGGCTTTTCACAAAGATCGGACAGCCTGCCGTGGTCGGTGAAATGATGGCTGGGGTACTGCTGGGTCCTTCTTTCTTTGGCTGGCTGGCGCCCCGGGCATTTCAGTTTGTCTTTGCCGCCTCCTCTCTCGAGCCGCTCCATCTTTTTAGTCAGATGGGCGTCTGCTTATTCATGTTTGCTGTCGGGATGGACATGGATCCATCAGAGTTACGGCAGAAGGCACACACAGCGCTGGTGATCAGTCATGTCAGTATCATCTTACCGGCGGTCTTTGGCGTAACTCTAGCCTACGTCTTTTACCAACAGCTTGCGGAACCGGGCGCTTCTTTCGTTCCCTTCGCTCTCTTTACCGCCATCTCGATTAGCATCACGGCTTTCCCGGTGCTGGTCAGAATTCTGCAGGATCGCGGCGTCCTAAAGACAACGCTAGGTCGGACCGCCACGGCTTGCGCGGCGATCGGCGACGTCACGGCATGGGGCCTGTTAGCTTTTGTGGTGGCGTTTGCTACCTCCGGCGATCTTGTCGCTACTGCCGGCTGTTTCGGGTTAGTCCTGCTCTTTGTCGGAATCATGTTTTACGTGATCAAACCGAACCTGCCACATTGGTTGGGCATAAGAGCGCTGGAACGCGATAATCCGGCGAAAAGCGTCCTTGCAATCGTGATTGCGATTGTGCTTGCGTGCGCACTAACTACGCAGCTAATCGGTATCCGCGCGCTCTTTGGTGCTTTTCTGGCCGGCCTTGTTATGCCCGTCACGGCTGGCTTTCGCGCCAAGCTGGGCGTGCGCGTGGAGAATGTCAGCTCTGTCCTTTTACTGCCAATCTTCTTTGCCTTTAGCGGATTGCGGACTCAGGTCGGCCTTCTCCACGATCAAAGCGACTGGCTTATCTGTCTTCTTATCATCCTGGTGGCAACGGCCGGCAAACTTGGCGGCACAGCCATCACGGCACGCGTTGCCGGCATGAAATGGCGCGAGTCGTTCCAGTTGGGTGCGCTCATGAATACCCGGGGCCTTATGGAGCTGATCGCACTCAATCTCGGTTACGAGCTTGGTATTCTTTCGCAACGAGTCTTCAGTATGCTTGTCTTGATGGCTCTTACAACTACCATCCTAACCGCTCCACTCCTGGCGTTATTCGGCAGTAAACGGCGCAATCCGGACCTGATATCTGCTTCGGAGATCATGTGACCTTGGTTTTGGAACCGCTAAACGCGCCCTCGCAATTTTCCCACCACACGGGCAAAACTACTTTGATCCTTGCCTTCTGAATGACTTCCGTAGTAGACCTCGGTGAGGTCAAATTTGAGTCCAAGTCTCCGAAACAAGTCGTCAGCCCGGATGATGGAAGCGTTGGTCGTCGTTTTGGGTATCGTGGTAGCGGAGTTATTCCTTGCGCAGACCCGGGCGGCTACTGTCACAGTCATCAACACCAAAAACGACACGGCAGGTTCGCTTCGTCAGGCGATTCAAGACGCTAACGCTGGTGATACGATCAAGTTCGCAATCCCAACAACAGACGCCGGCTACGATCCAGTGGCGCGGACGTTCACAATCGGTGTCGTAGGGAGCGAGCTCGCCATCGGTAAGAACCTGACGATCGACGGGGAGAATCAGCGAGTCGTCCTCAGCCGAAGCTCAGGCGCTACTCCGCCTCTTTTTCGGATTCTGCATGTCACAGCTGGAACGGTGGCGATTACGGGGGGCCTGACCGTCAGCGGCGGGTATACGGATACCGATGCAGGAGGTGCAGGCCTCTTCAACGAAGGCACCCTAGCGTTGTCGGGGTGCACTGTCCTTAGTAATTTCTCTCGTCTCCAACCGGGCGGTGGGATCGAGAATTCGGGCGTGCTAACCGTGACTGGTTGCACGATTGCGGGTAACTTGACTGAAATAAGTGGAGGAGCCGGTATCCTTAATACGGCCAATGGTGATCTCACGCTGATAAATTGTACCATCGTCCGCAATACGACTGTTAGTCTTAACCAGTCTGCCGGGGTGGGAATTCAGAACTCCGGGACCGCCCACGTTCAGAGCACGGTCGTCGCGCTTAATACGACTTCTGGGTTCAACCGAGACCTTTTCGGTAATTTTCTTTCTAACGGTTATAACTTTGTCGGCACGAGCGATGGCAGTACCGGCTTTGGTAACAGCGACTCGCACGATCAGGTGGGCACGATCGCCGCTCCTATCGATCCGGTGATTGGAGATGTAAGGGATAACGGCGGATCGAGTGCCACAGCTCTCCCAGATGCCGGAAGTCCACTGGTCGACCAGGGAAGTAGCGGCGGTGAGGCGACTGATCAGATTGGATTACCACGGGTGATTGATGACCTGGTAGTGGCCAATGCTGGCGGTGGCGACGGGAGCGACATCGGCGCCGTGGAACGCGACCTCAGGCAAGGCGGCTCACCTTATTATCTCGTCACCACCACGGATGAACGTTCGGATGGCCTCTGCGGGGAGAATGACTGCACGTTGATCGAGGCCTTGGATATCGCGAACGTCGCCGGAACGATCGATATGATCATATTCAGACCGGACTTGACCGGAACGATCACGACCTCCCGGCTTACGCCAGGTGGTTTGCTGGTCTCCAGCCCGGTAACGATTGCTGGACCGGGGGCGCGCCAGCTAACCATCAGCGGCAACCACGCGGCGCGAGTGTTTTATGTTACAGATGCGGAAGCGACTATTACCAGGCTGACCATCGCGGATGGGGCCGACCCGAGCGCCGGCGGGGCAATTTTTGTTAACAGTGAGCTAACTCTTATAGATTGCACAGTGAGTGGAAGCTCCGCAACCGGGCCAGCTGGCGTGGGAGGCGGACTTTATGTCGCCCCGTCTAAGGTGCTTACCATGACGAATTGCACCATGACCGGAAACACAGCCATCAACGACGGTGGAGGCGCATATAACGACGGTGGAACCCTGACCGCGATCGACTCGACATTTTTTGCCAACCAGAGTTTCTCTGGCTCCGGCGGGGCGATCTCCAACTCAGGCGGGGTTACAAGCCTGGTGGGCAGCACCGTGAGCGGGAACGCGGGTAACGGCCTTCGGAACGCGAGCGGTTCTTTCATGCTCGGTAACTCGTTAGTGGCGGCGAACACAGTAGACATCGGCAACTCGCCGGACCTGATCGGCGCGTTCACCTCAGCCACTTACAATCTTGTGGGGATTAGCGACGGGAGTAACGGCCTGACAAACGGCGTGAATCACAATCTGGTCGGAAGCATCGCTACGCCGCTCGATCCCGGATTAGATTTCCCCAAGGGTTTGCAAAACAATGGTGGTCCGACGGATACAATCGCGCTGCTCGCCAACAGCGTCGCGATCGACGCTGCCAACCCTGTCGGCTCGTCCGCGGGCGATCAGCGTCACTTCGATCGCGTCGGCGCGCCAGACATCGGCGCCTATGAATTCGATGGTACGCTTCCGATGACTCTGGCGAACATCTCTACCCGCGTCCGGGTTGAGACTGGGGACAATGTTCTGATTGGCGGCTTTATTGTCACCGGCACGCATAGCAAACAGGTATTACTGCGCGCGATCGGGCCATCCTTGTCGCTAACAGGCACATTAGCCGACCCTATTCTGGAGTTACACGACGGCATGGGGGCTGTGCTTGCGACAAACGACAATTGGCAGAATAGCGTGAACAAACAGGCAATCATCAATACGACGATTCCACCGACCAACCCATTGGAGTCAGCGATTCTTCAGACGCTCGCGCCGGGGACTTATACCGCGATCGTGCGTGGAGTGAATAACGAGACTGGAATCGCCTTGGTCGAAGCCTATGACCTGGATCGCACAACCGATGCCAAGCTGGCGAATATCTCTACCCGGGGATTGGTGCAAACCGGCGACGATGTAATGATCGGCGGCTTTATTGTGCTCGGGAGCCAGGATGAAAAGGTGATTGTGCGCGCGATAGGACCGTCATTACCAGTCACCGGAAAGCTGGCCGATCCAACCTTGGAGTTACACAATTCAGATGGTTTCGTCTTCGCTTCTAATGACAATTGGCGCGACACACAGGAAGACGAAATTATAGCCACCGGGATACCTCCGACTAACGACGCCGAATCGGCAATCGTCGCAATGTTAGCTCCCGGAAGTTACACCGCCATTGTCCGCGGCGTCGGTAACACCCAGGGCGTGGCATTAGTGGAAACCTACGGCTTGGAGTAACTACGGAACGACCGTGAGGGTGAGGTCGTTGCCGTCGCCGCCTTCGTAATTTGCCTGGAAGTTTGTGCCGTCGATCGCGATGATGCCGCCATCGGGAAGGTTAGCAAAAGTCCCCGCGATCGGCGTCACCGAAGTATTACTAATCACGGTCAAAACCGTTTGGCTGGTCAGATGTCCCCGCGTAAGTCCACTCGCGCGAAAGATACCGCCGTTGACTGCAACCCCGTTGGCAATGATTTCGTCGGACTGCATCCGGGTCGCATTGGCTTTAAAGCTATAGGCGCACCGGCCACCAGTCTCAAAGGTAAGTGGGCTTTGGATGGTAAGAGTCCCCATTTCAAGCGGGGTTAGCCCGGGTGAGAGCGTTGCCAGACCACTACCCCCACCGACTGTCACAGCGCCTGCGATAATGCCGTTGCCGCCCAGGATGCCGGCATTCACCTGCACCGGACCGACGCCGGATGCGCTGCTGGTCGTGTTAGCGACGACTAACTCGCCACCGCTGATCGTCGTAGTGCCTGTGTAACTGCTCGCTCCGGAAAGTGTCACAAAGCCACTTTTTATTTCGACGCTATTAAAGTCCGAGATCGCACCTGCATAACCAAAGGAATTACCCGGGCCGGGATCGATCGTGAAAGTGTTCGTGCCAGTCTCTCCCGAGATATCTCCCGTAATCGAGGCACTTCCGCCGGCCACGTTCAGCACATCGTCGCCGTCGCCGAGATCGATCGCCTTGCCACTGGAATCTGCGACGATTGCTCCTGAGTCATTGAGGATGTCGTTATCGGCCCCAGTCTGGACCGCGGCGGCCGCATCGCCCCCACCCTCAATCTTGCCACCGGCGTTGTTATTGATCGTAACGGTAAAGCCGCTCGCCGGGCCGAGAACAATAATCCCGGAGTCGGTTTGACCTTTGATCAGGCCGGAGTTGGTGACGGTGCTATCGGCATAGATCGCCTCCGGGCTACCGCTCGTATCCACTCCGGCAAGAGTTATCCCGCGACCGACGGCGTTGACGTTACCCTCGACGACGTCGCCCTCGATCGTCCCGGAATTGACGATGCCGCCCCCGCCGGTCGTGACTCCTTCGCTCGCACCCCCGGGAGCGTCACTAAAGGCGTTAAGCGATATAATGACTCCTGTGTTCGTAAGGTCAACGAGTCCATCAACATCCACGCCGTCACCATCTCCGGTGATTCCGTCGCCGGTGATGGTGCCATCGTTCTGAATCGTGACGACTCCGTTGGCGTTAAAGCCATCGATGTTCATTCCCGATCCGTCGTCACCCTGGATGGTGGAATTGATTTCGTTAGTCACACTCATGGTGAAATTGACCGTATCGTCGACCGCACCGCCGGTAACGCCATGACGGCCGCCCTCGACCAATCCGCCGTCGCTATTGGTGATCTCGATCCCGCTGTTGGTCTGTGCATCGATGCCGTCACTGCTGTTTCCCATCGTCGTGATGGACTTGATAATTCCTTCGTTAAGAACAATCCCGTTGACGCCGGGGCGAACTCCATCGGCTTCGAAGGCTTCGATGAAACCGGTATCGAAGTTGTGAAGGGTATTTGAGCCAGTCGTGATCGCAGTCCAATCAATCGCCTGCGAGCCGCCGGCGGACGCGTTGAGGGAGATGATGCTCCCCTGGTTATCGAAGGAAATGCTGCTACTCGACTTATTCATCTGGATAGGATCGGCATCGGCCGCCTGTAAGAGCGCCCCAGCGTTATTCGCCACCGTGAGGGTGAGTCCGCCGGTGTTATCGCGAATCCCACGACCGGTGCCGGTTTGGTTGATGATGCCGTTGTTTTCAACGGTGCAACTGCCTGTGACGGTGATCGCAACCGCGCTGCCACTAACTTCCAGATCACCGGTGGACGCGACAGTTCCGGTGCCAGTGGAGATAGTCTGCGCGGCGGTGACCGTGCCGTCGATCGGGTTTGGGCCGGGGACAAACTGCGCCCAGCCGGCAGGAGCACTAACGAAAGCAAGAAACAAGGTTGTGAAGGCAATCAGCGTTTTCATCGTGGCAGAGTTTTAAAGTAGTCACAGAACATCGCTACTGTTTAAGTGTTACAATTTGGCGACGGCACGTTACGGCGATGCGACTCGCCGCGAAGGATCACGCCAATGGTCTAACTTTGCGAAGCCAGGACGTGGGTGTTGCCACACCATGCCCTCGCCTCCGGAGCTCATTCTCGTCTCCATTGGGCAGGGTTTGGAAATGCGCGTTGTCACGAGAGAGCGTCGACGGTACGTTGCGTTCTCTTAGGTGAAAAAAAGCGAACCCATATGGTCATGGCTTGTGCCACTGCTGGCGCTTGGTGCTCTGCTCCTCGCGTTGGGGATCGGTGCGGGACCATGGCTGACCTTGCTCTGTGGGTTGGCGCTGGCGGGCGCGGTTTTTGCAGCGGTTCATCACGCCGAAGTGATAGCGCTTCGGGTTGGAGAACCGTTCGGCACTCTCGTCCTGGCGCTGGCAGTAACGGCAATTGAGGCCGCTCTCATCCTTTCCATGATGGTGGCGGGCGGCAAGGATATGGCGGTGCTCCCGCGCGATGCGATCTACAGCGCCGTGATGCTGATCTGCACCGGTGTTGTCGGCCTGTGCCTTTTGGTTGGCGGCCTGGCACACCGTGAGCAGACGTTTCGGGTGGAAGGCGCAGGCGCCGGGCTGGCCGCATTAATCGTGATGGCCATGCTGACACTCGTTTTACCGACGTTTACGACCAGCACGCCCGGTGGCACCTATAACAACCCTCAGCTTGAGTTCGTGGCAATTACCTCGGCGGCGCTTTGGGCGATCTTTGTCTTCGTTCAGACGGTACGACATCGTGACTATTTCATCCCGGAGACCAATGCGGGCGAGTCTGATACACATGTTGCTCCGCCGACCGCGCGACAGGCGTGGACGAGTTTCGGGCTGCTCTTGCTCTCGCTTGTGACGGTGGTGGGTCTTGCCAAGATGCTGTCCCCAACGATTGAGCGGGCGGTGGCGGCGGCCAATGCACCAAGGGCAGTGGTCGGGATTGTCGTCGCCGCCCTGGTGCTGCTGCCGGAAACGACGGCGGCGGTGCGTGCGGCCCGAGCTAACTATCTTCAGACAAGCATGAATCTCGCGATTGGTTCGGCGCTTGCCTGCATTGGTCTAACGGTTCCGGTAGTGGTGGTCGCGGCCATCGCATTCAAATTACCACTCGTCCTCGGCCTGGCCCCGAAGGAAATGGCGTTACTCGCCGTGACCTTTATCGTAAGTTCGATTACGCTAGGGAGCGGTCGCACCTATGTGATGCAGGGGGCTGTGCACCTCGTCCTGTTTGTCGCCTATCTCTTCCTCGCATTCGTGCCCTGAAACGCGATGCCAGATCATTCGCCGGAATTAACCGCTGACTGCCTGTTCCTGGTGTTACTTTCCATTCGCTCCCAAAGCCAACGATCATGAAGAGTAACTCGTTCGAGCCAATGTGTGCGCTGGATCCTCTTCTCTTGATTCCTCGCATCGAATACGCCGAAGACATTTACGATTATGTCCGGACTCAGGCGCGCGATTTTTGTCTTGTGATTCTCGATATGAAAAACTTTCATGTAATCAATGACATCTATGGCTATGACACCGGCGACGTCGTAATCAGAACCTTTATTCATGACCTCCGCCAGCAGCTTCCTCGAGGCAGCGTCAGTCTCCGATTCCGCCATGGAGATGAGTTCCTGTTTTTTCTTCCCGTGGCGCCTGGCGCGGCGAGGTCGTTGTTTGATTCTTTTCAAAAGATCTGTGAGTCGCGACCAACCTCCGCCGCGCCCGGCGACTCGAATATCTTCGTATCCTATCGGTTTGGCGTTATCGAATTGAATCGCGACGACCACGAAGATGTGAAGGGATTGCTGCGGCGAGCGGAACTTGCTTTGCGTCAGGTCAAGGGTCAGGCCAGCCCGAGATTACAATGATCAGGTCACCCAGTTAGAAAAAGGAGTGTGTTATGGAACTATTGAAACTCATACTCGACTTTGTCGCCCGAATCGCCTACCCGATTATGTTTGGGCTGCTTCTGATTCTCTTTCGGGAGCAAATCGGCGGAGTTTTCGAAATCCTAAAGCAACTCGTTGCCAGCGTAAAAGGAGGCGTGGAAACCGGCCAGGTCGCGCTGAAATATGGCGACTTCACTTTAAGCGCCGTGCAGAGACTGCGTTCCGATAACCTCGCGACGGCCGCAAAAACCATCCAAGACTTGTTGTCCCCAGCCGCTCCGCTGGCGCTCGGCTACGTCGATAATTTTCTCGGAGGATTCGTGGCGGATAACGGCGGCGGCGGCTTCCATTTTCTGGCCGACGACGCGCTCAAGCAATATCGGGTTGCCAAGGTGTTCACCATCTTCATCCCCCGCCGGCTTTCGGACATTGAGAGTGCATCGCAAAATCTGGTCCACGATAAGTATGGTGATAAGCCGATCAAAAACATATCCATCGAGTCTAAGTATGGCAGGCCTTTCACTGCTTTTGCTGTCCTCGATCCAGAGCAGGATACCCTTTACCCGGTTGATGTCCCGAAGACGCTGACTTCGATCCAGCATGTTTTCAGGTTTCGCGAAACACAATTAAAAGTGGAGGGAAACCTGGGCTCCAAGGAAATCACTGATCTCGAAAACAAGAACCTGGATGAGTTCGCCGACATTGTTTTGGCGCGGACCAAGTCATTACAGGAATCAGGCTCCATCCGAGTGATCCGGGAACGAACGATGCTGTTCCAGGCTGAGTCCTAAGGCGGAGTCCGACAGAAGACGGAGCCAAACGTTCAGTCGCCCGAACCCTTCAAGGTCACTGCCCGCTGGTTGATCCGAATGCTGCGCGAAGATCATCGATCTGCCTCTGCTGCGCATCCAAGGCTTTCTGTTGAGTCTCGACGGTAGCTTTCAGCGATTGCACCTGTTCATGCTCCTTGATGAACTCATTAAGTAACATCGCGTTGACCGCTTCGTAGCGCACGGTGTAGGGCTTGCCCATCTCGTCGAGTAAGACGAGGTCAGGATCGACTTTGGCCACCTGCTCCGCGACCAGGCCAAACTGCGGAATACCTTTCGGGTCGAGTTGTGCCCGGTAGCGAAAACTTACCGGTTGCAGTGACAGGATAATTTCACTTTTCTTTGCGATTGGTTCAATATTCTCCTTATACCGGGCCGACGATGTGACAGTGCCGAGGTGCCCTGTTGTATCCACCACCACACTCGCCCCGCTGGCGATCGTCGTGCCGCTAACACCAGCAATGTAGGTACTGGTTTGAGTGCCTTGTCTTCCGAGGCGGATGCTATTGGATTCTCCAGCGACGCCTACTGCAAAGATATCGATGTTGTTGCTACCGCTAGTCAGGTTACTCCCTGAATTGGATCCAATCGCAATATTGTTTGTTCCCGTCGTGTTCGCTCTCAGTGCATTTTGTCCGATGGCGGTGTTGTTGCTCCCGGTCGTATTGTCCGAGAGCGTGCCCTGGCCGTCTGCGGTATTGTAGTTGCCGCTTATATTTGCTCCCAGTGCGTTCGCCCCACTGGCAGTGTTGTTAAGCCCAACCGTATTGGCGGAGAGAGATACATAGCCGGTCGCGGTATTACTGCTTCCACTTGTGTTCAGACCCAGAGCATTGGCTCCGGTTACAGTGTTATAGCTGCCGGTGGTATTAGCATCCAAAGTACTGTAACCTGTCGCAGTGTTATTGCTTCCAGTTTGATTCAACTCGAGTGAAAAAGCCCCGATGGCTGTATTAGAAGCTCCAGTGAGGTTCGCCGAAAGCGCGGAATCCCCCACTGCCGTATTGAAACTGGCTGATTGACTCGAAAGCATCGCCATCGTGCCAAGGGCGGTGTTTCCGTTACCGCTGGTGTTATCAGCGAGCACCTGGTAACCGATGGCGCAATTCGCGATCCCCGTAGTGTTAAACCAGAGCGTGTAGTTCCCAATCGCCGTGTTGACCGCGCCGAGGATGTTTGTGTAAAGCGCATGGCTACCGATGGCGATGTTGTAGTATCCATTTGTATTCGAATAGAGACTTTGCGAGCCGACCGCGGTGTTCTCGCTCCCATAATAAGAGAATTGGGTTATATCTCCGGTATTATTGTAAAGGGCGTTCGAACCCATCGCGGTATTGTCTGCGCCATTCGTTAGGCTGAAAAGCGCACTGTCCCCTTCAGCGGTGTTTCGGTTCGTATAACCACCATCTGGCGGCGGAAGAACGCCATAGACAGTTCCAACGACTAACAATGCCGCCACAGAGAAGCACCGGCCTAACAAAGACAGGACAGACGAATGATGCATACAACCAATATCCTCCACCCCGGGTTCCATTTTTGTTCTTGATCTGAGCCGAACCGGAGTCTCCGGGGACACGTTTCCGGGCGCGGCTTCAGATGGCTCCAGTGCAGAGGCCGTCGAAACAAGTGTCAACAGCAAAATATATTAGCTCTAGAGCAAGCACCGCCAGTTCCGACGCATTGTTGATCCGTCGCGCCACGGAGGGGAACTGGATTAACGACTCAACGCGCCAAGCGACAAGTTCGCTTTTTCGCTCGCTCTTCCGGTCGACATACGCTTAGCAAAGAGCCTTGTCACCGATCGGCATTTTCGTTCTTACCACGCTTGCGATGCTCGCCTTCGCGGGCAACTCGCTGCTTTGTCGAGCTGCTCTCAGGCAAACCCCGATCGATGCCGCCAGTTTCACGTTCGCACGTATCGTCTCCGGCGCGCTGGTCCTCTGGCTTATCGTGAAATTGCGAAACCGCTCGCATGCCGTTGCGGGTAACTGGACATCAGCACTTGCTCTCTTCTCTTACGCGGCCGCGTTCTCTCTCGCCTATCTCAGTCTTCCTGCCGGCACGGGCGCACTGCATCTCTTCGGCGCGGTGCAAGCGACCATGATCCTCTGGGGCATATCCAGGGGCGAACGCCTGCACCTTTGGCAATCCATCGGACTTACGATCGCTCTCGGCGGGTTAGTCGCGCTCGTCCTGCAGGGAGTCTCCGCGCCGCCGCTGATCGGTTCGATCCTTATGCTCATCGCCGGGGTGGCTTGGGGAATCTACTCCCTGCGCGGTAAGTCCGCTGGCGATCCGCTCCGCGCGACGGCGGGAAATTTCCTGCGCGCCGTCCCGTTCGCAATCGCCCTCAGTCTCGTCGCCTTACCTTGGGCGCACTTCGATCGCGCCGGACTCCTTTACGCCATCGTTTCCGGCGCGCTTACCTCTGGAATTGGTTACGCCATCTGGTATGCCGCGCTTCCCGCCTTATCCGCAACCAGCGCGGCCACCGTGCAATTGAGCGTGCCGGTCCTCGCCGCAGCGGGCGGCATTTTCTTGTTAGGCGAAACGCTCACCCTCCGTTTCCTCGGCGCAACCGCGGCAGTCCTCGGCGGTATCGCCCTTGTCCTGAGAAAACGCGAGCAAACCAAGTGAAACCGATGTCTTGCCGGGAACAAAGTCATGACCCTCGATACGACTCTTCCTTTCCCGAGATACAACCCTGTCTCCGGACTTTCAACCCGCATCCTCCAGACTTTCCTTATAAGGCAGCTCGCGATTAGCTACCCCGACTCCATAAGTCTCTCGATTCCGAGACTGGTTACTGGATGTTGTAGGCTTCCACCAGGCCGACACCGGTTGTGTTATTCACGCCGCTGAGAATGGCGGTGTAATTACCCGGCACGAGGGTTGAAACAAGGGCCGACTCCTTAGTACTGGTCGGAGCAAGCCCTACTTCGCTGACTATCTCCATGTCGGGACCGTCCATCCAGTCGTCGTTCGCGGCGAGAAGAGCACCATTCGCGTCGTGCAGTTCCAGGGCTGGATCCTGCAGTTGCCCCGTTATCCCGGTAAGGGACGGTCCGATCCCCCGCACGACAACCGTGCGCGGTTTCGCATCGGTCCCGCCGACGATGATGAAACCGCCGATCATCACGTTATCGTCGGTCTCGACAAAGCCGCGCGTGCTAATGTTCGCCAACTGCGATGCCGTCGTACGATCGAGGTCGGTACGCTTCGACCAGGCCAACGCCGGTCCCGCCATTCTTGCCGGAAAGGATGACGGTGTAAGGCCCGGGATCAAGGGTCGCTACAATGGCTGACTCTAAATCGTTCGCAGGCGGGATGGTCGAGGCGATAATCTCTGCTTCCTGCTTGTCTTTCCAATTGTCGTTAGTCACAACAGTGCCGTTAGGCTCATGCAGTTCGATGACTGGATCGGCCAGGACACCTTTCACCCCGGAGCCACTAAGCGATGGACCAATCCCGCGCAAGATGACTTTCTTAGGGTCGGTGCCGGTAATAATAAAGCCGCCGATGAGAACGTTACTGCCAGTTTGAACGTTGAGCCGGGTTGAGATATTAGCGAAGGTCGCAGCCCCCAGTTCGGGAACGACCTCGGCAAAGGTGTCGCCGATGCGCAACTCATCGAAATCGAAAGTGGCCGTATTGAAGCCCTCTGCGAGCACGACATTACTGAATCCGTTAGCCTGGAAATCCGATCCCATCGCAACACTGGCGTCGGCTTGGGAGTTAGTCGGCGTGCTGCCGCCGGGCGGATTGACGAAGATGTATTCCATGCCAGCGGTGAAATCCAGTTTGGTCACCAGCAGCACCGTCGTTGTGCTAACTGCCTTGCCGGTCCTGGCCCGCGTCACTGGGCCACTCCCAACCGTGGTATCGATGCCATAGATGTTTTCGTTAAAGAGCATCCCGATGCCATTATTCTCACCGAGTCCCACGACAGCAAAACCGCCCGGCGTCGCCGGGCCGCTGGCTCGCCTAGCGAGAAAGGCCACCCATTTTATTCCACCCACGACCGGTGCCACATCGACTCCTACAAGGTCGGCATTGGCGTCGGCCGCGCCCGCAGTCGTTGCTTTGTTCCCGGCTGACGAGTTGCCGGTGAAATCAAGCCCTGGAGCTGTGACTTGCGCGTTGCCACCGATATTCGTCCACCCGGTTTGCCCGGGCGGGCTGCCGGGAGGCGGCCCGTTCCCCGCGAGAGCGCCAGTTGGATAATCAAAGCTCTCGGAAAGTTGCAGCGCCCCTTCCGCTGAAGAGAGGAAGCCAGCCAGACTAATGAGGCCGACGAGCGCGGCGAACCAAGCCCGCCAGGATGTCTCCTGCGCCACAGATTTTGTCTTCATGATGTTGTCCTGCCGCCGTCTCTTCAATGGTCTATCAATAGATTCAATTGCAGGCCGGAGGAGAAGAAACAATCGTGGTTTAGTCAATTCTTTTCTTCCAACCCTTACACGATCTCGCTACCCGCCCGCTCATTTTTTGGGTGAGGTGGACAGGCGGCAGAGAGTCGCGGGAGAGTTAACCCTTGACACTTGTCTGCGTAGGCAGAGACTGCGGTTGCGCTAAGTCCGTTAGGCGACTCCAGCCAAGCCACCTCACCCTCTTTCCGCAGGGAAAACCGCAAGGATCTGGCGCGGACGGCCAACCTAGGAGCCTGCACCCTCTTTCAGATCTACGATTCGACAAAATAGTGGTGGCAACCACGCTTCTCTCCCACGAGCAGCTCACACATTCCCCTGAGCCCCCGAACATCTAGAAAATCGGCGGTGCGGTGTGGCACGATCTAAGGCCCATCGTTTTTATGCTATGGCACTAGTGTTTTTTAATATAGATATCTTTCATCCGAGGAACGTGTAGCCCGAAAGACTGTAGAGGCCGCCACCGATGAGCCAAGCTTGCGCCACTTCCATCGGGAATATCTCGGCGATACGTTGCCTCAGCCAACCGCGCGTTGACCGGGCTTAAGACTTGCGCCGCGAAGCTACCGAGCCAGCTAAACGTTCGATCCGTTCTCCCGGCCCTAGGACTTTCCGCAGGTTTGTGAGTCACTTGTTCCACTTTTTGAGGTCAAAGTTCCACTTCAATTCCCAAACTTGGAGTTCGGAAACGTTTTGGCCGGACAATTGCGTTGCAAAACTTGAGGCGATCTCGGCCGAAGATTGAGGCTAGTCCGGCTTTTTGTTCGGGATGACTGTGAAGCGAAATTTCAAAAAACACTTGACTTCTTTTTCGGACGGCCTTCCGCTGTTTGCTGGAAACCCAAACGCACTGGGTGATTGTTTCGCTCCCGGTGGCTTGGGGTTGGAGAAAACTCAACCAAAGGAGCGATAATATGGCGGCACAATCAGCCAGAGGTTCATCACAATTGGGAGAAATGTCTCACGAAGTGCTACACCAGCACATCAACGCAGCTCGGGAATCCTACACCATCGAGCGGTGGTGGACTTATGGAAAACCTGCCGTTGACCGGGTGAGCGCTGTCGTCAACGTCACGGACCTTGCCGCGGCAGGGGCGATTTTTTCCAATCTTGTTAAGCTGCAAGGCGAAGAGCGCCAGATTGGATTCGTCGTATTCCCTTATGGCATCCTCAATCCCGATGGCGTGCGCCTCGAGATTAACCTGGACGTGGGCTGAGCTGACCCTCGCCGTGAGCCTCACCTGCGGCGCCCAGTAGAGGCTGTTTCTTATGGCGCAGACAGCCGGGCCAACCTGCGGATACCGGGTGGTTCAAGTGCATCCGTTGCTCACTTGCAACCTGCGGTGTCTGCACTGTTATTCCACCTCCAGTCCCTCGCAACGGCAGAGTCTTCCTCTTGAAAAACTCCGTCACGCCCTGGACGTTTTCCGGCGCGAAGGTTTTAACGGAGTAAGTATCTCCGGTGGCGAACCACTCCTATACCCCGACCTGCGAGACCTTCTTCGGCACATCCGCAGCCTCGGCATGATTGCGACCGTGACCACGAATGCCATGCTCCTGAATGAAGAACATGCGGCGATGATTCGCGAGAACACTGATGTTGTCGCCGTCAGCCTGGATGGCCCGCCCGAATTTCATAACCGACTCCGTGGCCATCCGCGTGCTTTTGAACGCATGAGTGAAGGTGTAGGGCGACTTAGAGACCTGGGAACGCCTTTTGCCTTCATCTTCACCCTTACTCTCCACAACATTAATCAACTCGAATGGGTCGCCGGCTTTGCCGTTGCGCAAGGAGCCGCCTTACTTCAGGTCCATCCTTTGGAGGAGGTCGGTCGCGCTGCCGGAGCATTGCCCGGTGCCGCGCCCGACGGTCTGGAACTCGCCCGCGGATTCGTTGAGGTCGCCCGTTTGCAAAAGCTATACTCGGGCAAACTCAGCATCCAATACGATGTGGCTGACTTGGAAACGTTACGCAAGAGTCCCGAACGCGGTTATGCGGGGGAGCTCGAGCCTTGCAACGAGTCGTCTAGTTCCCTCCCACTCGCGGACTTGGTTGCACCCATAATCGTCGAAGCCGACGGAGCGATAGTGCCTTTGCAATATAACTTTTCGCGCACTTATCAGATGGGCGACATCAATACGAACCTGAGCGAAAGGTTGGAGACGTGGAAAAAGACGTGCTACCCGACGTTCGCCGCCCTTTGCCGGCGCGTCTACGATCGTCTGCTCGAGCCTGGTTACGCAGAGTTCCCATTCGTCAACTGGTATAGCGAGATGCTGCAAGCGAGTCATGCCACTGATCTCGCTAAGACAGCCTGAATCTTGATACCGCCGTTGCCAGAGAACGCGATCGCCGTCGCGGCGATTCCCACCTACGATTCGAAGTCAAACCTGCCAGCGCGATCCTCCTGGTTCAAAGGACGATATGGAGATCGGCCGAGACAGGTGCTGTCGAGCTCCAACAAGAAAGTAGCTTACTCTTGTAGAAGGGCATTAAGATCGCTCGCAAAGTGTGCAACAATCTCCCGCCGCGAGCTCGGTCTCCTTATTCTCAGAGTTCCTTTTCACCGTTAAAACCAGCCGACCTCGCTTGACTTATTAGGATCGAGTCGCAGCTACTTTTCCAATTCCAAAGACATGCTTCACTGTGCTTTTCTCACTCTCGACGATTCGACTGGGTTTGTTATCGATGATGAACTGGCTTATGCGCCGCTGGCTGCTCTCGGCTGGCGCGTCGAAACGATCTCCTGGCGCACGCCGTCACCCGATTGGCGCGCCTATGATGCGGTGGTGATCCGTTCGACCTGGGATTACGTCGACGATCCCGAGGCGTTTCTCGCTGTTCTGGCGGAGGTTGAGCGTTCCGGCACGCGGCTCTTTAACCCGCTCCATCTCGTCCGCTGGAACATTCGTAAGACTTATCTGCGCGATCTGGCCACGCGCGGTGTTCCAGTCGTGCCGACGATCTGGCGTGATCGTCTTATTCCACACGAGCTACCAGTCTTGGTCGAAGAACTGGCAGCCGACGAAGTTGTGATCAAACCGGTGGTAGGCCTCAACGCGCGCGGAGTCTTTCGAGTTAATGATCGAGGCGCCCGTCAACCATCCGCCGAGCTGTGCGCTTACTACGCCAATCGCGAATTCATGGCACAGCCTTTTCTTTCCCATGTGAGCACTGAGGGCGAGTTTTCTTTGTCCTATTTCAACGGCGAGCTAAGTCATGCTATTCTAAAGACGCCGAAGCCAAGTGACTTTCGCGTGCAGGAAGAACACGGTGGCGTTGTTCGGCTTGTCCAGGCTGAGGCCGAGTTACTCACCGCTGGCGAGAAAGCTCTTCGCGCGCTCGATTCCGTCCCGCTTTATGCCCGAGCCGATTTTGTTCGCGCAAATGACAACAACGGCTTTTGGCTCATGGAGCTGGAACTTATCGAACCTTCGCTTTATCTGCGGATGGATGCAGAAGCGCCGGAGCGTTTCGCTCGGGCTTTGCACGACGAGCAAGTATGTAGTGCCAATTCGTGACGAAACCGCCATCGTTATCATCATTTTTAGAATAGCAAGATAAGAGCATAACGGCGAACGCTCTAAACTAAGTAACGAAGGGCGAACGAGATGCCGGCGATGGCAGATTGGTTGGGTTAGGTTACCAAAAAAACATGGAAAAAAGCCTTCTCGCCACCATTCGCCTTGATAGCATTCCGAATTATGAAAACGTCACTTAGTCTAGTTGGTTGCGCAATGGGCCTCGTAGCCCTTGCTTTGACGGGAGCGTCGGCAGAGCCGGCAGCGTTTAGTATTCAGCTTGTAAGCACGTTTGATTATCCGGGGACGGGCAATCAGACGCGGCCACAGAAGATTAACGACAAAGGAGACATAGTTGGTGTCTATCTGGATAGCAGCGCCGTGTCGCGCGGCTTCCTCAGGAAAAGCAATGGAGCCTTCAGCGCGTTCGTTGACCCGAACGATACGAGCAACTTGACGGAAGGGCGTGGGATCAATAACTCCCGCCTGATTTGCGGGGACTATACCGATTCAAACGGGGCTTTCGAGGGATTCTTCCTTCAGGGTACTACCTTCACCAATTACGACATAGAACCGACGTTTACGATTGTGCTGGGAGTGAATAATGTTGGGGATTTTTGCGGATCGGTGATTGGCAGCAGCGGAGTGCAGGACGGATTTGTAAGTATCGGCGGCACGGTGACGGAGTTCGGAGTGGACGCCGCCTCCGCGACTCTGGCTTATCAGATTAATAAAACGAATACCGCCTGCGGCTATTACATTGACGTCAGATGGTCTGACTCACGGTTACTTCCGCACTGGCGGCGGCGCCATTCATGCGGGCATTGACCCAGCGGGCTCAACCGGCACGATCGTTTTTGGCAATAACGACTCGAATTGGATCGTAGGTCGCTACGCCGACACGGCCGGGGCAACCCATGGGTTTCTCTTCATACCGCCGCAC
This sequence comes from uncultured Verrucomicrobiae bacterium, assembly GCA_963786175.1. Taxonomy (GTDB): domain Bacteria; phylum Verrucomicrobiota; class Verrucomicrobiia; order Chthoniobacterales; family UBA10450; genus JAICXG01. The sequence continues at coordinate 2,398 of CAWAYD010000016.1, read as the reverse complement.
AGGTTTTTGATCTACGATTTTCCTGGCTCTACCTTCACTTCGCTCAATGGAATAAATAGGAACAATACGATAACGGGTCGGTATACAGATTCCGCTGGTTTCGATCATGGTATCATCGCACAGGTGGTCCAGGGCAGTGCGGGTGTGGAGCTGCCTCTGGCGACACACTCCGAGGCGGCGCCAGGATTGCCCCTGCGCGCGGCGGATATTAACCCAGCTTACTAAGTCCAGGCAGGGTTGCAGTTATTGAAGAAACGACAGCTTTTGCGTTCGGAAGGATGCAGAGCTCAAGTGTCAGTGCGCGGGCGACGAAGTTAAATTCAACGCCCGCGTACACGATGCTTTTCTACTAATCCTGTCGCACCCGCAAATAGGTAGGAAACCGCGGCATACCTTTGTCGGTCAGGCCGCGAAATCGATAGGTAATAATTGTTCCCATCGGCGGTGGTGACTTGCGCTGAGCATCGGTCAGACCGCTTCCGATCGAGAATTCGCGACCGTCGTCCGTCCGCACACGTAAGGCACCGACTGTGCCAGCTAACTTCCCCTTCCCTGCTTCGTAAGCGATGACTGTCGCCTCAGCATCATCGTAAGGCTTTACTTTGAGCAGAGTCGGTGAGCGGCGCGCTTCGTATTGGGACTCAGGCTGGCGCAACATCAATCCTTCGCCACCCATTTTAACAACGCGATCGCGCTCGGCCACCAGCTGTCTTACTCCCTGGCAGCGCTCTTGCAGCACAACTCTAACGAAGCGGTTTCCTTCAGATAAAGTCGCGTGCAGGAATTGCATTCGCTCTTCAAAGGTGCCTTTAGCCTGCGGCGCATCGAAGACCATGAAATGAACCTTCTTCCAGCGATCATCCGGCGTCTCCGATCGGACCGTGCTGATCGTCTCCTCAAACTTACCACGACCAATCCATAACTCTCCATCCAAGGCAATGCCGCGAGGTAACTCGGCCAGAAAATAGCTCGGCGCATGGATCACCTGGCCTTTACGGGTCCACAATGTCTGGCCATCCCAATAACCTCGCAGGCCATCATATTTCTCACTCATCCACCAGTCAGTGGGATCAATGGATGGGTTCCACACATCTGCAAGGAGCAGATGCGGACCTTGAGTCTCGGTGGCGGAGCTAGTGCTCGCGGTATCTTTGGCTTTGGCGATAAGGCTACAGGCCAGAAAAATGCCTGTGACCAATTCGAGGAGTGGGGTTTTCCATCTGGGGGGAGTTTTCATACGCAGAGCTTGGGCAATACAAGCGCCTGCTGTCAAGCAGGCTCTGCTACGAATTCAATTTGCGGGCATAGCGCTTCGCCCTTCGCTCTCCTGATTCTGTTCCCAATGGTTTTGAGTTCACGTTGTTCTTTCGCCGCGCAATCGGCTGTAGATAACAACGTGAGTCACGATAATGAGCGGGACCAGGAATGTCGGCAGCAGACTCAGCGGCAGTCGCAGGAGCGCGGCCATCGCACTGGGGTCTGTGATGCCAATGCGACCGGCTGATACAACGACAAAAATAATATCGATAAGACCAAGAGTATTCCAAGCCATGAGCCACGGTCGTTTTCTTCCAAACGAGCTCCAAAAAATGAGGGAAACGGCCGCGCCAGTTGCGATCGCTATGTCACCCCAGCCCGCCGGCACGGCGAATGCACGCGGTAACTCTCCTTCCCCACAGAGATACAGAAAGTAAAGGCCGACAAAACGTGTCAGATGCAACCCCACCAAGGCGCGCAAACGCACCCGGCCAACACAGGCGCGAACGCCGCGACTAAGCCACCACAGCAACAGTAACGCTGCCGTGAGTCCGAGAAGGATCAACTGCGGCCCCGGCGGGCGAAGATGCTGCAATTCGCCCGACGCACCGAGCCTGCCCGCCAACAACAACGCCAAACGACCAAGACCAGCAGTAGAATCATTTCTCGCCGAGGATAACAGAAAAAGCTCTCCGAACGCCAGACCTCAACTGCTCAAATTCTTGAGGCGCGGTTGCGATCGCGGTCCGGAGCCCGACAGCGCTCCTATGTTCGCGAAAAACGCAACACAAAGCGCGATCGGCAAGCCAATCAGCAATGGATGCCCAATCGGCCCGGTAATGTAGGTGGCAAGGTTATAACGCACGTGGCCGATCGCCGAGAGGGGAATTACAACCCAATACATGAACACGAAAACCAATTCGCCATAGATTAAACCGGCGATCACTGGGTGCTCCACGAGCGCGCGAACTCGTCTGCTGATCAGGTAGTAAACCGCCGCGGCGCAAAACGCGACCGTGAAATGGCAAAGGAACCCGATCACAGCCGAAGTGGATCCCATCTGGCGCGAGTGCGGCCCAAAGATTCCGCTCGCAACTCCCTGCAAAATTCGAAACGGGGTCGAGCCCATTAGACTGAAGGC
>CAWAYD010000015.1:0-40949 GCA_963786175.1 uncultured Verrucomicrobiae bacterium | reverse complement strand
ACCATTCCCCTGGCGCACGCACCTATCGCGCGCAGGAATGTGACACTGGCCGAGAAGTCGCGCTCACGATCGTCGCGCCTGCACCTCTCGATGCTTCCACGCTGGAGCTGTTGCATGCGCAGGCCAAAGCCGCATGCGAGATCCACCAGACCAACATCCCACGGCTTTATGAAGTCGGCCGCGAAAATGGCGAGTTGATTTATGTGAGCGAATATTGCGAGGGTCCGACCGCGGCCGCGTGGGTTGGCGCTCGCAGTCCGCTGGGGTTGAGCGCGGTCTTACGCGTTGCCCTCCAGGTGGTGGATGCAATGGCCGCAACCAGCTTCCGCCGGCTTTATCATCCCGCACTAAACCCGGACCACCTTATTCTTGTTCCAGGGCAAACCGCCGAAGGCGATTGGCCGCCGATCAAAGTTGTACATTGGTTTTTGCCGGCGCCTGTTTCGTTCAAGCAAGCTTCGGAAATCGGGAACGAGCAACCGTTTGCCAGTCCCGAGCAGTTGCGAACCGGCGAGGTGGATCTGGCTTCGGAAATTTATTCGTTAGGCGCGATCATGTTTTTTCTTCTCACTGGAGTCGCTCCAGTCGGGTCGACGGAAAGGTCCGCCACAAGGTTGCGCGGCACGCCCAAGATCGTCAGGCACTTGCTCGAGCGTATGCTGCTGACCGATCCGGCGGAGCGTCCGCAGGACCCGGTAGCCTTGGCGGCGTTTCTGCAAACCTGTCTCGGCCGGGTCGAACGTCGGGAACAAATCAACCGCCGGTTCGCGCTCCCGGTCGTGACCCAGCCTCGGCTCGGAAAGGAAAAAACGCAGCGAGTGCCGGCATTGCTCTTTTCACTCGCGATCGCGCTCGGTTTACTCATTCTCGCCGCTTTTGGAATGATCTTTTTTCAATGGCCGGGATTCAGCGAACGGTCGAGTGCTTCGGCGTCAAAGAACACGGAGGAAATTTCGCCTCAGGAGCGATCCGCGCTTTTACAGAGCTTGCCTCGCAACGCAATTGCCGAACGGGCTACGCGCGCGACTCAGGCGGAGCAATCTGAGGCTTCCGATTCGCCCGACGAAGTAGCCGGCAATGATCCACCAGCGCATCTGGTATCGCCTGCCGAAGGACCGGATGACGCTACGCCTTCGTCCATGCCGCCGACTGCGAAGCCATCCGCCACTGCCGCTTCCATCGCGCAAGTCCGCCCTAACGAATTGTCCAACATGTCGCCTGACGAACAATCCGGAGCACTTGTTCAAGCCGATCGGCCGTCAAATGAAACGGCCCGCGACGATCGTCCTAAGACAACCTCGGCCGATCCCGTAGTGGCGGCGTCAAAAGCAGAAGACGACGAGCCCGCGACGCAAAGCGCCGAGCTTCCCGAAACGAAGCAGGAACCCACTCCGGCAGTGGCAACAAGTTCGCGTAGAAAGTCAACGACCCAGCGACTCGCCAGCAAGAGCCGCGATCCACAGACAAATCGAGTCGCGCACGGTTTGAAGCGCGGACGGGCGGTGCCGAAACTGCACGTGGGCGGATCGCCTGCCGAACTGGTTGGCACAACACCGGATGGTCACTGGATTCTTTCGGTCGCCGATAGCGGCCGGCGCATCATTGTTCCGCCGCCGCCGGGCTACGGGGATTGAATTCTGTTTGCCTAACGAATTGCTGCAGGATATCCGCCGCCAGCTCAAACGAACGCAGCCGCGCGGCGTGATCATAGATTTGGGCCGTGGCAATAATTTCGTCGGCTTCGGTCAATTCGAGAAGATCGGCCAGACGACGGCGCACCGTTTCAGGCGATCCTACGGCCGAGCACCGAGTGCGTTCCAAGACGGCTGATTTTTCCATCGCGCTCCAACGGCCTTCCATGCTTTCCACCGGCGGCGGGAGTTTGCCGGGATGCCCGCGAACCATGTTGAGAAATTGCAAAAGCGAAGAAGTGGAAAGTCGTTGCGCTTCGGAGTCGCTCTCCGCCACGAAAACACCTGCGCCAATCATCGCGTAGGGTTGTTCGAGCATTGGCGATGGTCGGAAATGCTGACGATAAAGCGCGAGCGCGACCTCCAGGTACTGCGGCGCGAAATGCGAGGCAAAGGCGAAAGGTAATCCGAGCTCCGCTGCCAAACGCGCGCTGAAATCGCTGGAGCCTAACAAGTAGAGTGGCACCTTCGCGCCCGCGCCAGGGACAGCTTGCAATGCCTGGTCGGGTTTCGCCGGCTGCAAAATACGATTGCAGTTCAAGCACATCCTCGGGAAACGTGTCGCCGCTACTGGAGAGGTTACGGCGCAGTGCATGCGCTGTCCGTTGGTCGCTTCCAGGTGCTCGGCCGAGGCCAAGGTCGATTCGCCCAGGAAACAGTGCCTCCAGCGTTCCAAATTGCTCCGCAATGACGAGGGGCGAATGATTTGGCAGCATGATGCCGCCGGCGCCGACGCGAATGGTCTTCGTTCCGCCGGCGACATGCGCGATCACGATCGAGGTCGCGGCGCTGGCAATGCCGGCAAGATTGTGATGTTCCGCTACCCAATAGCGATGATAACCCCAACCCTCGGCGTGCTGGGCAAGGTCGAGCGTGTTGCGAAAAGCAAGCGCGGCGTCGCCGCCTTCGATAATTGGCGAGAGATCGAGCAGCGAAAAATTTTTCATGGCTAGAAGAATCTAGCGCGGAATGTTCGCATGCGTAGAGACGAGTCTGCTACTCGGCGGCAATTCTCGCGATATAATCTTAGATGAAATACACGCGTCTCGGACAATCTGGGCTTCAGGTCTCGCGCATTTGTCTCGGTTGCATGAGCTACGGCGTGCCCGAGCGCGGCAGTCATCCGTGGTCGCTCAACGGAGAACAGAGCCGGCCTTTGCTTGCCCACGCGCTCGAGCTGGGGATCAACTTTTTTGATACCGCCAACGTCTACTCCGATGGCACAAGCGAAGAGATTGTCGGGCGCGCCTTGCGTGAAATGGGCAAACGCGACGAGCTGGTGGTGGCGACCAAGCTCTTCTTTCCCTGGCGTGATGCGCCGAACACGCGCGGTCTTTCGCGCAAAGCCATCTTTGCCGCGATTGACGCCAGCCTGCAACGGCTTGGGATGGACTACGTCGATCTTTATCAAGTTCATCGCTGGGATTACGACGTGCCAATCGAGGAGACGCTTGGAGCCTTGCACGAAGTCGTTAGGCAAGGAAAGGCGCGCTACCTCGGAGCGTCATCAATGTTTGCCTGGCAGTTTTGCCATTCGCTCCACGTTTCGCAGCGCCACGGCTGGACGCGCTTCATTTCAATGCAGCCTCACTACAATTTGCTCTACCGTGAAGAAGAGCGCGAGATGCTGCCGCTCTGTGAGGCAGATGGGATTGGCGTGATCCCCTGGAGTCCGCTGGCGCGCGGACGTCTCGCGCGACCTTGGAGCAGCACGGGCGGTGGACGCGCCGCGACCGACGAATATGGACGGGAACTCTATCGCCGAACCGAAGATGCCGATCGCGCGGTCGTCGATCGATTGAATAAGATCGCGGCAGAAAAGAACGTGCCGCCGGCGCGAATCGCCCTCGCGTGGTTGTTAGGCAAAAGCGTCATCACCGCGCCGATCATCGGTGCGACCAAGCCGCATCATCTCGACGACGCCGTGGCCGCGCTTGAGCTGCAACTTTCGCCTAACGACATCGCGGCGCTGGAGGAGCCGTACGTTCCGCATCCCGTCCTTGGCTTCTCCTAGGAGATTTGCAAACTGTCCAGAAATAGCGCTTTCAGCATTTCGGCGACTCTCTTAGTTTCGGCTCATGGAATCGTTCTATTTCGTCGGCGTGGCAGTCCTGGTGGTCATCGCCCTGGTCCTCGCGGTTGTCCTTTTCAATTTCTTCGGCCTCTGGCTCCGCGCGCGGGTCGCTAATGCGCCAGTCAGCATTGGCAAAATGGTCGCGATGCGCCTGCGCAAAGTTCCAGTCGGCCAAATTGTCGATAACCGGATTACGGCGGTGAAGGCCGGGCTGGATATTCCGAGCGATCCTCTCGAAGCGCATTACCTTGCCGGCGGTGACGTGAACCAGGTCATCCTGGCTCTTATTGCCGCCGATAAAGCGGGCATCTCGCTCGATTTCAATCGCGCGTGCGCCATCGATCTCGCTACCAAAGGCACCGGCAAGACTGTGCTCGAAGCCGTTCGCACCAGCATCAATCCAAAAATCATTGATGTCCCAAGCGCGGCGATGAATCGCACCACAATCGACGGCGTGGCGAAAGATGGCATTGGCGTGAAGGTCAAAGCGCGTGTCACGGTGCGTTCGCATCTCGATCGCTTCGTCGGCGGCGCGACCGAGGAAACGATCATCGCTCGGGTAGGGGAGGGAATTGTGACTTCGATCGGCTCGGCCAATACCTACAAGGAGGTGCTTGGAAAATCCGGATCGCATTTCCAAGCTCGTTCTTCAGAAAGGCCTCGATAGCGGCACTGCCTTCGAGATTCTATCGATCGACATCGCCGACGTGGATATCGGCGACAACATCGGCGCAAAACTGCAGGCCGAGCAGGCCGATGCGGACAAACGCGTGGCACAAGCCAAAGCCGAGGTGCGCCGCGCCGCCGCCGTCGCGGTCGAGCAGGAAATGCGGGCCAAGACCCAGGAAATGCGGGCCAAAGTGGTGGAAGCGGAATCGCTCGTGCCGCAAGCCATGGCCGATGCCTTTCGCTCCGGCAACCTCGGCATCATGGACTACCTGCGGATGAAGAATGTCCAGGCCGATACGGGAATGCGAGAGTCGATCGGAAACGTCGAAAAACCCGTGGCTGAGTAGGTCCTGAGTCTGCTGACTCTGATTCATGAAATGTAGAGTTAGGTCGCCCTTAACAAGTGCAGCTCTCCTTAGTTAGCCACTTACTCTTAAGCCATGTTTGAGACCATTATCTTGCTGGTTCTCGCCGGGTTGGCTTTGATTTTCCGTTGGTTTACGAGTCGGACGACGAGGGATACCGACGAGAGGCGACCCGCTTTGCCTAACGACCGGCCACGACGGCCAGCGGAAAGCGAGCAGGAACGGGTGCGTCGTTTTCTTGAGGCCCTTGGGATGCCGGAAGGCTCGGCGCCCCCACCGCCCTTGCGTCCGCGACCGGCGCCTCCACGTCGGCTCGTTACGCCGACAACGGCAGAAACCCCACGCCCTAAACGGCGAAGGTTGCTTCAACCTCTTCCGCCACTAGTTACTGTGCCTCGCGATAAGACTCCGCCAGGTCCGCCGACAGCTTCCGAGCCACCTCCGTTACCGATTTTAACTCCGGCAGTCCCTTTGCCAGGTGCGCCCGTTGCCGGGCAGACCTCTCGGCGGCCGATGGCGGTTGCGCGTCAACCAGCTCGGTGGGCATCGGGGCCACCAAAGGAAATTTCTCCTCTGATTGCACTATTGCGCGACCGGCGCGGCTTACAGCAGGCGATTATTCTGCGTGAAATTCTAGGACCACCGCGCGCTTTCGCCCCGCTGGCCGCGGATCGCAGCTTCCCGGGTCAAGTTTGATTTCCTGGCAGTTGTTCCCTAACGACTAAAGGACTGGCTCGATCGCTTCCAGACTGCCGTCCAGGGCAGCCTATTTGATTTCCGGCTTACCCTTGATGTGTAGGTGTGGCTTTCCGGTAGCCTGGTTGACGCTCAGCATCTCTGGCTCCTGATTGTCGACGCCGCTGGGAAGAAGGCCCAAAGTCGCTCCCAAAAGACAACCGAGAGCGCCGCCAATAAGGAAACCAAAAAGGGCGATCTTGCGGAGGCTCGCAATGCGCAGGTTCCAAAAGGAACGGCGGACTTGGAAAAGGTTTTTGTCTTGTCGCCTTTTCTTGACCCGGACTCGGCGCGGTCTGCTATGAACGGTCGGCATGCGAGGTATGAATCGGGAACAATGAAGCGAAAATCAAGCCACAAGAATGAATCGCCCGGAAAAGCGTTATCGCCGCCGCACCTGCCTTTTGGGATCAAACTGCTTTCCGCCTTTTTCGCTTTCGGCTGTCTGGCCAGCACAATCACTGTCGCCGCCCTGCTATTTCCCCAGAGCGCTCTCGATTCCGTTTGGCGTTTGAACCCAGAGGCAAAGACGGGCTTTGCACAGGTAGGCAGACCGCTGGGGGTCGTGCTCATGACGTCGGTTGCGACAGCTTGCTGTGTGGCTGCATTTGGTCTGGCCCGGGGTAGAGAGTGGGGTAGAAGATTGGCCCTCGGCATTCTCGTCCTCAATTTAGTCGGAGATTCCGCTAGCGCCTTCATTCGACGGGACGTTCGGACGCTTATCGGTCTTCCGGTAGGCGCGGTGTTGATATTTTACCTGGTGCGGACGCCCATAGGTGGCAATCCGATTCGCTGCCAGGCCCAACTCGGCACCGCGGGCGGCATATCAACTGCTCCAAAACAGTAGCTGACAAGGTTGTTTGCGGAGCACCAAAGATTTAATCCGATGAAAACGCTGCTTTCCGATTCCGACTGCGCTTCAATTTCTAGCTTTCGACACACCGGTAGAAAATCACGACTCGCTCAGGCGCTCATGGCAATTAGCGCGGCGCTCTTTTGGGTGGGTACGCTGGCGTTCATTGCCGTCGTTCTCGCGGTTGTGAAAGTGTCGGACACCTGCATAGCGCTTGTCACCGGCCACTCCATTCGATCCAATCCTCTCATTCTTCGCCGTGGACCGGCACGACCTTCGCACACGCAGGCCTCTCCCCAGACCGTGCGCGCCTAAGATAATTGCGCATCCAGTAGCCAACCTCACACGAGGTCGGGCCGCAGAAGCCAACAGTCGACCTCGCTGTGGCTACGAACGCAAATCGTCCTTTGCTTGCGTCCCGGTTAAAGTGTGAGTGTTAAGAGACAACCCCCCGTGTGCCCGGTCGGCGCTACGACATAGGGATTCGTCGATATGCGAATGTATCGAAGGTTGATTACTTCTTCCCGGCGTTCTGGACGGAAAGCTCCCAGCGATAACCGTCGAGATCATGCAACCAAAGACCCCGATGTGGTGAGCCGGGAGATTCGGGCCCAATCTCGTCACTTGGGTCCTCCAAGTCCGCATTGGTGCTCTTAAGATGTTTAAGCGCCTTGCGCAGAGTAGCCATGTCGGGCAGATGAAAAGACATGTGGTCAAAGGTTTCCGGCGTCGGTTTTCCCTTGTGCAAGGCTATTGTCACATTGTCGTTACCGACGGCAATCCCATTTTCAAATTCAAACTGCTCCTCCAAGCCAAAGTTTTGCTCAAACCACTTTGCACTTTTCCGGGGATCGCGCACTGCCAGGCCGAAGTGACCCACGGGACCAAGAGTAAATGGAAGGGCCATATGATCAGCTATTCGCTCTTGGACTGCTCTGCGGATGTTTCCGTCCTGGAGCAACCGTCCCCCCTCGCGAGGCGAGGCTATCGTAGGAATAATTTTGCTTGTCGCGCAGAGGATGACTTAACGCGAACGTTCGTTTGTTGTTTCCGCCCAATCTTACTCAGAGAGCTTTTGCCGGGTTTTCCATCCTTTGCCAACGTCCGCGATAATGCCTCGCCATCGGTTAGGTCGAGTCTTAGTGGCGTAACCGTTACCCAGTTACGAGAAAACGCCCATAGGTCAGTGCCTTCTTCGACTGCTTCAATCCTTTTAACCGTGAACCAGTAGATCGGCCGCTTCATAGGGTCCTTCCCTGGGATGACTTCTCCGTCGTATTGCAGCACCGCTTGTCGCGTCCAGCGGATACCGCGCGGCCGGGCCGGAATGTTAACATTTACTAGCAGCATGTCATTCTCCGGAACTAGGAGGCCGAGAACCTCATTGAGGCATGGCTGAATCGCGGCAAAATCAGGCTCACCACCCAGGACTGAAGTGCTAAGAGCAATTCCTCGCACCCCAAGCAGCGCAGCCTGTTTTGCGGCGGCCAGTGTGCCCGAATGCCAGCATGCATTGCCGAGATTGACTCCCAGATTAATGCCTGAGAGGACCAGATCAACTCGTTTCCAATGATGAATGCCGAGCGCGACGCAATCAGCCGGAGTCCCGTTCACGCGATAAGCCTCGAACTTGTCGAGCGGAGTGCGTCGATATCGCAATGGACGTGAAGAAGTGATGGCCTGACCCATGGACGATTGCTCGACATCGGGGGCGACAATGCGCACCTCGCCAAAATGCGCCGCCGCTTTAGCCAGGGCCAAAATGCCTGGGCTGTAAATGCCGTCGTCGTTTGAAACCAAAATGCGCCTCTTTCGTTTCATCTTACTAGAAACGTGCGCCAGCCGGTTTTTGGCCGAACTGCAAGACCAATACACGCGCAGGACCGACCGCTTACGAGATGATTGCGTGCGCGTAATCCTCTTCCACAATCCGGAGGCTGGCCGTGGGGAGTACTCGAAACAAAAGCTCATCCGAGCCTTACGAGAGGCGGATCATGAAGTCATTTACCAGTCAACCAAGATCAAGGGCTGGCGAAAGGCTTTCAAGGAGTCAGCCGACATTGTCGTAGCGGCGGGCGGCGACGGTACGGTGGGGAAGATAGCTTGCGAGCTCATCGGCCGAAAAACGCCACTAAGTGTTTTGCCGTTAGGCACGGCCAATAATCTGGCGCGAACGCTGGGCTTCGACGTCGATGTCGACAGACTTATCAGGCAGTTAGGCCATGGCAAGGCGAGAGGCTTCGATGTCGGCCGCGTTCGTGGGCCGTGTGGGAAGCGCTACGTTTTCGAAGGCCTCGGAGCAGGTCTTCTGGCTGAATACCTTCGTCAGCCGCATAAAGGTGCAGCAGACTTGAGCAAGAAAGAAGAAATGACCTGGCACGTGTGTGCATTGCGCAAGTTGCTTGAAGGTTATCGACCTCGGAAGTGGAGGCTGAAAATAGACGACAAGGAACTACGTGGGCGTTTCTTACTCCTGGAAGCCATGAATATCCGCTCTGTCGGTCCCGTTTTGAATCTCGCGCCAACAGCGAGAGCGAGCGACGGCCAATTCGATCTCGTGTTCGCGACCGATAAAGAGCGAGATAGTCTCATGGACTACCTGGCGGATCGTTGCTCTGGGAGAAAGACGCCGGTCTTTCCATTTCCTATCCGGAGTTTTCGCCGCCTGCGCATACAGTGGAAAAAATCGCCGCTGCATTTCGATGACTCGCTTTGGCCGGAAGAAGACGAGAGACCCTCACCAGGTGAAATCGAACTTTCGGTGCAAAAATCCGCCTTGCTCGTGGCGCAGCCTAATGAACCTGGCTGATCTCCGGCACGCGAATGCAAGCTGCTGAATGCCCTGGCTGCCATTCAATTAATGGTGGCATGGCTTCCTTACACGCATCGACGCAGTAAGCGCATCGCGGGTGAAAAAAGCAACCCGCTGGCTGATTCATGGGCGATGGCGGATCCCCTGGCAGAACAACACGCCGGCGCTGTCGTTCGCGTGCCGGGTCGGGAATCGGGACTGCACTGAGCAAGGCGCGTGTATAAGGATGCTGTGGGTGACTCAATACTTCATCCGGCGATCCTAACTCCACCAGGCGGCCCAGATACATCACGGCAATCTTGTCGACCAGGTGCCTAACGACAGAAAGGTCGTGCGAGATGAAGATGAGAGTAAGATTCATTTCCCGGCGGATGCGGGCGATGAGGTTAATGATCTGCGCTTGAATGGAGACATCGAGCGCCGAGACAGGTTCGTCGGCAACCAGGAGCTTCGGTTCGACCGCGAGCGCTCGCGCAATTGCCACGCGCTGGCGCTGCCCTCCTGAAAATTCGTGAGGATACTTATACATCGCTCCCGGGAGCAGCCCTACCTGCTCCATCAGCCTAACGACTCTAGGGCGTAGCTCGCGGCGAGGAATGGAACGATGAGCTTGCGTCGCTTCCGCGAGAGTGTCGAAAACGGTCATGCGAGGATTGAGTGAGGCATAAGGATCCTGGAAAATCATCTGGAAGTCCCGCCGCGCTCTCCGAAGGGCGTGACCACCCAGTTGGGCGAGATTCTTTCCTTGCAAGAGGATGACGCCAGAAGTCGCCGGAATTAGCTGCAAGATAGTCCGTCCAAGGGTGGACTTCCCACAACCGGACTCGCCCACCAGACCCAGGGCTTCGCCCTCCGCGAGAGAAAAGGTGATTCCATCGACTGCCTTTACGGTTCCGATGCTGCGACGAAGAAAGCCCGCCTCCTCGACGGGGAAGTAGGTTTTCAACTCGCGAACCTCCAGAAGCGGCGTTGTCATTCTCAGAGCCTACGAGATTAGCCCCAAAGGCTGCTTTGTCGCGAAAATGTCACTCGCTGCTGCGTCGCCTCGTCAAGCGTGCAGGCCAATCAGCGCCCTGCTGGCCAAGGCGTTGGTCACGCGCCGCGAAAGCGGCCTGACTACCACGTCTTCAAGGGATGGCTACCGAAGCGGCAGCGACTTACTTTTTCCCCTCGAAAAGGTAAAGATATTTTCCGTAACCCTCCTCCTGCATCTTTTCCCGTGGGACGAAGCGCAGGGCGGCGGAGTTGAGGCAATAACGCATCCCGGTTGGAGCCGGTCCATCGTTGAAGACGTGGCCAAGATGGGCGTCCCCTTCTTTTGAGCGGACTTCCGTCCTTGCCATGAAGAAGCTTTTGTCCGTCTTTTCGACTACTTTTGCCGGGTCGATCGGCTTGGTGAAGCTGGGCCAGCCGGTACCACTTTCAAATTTGTCTGTCGAAGCGAAAAGCGCGTCGCCACTGATCAGATCGACGTAAATGCCATCACGATGATTGTTCCAATACTCGTTGTGAAATGCCCGCTCCGTCCCGTTCTCACGCGTAACATGGTATTGCTCGGGAGTGAGTTTCTTGCGAAGGGCATCGTCAGACATATGGGTAGCGTTACTCCTTCCGGCGTTATCGGAATTCGAGGTCACGGTATCTTTGGCTGTGTTCTGGGTTTGGTTGTCGGCTCGACTAAGGTAAAGAAAACTGCCGGCAAACAAAATGAGCATCGCCGCGCCGACCCAAATGGCCGAGCGAGTCGCACCTCGCGTGTGCGAGCCCGAAGACGGGAAATCACTGTTCATCCTTTATAGGAAGACTTTACCGGCTATTTTATTCCGAAGCAATTGGAGCGACCAGCGGCTGGAGTTCGATTTCTCCCAGTTGAACGCGCAGGCAAGCGGAGCAGTGATTGGGCGCAACCTCGCGCAGCTCGATCTCGAAATTCAGACATTTCTCCTCCGCGTAATCACAACGTGGAGCAAAGGGGCAACCCGAAATCGGCTTTGAAACATCCGGCGGCCCACCTGCGATCGTCGGCAGCGTGGCCCCGCGCAGGTGGAGTGCGGGAATCGATTTCTGCAATGCCTGACTATAGGGGTGCTTTGGCTGATAAAAGACACTCGCAGTCGGCCCGCTTTCCAGGATGCGTCCCGCGTACATCACCAGCACTCGATCGCAGAAACCCGAAACGATCCCGATATCGTGAGTAACGAAAACAACCGCCATCCCGCGCTCGCGTTGCATTTGCCGAATTAGCTCGAGAATTTGCGCCTGCACGGTAACGTCGAGAGCCGTTGTCGGCTCGTCCGCCAGAAGGAGCGCAGGCTTGGTGATAAGAGCTAGCGCGATCATGGCGCGCTGCCGCATTCCGCCTGAGAACTCGTGAGGGTAGGAACGCATCCGACGCACCGGATCTTGAATCCCAACTTCGCCCAAAGCTGAGACGCCGCGCTCGAAAGCCTCGCTATGAGAAACTTTTTCGTGAATTAATAATGGCTCAATCACTTGATCGCCGATTCGCAGATAGGGATTAAGCGACGTCATTGGATCTTGAAAAATCATCGAAATGCGGCGTCCGCGAATTGCGCGAAGCTCTTTCTCCGGGCAATGCAAAAGGTCTAATCCTTCGAAAAATGCGTGCCCGCTTTCGATCCGACCGGGAGGTTGGGGGATAAGTCGCAACAACGAATAACACGTCACCGATTTTCCTGACCCGGACTCGCCGACAATGCCTAACGTCTCTTCCGCGCGCAACGAGAAGGAAACATTCTCGACCGCCCTAACGATTCCACGACGGGTGTGAAAATAGGTCCGCAGATTTTCCACGGATAAGAGAACACTCATGCAGATAAAAGGGACGCTATTGGCAGATGACCAAGCCGAGCTGATTCATTCACCCGTTGGAGTTGCGTTGCCGGTCCTAGTCCTTTGCGGCCTGCGGATCGAGCGCGTCACGCAGGCCGTCACCGAGAAAGTTAAGCGAGAAAAGAGTGAGAGCCAGGGCCAGTCCTGGATAGATCAACAGCCACGGGAATTCCTCCATCGTCTCGGCGCCTTCTTTAATTAACACGCCCCAGGAACTCATTGGCGGCTGCACGCCGAGCCCGAGGAAACTCAGGAATGCCTCGAGCAACATGACGCTTGGAACCGTCAGGGTAGCATAGACAATAATGGGTCCAATGGCGTTCGGGATCATGTGGCGAAAGATGATGCGCGTCTTGGAGAGGCCAAGGGCTTCCGCGGCTTCGATGAACTCCATTTTGCGAAGCGACATGACTTGTCCCCTCACAATGCGCGCCATGGTAAGCCACTGCACCGCGCCGATGGCGACGAATAGGAGCATGAACTCTCGTCCAAACAGCACCATAAGAAGAATAACAAATACGGTGAACGGCAGGGCGAAAATCAGATCGACAATTCGCATCATAACGGCATCGACTTTGCCGCCGAAAAAACCGGAGATCGCGCCGTAGAGGACTCCGATCGTCAGGGCAACGCCTGTGGCGCTAAGACCAACGGCGAGCGAGACACGTCCGCCGTAAAGCAGGCGCGCAAAAAGATCGCGGCCCAGCGTATCGGTTCCCAGCCAATGTTGCGTGCTGGAAGGCGTGGCGCCCAGTTGCAGGTTTTGCTCGTAATAAGACTGGCCGAGCAGGAACGGGCCGCAAACAGAGGCAAGTGCAAGCGCACCTAACAAAAGCGCCCCGGTCACCGCCAGTTTGTTCTTCGCCAAGCGCAGCCAGGCGTCACGCCAAAGCGAGCTCTTCCTATGCTCGTTAGGTAAGCTCATACAAAACGTAACTTCGGATTCATCCGAATCAATACGAGATCGACTAAGAGGTTAAAAAAAACGATAAAAGCGGCGTAGAACAAAACAGTCCCGACTACCATGGTGTAGTCGCGGTTGAAGGCTGCGGTCACGAAATAGCGGCCGAGGCCTGGGATCTGGAAAATGGTTTCAACGACAAAGGAGCCGGTGAGCAAACCGGCGACGGTTGGGCCAAGGTAATTGACCACCGGGATCAGTCCGCCACGCAAGGAATGTTTCAGGATAATGCGGCGAGGCGAAGCTCCTTTGGCGCGCGCAGTGCGGATGAAATCCTGTGATAGCACCTCAAGCATGCCACCGCGCGTCAGCCGGGCAATGTAGGCGGCGTAAAAGCCGCCCAAGGTCAGGGCAGGCAATATGCGATCAACCCAGTCATCCCACCCCGCGACGCGCACCCATTGCAGTTTGAGAGCGAAAACCAGGACGAGCAGCGGCCCAAGGACGAATATCGGCAAACAGATCCCAATCATCGCCAACCCGCTGGAAATGTAATCGGTCATCGAGTTTGGCCGCAGGGAAGCAATAATTCCGGCAGTAAGCCCCAGGGCTAATGCTACGAGCAATGACCAGAAACCCAGCTCAGCAGAAACCGGAAAGGCCTGGCCAATGAGCTCATTGACTGTGCGATTCGGATATTTGAATGAAGGACCAAGATCGCCCCGAACGACATTGCCGAGATAGGTAAGGTATTGTTGGAAAAGCGGCTTATTCAGGCCGTAATGCTCCTCGAGTTGTCTCTGGATTTCCGGCGTGGTGTTTTTCTCTGCTGAAAATGGCCCACCGGGCGCAAGTTTGAGCATGAAAAAGGTCAGCGTTGCGACGGCGAACAAGACCGGGATAGCCTGAAGCAGCCGAACGATAACGAATCGCAGCACGGCTAGGTTAGTTCACCTGCAAATGTTGCAGATCGGTCGTGCGAGAGCCGCGGACCTCCACCAGAAAATAAGAAGTTTGAACCGTAGCGCTTCAAAGAAGCCGGGACCTAATTCTATTCTTTGACAACTTTTTCGACCACGGGCCGGGGCTTGCCAGGTGCGTAATAGACGGTCACCGGTCTGCCAGGTTTTATTTTGCCAATGTCGACGGCTTTTCCATCGCGGCTCACGCAAGTGACCTTCTGCCCGAAAGAGAGGCGGACTGGGATTTGCCTGCCGGAATCGTCCTTGACCGTAAGCTGAAGCGCGTCTTTTTCAGCTTTCACCGCGATCCCTTTCGTTTCGTCCTACCGGCGAGTCTCCTGCGCGCGTAATGGCCTGGCATGCTCGTGAGGGCCACAAGAATAAGACAAGCGACTTAGCTGATTGTATCATACATTCTTCTAATGGCCGATAACTCCCGGGTGTGAGAAGACTTGACCAAAGGTTACCGCAATAAGCGGGTCACGCGCGCGTTATCCAGTCCCAAATCCCAAATACCGAATGGATAGAAAAACCCCGGCTGCCCGAGTTCTACGCCGAGTGTCTCGACGTCATTCATCAAAGCCTGCCAATCGGCGTCGGTGCCAGGCCGTCCATTGCCCTTCGTAACTACCCAACCCGGCGGAATCGTCGGCGAGGTTGCGTTAATCGGAAACTCATAAGTCTGCCAGCCCTGGGGGAAAGTTGAGATATCGGTCCCGATGTAATAAGCATCCACGCCTTTGGTGAAGTCGCCCGTGCCTAACGTTGTCTCGAGATCGAGTGTCACCGCGCGATCGGGAACTTCAACGCCGCTAAAGATATTAATGTCGACCGCGAGGGTTCCCACCTTGGTGTGCACGAAATCGCCTAAAAAATAGATCGTTGGCGTGCCAATAGGGACATACCACGTCGGTACCGCGGCGTCGGCACTGGCGCGTAGATAAGCTCCAGGATTTCCACCGTCCGGTTCGACGCTTGGCGGACTGACAGTCAGATGCCAGTCGCCTTCATTACCGCCGTTATCGAACGTTTCGACAAAACCGGCGCGCGCGGCGGGAAGGGCAAACGCCAAAACCAATAAAGTGGTGCTGCCAAAGCCAAAGGCGCGCGCAACCGCCGAAAATGAATCACGCGAAAAAATAGAATCCATGAAGATGGCATCGGATCTTTTCCCGCGAATGTCAATCGCGCCACGGCGCGAGACTCGTTGCATGACTTTGGCGGCGCCGGCGCTGAAATGGGGGAGCGAACGAGCGTAGGACGTCCGATGCGCGCGTATATCTTTTTGACCGGTTTCGGTAGAGATCGCTCGGGCACAGTCGAACCGAGGACAAGCGCAGAGCAAAGCCGCCAAAAGCAGCAAAACGACCGGCCTTACGCTCCGATCAAAGACCGATCAGTCCTCGTTTAGCGAATTTCATTTTTGTTGATTAAATCTTCGTTCCAACCCAGCTGGACATTTCCACAATATTCTGGGTTCGGGGTTTCGTTGGGCCGCTAAATGTTGGGTTCGACGCCGGACTTCTTGGCTCAGATAATTAGTTGTCGGAAGCCTCCCTTTCGCCTATGTTTTTGGACCGCGGCGCGCCGCGCCTTCTATGCTCCAAGTCAAAGACGAAACCGCTGTTTCTACATCACAATCCGAACGCCCCGCCCCAATCTCCGAAAACCAGAAATACGACGCCGCGCAGATCGACAAACTCGAAGGTCTGGAAGCCGTCCGGAAGCGTCCAGGCATGTATATCGGCGATCCGGATGAGCGGGGCTTGCATCATTGCGTTTTTGAAGTTCTCGACAACTCGATCGACGAACATCTTGCCGGTTTTTGCACAAAGATCGATGTGGCGATTCACGTCGATGGCTCCGTCTCGGTGCGGGACAACGGCCGCGGCATCCCGGTCGACATGCATCCGAAGTTCAAGATGCCAGCGGTCGAGCTCGTCCTGACGAACCTGCATGCGGGCGGAAAATTCGGTCAGGGCGCCTACAAATACTCCGGCGGCCTCCATGGCGTCGGTGCGAAGTGCGTCAACGCGCTTTCTGATTGGTTTAAGGTCGAAGTGTCACGCGACGCCAGGGTCTACCACATGGCGTTCGAACGAGGTAAGACGACTGAAAAGCTGAGCGTAATCGGCGAGCTAAAGAACAAAAAAATCACCGGCACGCTGATTACTTTTCTGCCTGATCCGACGATTTTCACCATTACGACCGAGTTCAAGTTTGAGCGTCTGGCGACGCGTCTGCGCGAGCTGGCGTTTCTCAACCCGGGGCTTGAGATCATCCTTACGGATGAGCGCAGCGAACCTCCGAAAAAGGAAGCCTTCGTCTACAAGCACGGGATCGAAGAGTTCGTTAAGCAACTGGGCGAAAACAAGAATATCATCCATCCCAAGCCGCTCGTGATTTCGCGTCAACGCGACGAAGTTTTCGTGGACGTCGTGATGCAATATAACGATGGCTACAATGACCAGATCCTGCCCTTTGCGAACTCGATTCCGAATCCCGACGGCGGGACGCATCTCACGGGATTTCGAACCGCCCTAACGAAAGCGATCAATCAATACGCCAGAAGCAATAGCCTGCTGAAAGACAAAGACCCGTCGATCTCGGGCGATGATGTCCGCGAAGGGCTGGTCGCGGTTCTGAGCATCAAGCTGCCAAACCCGCGCTTTGAATCGCAGACCAAGGTTAAGCTCGTTAACACCGAAATCGACGGCATCGTGAATTCGGTCGTTTACGACGGCCTCATGACCTACTTCGATCAGAACCCGCCGGTCGCGAAGAAAATTTTCGATAAGGTCCTGACTGCTGCCCGCGCGCGGGAGGCTGCCCGCAAGGCACGCGAAACCATCCGCAAAGGCGCGCTTTACGGGGGCGGTTTGCCGGGCAAACTGGCCGATTGTTCCGAGCGCGATCCCGACCTGACCGAACTTTACATCGTCGAGGGTGACTCGGCGGGTGGCTCCGCCAAACAAGGGCGTGACCGCCGTTACCAGGCGATCCTGCCCATCCGCGGAAAATTAATCAATGTCGAGAAAGCGCGACTCGATCAGGCGCTGAAGAATACCGAGATCCAGTCGATGATCACTGCCATTGGCACAGGCATTGGACGGCCGAAGGAAGAGGGCGGCAACGGCAAGGAAAACGAAGGGACATTTGATATTAGTAAGCTCCGTTACGGCCGCATCATCATTATGACTGACGCGGATGTAGACGGTTCGCACATTCGCGTCTTGCTCCTCACCTTTTTCTATCGACAGATGACGGAACTGGTGCGGGCGGGCAAGATTTTCATCGCTCAACCACCGCTCTACCAGATCAAGCGCAAGAAGCGCGAGGAGTATGTCGACGACGATGCGCAACTCAATAAGATCCTAATCTCGTTAGGCGCGGAAGACGTTCGACTAAAAAACCTTGCCGATAACAAGGAGTTGACCGCCGCTCAGCTAAAGGACGTGCTCGATCAGCTTAGCAAGTTGTCAAAGCTCAGTGAGTCAGTCCGTCGGCATGGCGGCGACTTCGAAGACTTCCTGAATCATCGTGACCAACGAAGCGATAAGCTCCCGGCCTATCTTGTGAAAGTGCGCGATGGTAATGACGAGACTGTCCATTATTTCCAGGATGAGCGTGCGGTAAGACAGTTTCACGAGGCCAACCTCGATTTGAATCTATTCGACGAGGAGATGGGGCAGGAACTGCTTCCTCTCACGAATGCGCCGGCCAAAACCAATGGACCTCGCCGCCGTGGTAAGCTGGTCGAATTGCACGAGGCGACGACGATTCATAAAGTGATCACGGAGCTGGCGCGCAAAGGTCTGAGGGTCGATCACTACGCCGCGGCCGATCATCCGATCTTCGAGTTGAGCGAGGGCGAAGGGGACCGCGCAACTTCACATCCACTTTTCTCCATTCCGGAAATCCTGGAGAAAATCCTCGAGATCGGCCGGCGTGGAGTGCAGATCAAGCGTTTCAAAGGACTTGGCGAAATGAATGCCAAAGAGCTGTTCAACACCACAATGGACCCGGAGAGGCGGAAGCTGCTCAAAGTCGACTTGAATGATGACAACGCGGTCGAAGCCGACCAAATGTTTTCCAAGTTGATGGGCGACGTGGTCGAGCCTCGCCGCCAATATATCGAAGACAACGCGCTGAACGTGCGCAACCTCGACGTTTAGCACGATGGGTGGCCTCCTTCACAACCTCCGGCATCGCCGGCGATGCTATATGGTGTGTGCGATCGCGCGCTCGGGAAGTAATCTGCTGACCGATGGATTGCGTGAGACGCGACGCGCTGGTCGGCCCAAGCAGTTTTTTCTGCCTAAGTATCAACCCGAATACGCCTCCCGCAGCGGGCTCGAATCGACCGATTTCGCCGCTTACGTGCGCGAAATCATTCCGGCCACAGCGACCTCCAACGAAGTTTTTGGCTTTAAGCTCATGGGTTGGTATCTACAGGAATTTCTGGCCCACTTGCGCGAAACCCGCGCCTTCGGCGGCGGAAGCGAAGCCGATGATCTCGACATGTTGCGCGAGGCCTTTCCCAACTTGCAGTTCGTCGAAATTGTCAGACGCAACAAGGTGCGCCAGGCCATTTCCAAGGCGCGGGCGGCGCAAACCGGTCTCTGGAAAATCCAGGAAGGCAACGCCGCTTCCGGTCTGGCCGAGTTCGATCCCGATCTTATCGCCAGTTGTTTGGAGGACACACGGCGTGAAGAGAGGATCTGGCAACGCTTCTTTCAGCGGATTGGACTCCAACCCTATCGCGTCGAATACGAAGACCTGGTGGGGAACTACGCCGCGACGATCGCCGGAGTATTGCGGTTCCTAAAAATCCGTGGACCGCGTCCGTCCCAGATTCAGCCGGTCACCATTCGGCAAACCGACGCGCTTTCGCGCGAATGGGAGCAACGCTTCCTGACCCTGCATCCGCCTAACGAGCTCGTGATTTCCTAGTTTCATGTATAACGCCAACGAAAAAGTCGAACCGATTAACGTCGCCGAGGAAGTCTCTAGATCGTTCCTCGATTATTCGATGTCGGTCATTATCTCGCGGGCGTTGCCCGACGCGCGTGATGGGTTAAAGCCGTCGCAGCGCCGCATCCTCTATGCGATGCACGACCTCTCGCTTTTTCCAAACCGACAGCATCGTAAGTGTGCCAAGATTTGCGGCGATACGAGCGGTAACTATCACCCACACGGTGAGGCAGTGATTTATCCGACACTCGTCCATATGGCGCAGCCGTGGGCGATGCGCGAAATCCTCGTCGACGGCCAGGGCAACTTTGGTTCGGTGGAAGGCGACCCGCCCGCAGCCATGCGTTACACCGAGGCGCGCATGACTCACCTCGGCGCCGCCCTCATGACCGACATGGAGAAGGATACGGTCGACTTCGTGCCTAACTATGACGAGACGCGCACGGAGCCAACCGTTTTCCCAGCCGCATTCCCGAATCTGCTCGTTAACGGCGGTACCGGCATCGCGGTCGGGATGGCAACGAATATCCCACCGCACAATCTCGGAGAGGTGATCGACGGCATCTGCGCGCAAATTGATAACCCCGAAATCGATGTCGAAGGTCTGATGAAGCACGTGAAGGGACCTGATTTCCCGACGGGTTGTGCGATCTGCGGTATCGCGGGCGTGCGGCAATATATCGAGACTGGCCGCGGTAGCCTGAAGGTTCGCGGCAAAGCCGGCGTTGAAGAACTCAAGGGCAACCGCGAGCAGATCGTCATCACGGAAATTCCTTACAACGTCAATCGCGCCACACTGGTCGAGCGTATCGCGCAACTCGTGAACGACAAGGTGCTTAGCGACATCACCGCGATCCGCGACGAGTCGGACGAAAACACGCGCGTCGTCATCGAACTGAAGCGCGATGCGATGCCAAAAGTGGTGATTAACAACCTCTATAAGCACACAGCGATGGAATCATCCTTCGCCGTCAACATGCTGGCAATCGATCACGGCAAACCGAAACTGCTTTCGATCAAGAAGGCCAACGCCGCGTTCATCGAGCATCGCCGCGACGTTATCTTGCGCCGGACTCGCTATGAACTGCGCAAAGCGGAAGAACGTGCCGAGACACTGGAGGGTTACCTCATTGCACTGGCGAATCTTGACGAATTCATCCGCATCATTCGCGAGTCGGCAAATCGCGAAGAAGCACGTGTAAAGCTGCTCGCCTTCGAATTTGCCCGCCGGCAGGTGGAGCGCATTGGAGTTCTCATTCGGGACGAAGCCCGCCTCACTGAAGGGCGTTACGCTTTCAGTGAGCATCAGGCCAATCAGATTCTGGACCTGCGGCTTTACCAGCTTACAGGTCTCGAGCGGGAAAAGATTGTTAACGAATACGGCGAGCTGCTCGAAACGATCAAAGACCTGCGCGACATCCTCGCCAAGGAGATTCGCGTTTTTCAGATCATCAAAGAAGAGCTGCGTGCGATTCAGCAAAAATATGCTGGCCCGCGCCTGACGCAGCTCGTGCCTGACGAAGGCGAGATCAACATGGAGGATCTGATCGCCAACGAGGGCACCATCATCAGCATCACGCATGGTGGCTTTATCAAGCGCACGGCGGTGAGCGCTTTCCGCGCCCAGCGTCGCGGCGGCAAAGGCGTCATTGGCATGACTACGCGCGAAGGCGCGACAGAAGAAGATGAGGGCGATTTCATCGAACATCTTTTCACCGCCACGACGCACGATTACCTGATGTTCTTTACCGAGTCGGGACGCTGTTACGTTGAGAAGGTTTATGAGATCCCCGAGATGGGGCGCGCGTCGAAAGGACGCTCGATCGCCAATCTGCTCGAGTTACGAAGTGGCGAGAAAATTGCGGCCACCATTCGTGTGCAATCAAAAAGCAGTGGCAGCGGTGCGAACATCGTCGACGAAACCTGGGACGAAAACCTGCATATCGTTTTCGCGACGCGGACCGGGATTGTGAAGAAATCGAACCTCTCGGATTACAGCAACCTCCGCAAGGGTGGCATCATCGCCATTCAGATCGAAGAAGATGATTGCCTGATCGAAGCTGTCCTAACGAATGGCGACAACGAGATCGTGCTCATTACCTCCGAGGGGATGAGCCTGCGCTTTCACGAGGAAGAACTGCGCGACCAGGGTCGCAATACGGTTGGCGTGTGGGGTATTCGGCCAGACAAAGGCGATCACGTGGTTGGCATTTCGCTCGTCAATAACGACGCCATGCTACTGGTGGCGGGCGAAAACGGAATCGGCAAACGGACGGCTTTCGATAATTACCGCCTGCAAAAACGTGGCGGGAAAGGCATCATCACGATGAAGACCGGAGAAAAAACCGGTCGCGTCGTCGGAGCCCTCACTGTTACAAATAAGGATGAGCTGATGCTGATCACTACCAAAGGCCAAATGGTGCGAACGCGCGTTGCGGAAATTCGCGAAACGGGACGTAACGCACAAGGCGTAAAGTTAATGGACCTGAAGAGCGGCGAGAAGCTTCAGGCGATCGCGCCGGTAGTCAGTCGCGACACAGAAGTCGACGCCGAAGCCTAACGAGCGCGAAATCAGCCTTTGCCAGTTACGTACTCACGTTAGGCGAGGGCCGATCTCTCTAACTCTCAAAGCGCGCAAAAATCTCGCCTAACGAAAGGGGGATGCGGTCGCATCCCCCTGGCGTTTCTGCAATTCTGCGCAGCCTAGTAGCCGCCCATTCCTTGGCGAGTCACCGTCGTACTGGTGGTGGTCGGCGTGTGCTGTACGGTTTCGGTGGTGTGAGTGGTCGTAGTGGTCGCGGCCGGTTCCTTCTCCACTGTGGTGCAGGAGGCAAGAACTATGGCGCAAGCCGGAATAACCGAAAGCAAGAGAATCAGTCTTTTCATAGTATAAGTTTGATAGTAACAATTCCCATTCGTAGCAAATCCCGCGGCCGGATGGCTTAACGTGTAATTTTTCAGGCCCGCGCAATTGGCACTTCATGGCCCGTGCTGCTGGAAAGATAAATTGCGTCGACCATTTCCATCAGGTAGACGGCCTGTTGCGCATTATTCACCGGTGCGGCGCGACCCAGGATTGCATCGATGAAATTCTGCATTTGAAGTTCAAAGGAGTCGCGCTCGTCCGGCGGCTCCAAAGGCTCGTCGATTAGATTTCCATTCTTATCGCGGAAAAGCGTAAGCGGCTTCAGTCGCACCGTCGCCTTGGCTCCGTAGACCGTGCAATTATTCAGCTCGCGTCCGAAGTAAAGTCCCTCTGGAATCTCATCAGTGAGATTGCCCGCCCAGGATGTTTTGAGCTGCACCACGGCATCGTTCTCGAACCGGATGAAGGCAAAAGCGGCATCCTCGACGTCGAAGAGGGGCGACCTAACGAGGTGTTTGAAGTTTTGAAAAACCGAAGCCGTCACCGACACGGGTCGTGGTGTACCCATGAGATACCAGGCCGAATCAAGCGCATGCACCCCGATGTCGATAAGTGCGCCACCGCCGGAGCGTTTCCTTTCCGTAAACCAGTCGCCCAAGCCGGAGGGAATTCCACGTGAGCGGACCCAGACGGCTTCGGCGAAATAGATTTTTCCCAGTTCGTCGCGAGCGATCAGATCATGTGCCCGACGCATCGAGGGCGCGAAACGGAATTGCCGGCTGAAAAAGTAGACGAGCCTGAGTTTCTCTGCTTCCTCCTGAAGGACGCGCATCTCAGCGCTATTCAAGGTCGGCGGCTTTTCGCAAAGCACATGCTTGCCCGCACGAAGGGCAGCCAGACTCACCGGAAAATGAAGATCGTTAGGGAGACAATTGATTACTGCGTCAATCGCGGCGTCTGCCAGCAAATCGCTGTAATCGGCAAAACGCTTTCGCGGCTCATAAGTCTTACGAAATGCCGTTGCTCTTTCTTCGTTAGGCTCGGCCACACTCTCCAGAATTGCTCCCTGCACCGCGCGGACAGCTCGTGCATGTTGCTGTCCCGGCCATCCCGCGCCAACAATTCCCACTCGAATCTTCCTCGTCACGAGCGGGAACTTCCCCTTAATCGAATTCCTTTGCGCGCAGTTTCTTCAGTTGCGAGCGCCGACGTTTGTTTTCCAGGATTCTCTTCTTCAAAGCGCGTGGTCGAGGTGATTCGCGTCGGCGCTGGCGTGCAATGCGGGCTCGCTTTTCCTGGCGAGCTTTTTCTTCCCGGCCCTCGAGCGCCTGCAGCAATCGATCGAGGGCGAGCGTCCGGTTGCGCGCTTGGGAACGGGAATCCTGGACTGTGACTGCGACACCGCTCGGGCGATGTCGCAAGGTCACCGCGGTCGACACTTTGTTAACGTGCTGGCCGCCCGGCCCGGAGGAGCGCGCAAAGCTTTCCTCGAGATCCGCAGGTTCGATCCCAAGTCGTCGCATCCGCTCGGCGACGCTCATTCGTTAGGCACAAAATTCGGCTCGGGCGTCGGCTGGACAGTGATTGTGCGCGTGGGTGGACTGGGATCGTTGACTCCCTGATTATCGAACGGGGTCATGGAAATCACCTGGGTGCCAGCCTCGGTGAAAGTCACCGTCCCCGGAGTCCGCTTCAAGACTTTACCGGGAGAGCCTCCGGGAAATATCCAGGAGTAAGCTGTCACGGTGCCATCGGCATCGCTCGCCGTGCCGGAAAATTTCACCCTGTCGCCTGCATTAATAACGAGATCGTGGCTAGGAAGGGTGATTCCTCCATTCGGTGGAGCATCGTTGGGGGTCGAGGTGAGATGAATAAACTTGGCCAGCGACGGCACGCCCGCCTGGTTAACCAGGAAGAGCATGTAATAACCGGGCGGAGCGAGAAATCCGTTAGGCGGCGCGATTGCCTTGAGCAAGCCGTTGCCCTGGCCAAAGGAGAGCCCGATCAGGCGCTGCTCCATATCGAAGGCATGCGTAACTGCGCCTGGCCTTACGAGTACGGCCGAGGCAATGCTGGCTGCATCAGGCGTGGTGATTTTGAAGCGCGCGCCGTAACCCACCTCTTTCGGCACGCTTGTGATCGTAGGCCGCGTTGCGGGAATAATGTTGCCGGTCCCGTCCAGGGTGAAAAGGTAAGCCGGAGAATAAATCTCCATATGTTGCTCGAAAGTTCCGCGGACCGGATTGCTCCCCGCGACCCAGACGGTGGCGTCGGGTAAGAGCAAAGCAACCGAGTGGTAGAGACGCGGATAAGTTGCAACGCCCGCCGAACTCCATGTCTCACTCACGGGATCGAGGAGATCGCCATTCAGACTCGCTGTGTTCGGGTTCTCGTCGATTGCCGAACCGCCGAGCGCAAGCACGTTTCCAGTTGGCAGAATCACGGCGTTCATTTGGATTCGCGGTTCGGACATCGGGGCGAGTGAACGCCAGGCGGGAGTCGGTACCGAAAGATCGAGTAACTCAACAGTATTCGTCGCCGGGTTGGAACCGCCCATGATCACGATCTTCGGCGCATACCCTGTCTCCGGCCGCAGAGGCAGGATGACCGCGGTGCCGTAGGTTCGATCGGGGTAAACGGAATGCGCAATCCCGAGGGTCCAGGTCAGCGAGGAAGGATCGAAGATGCTCGTGCTGTTTGTTGGACTCGTGTAAACCACCGTGCCGTTAGGCAAGAGATGCATGCGCGGATACAAGGGCGGAACCCAGGGCGCGACATATTCGGGACTCCAGCCCGTCGCCAGACTATAAATCTCCACCGTATTGTTTACCGGGCCCTGATCGCTCAATCCCGAGAACGCCATCAGACTTCCATTTCCAAGATTCGTCGCCGTCGCATACCAACGGCCGTTTGCCATCGGCTCGACCGTGTTGAATTTCTCGGTCATCGGGTCGAAGACGGTCACACGTGGTTCGCCCTCAAATGGATCGTATCGCGTGGTCCCACCGGCGACAATAAACCGGCCGTCGGGCAGCGTGACCATCCCGTTGCAGAAGACATCCCATGGCAGTTCCTGCACTGCCGTGTTGCCGGTAGCGGGATCGAAAACACCGGCGTAGTAATCGTCCTCGGTCGGATCGTTTTCTGAACCCGCGACGACCAGAACCTTTCCATCGTGCAGCATGCCGCAATGAATGGGATTGATTGGCATGAGTGTAGGAAGTGTCGTCCACTCTCCGTCGGTCACGGGCGACTGCGCCCGGGCGAAGGAAAGTGACCCGACAATAACAATCGTCACGCTGACGAGGTGGGCCGCCACGGGGGGGCCCGATAGCCGGGTGATGACCCGGGCAAGAACCGATGTTTTCATTTGGACCTTTCGTTAGGCCAGTGGGTTGCGCTGCGTAGAAATGGTCTGCGGTGGAGAATGGAGAATTCTTTTAGAGATGTCGAGCCTGAAATTTTTCCTATTGGCAGGCCGAAGTGGCAGCAACTCGACGGCTTGATGAGCCACTGGCAAATCTTGTTTCTACAGGTTCTCTGACCGCCGCATCGAGGTTGACTCCGGTAACCGTCCAAAATGGCGCCACCGCAGGCGACACGCATTTTGGCGGTCCACATTTCCACTATGTCATTCTACGAAACCACCACGGACTTGGGAGGCGTCGATCGAGAATCACGGCGAGGCGACGGAAACGACCTGATTCTAACGGTTGTGCCTTACTTGCGCTGATAGGTCTTCTCGTCCGATTCCTGGTGGCTTCTGCTAATCCAGGATAAGTCCAAACCGCTGGACGTTTGGAAAGCTAGCGAGGCGTTGCTTTGGTCGGTGGGCCCAGGCGGTTCGCCGCTTTATTTGCTTTACTGTAAGTTAGTCCAGAGCCAGTGAGACACGGTTTCGTTAACCTCAGCGCCGTCGACCATCTTATACCAATATTGAAAAGCGTGGCAGCAACTGTCCGTAATGACTGTCTCAAAATAATTTCTCACCTTTAGCTGATCGAGCGCGGACTTTAAGTCATCGATCTGATAAGGGGTGATTGGATCGTTATCC
This sequence comes from uncultured Verrucomicrobiae bacterium, assembly GCA_963786175.1. Taxonomy (GTDB): domain Bacteria; phylum Verrucomicrobiota; class Verrucomicrobiia; order Chthoniobacterales; family UBA10450; genus JAICXG01. The sequence continues at coordinate 15,140 of CAWAYD010000015.1, read as the reverse complement.
GTGGCAATAAGAAAGAGCGGCGGAATGGTCTGAGCGTCAGTCTGTGACATTTGGGTGAGGGGATAAAGCGGCGAACCCGTCGTTAACACCGTGGGTAACGGCTTGCTCGTATCTACCGGTCCAGGCAACCCGCAATAGACGCTTACGTTCGCGTTAAAGTCCACCTTTACACGACAAACGGGCCCCGTGTTTGTCGTTTTGAGTGAGCGCAGATCCTCGAATTGGTAGGCGCCTGATAACAAGGCCGCGCAATCCAAACGATCACGGTTAGGCATGCCGGTGATCGCACAATAAAGGGCGTGCGAACCACCGGCCGAACCACCGACGGCGCCTACTTTACCTGTGGTTTTCCCGATCAAAAAGCTTGGCGGATGGTGCGGAATAACAATCGAGGCAGGGTCCCTCGCAGCAAGGATCGCTTGCTTTACATCACTTACCTGGGTGTATTGGGCGCCCACGTTGTCCGCGTAAGCCAGTGAATTGGCAGTGAGAGGATTGGTCGGATCGAACTGGTCTAATCGGTAATCAATGGCGGCGGCGACGAAGCCGTGTTGGGCGAGGTCGGCGGCGATCGAGCCAGGTCCGCGAATTCCCAGCTTGTAACCGCCGGTATGGATAACCAGGACCACCGGCGCGGGCGTCGTAGCGGGTAACCACAAATCCCAATGTAACAGCGTCACACCGTCATTCGCGACTGCGTAAACTTCACTATAATCCGGAATAGCTGGAGATGTGCCTGGACAATCTGTGTCCTGAGCCAACGCCGAAAGGACGCTTAAGAGCAGCGTCATGATTGAAACAAGAGTGCTCTTCATAACTTGAAATCTCTCCTCCTATAAGTAAACGGGTCGAGTGCCTAAGTATCGCCCTTCCTCGCAGGCTGCCGATGACCGGACTCGAACCGGGCACGGGCCGTTTCGCCCAACGATTTTAAGTCCGACAACTTACACTCGTTGACCGACATTACTTGGCCAATACTTGACGATTACAAATGGTTAGATTATTCCAAAACTCCAGGGTGACGGCACCTGTCCGCGACCTCGCGTTTTTACGATCGCCGGTGATAGTTCGCTGTCGGTAAGACGATTCGGCTTAGGTGCCGCACCGACCGCGATTAACCTGCCACAGCCGAGCCGATAGCAATAGGAAGCGGCGTGTTTAAATACTCCGTTTCGACTTCCAGTTGGCCTTCCAAGACTAATGAAAAAAGTTCGGTCACGCTTGTCTTTAGAGAACCCGTTAAAGCCATCTTTTGGGTGCACTTCATTGGAGAAAGGGAAAACGAAGAGCCGCCCACGTTCAGCACAGATGGAACTAATGCGACAACTTGGTCGACAAGGTCCCGCGTGAAAGCCTGCAACCGCTAGAGAAGGATAAACTGGAATTCTCGTGCTCTGTTCCCAGCTTCAGCCAACATTTGCGTCGTCTTTGCAATTGCCGCCTCCAAAGCACCGTGAACCTGTTCCTTCCCATATTGGTAAGCAGTCTTAAGCGCCTTTTTGATCGAGCGATAATCGATCGCCCGATCAAGGTTCTCTCGGCTAGCTCGCGCTTGGCGCAGCGGGGCTCCTCGCCTGGCGTAAGAGCCGATTCCGAAGCGCACGGTTTAGAATAGGTCCAGGAATAGAGTCGTGGTCCGAACCCTAAAGGGACAGACGAGCAAGCGTCCGGCGCCTTTCAGTGCCTAGGGTAGATTAGCCAGTAAGAGGAGCCGCTCGGCGATGAAGGTGGCGTCATTAATGGTCCCACCCTCTAGGCCACCGTCCAGGTCATACTCATACACCTCGACGTATTGATCGCCTTTCTCTGCGCCGTTTTGTAACAGGTCATAGATCGGCTTTGGCTGCGGTGGCCAGGGCATGACAAGGTCGGCGTAGAAGCGGGGGTCAAAGGTGGCGTCGATGGCCTGCTCGCCATGTGGATAAGCGCGCTTGGGATAGGTGAAAGTATGAGTGCTTTTGGCTTTCAGGTAAGAGTCGCAGATCCCGGCGCGCCCGTTATTCACGCTCAAGACATAGTCCTCGACTGCGCTTTGATCAGTCAGCCCGTCGGTATCACTCCCCCAAGGGTTGGCAGTGGTAAACAAAAGCGGCGTGTTAGGAAAAGCGGCGACAAAAGTATTGATCACATGCCGGGCCGCGGCCTGGATGGCAGCCGACTTATCAGCGTACCCGGCTGCGACCGCGGCTGTGTTCCAGGCAGTTTCATTCGCCAGTGTATAGGTGACATGGAACTCGACCTGCTGTTGCCCTATCCCGGTGACGAAGACCAGCGCGACGTTAGGATTGTCGTCGTAGCGCGCGCCCATCGCGTAGATAAAAACATCCCACTTTTTCAAATAGTTTTTGTCCGGAAAGGGCATGTCGCTGTCGTTGATGCCGTCGCCATCCGTGTCGCATGGGAAATGAGTGCAAGGCTTGTTTCCCAGATAAATTCCGGGCGAGCTGCTAACCCCGGCCGCGACACTAAGAGTAAACTTCTTGCCTTTGGCGGCAACAATCGCGATGGCCGCGTCGGTATTCGACCAGTCGTAAACATCGAGCGTATTCGGCTGGACGATGATCCACTGCTCACGCCAACGAAATCCATCGACCCAGGCTTTGTCGAGGTTTGGATTATCCGTCAGGCTATCAAGGTGATCGCCGAAAGGCACAAGGTCCACGATGCCACCGAAAAAAGGTTTAAGGTCGGAAGCCGCGGACTCAGCCCGGGCCTCGAGTTTTAGACAAGAAATTAGACACAACGCTACCACAACCCGTTTCATTCCAGAATGCTCCTTTTGTTACGACCAGTTTCATTGGGGGATTTCGCGTTTTAGCGGTCCCTCGAAAACGGCGCAAGCAAAAATCTTTCTGCCCTTTTTCGAATGGACCTTTCCTTGAGCTTTATCTTTCCGGCGATTGGCCTGGGTTAGGGACGAGATGGATCTCGATGGCCAGTCTGGGCCTTCCCATTGACTCCACAAAAGGACTCAAACAACGATAAGAAAAGAATCTCTGCACAACGAATAGACGCCGTCGCGGACACTTATTATCTAAAGCTCGTAAAACTCTTGCTAGGATTCGCCGACGCCCCGTTGTTCGACCCGGTGCCTGATAGGCCGGACCCGGATCGAGAAGCGCGCCTTGTTCGACACCGAAATGTCACAAATCGGCGCGGCTTTTGGATTGACGCGGACTCGTTGCGGGAGATAAATCACTAATGGACGGCCCCGGATCTAGGTGGACACGCTTCATTCAGGCGACTTTTCTCCCTCTTCCAGCCTGACATAGCAATCACAAACTACAAGAAAGGAATATAGTCATGACATACTCATACCTAACTATCAAGTCACTCGCATATATGAAGAAATCGCCACGCCTCTGGCAAGGGCGCCGGTTTTTACTTGTCGTCTCAGCTGGAGCCGGCCTCGCCTGCTTGTCACTCATCCAACCGGCCCGTGCGGTCAGTCCCCCGCCGGATGGAGGTTATGCAAACGACAATACGGCCGAGGGAGAAAACGCCCTCTTTGATCTCGATACCAACACGAGCACCGATAATACCGCCGTTGGTTTTTTGGCGATGAGTGAAACCGATACCAATGCTAGCTTCAACACCGCGGTCGGATCACAGGCGATGGAGTTCGGGTTTCAGGCGTTCGCCAATACCGGGATTGGCTTCAGCGCTCTCTTCCAGGTTTCCGGCAGCAACAATACAGGTATTGGCGCATCCGCCCTGGGCGCCGATGGCTCTGGTAGTGGTAACACCGGGGTGGGTGAAGGCGCTTTATTCTTCAATACAAACGGCAACGACAACACCTGTTTGGGACTTAACGCGCTGGGAAACACCACTGGCAACAGCAACATCGGAATCGGTGAGTCCGCCGGAGTTAACCTGACCAGCGGCAAGAACAATATTGATATCGCTAACGCGGGCAAGGCCGGTGAATCCGCTAAGATTAGGATCGGGAATAAGGCGCACAAGAATACGTTTATCATGGGTATCAGCGGAGTTACGGTAGCCGGCGGCATCGGGGTGGTCATTGACACCAATGGTCAGCTAGGCACGGTTACCTCCTCGAAGCGATTCAAGGAGGCCATTAAGCCGATGGATAAGGCGAGCGAAGCGCTTCTCTCGCTAAGACCGGTGACCTTCCGTTACAAAAGAGATTTAGACCCAGCCGGTATACCGCAATTCGGTCTGGTGGCGGAGGATGTCGCTAAAGTCGACCCTGACCTGGTAGCAAAAGATGAGGATGGCAAGGTCTACTCCGTCCGCTACGAAGCCGTCAACGCGATGTTACTCAATGAGTTTCTCAAAGAGCATCGCACGGTCGAACAGCTGAAGGCCACCATGGCCAAACAGGAGGAGATCATCGCCAGGCAGGAGAAACAACTGGAGACTCTCGGCAACTCCTTGAGCCAGGTGAATAACAAGATTGAACTGATTAAATCTACGACGACCCAGGTAGTCGCAGGCAACTAAGCGGCGAGGGCTCCCCTCACTTGTCTGTCTTACGAATAGACGAAGGCCGCCACGCTTCTTTGCGTGGCGGCCTTTTGCATTCAAGCTGCCCATCAAAGGCAGAAACAATTACCCCGGGTGGAAGGAAAATATGCATGACCGGGTTGTTTTAATCATCTTCTCGCTTTTCGCGGCCTCCTTCGCAAGTCTGGTAATCCAGCCCAGCTATGCAGCTGATCTGCCACCCGCTTGGGGGAATTCGAACAATGATACTGCAGAAGGTGATTTTGCCCTGTTTAGACACCTTAAAGCGATTTCCGAGCGGTGTCCGTGAGCGTCTCCGAATTGGCTATTTGGCCGTGCTAGCCATGATTCGCGTACATTTAAAGGAATAACACCTTTTTAGCGGGCAGACTCAAGACTTCTGGAGTTACGCCCTTAATGGCCCCGCATGAGACTTTGCCGGGGCTTGGCCACGATTCGCTTGAAGCGCCTACCAGCGAGTTCTGTAAGGAGGCTATCCCGCACAAGATCATCAAGGGATGCTTTGAGCTTGGCGTTATTCCCTCCGGCACGCGTTTTTGTCTCGACAAACGAAAGGGAACTCGCTCTCCTCACCGGAATTAAATCGCAAAAACAGCATGAAAACAAAGATACAAGTGTTCGCGTCGGCCGTCTGTAGCTGCTGCTTTCTTTCGCACCTTTCGCTCGCCGGTCTCTTGACAGAAATCGCTCCGCCGGTTGTCACCGGTAGCGGCATTTCCGGGATCGCAGTCTTGGATGATTCAGACGTTTGGGCGGTCGGCGATCAGGTGAATGGGAGTACCATGACTTTGACGGAGCATTGGGACGGAACCAGCTGGTCAGTTGTGCCTAGCCCGAACCCATTTCCCACCTTTAGCTTTCTCGCTGGAGTGGCATCCGTTGCCTCCAACGATATCTGGGCAGTCGGCTACGGAGCGCACGGTGATTTCAAGACGATTGCGATCCACTGGGACGGGAACACTTGGAGTTCGGTGCAAATACCAAGCGTCGCAAACATGGACTCCTTTCTCACCGCTGTGAGTGCGGTGTCGTCGACTGATATCTGGGCTGTAGGATTCACCGATACCACCTCCGGCTCTCATCATTTTTCCCCCCTCACGATTCATTGGGATGGAGTTACCTGGATGATTGTCCCCGCGCCCGTGAGTGGTGGGACGCTGATCAGCAGTGTCGACGCCATCTCGAGCAATGATGTCTGGGCCGTTGGCAACGATGTGAACGGACAGGGTTCCACATCGTCGACGACTTTCACGATGCATTGGGACGGCGTCGCTTGGACGATTGTGCCGAGCCCGAATGGCGCCTTTGCTCAAAACGCGCTCAGTTGCGTCGGAGGCGTGGCAGCGAACAATGTCTGGGCGCTGGGCAGAACGGGTGCCGACGTCAACTCTCCGCAAACCCTCGCGATGCATTGGGATGGCTCCGCCTGGAGTGTCGTTTCGACTGCGACCCTGACCGGGACCTCCGGCTTCAATGCGCTCGTGGCATTGACGAGTAATGTAGTCTGGGCGGTGGGAACGACAAACGGCCAGTCGCTAATCGAGCGTTGGAACGGGCGTGTCTGGAAGGTGGCACCGGTTCCTCCGTTGCAGGACCCCAGTGCCTTGGTCACGATCTCAGTCGGGAAGAAGTCACTCTGGACAGCAGGCGAGCAGGCGACCGGTCAGTTGTTCCTTAAGAAGGTGCCCTGACCGACGCGATCGGCAGTGCGAGTCTCGTGATAGGCGAGAAACGTGGCCGCGAGTTTACTTCGTCGGAAAAACGGATTTGTGCGCGCTCGAAGGCAGCGAAATGGAGCAATTGGATCGAGGAAGCGGCGAGGGCTGATTACAAGACCTCGAACGAACAAGCGGCCTACGCAGCAGCGAAAAAAGAAACTCTCGATGAGACGTTCCGTAAGGGAACTGGAACCAACATAAACTGGAATGATATCGATCGTTTCAATCCGGAGCCGCTTGAGCGAAACCCTCCACCGCTTTCCTGATATTCTCGCGCCAGGCACACCCCCGCCAGTTCCTTGACGGAGCGGTAGCTGCTGATTCGGACGCAACGTAGGCTGCCGCTCTAAAGATTTTTGGCCCCCTTTCGCTCGCGATAACAGACCTCACTCGGATCAGCTCGGCCTCAGGTATCGGAAAGGCGGAGTTTTCCGATTTGGGTAGTGTCCTAATTTGAATTAGGACACTACCCCGATTTGACTTGACTTGGTCATCCGCACCTGAGCCAAATACAGCTGGGTCGCCAGAAACACTGGGGCCATGCGATAACCAATAACAAACATACTATTAGTCATTGATGAATCAGAATGCTACTTATGAAAACCCGACAATCTTCCTGTTTAATCGGATTGATCGTCACCACGATCAGTCTCACCCTGTGTAACTCGGCCACTCAAGCCGACCTGCTCTTCTCCGATAGTTTCGCATATCCGACCGGATCTCTCGGCGGCAACGGTCCTCCCCCGGGCAGCCCACCTGGACAGGGCGGATGGGTGTCGCTGAATCTCGATCCTCAAGTCAGCGCCCCAGGGCTTGTTTTCCCGAGTCTCGTAACGACTGGAAACGCTGCCACTCTGGCGGATTCGAACAATAACGGTGATGCCGCAGGCGCGGACCTGAACGCGGTGGGCACGGGCGACAATAGCGTGGTGTGGATCGGCTTTCTCATCGCGGAGGCTAGTGGAAGCGGATCTGGCTATGCGGTGGTGACCTTTAATGAAGGCTTTGGCTCCGCCGCGCCCGGTTTTGGCCTGCTCGACGGACAACGCGTCTATGGGATCGACAACGATACTGGTTTGGCCCACAGCCAGGCCCTGACCACGGTCGCAGCCAGTACGGACACAGTATGGCTCGTGGTAAGACTCGACTTTATTATAGGATCTGAAACTCTTTTCGTTAATCCAAGTCGTGACCACGAGCCCAAGAGCGCTGAAGGGTTCGCGCGCCTGCACATGGCGCCGGCATTTCAGACAGGCGGTTTCAATCGCATCGACCTCAAAGAAGGCTTTAACTCTGGAGCTTTCACTTTCGACGAGTTGCGTATCGGCACGACCTTTGCCGACATTAGATAGTAGGTTTGCCGCGGAATCGCCGCGCCGGATTGTCGGCGCGGCGACAAGGTGAAACCTGAATGCTAGGTAAATAGGAAATCGGGTAGGCCCTGTTAGTGGAACAGGATCGGCCCGGTCTTTCTATTTACGTACTGCGGATTCTGCTAACTCACTCCGCTTCACGAGGCGACCCGCCGCCGCGAATTTCGACCAGCCTCATTCGCAGGCTACCCTAGCTAGGGAACTACGGTCAAAGTCAGATCATTTCCATCCCCGCCACTGTAACTGGCCTGGAGATTGTTACCGTTCACATTCACGATTGCCCTATCGGCAAGGTTGCTGAACGTGCCGCCGATGGGATTCGCGCTCGTGTTGCTGATGAGAGTCAATACCAGCCCGGGCGTTACGCTTCCCTGAGTCTTGCCGTTTAGCGTGATCTTCGCGCCATTGATTGTCACTCCGTTTGCAATGACCAAGTCCGTGCGCAGTTGGTTATTTCTTGCTCTGAAGCTGCAGGTGTAGGTTGCGTCGCCTTGTAGGGTGAGGCTGCTTTGCAGGGTGAGGGCGACTTGCTTGTTACTACCAAAGGCAGGCGCGAGTGAAGCGCCTGCACCGCTACCCGTTCCAACTGTCACCGCGCCCGAAATGATCCCGCTTCCACCCAGCGCCCCTCCGGCGACCGTGACTGGGTCAGTGCCCGTGGCGGACCCCCTGGCGTTGGTTACCAGCAATGCTCCAGCATTGATGGTCGTGCCATCAGCATAGGTATTCGCTCCCCCGAGAGTTAGTGTGCCGCTGCCAACTTTACTGAAAGGACCTCCGGTATTGTCAACGAGTAGTCCTGAGAAGGTCGTGCTGAGGTTACTACTTCCCACGGCCAGGCCCTCATGAGAAATCTCGACTTGGCCGTCGCCCTCGATTGAACCCCAGGTGATCCCTCCACCGGCCACCCCAGTGCCAAACACTTCGAGGCGCGCGTTTCCGCCCGTAGGAGTACCGCTCCCAGAACCGCCCGTGATGAACCCGACAGCACCACCAATTCCCGGACCCACGGAGGATTCGATGATCAAAGTCGCATTCCCAGCCGTCGAGCTATCACGGAAATAGACGAGGCCGCCCCCGCCTGGGCCAGACTGCGCGCCTTCCACTGTGATGATGGCATCGCCAGCGGTGGCGCTGTCGAAGAACTGAAGAAAGCCGCCGAATTGATGGGGACCTGAGGGGCCTTGGATGGTGATGTTGCTATTGCCCGCAGTCGCGGTGTCGAAAAAGTCGATGACGCCACCTACATAATCCGAATGCACGTGGGAGGCATTCGCAATCAGGATTGCATTCCCAGCAGTCGCCGATTGGTAAAAGGACGTAATGGCAAAGCTGGCATTTGTCACCGCGGGACCGTCGTTAATGATGAGTGACTCTCCCGCACTGGAGGTGTTGTCGAAGATGAGGCTCCCACCAGCGTAGCCGGGGTTGGCAGATGAGCGGATGTTGAAGGTGGTAAGAACACTGGAGGTCGCGCTGTTCATGAAGATGATTGATCCGCCACCAGATGAGCTTGCGTCGGCAACGAAATTCTGAATCACACCAGAACTGTTGGTAATCCCGTCGCCACTGAGAGTAAGCGAAACAGTGCCCGGCACGGTGGTAGTGAACGCGCTGGCGCCAGCGCTGTAGTTTGTAGCTCCGATCTTTGTGGCAGCGGAGAGAAAAAGAGCGGTCGTATTGGAAACGGCGAAGGTCGCTACGTCCGAGGGGCGATTAGGAATAGTGTTTGGCGTCCAGTTGGTAGCTGTATTCCAATCGTTGGATTCTGGGTTTAAGTTCCACGTCGCGCTGCCAGCGTAGACATTAATGGCAAGGGTGAGACTTAGGATGATCGGGAGCTTAGCTTTCATTGGCCTAATTCCACTCAGGAATCTTTCCCATGTAAAGATTAAAGTCTGCAAGGAACGCGCTCCCCTTGCGTCCCGTACATGGAGGGAAGCGCGCCGTCGCTGCCCCGGTGAAAGTTGAGTGGGCATCGACGGCGCCATGCCCTCCAGGAAGCTACGGCACCACCGTCAGCGTGAGATCGTTGCCATCGCCGCCTTCGTAGGATTGGAAGTTAGTACCGCCGACCGTGATGATTGCTCCGTCGGCCAGGTTGCTGAAAGTGCCGCTGATTGGATTGGCGCTCGTATTGCTGATTACGGTAATTGTCAGAGTGGGTGCCAAGGTTCCCTGGGTCTTTCCCTTGATCTTGATCTTGGCACCATTGTGAGCCCAGCGCGCGAAGTTCAAGCTGCCGGTCAGAGCGCGACGGCAAAGTATTGGTCGTGGGAGGCGGCAGTGACGGCGGGCTGATTTCCCAGGTCGAGGAGCTTTACGACCCTGAGACTGGTCAATGGCATTGGGCTGGTTTCAAATCTCATTTCCGCAAACGCTGCTTTTTCCTTGCAATTCGTTGAGTACTTTGAAGTAATGGCGAATCGCGCGACGAACAAACCATGGAAGTGATTTCCGCGGCGCCGGGCGGGCTCACAAACAAAAGAACAAAAGAACGAATGAAAACAAAGCGATTACTCATTGCTACTTGCGCCGCTCTCATGCTTGCGCCGCTGGCGATGGCGCAGAAACAACACGCCTTTATCTGGAATCCCGGCAGCGGGATGACAGATCTGGGCACACTCGGCGGCGACACCAGTGGCGCATTCGGAGTCAACGATAGCGGCGAGGTTTGCGGTTATTCCTATCTCTCGGATAACGTCACTTACCATGCCTTCACCTGGACAGCGTCAGGCGGGATGATCGATGTAGGGACAGCGAACGGCTTGTCCACAAGAGCGTGGGCGATCAATTCATCCGGTGACCTGGCTGGCGATAGCGGAACCCAACTACCGTTCTACTGGTCGCCCAGTGGTGGCTTCGTTCTGATCGGCCACCCGCCAGGCTATAACTTCGCCTTCGGGATTAACGACCACAATGAAGTCACAGGACAATTCTACGTCCATGGCAGCAGTGTCCAAGCGTTCCTCTGGACCCCCGCCGGGATGCTTCGCACAATCGGTGATTTGTCGGGCAGCATCAGTGTTGGCAACGCCATCAACAATCACCGACATATTACCGGTACCGCATACGTTACCAACGTCGCCTATGTCGCTTTTCTCGTGAAAAAGATCGGCGTAATGCGCCAGATAGCGCAAATTCCGGGACTTGGCTATACAGCTGGAGAAGCCATCAACGATAACGATGAGGTAGTCGGGACTGGGGTCGACACGGCGAACGAAGATACCGGTTTCTACTGGAGTCAGTCCACCGGGATGGTGCTACTGCAGACGCTCGGCGGCACTCATAGCGCCGGCTTCGGCATCAACAATAGCGGATTAGCCGCCGGATTTGCTGAGAACGGTGCAGGAGCCACACACGCCGTGACATGGGCTAACAGCGGCGCGACGCCGGTCGATCTCGGAACGTTGGGCGGCACGAACAGCTATGCTCGCGGGCTTAACAGTTTCGGGCAGGTCGTCGGCACGTCCGACGTGCCGTAAGGTAGAAATAGCAACACGCTTTCTAGTGGTTAGCTCTTGGACTTTTGTTTCAAGAGCTGGCCCACCCCCAGGCAGCAATCGCTGATTAACCAACGGGATCGCGGGGTTTCATAAGACTTAGTTCTTAGATCGGATGTGTATAACATCGCGATCGTATCACGACTAACACAATCCCGGAACCCACAAATGCAGGACGATATTAAGTCCAACGGGTTCGCTGGTGAAGACCGGCACGGCATTTCAGCTTGAGCCGTGTCATTGTGTGGTTGTCGCTTTTCTTACCCGGCCTTCATGTAGCTACGGCGATTTGAATGCAGCGAAAATCCCGCGCTGACGCCTTCCGGCTGGCGCTTGCATTTTTTCTCGACCGATTGCTTTGTGGATGTGAACAATTGCTCAGATTAATGAGTAAAGAGGTCATTCTTACCGCGTCGCTGGCCGGTGCCGTCGCCTTGACAGTTACAGCCCAGACGCCGGCTCCTGGCACAGGGTCGCCACCGGCAACTAACACTCCTCTGGAACTAAGGGTTACCGCAGTGGATGGATCGGAGATCGATCTTTCGAAATTGCGCGGCAAAGTTGTGCTGATCGATTTTTGGGCAACTCGGTGCCCGCCTTGCGTCGAGGCAGTGCCGAAAGTTTTAGCGACTTACAACACGTTTCACGAGAAGGGTCTTGAGATCATCGGTATCTCTACCGACGAGAGTAAGGAGATCCTGATCAGCTTCATCAAGGCGCGTGGAATCCACTGGCCCCAATATCTCGATGAAAACAGGAAGCTCAGTAGCCGTTGGCAAATACCTGGCCTTCCCGACATATGGTTGATCAATAAGAAAGGATTCCTGGTCAACGTGAGTGCGCAGGACGATCTGCAAGGCAACGTGGAAAAGGTTTTGGCGGAGGAATGAATGCAGAAGGGAAAAGTGTCAGTTTGTAGTTATCGCTCTTGCTACTCAGCCTCGCCCGGCGTGGACCCCGGCAATACAGAAACGACGACAATTTGCACTCAGCTATGATCCGGGACTGACAGCTTCTGGATGACAGTGGCATCGGTCGCTCATCACGGATTTGTGATTTTGTAGACGAGGCCGGCTTTGAATTGACCGCCGGAAAAACTCACCCCGTAAAGATTGCCGGCTGCGTCAGGAACGAGACCAGTAGTGGGTTGGCCGCCGAGCGGGCGTTTGCGAAATTTACCAAGACCTGTTCGGACCACACGCCGCTGGATTGAGTTAGCTTGAACGCCACGCCGCAATTTACGATATCGAAGCCATACGTGCATCCACCGTCGTTGCCCCCATATTCGGTCGTTCCGTAAATATTCCCCGCTTTATCGAAAGCGAGCTGGCCATAAGGAAGAAAGCCGTCCCCGCCGTGGAAGCTGTAGATGACCTGCTCCTTCCAGGTCCCATCGTGGCTCGGAGCGATTTCGAATATTGTCCCGCACCCATACGGTGCACTGAAACAGCGGTCCTCTCCGCCCAGAAGAGTGGTGCCGTAGAAGTGGCCGCTAGGGCCGACCGTCAATCCAGGAATGGGCTCGCTGCCGTCACCGAGTGAGAAGATGGACGTGAACTCATGAATCGTTTGCTTTTGCCAGCCGCCACCGACTTGAGGCACGAGTTCGAACACGGTGCCGCCATCCACGCTCCCGCCTCGGAATGTTGTCCCCAAGAGGTCGCCGTGCTTATCCATCACCAAGCTGCCATAAGGTCCGCCACCAGGTTCGGGAAAGCTGTATAGGACGCTCACCGTCCAGCTGCCCAAGCCGTCTTGAGAAAGCTCAAAGACCGTGCCTCCATTGGAGGTTCCGCCCAAACTGGGAGTCCCAAAAAAGTTTCCGAAGGAATCGTGGATCAATCCAGCGACAGGGTCCGCGGCATCGTTTCGCCCTTGGAAGGTATAAAGGACAGTTTCCTTCCAGCTACCGTTTGGCCGCGGACTCAGCTGGAAAACATTGCTGGCGGTCGTGCCGAAAAGATTCCCTTTCCCACCAATGAGCAGGCGCCCGGAAGGTTCGCTGCCATCTGCTTTTCCGGTAAAACTATGAAGCTGCCTTTCCGTCCAAGTGCCATCGCCGTTAGGACTAAGCTTGTAAATCGAACCCCAGGTAGACCCATCTTGGCCGAAAGTCGTTCCGTAGAGATTCCCCGCCTTATCGAAAACCAACTGCGAGCTCGGTCCGTAACCGTCGACTCCTCCCCGGAAGCTATAAATAGCAACTTCGGATTGGGCAAATGCGACTGCGCTTAACATCACAGTCAGAGCAACAGAATCGGAAAGAACTTGTGGAAGGAGACTTTTCACAGACCTCATAAGCATATTCAAATGTCAGCTAACTCGACCGGGAGCATGTTGGAGCGGGCCGAGTTTCACAAGTGGAAACTGTGATGCATGCGCCGAAGAGCAGCTCCAAGACCCGCCGAATTTCTTTGAAGGTCGGATTTCGACCACTCTCATTGGCGGGCGACCGCAGCTACGGAACCACAGTTAGTGTAAGGTCATTGCCATCGCCGCCTTCGTAGTTGGCTTGGAAGTTGTTGCCGCCGACGGCGATGGTCGCGCCGTCAGCCAAGTTACTAAACGTGCCGTTGATCGGGATGGCGCTAGTGTTGCTGATTAGGGTAATCACTAGGCCCGGCGTCACTGTTCCCTGGGTCTTGCCCTTGAGCTTGATCTTGGCACCATTGATGGTGACACCGTTGGCAATAACCAGGTCGTTGCGCGCCTCGGTGTTTCTTGCCTTGAAACTATAAGTGTAAGTCGCATCGGCTTGCAGAGTGAGACTGCTTTGGAGAGCGAGTGTGACTTGCTTGTTGCTCCCAAACGCGGGTGCCAGTGAAGCACCGGCGCCGCTGCCAGTGCCGACCGTTACCGCACCGGAGATAATGCCGCTTCCGGCCAATGTCCCGGCGTCCACCGTAACTCCGCCAGTACCGGTGGCCGAGCCGCTCTGGTTGGTGACAGTCAACGTTCCCTCACTGACGGTCGTTCCACCGGTGTACAGATTCGCACCGGCCAAGGTGAGGGTGCCGGATCCAATCTTACTTATGGAACCACCCGCCATATCTCCATCCTGGATTGTTCCGGAGAAGATCGTGCTCAAGTCATTGGCGCCAATCGTCAGGTCGAAGTGCCAGAGGTAGACCTGGCCGTCGCCCTCCAGGGAACCGATGGTGCTCGTGGAATAGGCTTGGAAAGTCCCATTGCCGAAGATTTCCACCCGTGGCTGCGCTCCGTTTGCAGAGGGCTCGGAGATCAATAATAGGCCGCCTAGTCCGCCGTTGCTTCCGCCGTTAACGATCACGGTCGCAGTAGCAGTCTGTCCGCTGATGAACTGGATTGTCCCGCCGTCAGCGCCGCTCACTGTCCCGCCGTTGACCGTGATGGTGGCAGATCCCGCGCTGGAATTGTCGTAAAAGATCAAGGCACCGCCTGCGCCAAACCCTCCCGCTGAGCTGCTGCCTCCCTCAACCATAATAGTGGCATTGTCTGCGGTGGAGGATTTTAAGAAGCCGATGAAACCTCCGTAACGAAAATCATCCGTACCGCCCTGCGCTGTGAGGACTGCATTGTCCGCACTGGCCGAGTTATAAAAGTTGATGGAAGTAAGATAGTTGGAATTCGTGGGCCCGGCAGTAATGTTGGCCTCGCCCGCGCTGGAACTGCCTTCAAAGAGAAGGTTGGCGGACTCGTCGCCAAACAGCATCGGTTCGCCAAGAAGACTGATCGAGACCGGACCTGTGATAGTGGCATTGTTCGGCACATCGATGTTAGTCACGTTGCTGAATACGAAATGCTGCTCCACGCCGGAGTTATTCAGAATCCCCGCCCCGTTGAAGGACGTGTAACCGGACGCGTTATCCGTGATGGTATAGGCGCTCGCACCCGCGTTGAAGACGATGCTATCGATGCTGACGCGCTGGTTAATCGTCACGCTGGTTTGGTTGGAGATGCCGAAGGTCGCGATGTCGGAGGAGGCACGAGGGACTGTCGCTGGAGTCCAATTTCCCGCCGTATTCCAATTGTCGCTTGACGGACTAAGGTTCCAGGTTGCGCTGCCCGCGTGAGTGAGC
>CAWAYD010000014.1:0-68793 GCA_963786175.1 uncultured Verrucomicrobiae bacterium | reverse complement strand
TCTGGGCGGAGAAGTAGCGTGATGGACCCCAGAATGGCTAAGTGTCCGCCTTTGGAAGGCTTAGCCAAAGCGGATTGGCTTTGGAAAGCGCGCGGTGCCCATTCTCCGAAGCGAAGTGCTGAAAAGAGTTAGGCTACTAACTCAGTATTGTTCGCCTTCGTCGTTCGTTCCCGGTGCAACCCGGTCGGGAATACCCCAAACGTGGACCATGACTGCGATCCAATAGATCGGGAGAAGGAAGAAACCAAAACCTGCCGTGCCGGTCGCGATGAGTAGCGCGATGCCAAGCGCCATGGGCGTGCCGATGAAAATGAGCAACAGCCCCATAACTCGATAGCCCTTATAGATATGTCCAAGTCCGGGGATAACGCTTAAGGCCACTGCGACCATATCACTCGCCTGACCTTCGGCAGTCTCGAGTAATCCGGTCGCGGGCGTCGGCGTGCTGATTGGTTGATCGGCTGATTCGGCTACGGGTTCGTCAGTGTATTCCACGGCAAGTTCCTCCGCTGGCTATCGTCAGCAGGGCAGGGGACTTCGTCAAGGCTCTTCGCATCCGCCTGGCAACAATCTCGCCCTAACGAACGAGAGGAAGGGCGAGGCTGTCAGCGTTCGCTCCGTCTCAGAACTCTTTCTCCGCCGCCTGCCTGGAGGCAAAACATCGGCTCCGCGGGCGGGCGACGGGACAGGCGAATAAGGTTTCCATTTTTCAACGGAACCTGCCAAATAGCGGAATGCCTGCGCTTTCCGAGATTGTTCGTTATGCGGATGAGACTCTGCGGCTGACGGAAATCGAAGATTATCCGAACGCGCTTAACGGTCTCCAAATCGAGAACTCGGGCGAGGTAACCCGGATCGGCGCGGCGGTCGATGGCTCCGGCGCAACGATCGCGCTGGCCGCGGAACGGGGGATCGATTTGCTGGTCGTGCATCACGGTTTGTTCTGGCCTGGATTGCGAGCGGTCAGCGGCGCTTTCTATCGTGCTCTGAAACTCGCCTTCGAGAAAAACCTCGCGCTTTACTCCGCTCATCTGCCGCTCGATCTGCATCCGCGTCTTGGCAACAACGCGCTCCTCGCCGCCGCGCTTGGATTCGAGAAGACCAAGCCATTTCTCGAGCTGAAAGGACAACCGGCCGGGCTGGTCACAGAGACAACGCTGCGGCGCGATGAATTGATCGATCGGCTCGAAAAGTCGTTAGGCGGAGCTGTCCGCTGCATCGGCACGGGACCGATGGAAACGAAACGGATCGGCATCGTGACTGGTGGCGCCGGGCAGGAGATTTACGCCGCTGCGCGAGAAGGCATCGACACTTACATCACGGGCGAAGGACCGCATTGGTCGGCGGTCGCAGCCGAGGAGTTGGGGATCAACCTTTTCCTGGCCGGTCATTACGCGACCGAGACCTTTGGGGTCAAAGCTCTCGCCACAGGGTTATCGGAAAGATTCGGCGTGCCATGGGAGTTTCTCGATCACCCGACCGGCTTGTGAGTTGTCACGGTCGGTCCAGTAAAGCCGGTTCACCGTCGCGCAAGGTGCTCCCAACTCGTTAGGCAGATCATGTTCGACGGACTTGTCCTTGGCCTTCTCGTCGGGCTTTTCGCAGTCGCGCTCTTACTCGGCCAAATCCGAAAGCTGCGTCAAATGCTCAAAGAACTGAGCGAGCGCGTTGCCGGACTCGAAGCAAGGACCCGCGAGCCGGCGACTCCGCCGCCAGTCGCGCAGAAGGTGCCGATCCCGTCATCTCCTTTACTCGTTAGGGAGCCGGATTTGCAGGTAACGGAGCAGCCGAGGCCGGTCTCATCGGTAACGCCTCCGCCGATTGCGGCCGCACAAGTGCCTGTCCCGGCGGTGCCGCCACCTCTTCCAATTACACCGCCGCGTCCAGTCCCCGCGCCCAACCCATTCAACTGGGAAGCGTTCATGGGAGTAAAACTGTTCGCCTGGCTCGGTGGTCTCGCGCTTTTCCTCGGGATTGTTTTCCTGGTCAAATATTCCTTTGAGAACAACCTCATCACTCCGCTCGGTCGCCTAACGATCGGCGCGATGGTCGGCGCGGGGCTCGTGGCGACAGGTTGGTGGCTGGCGCGCGGACAGTATCGGGCCACCGCCCAAAGTCTTTGCGCGACTGGCATTGTCATCCTTTATGCCGACCTTTTCGCGGCGCACTCCTTCTACACCCTCATCTCCCTGACGACTGCGTTCTTCGCCATGGCGGCAGTGACCCTCTTTTCGTTCCTGCTCGCGGTCGCGCTCGACGCCCAAGTCATCGTTATCCTGGGATTGTTAGGTGGCTTTCTTACGCCGTTTCTCCTCGCCAGTGGGATCGAGAACGCGCTTGCACTCTTCCTGTATATCGCGCTCCTCGACCTCGGTGTTGCGGCAGTCGCGCTTCGCAAACGCTGGCTTTATCTCCTTTTGCTCTCTGCCATAGGCACCGCAGTCACTCAAGTCTGTTGGGCGGGGGCCTGGTTCAATGTCGCAACCGGCGGGCGCGCTTTCTCGATCTTCCTCGGCTTTGAAGCGCTCTTTCTCGCTGTCTATTTTTGGAACAAGCGCCTCGCGCCGGATAAGTGGGCGACGGCGGCGGCTTCTCTTATCGGATTGGTTGCGCTCGGATTTGGTTTTTGGATCTGCGCTTTCCCGCTCCTTGCACGGCAGCCGCTTTTCTTCTTCAGCTTTATCTTTCTCGCTGATGCCGGCCTGCTCGCCTTGCCGGTCATCGGTCGTTCCCATCGCGTAATCGCGGCCGGAGCAGGTGCGATCACCTTCGCGCTTGTCGCGACCTGGATTGGGTTCTTCGCTACCTACGCGCCGCTGAACGTTTCGCTGGTCGCAATCATTGTCTTTGCGCTCCTGCACGCTGCGACCACGCCCGCGGAAGCGTGGAGGGGAAACATCCTGCCATTCACCGCCACGGGAACAGTTACGCCCTACGCGCTGCTTATCATCCTGGTGGACCGGCTCGCGCTTACCGATCCGACGCCCGTCTTTGCGGTCGCCTTTGTCCTGACCACGATCCTGCTCGCTGCGGCGATCGTTAGGCGGGCCGACTGGCTCTCCGCCTCTGCCTTGTTTGGGGTCGCATTGCTTGAAGTGATTTGGCAAAACGATCGTTTTGTAAACGACGCGGCTGGTCCGGCGCTCATTTGGTACGGACTTTTTCTCCTCCTCTTTTTCGCTTACCCGTTTTGCTCGGCGCAGAAAGAAAAGGTCTGGTCGTGGACAATCAGTGCGCTCGCCCAGGCACTCCAGTTCTGGCTGTTCTATCGCGCGATCACGCTCGCCTGGCCTAACGACCGCATGGGATTGCTCGCCGCTGCCTTTGCTGTGCCGGCGGCGATCGGAGTTATCGCACTGGTTCGAGTCTACAACGCGGTGCCGGCAACCGGCGACGTACGGCTGGCCTGGCAGGGTGGGGCACTCCTACTTTTCGTTAGCCTGATTTTCCCGCTCCAGTTTGACCGGGAATGGATCACGCTTGGCTGGGCCCTGGAAGGGCTTGCCTTGCTTTGGTTGTTCCATCGCGTGCCGCATCGCGGTCTGCGCGTTGTCGCGGTGATGCTGCTTTGCGCTGCGTTCGTCAGGCTGGCACTCAATCCGGCTGTCCTCGAATATCATCGGCGCAGCAGCAGGCGAATCTGGAACTGGTATCTCTACGCCTATGGAATTACGGCCCTTTGCCTGTTAGGCGGGGCGCGCCTCTTTGGTCGCACGACAGAAAAATCGATCGATCGCTTCGGCCCGCCACTCTTAGGATCGTTAGGCGCGATTCTTGCCTTCCTCCTCCTCAATCTCGAGATCGCCGATTATTTCTCGATCGGGCCGACCCTGACCTTCTCTTTCACCGGTAACTTTGCCCGCGACATGACTTACTCGATTGCCTGGGCCGTTTTCGCCCTCGTCCTGATCGTTGCCGGAATGAAGATGAAACTGCGCTTCGCACGTTATGCCGGGGTCGCGCTCCTCATCGTGACGCTGGTCAAACTTTTCCTCCACGACCTGCGCGATCTGAGCGAGCTTTATCGGATCGGCGCCTTCGTCGGCGTGGCCGTTGTTCTGATCGCGGCTTCCTTCATTTATCAGCGCTTCTTGCTTCCCGCCCGGGGCGAAGGCAATCCTCTCTCAACCCTCAACCAATAACTCTCAACCTTCTCAAATCCCACAGCCAGTCCCGGGCATCCAACTGGCACACAGCTATCTTGGCAAAGAATCTGACTTCTCGGTCCGCTGTTTCCGCATTTCGGCGAGGTGTGCCCGCAACCATTCGCCGGTAGGCTCAGTATGGCCATCCGGGAATTTTACCAGATAGGGTTTGCCGGTGAGATAACTCCTGCTCGCAATACCCGTGATGAAGTCATCGGTCGTCTTCACTCGGTCACCGGCGCTGGCGAGTTTATCGCGCAGATGCTGGGCGCCCTGGACTCCGGAATACTCCGAGCCATTTCGAATGAAGCGAACACCGGACATCTGGACGTAGGTAATCAACTCATCAATTTCCGCTTTCGTCTGCGGATCGAGCGCCAGCGCGATTGCGCCAATGAGCAGCCAGCTGAAAGTGGAAGCGAAAAGCTGGCGCATGCGATCGAGCTGCGGGCTAGAGCAGGCCCTCGATCGGGAGCCAGCTCAGGACGGTGACCTTGATGCGCTTCCAAAGAGTGGTCTCGGGCTCCGAGTCATAGCTAACCTGCTGGTTACCCTCCTGAGTTACCCACTCGAGACGGTTCCCAATCAGTTCGACGTGATACGCGTTGCGCTCGATATCGCGCTCGGTTTTCTCCGGCAGCCGCTTCGCGAATGCAGGGCAATCGAAGAGCACGCCCATCTCCGTGTTTAGTTTGCTGGAGCGCGGATCGAGATTATAGGAGCCGACAAATACAACCCGGCGGTCGAAAGCAAAAGTCTTCGCGTGCAAGCTCGCGCCGCTCGATCCGCCCCCACCACTCGATCCGAAAAGGCCGCCGCCCGAAGGTCGCCCGCGCTCGCCGGTGGGAGTCGGCTTGACTTCATAAAGTTCGACCCCGGCCTCGAGCAGCGGTTTGCGGTAAATCTTGTATTTCGAGTGCACCGGAACTCCGTCCGTTGAAGCCAGTGAATTCGTAATCACAACAACCCGGGAGCCACGGTGGCGAACGCCGGCCAGAAGTTCGACGCCCCGTTTTCCTGGGACGAAGTAAGGCGAGACAATGAACAGCTCGTGTTTTGTTCGATCGACCACTTCACGCAGCTGCGGGGCGAGATGAGTCTCCGTCTGCGCTGAGGAGGTGAACACCTTGTCGGGGTTATCGTTCACGATCGTGGCGCGGCCCCAGGAAAAGGAAATGTTCCGGCTCCGGAGTTCCCGGGCAAATTCACTCTCGCGCACGCTCTCCGCATAAGTGGATTGCCCCGCGGCCTCACGATAGGCAACGAGCGCCGCCCGCTTCCCGGCAATCGCTTCGGGCGTCGTGTTCTGATGAGAAAGACTGGCGATCGGAATCGCGGCCGGGTGATTCCAATAAAGATCGAATTCATTCGACACCTCTTTGACCACCGGTCCGATGACCGCGACGTCGAGGTCAGCAAAATTGGCCCCCGCATGAGCGGCGAAATATTCGTCGCCAATGTTGCGGCCGCCAACGATCGAGACTTGCCCGTCGATCGTGAATGACTTGTTGTGCATCCGCTTGTTGAGACGCCCGATTTCGGCAACGACTCCGAGCACCCGGGGCGAACGCAGATTCGCGGGGTTGAACATTCGGACTTCGATGTTGGGATGACTGTCGACCGCGAGCAGGACTTCATCCGAAGGCCTCGTGCCTATATCGTCGAGTAACAGGCGCACGCGCACCCCGCGGTCGGCCGCGCGCAGCACGTGTTCCATCATAACCTTGCCGGTCAGATCCTCCTTCCAGATGTAATACTGCACATCAAGGCTTCGTTGCGCCGCATCCGCCAGGACCAGTCGCGCAGCGATGGCGTCGTGTGCGTCCGCGAGCGCGTGCACGCCAGACTGCCCCGGATGAGCTGCGACCCGCGGCTGCACCACGGACGCCAGCGTGGTGCCCTCGTTGCCTTTCATCGCCGTGGAAGCAGTGCGCTCGCCGCCCTGGGGAAGTCCACCGCAGGCGGCGAGTAAGAGTATGGTGAGCAAGATGCCGCCGCGCTGAATCGCGCGTTGATAGATACGATGCATAATCAGCTCGGGGCGGGCACCTTCACAAACTGTCCAAAGTAGGAGAAGACCACTCCTCTAGTGCCTGATCTCGCGGAACACAAATCATTTGCGCCTAACGAGTGAAGAAATCAGCGAGCGCACGCGGCCGGGAACGATGTTCGCACACCCTCAAGTCTGGGTATACGGAAGAGCCGCGTGTCCCAAACACCGCCTTCCACTAGAAGGTATTCGAGTTAGATGGGTTCTCGGCAAAGGCGCGGAGACGGCGATTGAACGCTACCGTGTCATCCCAAAAGGGTGCATGTCCGCCGTTGGCTATGATATGGATTTGCGCCTGCGGGATGTGGGCTTTGTGCCGATCAACGGCAGAAGCTTTGACCACCGCGTCGTCAGCACCGTGCGTGATGAGGACAGGCTTGCGTATCTTCGGCAGAAGATCGTCGTTATCGACGACGCGAGAAAAGAGTGCCCGCCGAACGTGCGGCGGCACGGAGACGTTGTAACCCAGCATGAGATAGAGGTCGTCGTCCGAGGGTTGTTGCGGGAAGAACATGCGGATGAAGTTCTGGAGATTGCCCACACTCTCCTCCAAATCGGTGGCAAAAAGGCCCGGTGCTGCTGCGAGGATCTCGGGAGTCAGAACCGACATGGCATCCTCACTGCCGAGCTTCGAAAGAGCGCAGACGAGGTGGAGGCCGCCTATGTCCTTGTCGCCGTAGTGCCGAATGTAGTCGAGAGGCACGAGCCCGTACGACCAGGAGCAGAGTATCGGTTGATCCAGACCCAAAGTCTGTATGACCGCGTTGATGTCATCGGCCCAAAGTCTCGAATCAGCGTAGGCGTCACGGGGTTTCTCGGACCGGCCATGGCCCCGCAAGTCGATCGCGACAAGCCGAAAGTCGTCTGCCAGGTCGGAATTCAGTTGCCGGCTCCACGCCAGGCAACATTGCGAGAAGCCATGAATGAATAGGATCGAAGGTCCGTCCGGGTTTCCGGCTTCAACCACGTTGAGCTGGATACCTCCGCCGCCTGTGATCTGGTGACTTGTCATACTGTTCCTCCTTTACGTGAAGTAGCATCTAACGAAAACAAGATGAGCCGCAGCATTGTCCGCTGCATAGGGTTATTAGGTGGCCTTGGGTGACTCGTCGCGATTTCGCACCTCGTAACAAAGCGCCACCGTCCCGCTCTTGTAGGCTTTGACCTCCGTCAGATGGAGGGCGACGTCTCTATCGAGCTTATCGAAGAATGGGATCCCATCACCGATCAAAATCGGGAGGATCGAATAACGAACTTCGTCGGCCAGTCCGCGCCGCAGGCATTCGCCCGAGACTGCGCCGCCTCCAACAAACCAGATGGAACGGAACGAGGGCCGCAGGCGCCCATTTACTAACTGCGCCAGATCGCCGGAGTAGAACTCGACCGTATCCCGGGTCCGCGGCAGCGCGCGACTGGTAAGGACGAAAGTGGGTTTGTCGCCATAGGACCACCCGAACCCTTTGGCTTCAAAATGGAGCGCGGTCTCATAGGTTCGTGATCCCATGACATAGCAGTCGATCGTCTTGAGGAAGGCTTCGACAAATCCCGGGTCCATCGTCTCCCCGCCTGCGAATTCGTCTGAGATCTCCATCCAATCGACGCTTCCGTCCTTTCGAGCGATAAAGCCGTCGAGGCTCGCCGCCATGTGGATCGTTAGGTGAGAATCGGTGTTCGTCATCGTCTTTTCCCAACGGCCAGGATCCCAGCTCGGAGCTGCGTTCTCCTGAGTCGACTTAACGAGACAAAGCTACGTTGTTGCGAGCGACCGCACGCTCCGCGGCCAAGCGTAAGAGTTGAGGTCATGGAAAAGAGATGCGGAGTGCTAGTTCACTTCGTCGGGCCAGCTGTCTCCATCAGGGGACTGACTATCCTTTTCGTTGTGGACGAGAAGTGCCGCAGGGCCGACGAAATAGTTGTGTAATCCTTCAACTGCCAAATTAAAGACGTGCTGTGGATGAGTTATTCGAGTTACACCTTGCAGACTTAGCCATTCGCCGGCGCGACTTAGGACGCGCTGCCCAATTTGGAGTTTAGCCGCGGCAGTCCATACTCCGGTATAGAAGCGATGCGGAGCGGTGCAGCGGACTGTTTCGCCCCCGAAGTCGAGAGTAAGAATCTCAGTAGCGTGATGCTCAAAAGTGCGAAGGACTTGCCGTAAGGCCGGCTTTTGGCTCGTTGGGTCATAAGTCCAAACTTCCATGCCCGGGCGCACGGTCTCTATTCCTACGGCGCCATTGCTTGTGTAGGTTTTTGTTCCACCAACAAAACAGCCGCCACCACCAAAGCCGCCGTCGCCACCGTCGCCACCGTCTCCGCCAGAGCCAGGGTCGCTATCGTCGCTGCCCGGACCATCCCCCGAGCTGCTATCGTCCGAGGAATCGCTGGTATCGCCGGTATCGTCGCCGGTGTCGTCGCTCGAATCGTCATCGCTCGACGTTTGCGCCCAAACCAGCGCATCGACTATGCCTTCTCCAATATTGTCGATGATTGATGAACCAGTCGTTGCGGTGTAGCAGAGAATGCCGGCCCCCGTGGTAGAAGTCTGCACATCGCAACAACCCACCACGTATGGGCTGGCCGAATTCGTGGGACATTCCGCGGTCTCCTTCGACGCGAAAGGACTCTCATAGTCCATGAGCTTCTCCGGCGGCGAATTGAGATCGAGTCCGACCAACCCGAGGAGACGATTCCAGCGCGCCATGTAGCGAGCGGAGGCATACTCCATCAGTGGCCGGAAATGCTGGAGCCGTGGCAGTTCATCATGGAAAGCTTCTTCCATCCAGCGGCTGAAAGGCGTTTCCGCGTGGAGCAGTCCTTTCTTGCGCAGATCGACGGTGGCTTCCAGCGGCTCACGAAAATGGGTGCCGTGATGAATGCCGCGCATCGAAATCACTCCGTCTTTACTGGCGCGCGATCCGTCGCACATCAGTTGGACATATTTGGTGGCGGCAGCTCCATCGGCGCGAAAGGCCGCCGCGGCCATCCCAAGCAATTTGTCCGCCCGCGAAAAGGAAACGCTGAATCGAAAAATACGCCGGCCGTTTTCATAGACGCTCCACTTATTGATCATGTATGGGAAACGATCCTTGCCCGGTGGCGGGCCCGCGACGTGTGCGACCATTTGGAAATGGCGGCGAACGCCATCGTGGCCGGTTCCTTCCACCCAGAAGCTATTGCGTTTGCGATTGGCGGCGACAAAGAGCGCCGAACCGTCAGCCGCAGTTACCGAAGCCAGTTTGAGATCGCGGCGGGTAAGACCCGGGGCGAGGACGCAGGCGAGTTGAAGTCGAGACAGATCTGTCATCGTGAATTCCTCCTTGCCTGTGTCTTATGCCCCGTCATCAGCCTGAGCAAGAGAAATCGCGAAGACGCGGATGATGTGGGCTATGAAGCCAATAGCATTCGTCCGGGGATCATCGCTGAGACCCGGCTGCATCGTGTCACGTTTCTGCAACAGCGGGCTTAGTCCTGTCGAAGGCCGGCATCAGGAGCTCACTCGATCGTGATGACGAGCTTGCCCCGCGCGTGGCCTGCAGCGAGCTGGCGGAGAGCTTCCGACGCGTCAGCTAGTTTGTAACTCCGCTCGATGACCGGCCTGACCTTTCCCGATTGGACGAGGTCACACAGCGTGATGAGATCCTCTTTGTTCACCCTGGTTATGTACTGGGCGAACTGTTGATCGACGAAGAATGACAATCCACGGGCGATGAAAAGATTGCCAAGGATGCGTCCCATGGCCTCACCTTGTGTTACCCCGGCTCCGCCCATCCCGGCCAAAACGCAGATACCTTTTGGCGTCATCACGCGACGGCGTTCGGAGAAGGAATGGTTGCAAACGTTATCGAAGATCACATCGTAACGCTGGTCGCTCCTGGTGAAATCTTCCTTGGTGTAATCGATGACGTGATCGGCGCCGATGGATCGGACAAGATCGACATTACGTGTGCTGCACACCGCCGTGATCTCTGCGCCGGAAGCTTTGGCGATTTGGACCGCGAATGTTCCTACACCTCCGGTCGCCCCGTTAATGAGAACTTTCTGCCCAGGCTGAATCTTTCCCTCGCGCAAGCCTTGCACTGCCGTAAGTCCGGCCAACGGGAGAGAGGCGGCTTGTTCAAACGAAATGCCGGGCGGTTTTATGACCAGAGATCGTTCGGAAGTAACTGCATACTCGGCTAACGAGCCGCGGCAGACGCCAAACACTTCATCGCCCGGTTTGAATTGCGTGACGTTCTTGCCGACCTCTTCGACTACGCCAGCCACATCGCGGCCGAGCCGCGTGTCTCTTGGTTTGCGCAATCCGAATATCAGGCGATTAAGCCAGGCGTCGCGGATCATGTAGGCATCCAGCGCGTTGAGTGAAGCCGCTCGAACTTTAATCAAGATCTGGTTGTCGGCCGGCACAGGCTTCTCAACATCATCGAACCTGACGACATCGGGCGCACCGTATTCGCAGTAACGAATTGCTTTCATGGGATTAGTCGGATTAGCGTTGCGATCGCATTCATTCGTCGAGCGCCAGTAAGCGACAAACCCGACCAAGAATGCCAGGACTAAAACGGCCAGGATCGCGCCCGCACTCCACCTTAGAATACGCCTTACTGTCATTGGTTTATCGCGGCTTGCTCCTTCCATTGTTCAACATTCACGCCGAAGACCAGGAGCCACAGCCTCGGGACCAGCTCGCCGACGCGAGGCGCCAGGTTGAACCGTCCTCGGCATCGTCGAAGGCAGCGTATCGGTTGGAGCGAACTGAAGAGTCCGGGCAGGCTCGCTGCATCCGGGGATGCTGCGGCGACGAGCGCGCGATCGCGCCTTCGCTTGTCCTCGGTGCCATTTGGCGTGGACGCCCTCATGCAGTGATATAGTGAACTATATCACCAAAGCGGTAGCAAGCGGTTTCTTCAATTTTTTCAGCCCGCCCCTTAACCAGGCGGGAATGCCTCAGCGACATTCGCTTCCTTACGGCGTGGAACAGCGCGGTAAGGGCTGCAGGCAACAGCAGCTCAATCATGATGAGGCCAATGTTCGCGTCGCCTAACGAGACAAGGTCAGCGAGCGCGAACGTACTCTCTGGCGTCCGCCGCTCCCGTCTCGCGCAGACCACGCTCCCATTCCGGTCCCCTTTGCAGTCCCTGTCTCACAAGGTGGGCCCACTTGGGTGACTTCGATTAGGTACCGGGGACCTGACCGGAAACGATCACAAATAAAGGCTCGCCATCCAGTGGTGTCGGGAACGAGTTGATGTACGCTCTCGTCTCGTTCCAAGTACGACGCAGATAGGCCTCCCGATTCTCTCCAGGATTTGGGTCTACGTGCCAACTGTTCGGCGACCACGGCTCGATACTTCCCATCCGGCGCAAATAAACATCGCCCCCAAAAACTGCCATTCTAGCCATTTCTAAGATATCAACGGCCCGTAACGCGTCCGCGCGAACTAAACCTGCCTCGCTCAAGCCCGGGTTTTGGAGTGATATTCCAGACGCCTTGAGCAGGTCTTCAAACTCTGTCGATTTGTTCATAACGCGATTAGTTCGGAGAAATAGGGCCAGTCTGGGGTTGCATTTATTTTAGTGGCTTCTCTAACACTCTTCGGCCGTTAGCTCCAGCGCGCAGTTAGGTCTGCGGCGGTGCCTCGGACAAAAACTTCTTGAAGGCTGCTTCCGTCGCAGCGGCAACATCCGTCCAAGCGGGTGATGACTCAACCAATCGCTTAGCCTCTTCAAGGCTGCAACCATACACGCTGCGCACCGATACGATGCAGTCGATGATGGAATCACCAGATTCGCGCAGATGAGATAGCGCGCCGTCAAGCGTCTTTCCGTCGGAGAGGAATCGTCGAATGACTTTCGAATGGTCGAAAGGCGGTCGGCCAAGCGTGGACATAAGATCTAACGAGAACAAGATGAGCTGCCGGGAGCGAGGACGTGCATGGCAACAGGATAAGGACTCAAGTTACGAAAAGGCAAGTGATAACGGCCCGCTCGCGGTCAGCTCCATCGATTGGTTAGGCCACTGGCGTGGCATATCAATAGAATTTCTTCTGCGGAGTCCGAGAACCAGTAGAGAACACTTTCCAGCGCTCGTTGAATAGGAATGCCGCTAGTCCGAATGGCATAATCCCGGTTAGAATCCAGAACTGATAGTCGAACGCCAGCCGCTCGGTCCGAGTGAGATAAACATCCGCCACGCCGCCGAACCCCTTGACGCGCTCGACGTAAATCCGACCCGCTTCAGGGTGTGGCTCGCGAGGACGTGAGTTGTAGTAGTAATCACTGAGACCAACGAGGAGAAGGACACCGCTAAAGGCGATAGCGAAGCATCCGGCTACAATAAGCTTTCGAATTATGTGCATCTGCTGGCGACTTACGGCCTAACGAGAATTGGGCGAATGTTCGTCTTTAAAGGCGTAAAATTTTACGTCTATCACAGTCGGGAGTGAGTCGTCGGTTCGTCGACTGGGCGGTGGATACTGCGAAGATTGTGCCAAATCGCTCGGCAGGTGTGAAGCGTTGATACCTTGCGTAGCCTTTAATGGTGCTCCTATGGGCTGGTGCCGCGAATCTCGGCTGCCAGCCAGTACCCGGAAGCGCTAGTCCAGTTGATGAAGTCCTCCGGTTGCTGGTAGGCGTGAATGGCGAGGCTCGATGTTTGCCAAGCCCCCCTTGAAAGTAGGCGCTTGAACATTGTCTGGGCTCGCTACCAGCCAGTACTGTGTGCCCGCAAAAAGTTGGACGCCTGCTCTCGGCAGCCGCACCTCAGTCAGGTCGCAACAATCTCCAAGGGTCGGAATATTGCTCGTGCTTCCTTGCCCGCCGGGCAAGAGAGTTCCAACCTTGCCGCCATTATCGCTATAGATTCCAAGGTTGACTAGCTTCGTTCCGGTAGTCCACGCGACAGCCGCCGCCAGAGTCTTGGCGTGATAGTCGGCCTTTGGAGTAAATGGCAAGGCCTGCCAAATCTCAGGTTCGGAAGTAACCTGGTTACCATACACAGGCAGTCCAGAACCATAGAGAAACAGCACGTCGGATAAGCGATCCAGATTGGTAAAGATAATTTTGTTGGATGCATCCGCGCTCGATGTCGAGTTAGAAACTATTGCCTTTGTCGGACCGGCCTCTCCCGTTAACTGCGTACCTCGGATCTCGGCGGCGGGCCACTGTCCTGAAGGATATAACCAACTAAACGCAGGCGTGAAGTTGGCGGAATGCGCCAGGTTTGAAAGGTGCCACGCGCCGAGAAAGTCAGGCGCCCGCTCATTGTCGGGGCCGACCACAAGCCAGTAATGCTCATTTGCAGACAAAAAGACTCCTTCTCCCGAAAGTGCGACCTTGGTCAACTGACAACATTGATCCAAGTCTGGAATGCGAGTGGTGCTGACCTGACCGCCCGGAATTGGGTCACCTACGCTACCAGTGAATTCGTTATTATTGTAGAGCCCAAGTGTTACCAGTTTCGTTCCCGAAATGTAACCGACTGCCGCTGCTAGCGTCTTCGCTTGAACGTCGACCTTCGGGCGAACTTGGACTGCGTACCATGTTTCCGTCTCGGAGGACCGATCCCCCGCGATTGTAAAATTGATGAACGGAGTCGTGTCGAAGCGATCCGACCGGGCTGAATCGAGGTTGGAAAAAATGAGATAGGGCGCGTCGGTTGCCTCAGCAACATTCAGTTCTTCAAATGAGCCTGGCAAACCAGACGAGTAATCCGCCACGGGTTGCGCGGCTATAAGCGCACCGCAGGTTAGAAATTCAAGTAATAGTGTCCAAGCGATCTTCATAGTATTCAAGAGGTTTCTCCGATCTCTTTGGTTCGTTAGACTGTCGGAATGGTTCCGCCATCGATGACAACTTCAGTGCCGGTGATATAGGGAGCGCGGTCGGATATCAGGAAAGCAACAAGCTCGGCAACTTCTTCGGGGCGACCGGTGCGACCAAGAGGAATGCCTCCAAGTGAATCCATCAGACCTTGCCGGGCAGTATCAAAGTCTGTTCCTGCATTGGCGGCTAATCTCTCGATCAGTCCCGTAGCGGCTGTCGTCTCGATGAAGCCGGGAGCTACCGCTATGACTCGTACTCCTTTAGGTGCGACCTCGTTCGAGAGTCCTTTGCTATAGTTGGTCAGAGCCGCCTTCGCGGCTGCATAGGCCAGAGTCGCATCGTAAAGCGGAAGGGCACGCTGGATAGACGAAATGTGGATGATCACACCCGACTTCTGCTCCAGCATCCTGGGCAGCAATCCTCGATCCAGGCGGACAGCGGCGAACAGATTCGTGTCGAATGTCTGCCGCCAATCCTCGTCACTGAGGGCAAGCACGCCGCCACTTGGCGCAGAAGAACCACCCACGTTGTTGATAAGGATGTCCACGCCACCGAGACGAGTGAGCACCTGTGTCACGACTTTGTCCACGCCGTCCGGCGTGCTGAGGTCGGCTGGAATGAATAGCTCCGGTGACTGAAGCTCTTCGGGCTTGGAGCGAGCGGTTGTCATGACGGTTGCGCCTGCAACCCGGAGGCGCCTGACGATGGCTTCGCCCATTCCCTTGGTGCCGCCTGTAACCAGCGCCCGCTTGCCGGAAAACTCGTTAGAGTCAGTTTGGATAGCTGTCATAAGTTTCGATCTTGTTATTCGATGGGCGAGCAGCGCCTAACGAGAGCCAGGCTCGGCGATGGGCTCGCGAGCGCGTTCGATTGCAACTGGACCGGGATGGCCGGGTTCGCGGGAGCGAATGGTCAGGCGTCGCGATCATTCATCAGAAACACGCTTGAACCGATCCACCATCCACCCGGAGGGCGGCACCGCTGGTCGCGGCGGAAAGTGGGCTGCAGACGTAAATCACCAGATTGGCTACCTCTTCGGTGGTCGCGAACCGTTTCAGGAGTGAAGACGGACGGATCGTCTTGAAAAACTCCGCTTCAAATTCGGCAAACGGTTTGCCGCCGCTAAGCTGTTCCGCAAATATCTCCACACCGGCGGAATGGGTTGGACCGGGCAAGACCGCATTCACCGTCACGGCTGTGCCGGCACACAATTGGGCAAGGCCGCGCGAAACCGCAAGCTGCGCGGTCTTTGTCATGCCGTAATGGATCATTTCGGCGGGGGTATTAATCGCGCTCTCGCTGCTGATGAAAACAATGCGCCCCCAGTTCCGTTGCTTCATGCCGGGCAGATACGCACGACTCAGGCGCACACCGCTAAGCACGTTGACCTCGAAGAACCGCCGCCAATCCTCATCGGGAATATCCTCAAAGGGCTTCGGCTCGAAGATGCCGAGGTTGTTTACGAGAATATCCACGAGCGGGAACCGCTGGACGAGTGTGTCTGTCGCCGCCGCGGTGGAGAGATCGCCCGCGAAACCTTCAATCGTGGCATCCGGCATCGTCTGCTTGATTTGAGCCTTCGCCTCAGCGACGGCTTTCTCCGAGCGACCGTTCACGATAACTCGTGCGCCTTCGCGGGCCAGGCCGCTGGCAATGGCAAATCCAATGCCCTTGGTCGAGCCCGAGACGAGGGCTGTCTTATCAGTTAGTTTTAGGTTCATAGATTCTTATTGTAGGAGAAAATTTCCTGCCTTCCCATCCTTGACGCTCAAGGTAGCGAGAACGTCATCGCCGCCGTCCTTGAATTTCAGACGCCACAGATGCACCTTATATCCCTTCCGATTCAGCTCGCCGAGATACTGTGCATCGTAGCCCTGCCTGGCGCGCGGCTCCAGCTCTTTGCTCACACGCTGCAACATACGCTTCGTCAAGGCCGCTTTCAGGGTGGCGTCAGACTCAGCAATAAAACCGTCGTAGTTGTTGGACACCGTTGCTGCCATCAAGTTCTTGAAGATGGCCTGCGTTGCTTGATCGGGTTCGGCAGATGCGGAAACAGTCGTGAGCACGGCTGCTGCTGCGATGAGGATGAATTTGATGAGTCTGTTCATATTGGCTGGTTTTCTTTGTTGTTCATGAACGTTTACGATCACGGCTGATTTTCACGACAGCGACCCAAAAACCTCCTGCGACGCCGGCAACAATCGACCACAACTGGATAGTGTCGCCGATCTTGTGTTCGGCGAATACGTCCGCGAACTCGTAGAGCGTTGAATCGACCGTATGGTAATACATTTTGTTGGTATATCTCCAATTCGCATGCATGCCAATCCCAACGCCCACGAGGAGCATCACTGTTGCGACGACGAGCAAAGTGATGGGATATTTCATTCAGCTATGGTGTCATGAGCTAGCGTTATCATCTAACGAGAACAAGATGAGCGGCGGACGAATAGAACGGACTGCCGAGCCGTGACAAAGACGGTAGCCCGAAGCGTAGGGGAGTAGCGCTTCAACTAAAACTCTTTTAATCATCTGAAATGTCAACATACGCCGGGTGTCGGTTAGATGCCATGAAGGGTTGTAAAGCGTGTGCGAAACGGGCACACGCTCTTTGTTCATATGAAAAACAACAATCCAACCCTTCATGACAAGGAAGAGCTTAACAAGCTGCCAAAATCTGGCAATGACGCAGTGGATCGCTGCCTGAAGATCGGACTGGACATTGAGCTGCGGCGGGTAGCGGTGGCGGTGCAGTCTGGGCGCGGCCCGATTGGGCTGGGCCGCAAGCTGACGCGCGAGCAACTAATCGCCTGGGTGAAAAAGAAGGTGGCAGAGGGCTACCTGGTCTACACGGTCTATGAGTGCTGCGGCTTTGGCTACCGCTTGCATGAGCAACTGTTGGAAGCCGGAGCCACTTCGTTGATCACCACCCCGATGCGACTCAACCTGGAGC
Source organism: uncultured Verrucomicrobiae bacterium (assembly GCA_963786175.1). GTDB lineage: Bacteria > Verrucomicrobiota > Verrucomicrobiia > Chthoniobacterales > UBA10450 > JAICXG01. Next base: position 51,825 of record CAWAYD010000014.1, on the reverse strand, counting down.
GGCAGCGCAAGAATGACCGGATGGACGCGCGGGAGTTATGTCTGCGGCTCTCGCGTTATCTGGATGGACAACGTGAAGAGTTAAGAGTCATCCGGGTGCCGAGCCGGGCGGAGCGAGAGCGTCGGGAAGTGGGGCGGCAACGGGAGTTTTGGAAAAGAGAGGTGCGCCGGCTGGAGAACCACGGGCGGGCCCTGCGGATCGAACACGAGTATGAGACCTTGAGTGCAGGATGGGCCGGGCCGCGTAAATGGAAAAGGCTGCAAGGGCAATTGAGTGACTTTGTCCGGATGCAGCTGGAGCCCGTGGTCGAACAGATCCGCGCCGCGCAAAAGCAACTGAGTCGTCTCACTGAACAGATCAAAGCGCTGGTCGAGAAGGAACAGATACCGGTAGGACTGGGCGCACTGACTGTCTCCTTAGCGGATGCGGAAGTGTGCGACTGGCATCGCTTCTCTCACCGCAAAGCGGTCGGCAGTTATACCGGTTGTTGTCCGAGCGAACATAGTTCGGGCGGGATCCAGCGTTTTGGTTCGATCGATCGCCATGGCAACAAACACTTGCGCGTGCTGCTGGTGGAAGCGGTCTGGCGACTCTTACGCTGGCAACCGGCCTGGCACGCCCGCGTGAAGTATCTAGAGCGACTCAAGCATGGCTCGTCCTTGAAGAAGAAGATCGCCGTCGCCCTGGCCCGCCAACTGGCGATTGATCTCTGGCGCTGGCGAACGGGCCGCGCCAGCGCGGCTGACTTAGGCTGGAAACTAGCCACTATCAGCCCACAGCAGAGTTAGACACCTTGGACTGTCACAACTCTTAATCAGTAAATTATTACGAAACAGGGTCTTCCAAAGTTCGATTGGACCGCAGAGGTGGAACGCTGCTCGGCGATGGAGCTGGTCCCTTACGATCGGGATCATCGGTTAGATGGGGCGCGTTCCGCCTTAAAGCGGCTTCCCAAAGTCAGGCACGACATCATGGGCTCGCGCACCAACGCGATGCTCGAATAGGAGCTGGTGACTTGGGCCCATAAGCCGAGAATCACGACCAAAAGGAAGCTGCACTCTGCGATACAACCGAACCACTCAAGACCTTGAAGAAAGGAACCAAAGCAAAAACACAAACTCACTTCCGTAATTGACAACCCTCATAGGCGCTCCATCGTTTGGTCAGGCCCTTCGCGCGTCTAAAGGCTCCCGTACTTGGTTGAAGATGCGTCGGAAAACAACCCGCTCTCGATCCTCGGCGATAGCCTCGCCCAGAACCTTGGCGCGCGCGTAATGTTCCCTATGGAGTGGCCCGTTACCCGCGGCAGCGGACAGACCCTTGGGCAGGGTATCGGTCGCAAGGTGCGACTTGAGGGTGAAATTACCCTGACCGTCGCCATTAAAAATGGCGATGTTTGAACCAACTCGAATTCCGGGTCGTTCAGCTCTCCAAGAACAGAGAAATTCGCTCCAGCGAAAATTCCTCCCTTGACAAGCATTTTTTTATGGGTGGATACGCGAGCGGTTAAGGGCGGTTTGCCGCACACGCCGGAGTGTGCCAGTTCTAGGCATGTCTACAACCTCCCTCACCTATCTCGAAAGAGTGCTTCCGCAGATACTAATAATGACGCTCTCTCTGGCGATGCTAGGATCCCTGTCGGAGGCGGCAAATTCATCGCAGCCGCCAACACCGACAGAAGCCTCCATCGGCGAGGTGGAAGCGTGGGCCATGCTTTTCCAGATGATGTCGCGGCTCGACTCGGCGGTGGCAAAGCATGAGCTCACCGTCATTGATCCGGAGGATCCCGTTGCGAGCGCGGCGGTCTCGTCGCTTCTTTTAGACTTAGACAAGAATCCCAGCCCGAAGAATGGATTGCTCAGAGTGCAATGGATCCGTTTCGTGCGAGGCATCTCGGCTCTGCACTCAGCCTCCGATGCGGGCAACCCGGAGCAGGCGGAGAAGCTGATTAAGATTAGCGATGAAGCATTTCGCAAGCTTCAGGAGGTCACTGATCCCAAAGTACTGCAACGCGCGCACGAACTGACGGAGCGGTTTACCTGCGCCATGCATCCAGAAGTGATCGGAGCCAAAGGTGAGGCCTGCCCCAAGTGCGGGATGCCGCTCGACCAGCCAGTCGTTCTGCTGCCGTCTTTTCTTCTCCCGGGAAAGGTGGCGGCGCATGTCGTCGTCGCCACGATCACGACTGATAGCCCGCTCGAACCCGGCAAACTCGCGCACATGGTCTTGCATCTGAGCCGCGGCGCGAATCATCCGGTGACGCTGGATCAGCTGACTGAGACACACACCAAGAAGATCCATCTCCTGCTTATCGATCAGAGTTTGACCGATTATCATCACGAGCATCCGCAGCCGACCGGGACCGACGGTGACTACTCATTTGAATTTACGCCTACGAAGCCAGGTGCCTACCTGGCCTGGGCCGACGTGCGGCCGCTGCCGCTCGGCCTCCAGGAATATGACAAGGCCACCATCGCCGGCAGCGCCAATCCTGAGCCGATAACGCATAAGGAGACGCGGCTCTCAGCTGATTCACAAGGTTTCCATTTCGACCTCACGCTGGGGACGAGCGAGATTACGGCGGGAGTGCCCAGCGGGGCGAAACTGCGCGTCACCCGCGGAGGCAAGGACTTCAATCAGCTCGAACCAGTGATGGGTGCCTTCGCTCACCTGGTAGGCTTTAATGAAGATCGCGAAACGATCATCCACCTGCACCCTACGGGGGCGCAGGTGCTACAGGCGAGCGATCGCGACGGACCAGTGCTGGAGTTCAAGATCTACGCCACCAAACCAGGATTTACGAGACTCTTTGCTCAGGTGCAGATCGACGGCCGCCAGGTGTTTGCTCCCTTCGGCTTACAGGTTGTAAAATGAAAACCCCCTGGGTGACATAATTCACCCAGGGGGCATCAATTATTGATTACCGGCTATAGGTTATTAGCACACAGCGGACAAAGCGAAATTGTCGCGTGAGTTACAAAGGTGCCGTCGCCGTTGCCAAAGAGAACCGACAAGGTGCCGTCGGTTCGGTTGGTTTCGACAAGGTCGACGTGACCATCTTTGTTGAAGTCTCCCGGTAGGGCCGAACCAGGTTCCCTTCCTACCGTGACCGTCTGGCCTTGGGTGAAGTTGCCTGTGCCATCACCCATGAACATTAACAGATCGGTGCTGAAGTCACCCCTTCTCTGTTGATTGGAAGATAAGGGAAACGCGATGTCAACGTTGCCATCTTCGTTGAAATCGGCGACACCCCATTGCCCCTTGATGCTGCCCACACCGATGTTCGTGGTTTGGTGCAAGGTAAAGTTGCCTTTGCCATCGCCGATAAAAGAGTTGATAAACACCCCACTGTCGTTCTCCGAGCCAGCGCCACCCACGAGCAGATCACTGTGCCCGTCATGATTCAGATCTGCCACCGTGAGCTGGTTTGGCTGCGCGTTGGTAGGAAGATTTACTCCTGGGGTAAAGTTGCCCTGGCCATCGCCCAACAGGATTTGCATGTGGCTACCAGTTAAACCCGTGTTTATCCAGTAAGTAATCGCAATATCGACGTTTGAATCCTCGTTGAAGTCTCCCGTCGCAATGCTGTACAGATTCGGGTATCCCTCGATTTCGAGTGCGGTATTGGTGAAGCGCCCGCCGCCGACTCCGAAGTAAATCAGCAGCTTTCCTTCGCCAGGGGCATTGGCGAGAATATCGAGTTTGCCATCCTTATTCAGGTCGGCAAGGACAACGCGGTTTGGGTCGCCATCGCCGTTGAATTGGCTGACCTGCTGGAAACCGCCTTTTCCGTCGCCCAGATAGACTCGAATGTCGTAACCCCACTGCGCGATGGAGACGACGTCCAACCGTCCATCTCCGTCTACGTCACCGACAGCGACATCTTTCGGCAAAGTGTCCTCCTCGACGTGTCGGATGAGTGTGAAGTCACCCGTGCTGCTGCCCGTGAGGACGCCGAAATTGTCGAAGCCTGACAGATTGACCGCCAGGTCGAGGTTGCCATCGCCGTTGAAGTCGCCACTCGCCATGTTTTCCGGCAGCGCCCAATCACCGCTTCGGTGGTTGGCGAGCGCCGTGCTTGTAAAGGTGCCGCAGAGTAAGCTGCACCCGATCAAATTAAGAAAAGTAATTGTTAATTTTTTCATGTTTTTCGGTTCCTTAATGCATAACCTCGATCTGACCCAGTTGCAGGTGATTGACGCCGTCCACGACCCCATCCTTGTAAGGCGCTCCCACGATCGGGGTCGCCACTTGGCTTCCCGGAAAAACTGCGGTACATAGGCCCAAGCCAAAGCCGGCATGGTCCTGCGGAGTCGCGCTCGTGAGTGTGCTGGAGAGATGGCCGCGGCCGTCAAAGACGAACGCCTGGCCCGCACCAAGCAGGGTGCCCACATTCTGACCCGGAGCGCCAACGATGGCGTCGGGGTGTTTATGTCCGGTGATGTCGGTAGAGGCATATACCGCCGCGCCAAAATTGGCAAAGCTCTGCGGCGTAGGCGATTTCAGCTTCCGCCACACGGTTCCGTTCTGGCCGTCGTAGATGTAGGCGATTCCCTGGTTCCGATTGGAAAGCGGAGCGCCCACCACTATATCCGGTTTGTGATCCTCGGTGAAATCCTGGCCTCCTGCGACTGCCGCGCCAAAGGACGGAATGGCGTCGTTCAACGGGCTAATCATCGAGTAAAGCAGGTTGCCGCTGTGCCCGCTGAAGACATAGACCCGGCCTTCACCCGGCGCGCCAACCACCACATCCTGCACGCCGTCACCATCCACATCGCCTGCGTTGGCAAGCGCCGAGCCGAAGGCGGCTCCGGCTTCGGCTCCGCCGCGTGGAGGATCGTTCAAGGTGCGAATCAGTTGTCCAGTTTTGCCACTGTAGACAAAGACCGCCCCGACATTCTGGACGCCGTCTTCACCACCGATATCAGAACCCGGAGTCCCCACGGCGAAATCAGGGATCCCATCCGAATCTACGTCGCCAACCGCGGCGACCGCGGCGCCGAAGTGGCCGTCTTCTTCAGGCTCCGCCTCGAGTAGCGTAAAGAGAACCGAACCGTCGGTTCCGCTAAAGACAAGAGCTTTGCCGACGTTCAGTATTTGCTGGTCAAGAACGCCTGGCATGAAAGTGTGATTTGGATCGCCCGCGATGATATCGGGAACGCCGTCGCCATTAATGTCGGCCGAAACCGCAAGCGACGCGCCGAGCTGGCCACCGAAGTGTTGGACCTGAATGACCTCGAACTCCGGATCGTTCATCAGGTTGAGGACAGCAAGCGTGGCACCATCGATGACAAAGAGTTTGCCCACGTTTTGCGGTAGTCCAAAGCCCATCGCTTGTGAGACCACATCGCCGTCTTGGAAAGGTGCGGCGACGACGAAATCTGGCACGCCGTCACCGGTGATGTCTCCCAAGGAGACAATCGATTTTCCAAACAGCGTAGTCGAGGGCTCAGGTAACGGATCCTGCAGGACTGAAGCGCGGGCTGAGGTAGCTAAGGCAACCGCGCACAACAGCACAAGCGTCAGGCGGGGCGGAGCAAGTTGGTTAGTGAATCCACCACGTCGTAGTGGGTCACAGGGTCTTGGAAGATGCAATTTCATGGAATACTTCGACCAAATTTTCTCGCTTATTGCAAGTGAATTCCGCAAATATTTGCTCGTCGATAGCATTACATGCCTAGTAAGGACTAGATTCGACGCCGCGATTTCCATAACTCCCCACCTTGAGGCCGCACGTGCGTTTACCGGACCGGACGCTGCGAATACGCGGATCGAACCCGTGTACCGGCCTCAAGAGGGCCGTGTCCGCACCATCAGACGAATGCGCGGTTTTCGCTCCGGCAGGCGCAAGGTGTTTCGCAGGAACGCGTTCCATTATCGCAGGGCGATTGGCTTCTTCGCTTCCTCTACCAGTTTTTCAAAACGCGGATCGCCACGCAACGGATCCCAGAAAGGATTGAGACGGAGTTGACCGTAGGTTAGCAGGCTCGGGGTTTGGAGCGTCTCGGCGATCTGCTTGATGGCGAGATCTTTCTCTCCGGTCCACGCGTAGATAACGCCGAGAAATTGCATGATGTTTGCTCCCCTCACTGCGTCCTTAGTAATTGGAGTCAGCTCGGCCGCACGACGCCCCTCGCGGATGGCTTCCTCTTTTCGCCCGAGGCCGGCGTCGACCAGGCCGAGCATACACAGCGGCGGCCCCTCATCGGGTTGCTCGCGCACGGTGCGCTCGAATTCGGAACGCGCGGCGCCGAACGCTTTTTGCGCTGCGGCGTCGTTCCCAAAGGCACGCGCGACACAAGCTTCGAGAAAAGTTCGCGAGAATTTGAGCTGGTTCCGGGAAAATCCATCTCCCACGGACGCCAGCGCCCGTTTGGCCAGAATTGGATCACGCTCGCACATGGCAAGATCCAGCCAAAGTTCACCATCAACCCCCGGGACGGGGCCTGGGTTTTCGCCAGAGATACCATCGAAGAGTTTGTGCAAAGGCTTCGAATCGGCATGCCAATCGATATCAAGCCACGCCCGAAATCCTCGCAGCCCGGCGTCTTCGGGGGCAACAGCGATGGCTTGGTCTCTGGCGGCGGCCGACTCAGCATAACGGCGCATGAATGTATAGCCGAGCGCGGTCTGTCGGAGCATAAATAGGTTACGGGGATCGAGCTTCAGAGCTTCCTGATAGTTGCGCGCCGACTCGTTCCAGCGGCCCTGAAGACGGTCGATATTACCCATCAACGCGAAAACCTGCGCGTCGTTTGGAAGCTTGCGCTGGGCAAGGGCGAGTTCGGCACGGGCGTGGTCGTAATCGAGATTGCACATGTCGAGGTATCGAGCCCGCTCGAGATGCGCTTCCCCTGCTTCGGGCCGCAGTCGAAGGGCGGTCTTAACGGCGCGGTCGGCCAAGTCGCGTCGCGCCGGCTTGTGATCAAAGGCCCAGTAAAGGCGGCTGTGCGCCTCGGCTAGCAGGCAGTATGCGAGAAAAAAATCCGGGTCGCGTGCGACGGCTTGATCAAGCAGACCTGCGGCCTCGAATAACTTGTCTCCGCGCACAAACCCCGTCAGCATCAGTGAGTTTGCCCTAACGTAAAGGTCGTATGCGGCGAGGTCTTTGGTGGGTGCCTCCTCGATGGCAGACTTTGTCTTTGCCGACAGCTTTGCCTGAAGCTGCGTGGCAATTGCCTTGGCAATTTCGTTCTCTACGCGAAAGACGTCATTCATTGGCCGATCGTAGCGCTCAGCCCATAAATGCGTGTCGGTCTTTGCGTCGATTAACTGCGCGCTGACACGAACGCTGTTTGCGACGCGTTGTATGCTTCCCTCAACCACGTGCGTAACCCCGAGTTCATTCGCGATCTTCCGCAGATTTCTCTTCGTGCCGCTCTTGTATCCCATCACTGATGTCCGGCTAATGACCTTCAAGTCCGCGATCTTTGCCAGGTCATTCAGAACTTCGTCTTGTACACCATCACCAAGGAATGCATTTTCAGGATCCGAGCTCAGGTTTTCAAACGGTAACACGGCGATCCCGTCTGTTATTGGAGGTCGTATCGATTCGCTCTTCCAAACATTCCAACCCATGATCGCTGCTAGTATGATCAGGGCCGTTGCAAGCAGCGCGCTGGATGGATTGCGGTACACCCATTTTGCTCCGCGACTAAGAACTCCAGTGCGCCGAGCCTGAATTGGTTCATGTCGCAGCCAATGTTCAAGATCGTCGGCGAGCGCGCCGGCCGATTGGTAGCGCGCCTTGGGATCGCTTTCCAAACAGCGACCGACGATCGTCTCCAGATCGCGGTCGAGTGATGGAACCAGTGAACGCAAACGCAGCGCTGGCGTCGCGGCAGCCTGATGAATAACAGAAAGAACATTCGGGCCGACAAACGGCGGACGCCCAGTGAGGAGATAAAATAAAATCGCGCCTAGACTATAAGTGTCAGCGGCACTCGTAAGGTCAGCTGTTCTGCACTCAGCCTGCTCAGGTGCGATGTAACCCGGTGTTCCAAGTGTCTCCAGGGTTCTCGTTAGGTCGCTATCTTGATCGAGCCATTTCGCAAGACCGAAGTCACTCACCATCGGTTCCCCATTCTCATCCAGCAGGATGTTTCCCGGCTGAAGATCGCGATGGAGTAATCCCTTCCCATGCGCGTGAGCTATGGCGCGTGCTACCTTTGCGATCAACTGCACGCACTCGCGAGGCTTGCTACGTAACGCAGACGCCGCCGCGCGCAGGCTCCCGCCGGCCGCGTATTTCATGCTGAAAAACGGCAAGCCTTCGTCGCTTTCGCTGACCTCGTAAATGGGAAGGATGTTTGGGTGATCGAGAAGGGCGACGGCTTCTGCTTCGCGCCGAAAGCGCACGAGTGACTCGTGCGAATTCGCCTGATGAGCGAAGATGCGTTTCACCGCGACGATCCGGCGAGAGTGTTGCTGGCGTGCGCGATAAATGACTCCCATGCCACCGCGACCTATCTCTTCCAGAATTTCGTAGTGACCGAGACGCCATTGTTTGTCGGTTACATTGGCTTCCAGGAGGATGCTTTCGAACGTCTCACGGGACGCCTCGCCTTTGGCTTCAAGTCCCTCTCGTAGGAGACAGTTAATACAGGTCGCGTCATGGAGTTGGGTCATTGCACCGCACTGGGGACATTTCGCCGGAGTCTCGATTGCTTCCGCGAAATCAGACGGTGCGGTTGACTTATTCATCAGGTTGCGACGACCAGCGCCGCGCAGAGATGCCGGATCTCGTCGTCCACATCGGCCGGGTCGGCCACAGTGTGAGCGACCTCCTTACGCAGGAGCCAGCGATAACGCTCACGCAAATTATGGAGTTGCTTTTTTACGACTGTGTCTGCAACACCGAGGGCGGCGCCGAGATCGGCGTAGGAGACATCGCCGTGTTCCGCCACGAGATAGGCGCGTAGCCCCTCAAACAACCGAAGTCGTCCTTTCTCTTCACATTCCTCGCGCAGACGCCAAAGCGCCTGCTCTACGACTGTTGTGGCCCAGCGAACATCGTAAAGCCGCTCGGGTGGAATCGCGTCTAGCGCTGAAGGCGTGAGCGAGCTTTGCGAGGGTGCTTCTGCCATCCAGGCATCCCAGGAGACGAATTCGACGCCGCCGCCTCGCTTCAGGGTTCGATTTGTATCCGAAAGATTGTGGAGAAAATTCTGGACCGACTTAAGCAGAAGGGAGCGGAACCGGCCGCGATTTTGGTCGGCCTGACGGAGCCAGTTGGTTTTCAGAATCATCAGGAAGAAATCCTGTGTGATATCCTGCGCGTCCTGGTTCGAGTAGCCGCGGCGACAGAGGTAGGAAAAAATAGGGCGCCAGTAAGTTCGGCAGAGCTCCGCCAGCGCCTCGGCAGCTTTTTGGTCGTCGCCATCGGCGCTCGCCCCGGTAAGGACGAGACTCCAGCGCGTGGTGGTGAACCCGCGCGACTCGGCTTCGGCATTCAACCTGCCGAAGAGCGTGATCGCCTTTCGATTCTTCCACAAGTCCAAAAAATGATTCGCGGAAGCTCAATCCAACAGAAGCGGAGCATCCATTCGAGATCTAAAAATTCCGGAACTTTGGTTTCGAGTTCCTTTAGAGATAGGTATGAAAGCCTTGTATTCCATGGTCGGCGGCTTTCGCCCGGCTTTTCAGATCCTTTCCCAGCGGCTCGCTTTTCCGCGGCTTCTACTCACCGCGGGGAGTAATTCGTTCAACCTTGCGCCGGTCAAAGCGGAACCTGGACGCCTGCTGGCATCCTCAACATCAGACGCGTGTCCCACACGGCAACGTCGCTGGCAAACGGCAAGGTGCTTGTCGCCGGAGGCGCTGGTCTTAGCAGCATTTTAGCGAACCCAAATAATAGAACAACGAAAATGACAACTAACTCAAACCCATCGCAAATGAAAGGAAACAAAACCATGAAAACAATAACAAAGATTACTTATCCCGCCTTCGCGCTGTTCGCGATCGCCTCGACAGTCTTACCCAAAATCCAGGCAGCCGACGAACCGGCGGCTCCGTGTGCTCAATGTCTATCTAACAGCACGGCAGAGGGGAAGCAGGCCCTCGCCGGTCTTACAACTGGAACGTCTAATACGGCAATCGGCAATCAGGCACTCCGATCCCTGACGACCGGCAACTATAACACCGCGACCGGCTGGTATGCCCTTCGTTTTACAACCGGCGACGACAATGTGGCGACAGGTGCGTTGGCGCTTACCAGCGACACAGTTGGCAGTCAGAACGTGGCGAACGGTACCGCTGCGTTGACTCAAGACACAACCGGGGGCGGTAATGTGGCCGTCGGCGAAAACGCCCTCACCTCGAATGTTAGCGGAAGCAATAATGTAGCTGTGGGCAACGGCGCGCTCTACTTTGGGAGCGGCGACCAAAACATCGCGCTGGGCTATCTCGCCGGCTCCAATACAGGGAGCGGCGGCGGCAACATCTATATCGGCGCGCAAATGCTCGGCAATAGCGGTGATACCAACCAGACCTATATAGCCAATATCGGCAGTACCAACGTTAGCGGCGCCGGCACTGACACGATCACGGTAAACTTAACGACAGGGCTGATTGGCCATTTAACTTCCTCGCGCCGCTACAAGGAAGAGATCAAGCCCATGGAGAAAGCGAGCGAAACGATCTATCGGCTCAACCCGGTTACGTATCGCTACAAGAAAGCGATTGATCCGACTCAAGCGCCCGCTTTTGGCTTAGTGGCCGAGGAAGTCGCTGCAGTTAACCCCGATCTGGTCGCGCGCGATTCCAAGGGTCAACCCGAGAGCGTGCATTATGAAATGGTCAACGCGATGCTGCTCAACGAATTCCTGAAAGAGCACCGGACCGTAAAGGAACAGCAAGAAACGATCGGCGAGCTCAAATCGGCTCTGGCCCGGCAGCAGAAGGAGATCAAGGGTCTTACTACCGGCCTGCAAAAGGTGAGCAATCAAGTCGAGCTAGCGAAGGCCACCACGCGAGTGGTAGTCAATAATTAAAAAGGAGCAGATACCTTTACACTGGTGCAATAGTCGCATCTTACAATAAGCCGTCACTCGTAACCGGGTGGCGGCTTTTGTTTTACTGCAAAAGAATTCCGGAACTTTCGGTTCCAGTTCCTTTAGAGATAAGTATGAAAGCTTATCTGGAAACACATTGTTCGTTTACTCTGAGTTATCTCGTCCAAAGGCTGCGCTTGGTGACCAAGCCGCTTTTCACCCGCCTGGCACCACTGTTCATTTGCATAACTACTCCAGTAGCCAGTGGTCTTGCTGCGAATCCTGACCCACCGAGGAACATCTTCATCGAGCCCCCACCGCAGAAGCAATACATGGAGATTGATCTCGGGGGGATAAATGGGCTCAACATAAATCGGTCCGGTCAAATCGTCGGCAACAAGGATTTCTCACCCGGGATCGCGCACGCCGCCTACTGGGCCAGCAGCCAAAGCGCGGCGATTGATCTCGGCACATTGCCCGGTTTCCTCAGCGTCGCCTTCGGTATTAACTCTCAGCGCGAGATCGTGGGATATGGGTATCACGCAGACTTCAGTGTTGAGCAGCCCTTGTATTGGGCAAGCCCTCACAGTGCCCCGGTCCCGCTCCCTGGTCTGCCGCCCGGCCTTTTGGGTGAGGTGTATGACATCAATTCATCAGGCCAGATCGTCGGGCAGTTCTTTAACCAGGACTTTTCCGTCAATCCCGCGGTCTTTTATCCGAACAGCGAGGCAGCGCCCATTTATCTCCAGGAGTTGAGCGATGAGCTTTACACCAGCGTGGCCACTAACATCAATGATGCTGGCAACATCTTTGGCGATGCTTGCGACCAGGCAGGAGACGTATGTTACGCGGTGTCCTGGGCGAACAGCGCGAGCACTCCGGTGGCGCTGGCTTCACCGGGACACGGATTCATTTATAGCTTTGCCGTCTTCCCCAGTCACGCCCTCAACAGCGCCGGAAACATGGTTGGTTACTCCTATACACCCGGCTTCGCTTCCACGCGTGCGACCTACTGGGCCAGCAGCACAAGCCCGGCGGTGATTCTGAAGACCGTTGGCACGTTTACCAATACGGTCGCGGCAGGTATCAGCGACAATGGCCAGATCGTGGGCTATGCCTATAATGACGACTTTTCGGAATCGCATGCCTTTCTCTGGCCCAGTGCCACCAGACAGGGTATTGATCTCACCGTATTTTTCCCGGCTGGCTCCAACTGGAACCTGGATCAGACATACGCCCTCGCCGTTAACACTCATGGCGAGATTGTTGGTGGCGGGTATTTCAAGGACGGAACACAACACGGCTTTGCGCTGGTGCCGGCGCATGGCCAGTGAGCGAACGACAGGAGACAACTGATCAAGATACGACAGGCTGTTCTCCCGCCGACGGCCACCACTCCGGAACAGCCGTCACGCCTCGCGAGCGTGACGGCTGACCGCTTTGGGAGTTCTTGAAAAAGAAGGCCGGGTGGCCGTCCGCTCCATCACGTGGGTAGACCTCTTCCGTTACGCTCTCACGCTAATCGACTTTCAGGCCGGTTTCCTTCGAGTAGGTGGCAAGCTTCTTTTCGGACTGCGCGTCGTAAATGTTGATGCTCTTAAGAGCGCCTACGGAGTGGCAACCCTCCAAAATCGCGCGAGCGAAGTTTCCTTTGGCGTCCGCCTCTGCCGCTTGCCACAGTTTGGGATCGAGCCATGCTTTGCCTGCTGTGCAGTCGAGGCGAAGCTGTCCTGACTGCTGTAGCTTATCGATCATGTCGCTTTGATCGGAGGCGAGTGCCGTGCCCAGCCAGCAAGCGGCGAACGCCACCGCGAGAAGGTATCGTATAGTGCGATTGATGTAATGGTGTTTCATGATGTGTGGCTTAGGGCTTACGAGAACAAGATGGGCCACCGCTGGCGGCGGCGAACTTTGCCGGACTCTCAACCATCATCTCTCAACCCTCAACTTCCCTAGTCTGCGTTCCCGCCGGAGCTGCCTCTCGCGCGGAGGTCGCCTGATAGCGCAGCAGTTTTCCGTAAACGGCAAATCCTGCTACGAGCAAGATTACGGACAGGGCCATGGAGCAAAGGTGAATACGCAACAGACCTGCCTTAGAAAATGACAGGACGCCAATTGAACTTAAGGCAACGTGGATAGCGAGCAACGCGATGTAAGTCCAAAAGATAAGGCCCCGAAAATCCAGCGTGATCCAACCGCCGCCTCCTCCTTGTCCCGTGATCGCCACATCCAAAAAGTGGATTGGAACCGCCAACAACCCAAAAAACAGGCAAATAATCAGGTGTTTGCGCCAGGTGGACTTCATGAGCCTGGTAACTACGATTAGTCGAATCTCCGCGAAGAGGCGGTGTCTAACGAGAACAAGATGAGCCACCGCTGGCGGCGGCGAGCTTTGCTGGACTCTCAACTATCGTCTCTCAACCCTCAACTTTCTTAATGATTAAGTTTCATTTCTTCGCCGTAGGGTCTGTCCCTATCGCCAGCGGACGAACTTTGCTGACCAGCTCTCTTAGAAAGTCGTTTGAGTTCGTAAACACAGCAAAGTGCCCGCCCTTAATCGAGACAAACTCCTTTTTCGGCGCTTGGAGCGTGGTCAGATACTCACGCGCAAGTGCGGGTGGAGTGGTAAAGTCTTCGTCGCCTTCGAAAAAGAAAATGGGCGCGGCAAACCTAAGCCCGATCTCCTTTGGCCCCGCAGACGTAGTCGACGGGACGAGACGCCCGGCACTTAACTCCTGGCCGTCGGCTGAGTCGTAAAGGTCCTGCACGGAATTGCCCGGAGCCACCAGCGTCAGTCCGATCGTGCCGTAGAGGAATTGATCTGCGCCCTCGAAGCGATTGGCCCATTTCCGCTGCACTCGATAACCTTCGCCGGACTTATAAGGTGGCGGACCGATCCGGCGCAATTCGTCCTGCGCCTCATGGTCAGCCAATGCTTCTGCTTTCTTTAATAAGGCGTCGTAAGCCACCGCATAATTCCTCGTCTCATCCGCCACCTGGCCTGTGCCGACGTAGGCATAGAAGAGATCGGGTCTTGAGCGCACCATCCGCAAACCGAGGATCGTTCCAAATGAATGAGCGACCACGATCACCTTTTCCTTCTCCAGGTGTTTAGTCAGATACCCCGCCAGTTCTACTCCATCCTGAGCCATACGGTCGAGCGTCATGGTTGAGGCGTCACCGGCGCCATTCTTTTGCAGTGTTCGTCCCGCGCCCCGTTCGTCCCATTGCACGACGGTGAAATATCTTTGCCACGGCGCAAAGAGGGCGAAGCTCCATGGATTAGTCACATCACCCGGCCCGCCATGGACAAATAACAGGACGGGGTTAGCTCGATCTTCACCGCGAATGGTGACCCACTGTTCGATGCCGCCAATGGAAACGTAACTCGCTTCGTCGATTCCATTGGTGGACTTGATCGCGAACTGCTCGGTATTACGAGCACGGAGAAACGAAGCGATCTTGTCGAGTTTGCCGTATTCTGCCTCAACCGCTTTTGGCTGTGTCACCTCTCCCTGGCGCTTAGCTGGAGTGGGTGTAGCGACCTGTGTCTGCCCAAACGCAAACGAACCGAGGAAGCAAACAACGGCTCCAAGGAAAGAAAATGATCGCTGAAATCGCATCGTAAGAGCTAACGAGACCAAGATGAATCACGCCGAGAGGGCGGCGGGCTGCAGGTGAAGGGTTCAACTGTAAAGAAGCTCATAGTCAACTCGGGCGGTTCGCTGCGTCGTGTGGGTTAAACGTTCCGGCGCATGAGGCGAGCACTTAATTGTCAGCCCAGGACCAGGCGGCAATCTGCCAGTCCTTTGTCGCCTTGTGGAGCACCAAAGTCATCACCCCGGCGTCATTGACTACTTCTGTCTTGTTCTTGAAACGGAACGTTGTCGGAACAACCACGTACGCGACCGCACCTGTGACGTCGACGTGCCTGGCTTTGCCCAGAGTTATAACGGCTTCGGTGATGCTGTGCGCCCTGGCGTAAGCCTCATAAGCCTGGAACCATTTCGAGACGACCCCAGCCCCGTGCCACACGTGCGGCGGAAAATCGTCGATGATTAACGCTTCTTCCGTGCAAGCGGCCTCGGCCATTTTGGCGTCGCTCTTGTTGAAGCCTTCTATAAATTGCTGCACCGGGACCATCACTTCTGTCTTTTCAGAGGCGGCGGCGGATCTCCCCACCGCGACGAGGGAGATCGCAAGTGCGATAACTAGTCTGTACATGTTGGTCTCGCTGCTGTGTGGATTGATCTTACTAACGTAATTCGTTTAACAAAACAAGATGAGCCACGGCTGGTGGCGAGCTTTGCTTTACTCTCAACTATCATCTCCAACCCTCCGACGTGCTTAATACGGTGTGACTGATGTAATGTTTCATGATGTGTGGCTTTGAGGGCTTTGCTGGACTCTCAACTATCATCTCTCAACCCTCAACTTCCTTAATTCGGTTCCGTCGCCTGGCTAGGGCTTTTTCCGTTGCCACGGCCCGGGCGCACTAATCCATCGCGAGATTTTCCATTCGCCATCGGGCTGTGGCCGCCATACCTCGAAACTCTGAATAACTCGGAGCGCAGTCTGACCATCCGGCGCGTGAAGCGTTTCTTCCCATGTATCACGCACGACTGCCAGGTCCGTTGAAACAAGAATCTCGTTGATCGTCACCGTGTAAGTGCTGCGAAGCGACTTGGCGTCCACCGTGTCGTCGAACGCAGCCGCATTCTTGAACTCTGAGGCAGAGGGAAACCAACCTTGTACTCCTGGCGCCCAAATCTTGGTCGTACTTGCGATGTCACCACGATTCGCCGCGCTACGCCAATCTTCAATCGATTGGCGGATCTGACGCTCCACCGCCGTGCGATCCGTCCCGGCCTCGGCGTATGCAACGGCATGAAGGGACAGAACGAGGTGAGCTAGAATAATCGAGGCGAGGCGTGACATAGGTCTAACGAGAACAAGATGAGCTGCTGTGGGCAAGGGCGTGCGTGGCGCCGGATTGGTGGGTTGAAGTCATGGAAAGTTGGATGGTACGGCCGCTCGCGGTCGGCTCCGTCGCCTGGTTAGGCGCATTAGAGGCAAGCTGTAGCATGAGTCAGAAAGTCCAATGCCGCCGAAGAACAAGGAACGTAATGTAATGTGTGACCAACAGCGACGGCACCCAGAAAGCAGGAATCCAGTAAGATGGTCCCATTGAGATGGGCGCGGCGTAAATAGTGGCAAGAGTGATGGCCAAAAGCAGATCGATCGTGCCGACGACGTTGAAGAACCACACCGTCGGCTTGGCGAGAGGGGAGCCGCGTATCACTAATGGGATCGCTACGAGAGCGATCGCCGCGGTGAGCAAATCGCCGAATGCTGCGGGATAAGCGAAATGTGCCGATAATCCCGGATAAGTTGCACCGCGGGTTAGAAACATCATCCCCAGATGGCGCATCGAATGCAGGAGGAGAATGGGCAACAGAACTTGTTGCGGCCGAAGGCGCGGAAGCAGAGGCAGTAAATAAATGCGGGCCGCGATATAGAAGATTGCAGTGCTGGCGACGAGATTTAGCGTGAGAATGCGGTCAAATATGGCTGGCATACCATTCTTTCAAAAGCGTGTTCGTCCGCCTAACGAGAATTCAGTCGCAAAATACCGCCTTTTTCTCCGGGATGTTGCCGTCTCCGGCATTGGCGCCATCGCTTGGTTAGGCCGCGGCGGCTGATAACTGCTCACGGATATGCTCATAGCAAGTGCCGACAAGTCCTACGCTTGGGTGATACCGAAAGCCAGAATGATCCTTTGCTGCGGCATCGAGCGCGAGCCGCGCGTGTGCTCGCGCAGCAGATGTCTGCCCCTGCGCTGAGGCAATGAGGCCGTGTGTGGCGTGCCAGCGAAAGTGATCGACCGGAAACGTAAGTCGCGACCTGTGCTGCTCAAGTAACTGTAACGCCTGCTCATAGCGAGACTTGATGCCGCGCGATGCGATAAGGAATGGTAAATCGAGATAAGCTTGCGTGAGTAATTGCGGATAGTCTTGCTCTCGCGCGAGGGCGACCTCATAGGCTGCAATCGCGCGATCCGCGTCGCCGAGTGTGAGATATGCCGAAGCGCGGTCGACATGCGCCTGCGCCTGGTCGAAGTGATCACCGAGCCCGAAGTACTGGTCCAGGAGTCGCAATGCGACTTCTGGATGATGGGGTGCAATCATGCTGGCTTGAATGCGCAAATACTGCTTCTTGTCGCGAGCGCGACGGAGTTTGCCGAAGAACGCGGCTTCTGTTTCGGCATTCCACTCTGTGTGTCGGAACCAATCATCGCGTGCCATGTAGCTGCCTAGCGACTCAAGCTCAGCCACGCCGGACCAAGGACGTAGCCCGCGAAAGCGGAACTGCCAGCGTCAACCGGCGTTGGCTGCAGTCTCTGGTTCGGCGGTTTCAAATCGTCTTATCAACTAGGGGGTGCGCCCCATGTCGAAAACGATTTCCCGCGCAATCTTCCCATCCCTCATCTCAAAGATGTGAACTAACCGCATCTCCACTTTGCTGCCAACCGGAAAATGCCAATATCCGTCCTTCACCACTTCAAAGGTGCAGATACAGTCATCCACAACTCGGTCTTCCGTTGCGAAGCGCTGAAGTGGCTGGAACTTCACATTACTCATGGACGCCCATAGTTGACGATAATTATTCCCGGTCGCTTCCTTCCCCCGGAAAGACCGGTTCAGGCCATTCAGGGCAGGGGCCTCCCAAATGATATCCTCGGTGAAGGTTTGCAGGGCCGCTTCCACCTCGGCCAATTCTTCGCTGTGAAAATGGTTTTCGACTGCCTCCAGATTCTGGGCGATTCGGTCTTTGTTCATAGCGTCCTTTCCATGAGCACCCTTTCTAGAACCACCCCAGCCGACCCGGCAAGCAAAAAAGCTGCGCGAGGTTATGCGGCTTATCCCGAGCAACACTCCGCAGAGCCTAAAGGCAAAACTCGCCGAGATCGAAGTAATTCACCCAACTCACCCTCCGGATGCTGAGCACTCCGTGCCAGCTCATCCTGGGGCTGAGCCGGCGACTGTCGATAGTAAGCTCTGACAACCGCAAGGTTATCCGCTTATATCGAGACAGTCACGAGCCCGGGCCGTCCCGGGCGCCCGACCGCGGGAGGCAGGCGTTGGGTCCTGGATTCCCTTATCCTTACTTACTTAACAGAATAATTGTACCGCCTGTTCCATAGTTGGCGGTTGCGAGGTCGGGTTTTCCGTCCCCGTTCAGATCACCCACCGTTATATTGATCGGGAGAGGCTCGTGTCCGTGGTGGTAGGGAAAGGAATAATATCTCGGCCGGGCAAAATTACCCCTCCCATCGCCATTGGCGACGCCGATCGCTTCGTCGGAATAGTTTGCCGTCACCAGATCGATTCTTCCGTCGCCATTAACGTCAGCTGCCCCGATGCCCTGCGCGTCATCGAGCGCGACCGGGGATCCGGCCACGAGGCTGCCGTTGCCGTTTCCGAGAAAGGTCGCGACATAGTAAAGGTTATTAATAACTCCTACCGCCACATCCTGGTGATTGTCATGATTAAAGTCAGCCACCACCAGGTTAGTCGTATTGCTGGGACTTACTGAATAGGTGTTCGCCACCGTAAAGCCACCCGCGCCGTTACCCAGAAGGATTCTTACTTCGCCCGTTGCGTATTCCGCCGCTGCCAGGTCCACGATCCCGTCTTCATTGAAATCTCCCGTCGCCATCGCGTCCCCCCCGCCGGGCGATTCGATTGGGTCGCCGAACCCTCCGTGGCCATCCCCCAGCAGCACCAATACGCTATCCGGACTCGTGTCCGCGATGGCAAGGTCTTGAATGCCGTCGTGGTTAAAGTCACCCACGACAATCTGGTAAGGGGAGCCCGCTGTTGTCGCCATCACCGGCGCGGCGAAGCCGCCCGTGCCGTCATTCAATAATATCTGCACGCCCTGGCCCATGAAACCCACTACGCCCACCGCGAGGTCAGGCTTGCCGTCCCGGTTGAAATCCCCGACCGCCAGAGATTGGGGGAAGGTGCCAGCGGCGAAAGTGCTGGGCCCGGTGAAATGGCCCGCTCCGTCGCCGTAGTAGACGTCAATCACGTTCTGCGACGGGAACGCGACATCGCCATGGCCGTCCCCATCAAAGTCGGCGATCACTACGTCATAGGTTGATTTGGTAAAATTCTGGCCGACGCCCCCGGCGGGCTGTAAGAAGATTAGCCTGGAGTCGACTGACTCGACGCCGGCATCGAGGTTCAAAGGCAGCGCAAACCATCCCGCCGCGAGTAAGACCGATAGCTGACAAGCGATGCAATGTATTTTTAGGTTGGTAGGTGTTTTCATAAGTGCGTTGTTTTTACCCCGGCTTAAGGACGCAAAAGGATGGCCCTGGAACGCCGGATAAATCAAAGTGCCGCTCTTTTCTCAACTCCAATCAGCGAAAGCAAGCAAAAAGACGCTGCCTCGCTCGTCCAGCGCGCAAGACCGGTGCCGCCGAGCGAATCGACCCCCACACCCGCAGGGGTGGACTCGCACGTCTATTCCCGATCAAACACAAGAATGCTCTTGGGCCTGCTTTGACGGACCAGGCGCTCAGTCATCGTCAAGTCTTGAGATCGGTAGAAAGCTCGATCTGCGGCGACCGCGGAGTTACGAATGATGGTCGCATACACTGGGTACTGGGCATAAGGGCGGCCCGCGGTTCGCTGCATCGTCTTGGTTAAGCGTGTCTTCACTGTTCGCTCCAGTTCCGGTAAAGTCGCTGCGCAGGTTCGGGTTTGCATCGTGCGTGCCGTTCTACCAGCCTATCTGCTAACCACTCGCACCACTCGTTGAACTTCGGGTTGTTCGTCACAGCGCGATAATGTTCCGTCCACTTTTGTGCGCGCGACCAAAAACCCATCACCACTCCGCCAATCAAGTTATCGACTGCTTCGAGGGTAACGATACGGCAAAAAACCATGTAACTGATTGTTTCCAGTCGAATGCTCAATTCGAAGAGTGCCTGCTCCATGGGAGGTCCTTTTTCGGCAATTTGCTCTAACTCGGCAACTGTGGGCAGAGTGAAAATAAGTCCAAGAGCGTGGATCCAATTCTCGTTCTGGGTTGTTTGAATCACCGCAATCGCCGCTTGGTCCTGCCTGACGCGGTTCGCTGCCCGAACTTGTAAAGCGGTAAAAACCAAAGCTCCAACGATCGCGATCGTGGAGATCACGTTGAGCAAGGATGCAAGGTCAAGGCGTGTCATCGCCTAACGAGAACAAGATGAGCTGCCGCTGGCGAGGCCGAGCTTACGCAACATCGACAACTGTTTCATAAAATCAAATCTTGCCTTCACAGCGGCCAGCGGTTGGCTGCAGCGCTTTGTTGGCAACATTGCTATCGTAACACAGTCGACTGTTAGGGCTTGAGCTCAGCGGCTTTGATGATCTGTGCCGCACTTTTACTCTCGCTAAGGACAAAGCGCGCGAACTCAGGCTGCGTCATATTCATCGGCTCGCCTCCGTGCTTGGCAAGCCAGTCGCGCAGATCCCGCCCAGCGAGCACGTATCCGATGTCCTTCACAAGTTTGTCAACCACGCCGGCCGGAGTGCCAGCCGGCGCCCATACCCCATACCAAATGGGGAAGTTGAAACCGGCGATACCAGCTTCCGCGATTGTTGGAACCTCCGGTAGCAACGACGAGCGGCGCGCGCCGCTCACGCCGAGGGCACGGAGTCTGCCTTTGTGAATGTCGGGCAAAGCGAGCGAGATCGGTGCCATCATGTAAGTGGTATCTCCAGCGATGTTGTGTGCGATTACATCAGCGATTGCATCGGCTGGTCCGCCGGGAGAGTGCACCGCCCTAATACCAGCCGCGAGATTGAATTTCTCCAGCCCCAAGTGCGTGCCGGTGCCCACTCCGGTGGAACCAAACTTAAGTTGACCCGGCTTCGCCTTCGCCGCCGCAATGAGTTCGCCGACTGTGGTGATACCGGTCGAGTTCCCGGCCACGAGCACGTACGGCTGGCTGCTTAACGGCACGATCGGAATGAAGTCCTTCAACGGATCATACGGCAGACTCTTTGAGAAAACAGCGCTGTATGCTTGAGCACTGGTGGTGAGAAGCAACGTATACCCGTCGGGTGGCGACTTCGCGACTCGTGCCGGGCCTGCGGTGGCTCCGGCTCCAGGAACGTTCTCCACTGTCACACGTTGATGCCACAGCTTTGAGAGCTGCTGAGCGAGAGCGCGGGCCAGCAGATCAGGTCCGCCGCCTGTCCCAAACGGCTCGATTACTAAGACCGGCTTCGTTGGATACTGTTCTGTGACCCCAGGCACAGCTGCTCCGGTACAGGCTACAACGACAAATAAGAGTGTGATCCATCTCATGTTTCGTCTCACGATGTGCACTTCGTTCCGCCTAACGAGAACAAGATAAGCTGCGGCCACTGGCGCAAAAGTAAGCCCGCAGTGAAAGGAAGCTAGCGTTCAGAAAAGCATCCACTTAAGCGGTGCTTCGCTCATCAGTGCGAGCTGATTGCCGTCGGGATCAACAAACTCTGTGAGCCAGACTTCCGATGTGGCTGATCGACTCACGACGTGTGGCGGTGCCTTGAACTGCACTCCCTGTGTGCTCAAGGATGAGTAAACGGACTGAATGTCTTTCACTCCGAAATAGATCTGCGAACCGCGCTGCACCTCCTGGCCGGCCGGAGTAACACCCACGAGCAACCGAACAGCTCCGCACTGAAAGAATGCCATCTGGGGAGGAGCAGCGAATAAAAGCGGTAGACCGAGAACATCCCGATAGAACGTCACGCCTCGCTCGAAGTCGTCTATTGGAATGAGAAGCTGCGTAATAGTAGCATCTGCAAGATTCATTTTACCCATGTTCATTCAATAAGTGTGGTTTACGTCTAACGAGAATTAGACAAAAGTTCGCAATTAAATGCGTAAAATTTTTCGCCTAACATAGTCGGAAATGTGGGCTGGTGGGAGACAGAGGAGGTCAATACACAGGTGTTTGGCAAATCCGGTGAGATGAGGCAAGCAAAAATCCAGCAAGGCGGCAAGGGAAATTTGGAAACCAGTCGTAACGGATTGCGAAGCACACGGCCGGGGCCTGCAAAGCCAGAAAACTGCCAGGATCCTGATTCCTACACTCGGCAATCTGACTCGGCACGAGCCGCGGTGAGTTGCGTCACCGCGGCCCGGTCGAGAGAACGGCATTAGTTAGTCGTCACATTCGAGGGTGCTAAAGGTGACTAAGTCCGGTGGAGCTCGTTCTTCGATCGCAGCATTTACTTCGCAGAGACTTGGCTAGCGTCTAATAGCCTTGACTTCTCCGGTCTGATTGCCTTTTAACACTGTTATGAGGACAAGAGACAAACATACCAAGTCATTACTTTTTCATTACTCGCGGTGGAGTGCTTATGCTCTTGGTTTCTGGGCGATTCTTGTAGCGCTACCTGCGGACGCTGGGCCAAGGGGCGATGGAGTTGGCCGCGCTCCCTGGACGCTCACCGGGAGCCTTGCGCACGAGCGCAACTCTTTCCAGGCCAACACGCTCCTGGATGGGCGCGTGCTGGTGGAGGGCGGTGCTGATGGGGGACTAACCTTGAACAGCAGTGAGATCTTTGATCCGATTAGCAAGACTTGGTCAACGAGCGGCAATTTGCACAAAGCCCGTTTCTTGCACAGCGCGACCCTGCTCGCAGATGGTCGAGTGTTGGTTGCAGGGGGCGACGGCGACAATCACAAAGCGATCAATTCGGCGGAACTCTATGACCCCGTCAGCGGAACATGGAGTAACACTGGCGATATGATCGATGCTCGCGAGGGACATCTCGCAACCGTGCTGCCGGATGGTCGAGTGCTGGTAGTGGGCGGCGTCGGGAACCGCGGTAATCTCAAGAGCGCGGAAATCTATGATCCCGCTGCTGGGACCTGGACGTTAACGAGCGACGTTATGAAGACGGTCCAGGAAGCCACGCTTACTTTGCTGCTGGATGGAAGGTGCTTGTCGCGGGAGGCTTCAAACAGCCAGGATCGGCCAGTTCCTCAGCGGCACTTTACGATCCTGCGAACGGCACCTGGCAGCCGACCGGCAGCTTACAAGTCGGCCGATATCTTGCCACTGCCACTCTACTCGAGAATGGGCAGGTCCTAGTGGCGGGCGGAGCTGGCTTTCCAGGCTTGCTGACCAGCGCAGAGCTATATGACCCTGCCACCGGCGTGTGGACGTTGACTGGCAGCCTTAATTATGGGCGCGGTAATCACACTGCTACCCGGCTGTTGGATGGCTCGGTGATTGTTACGGGAGGTGGAGGCGACGACGATACTCTTCAAAGTACCGAGGTCTATAATCCTGCGACCGGGAAATGGCGGCTTGATGGCGCCTTGAATCTGGGCGTAGAAAAGCAGGTGGCGGCGCTCCTCCAGAGCGGCGAGCTTGTCGTTGCGGGAGGCTTCTATCAGAAAAACGCTCGGATTGCTACCACCGCCATTTCTCAGGTCGGGCCTCCTTAGGAGCATCTCCCTCTCAATCGAACGCCTGAGGCCCAACTAGAACCAGCTAGTGGCAGGAAATTTGCAAACCAACCGTCACGGATTGCGAAGCAAACGACCGGGGCCTTCAAAGCCAGAAAACTGCCAGGATCCTGATTCCTACACTCGGCAATCTGACTCGGCACGAGCCGGGGTGAGTCACGTCACCCCGGCCCGGCTGATGGAACGGTATGGGTTAGTTCTCGCAGCGGAGCGTACTGAAGGCGACAGAGTCAGTCACACTTCTTGTCCCCTTCGTGACTTTCACCGTTGCAGTCTGGTTCGTCTCATCCGGATAGAGATGAGTCACGGTGGGATTTCGGCTCGGCGCGGTATCGAAAACCCCGTCGTTGTTGAAGTCCCAGCTGTAGCGGACGTTGCGCTGCTGTGGTGAGAGCGTGGCGGTCATTGTCACGTTCACGAAGTCGCCGCCCTGGCATTGCTGATCCTGAACGCTCGCGACGAGCGTTGCATTCGGCGCTGTCTGGGCGACCTGAGCCGGTGCTGCAATGAGCACCAGTCCGAGTCCTACTCCACTGATGATGGTTAACCATTTCGTATTTTGCAGGATGTTCGTTTTCATAGGTCGCAGGTTCGTTTTGTCACCTGGGATAAGCCATCGGTGAACGGTTACGCGGTTGTTACCTTTGCTCCCTTAAGAACGTCGGGCCTGGCTTCGAAATTTATTAGTCTCGAGTCGTTCTCGTGTCCGGGCGAGGCATCGCATTCCTCAGCACACTTCAAAAAAATCTCGGTAAATCCGATCCTACCAAACGAATGGCGTGAGGCAGCGTTCTTGTTAGAGCGGGAAGTTGCGGGCTTGCGCTTCGCTCATGACCTGCTGTTCTTTCTTGCCCATGTCCGAGCCAGAAGAGAAACGCGTCAGCACCAAGGCGACCAGCGTCGTCGGGCTGGCCGTGCTTTGCAGTCGCGTCCTGGGACTGATTCGCGAGACGGTGATCGCTGGACTGTTCGGTGCGTCGCGCAACATGGACGCGTTTCTCACTGCCTTTCGCGCGCCCAACATGTTGCGCGATCTCTTTGCCGAAGGCGCGCTTTCGACGGCGTTCGTCACCACCTTTTCGCGTCGCATCGCGACTGAAGGCGACCAATCGGCCTGGCGGCTGGCGAGCAAGGTCGCGACCCTCACGCTCGTCTTCATGAGCGCGATCACGCTCCTCGGGATCGTTTTTGCGCCTGCGGTCATCACTATTCTCGCTCCCGGGTTTCCGGCGGAGAAAGCGGCCCTAACGATCCAACTCACCCGGATCATGTTTCCGTTTATTCTCCTCGTCTCGCTCGCCGCGCTCGTGATGGGAATGCTGAACGCGAAGAATGTCTTCGGCGTACCGGCGATGGCTTCGAGCTTTTTCAATCTTGGCTCGATCATCGGCGGCGTGGGGCTCTGTTACTGGCTCGATCCGCAAACGAACTGGCGGCATCCGCACTTTGGCGAGCGTGGTTTGATGGGGCTCGCGATCGGCACGCTGCTCGGCGGGTTGCTGCAATTGGTAGTCCAATTCCCGGCGGCGTCGCGAGTGGGTTTTCGATTTCGTTTCGACTTCAACTGGCGCGATCCGGGCGTGCGCACGATTCTCGCGCTCATGGCCCCGGCGACGATCGCGGCCAGCGCGGTGCAGGTAAATGTGGCGGTGAACAGCGGGTTCGCGTCGTCGTTAGGCAACGGACCCATCAGCTGGCTCAACATCGCATTTCGTCTCATGCAACTTCCGCTCGGCGTCTTTGGTGTGGCGGTCGCGACCGTGACCTTGCCGCTCGTTTCGCGCAGCGCTGCTCTCGGCAACACGCAGGACTTTCGTGGCGCGCTCGCCCATTCCATGCGGCTCGTCATGCTCCTCACGATTCCTTCCGCCATCGGTCTCATGATTTTGGCCGAGCCGATCATTGCGGTGATTTATCAACACGGCCGGTTCACCCTGAATTCAACCCTGCAGACAGCGGCGGCTTTGCGTTTCTATTCCATCGGGCTGGCCGGATACGCGGGGGTGAAAGTGCTCGCGCCCGCTTTCTACGCGCTCGATAAGCGGCATCTGCCAATGGTCGTTAGTCTCATTTCCATTGGCGTAAATTTCGGGCTCAACTGGCTTTTCACTTTCCATCTTGGGCTCGGTCATCGCGGGCTCGCGCTCTCGACCAGTCTGGTGGCGATGACGAATTTCCTTCTCCTCTACGCGATGATGCGCCGGCACACCGGCCGGCTCGAAACGAGCGCGCTCCTGACGACGTTAGGCAAGATCGCGATTGCCGGTGCGTTGCTCGCGGCGATTTGCCTTCTTGCGGAACGATTCTTTTTTTCCGGGCAAACTCGCGGCAGCGAGCTGTGGTTGATTGCTGCGCTAATCGTAACCATTACGGTGGGAGTGGGAGCCTTTTTCGGCACGACCTATTTGCTGCGCGTCGCAGAGGTGCAAGATGTCGTGATGGTCGTCAGGCGACGGCTCGGAAGATAGGATTCATCTCTAGCGTGCGGCGGTGCACAGGAGCTTCTCTGCGCCTAACGACTGTCGATTATCCTCGGAAAGTCGTTAGGCCAGAGCCTGATCGAGATCGGCGATCAAGTCATCAGGATGTTCCAGGCCGATCGAAATTCGCAAAAGCGTTTCAGGCGTGAGTGTGTCGGGCCCTTCAATCGACTGGCGATGTTCGATCAGAGTCTCGACCCCGCCCAGGCTGGTGGCGCGGGTAAAGATTTTAAGTTCGTTAGGCAAATGCATGGCCGCGGCGCGATCGCCTTTTAACTCCATCGAAAGCATGCCGCCAAACGAACTCATCTGCCGCAGCGCCAGTTCGTGCTGCGGATGCGATTTCAAGCCGGGATAATGCACCCGCGTCACTCGCGGATGGGTCTCGAGAAATTGCGCCACGCGCTGGGCGTTTTCGGAATGCGCGCGCATTCGCAAGGGCAGGGTATGCATTCCGCGATACACCAGCCAGCAATCGAAAGGCCCAGGGACAGCGCCAGCCAACTTCTGCACTTCGCGGATGCGTTGGAAGAATTCGTTGTCGTCGCGCGCGATCAGCGCACCGCTGAGAACGTCGCTGTGACCGCCGAAATATTTGGTCGTGGAATGCATGACCAGATCCGCGCCAAGTGCGAACGGTTGCTGAATCAACGGCGTCCAGGTGTTGTCACAGGCGAACAAAGCCCCGGCGGCGTGGGCAATTTCCGCGACAGCGGCGAGATCGGTCAGCTTCAGGGTGGGATTCGAGGGCGTCTCGGCCCAGACGATTTTGGTTGCAGGGCGGATCGCTCGCCTAACGAGATCCAGATCGGTCATGTCCACAAAATCGACCGCCAGGTTCCAACGTTGGAATTGGCTGCGGAGCAAACGCAGAATGCCATGGTAAGCCTCGAGCGGAGCGAGCACGTGATCGTTAGGCGCGAGGCTTTGAAAGACTGCGCTGGCGGCCGCACTCCCGGAAGCGAAAGCCGCTGCGACCGTGCCGCCCTCGAGCAGGGCGAGCGCTTTTTCGAGCGTGGCGCGATTTGGATTATTGCTGCGGGCATAATCGAATCCGCTCGGGAACGAACCATCGGTCGCGCGTTCAAAGGTGGTCGAGAGATGGATCGGCGCAGCGACCGCGCCGGTGGCAGAATCTATCTTGCGTCCGGCGTGAACTGCGACGGTCTCAGGACGCCATTTGGAGAAGTCAGGCTCGGACATGATTTAGCGAAGAGTAGAACAGCGAATTCAGGAGTGCCAATCAACGAAAGTGACGGCACCGGTCGAAGTGTGACATCGGTGAGGGCAGGTCATGCCGCGTTTTGGATTTGACGCCGTCCTCGCGCCAGCGCAAAAACCACCTGCACTAACGGCCGGTTCGTTATAATTTCCCGGCCCTGCCTTATATGCACATCTACGACGACGAAGTCTTCCAAATGGCCTGCGATCAATTTGAGGTGATCGCCGATTACCTCAATATCGACAAGAACAATCGCGACCGCCTCATGTTCCCGAAACGGTCGATGGCCGTCACTTTGCCGGTGCACATGGACGACGGCAGCACCAAGACATTCCAGGGTTATCGTGTGCAACATCATCTGACTCTGGGACCGACCAAAGGCGGCACGCGTTTCGCGCCCAACCTTTCCATGGGTGAAACGGCTGCGCTCGCCATGTGGATGAGCTGGAAATGCGCGCTCAATAATTTGCCCTATGGCGGCGCGAAAGGCGGCGTGGCCTGCGACGTGACCAAGCTTTCCCGGCGCGAGTTGGAAGGCGTTTCACGGCGATACATGCAGGAGATGATTCCCTTTGTCGGACCGAAGACCGACATCATGGGTCCCGACATGGGGACTAACGAACAGGTCATGGCCTGGTTCATGGACACTTATTCGATGCATCAGGGATATGCCGTGAATGAGATTGTCACCGGTAAGCCGGTCTCGGTCGGTGGCACAGAAGGTCGACGCGAAGCGACCGGACGCGGCGTCGTCTATCTGATCGAGCGTGCGATGGACATGCTGAAGATGGACCCGGAAAAAGCGACCGCGGTCATCCAGGGCTTTGGTAACGTTGGGTCGGTCGCAGCGCTTTCCCTGGCCTTGAAGAGCGGCGTGAAAGTGGTTGGTATCAGCGATCACACTACGGCGATTTACAATCCGAAGGGCATCGATGTTAAATCGGCCGAGCAGCATGTAGCGAAGAAAGGCCATCTGCGCGCCTTTAACGAAGGAGATCGAGTCGACCCTAACGAACTCCTTGAATTGCCGTGCGACATTCTCGCGCCCTGCGCAGTCGACCGCGTTATCAACGAAAAGAACGCGGCCAAGATCAAATGCCGCATCCTGGCGGAAGGCGCCAACGGTCCCACGTCGCCGGAAGCCGATAAGATTCTCGATAAACGCTGGGACGAAGTCTTCGTCATCCCCGATATCTTATGCAACGCCGGGGGCGTGATCGTTTCCTACTTTGAATGGGTGCAGGGTTTGCAGGCTTTCATGTGGAGTGAGACCGAAGTGACGGACAAACTCTTTCGTATCATGGAACATTCCTTCACCCAGGTGATCCGGCGCGCACGCAAGGACAAGATATCTCACCGCACAGCCGCCATGGCCACGGGCGTCGAACGCGTCATGAAAGCCAAGGTGACCCGCGGTTTGTTCCCGTAAGGTCGAGGGCAATTTGGGATACGATGACCTGATCTCCTGATCAGGTAAGTGGTGCTTGCCGCTCGTAGATAGGATTTGCATCTAGACAGGCGTGACTAGCTATTTCCAAGGATTCGATATTGTTGCCCTGGACGTTAAGTCCTGGCCTTTGCTGATCGCAGCGAGTGCAGGGTTTGTCGTTTTCGGTTCCTTGCTGATCACAGTTATAACGTCTCTCGTCCGGAGCAACCGCCGACAGATCGTTGCCGCGGGGCCGCTGGTTGAAGAGCAGGAGTTTGAGTTAAAAGAAGCGCAACCGCTTCTTCTCCTGGTAGAGGTGCCACGGCTTGGGTCGGGGTTTCGCGACCTCGAGTTTCAAGTCACCGAAAAAGCGACGGGCAGAGTTACAAGCCTGAGTTACAACTTTCTTCGCGCGCAAGGTGCAGTTTATGGAGTAACAACCATGCGGGTGCCGATTGGGCGCATCGATCCGACTCGACCCGGCTCTTATCTCCTCCGGGTGCTTGGTCTGCAAACGGGCGCCGATTTTTCACGCAGCCGGATCATGCTCTCGCGACCTTATCTTGGGCGAATGGTGGCGCAGATTATTGGGATCGTGATCTGCGGGATTGGTCTTCTCCTCAGTCTCTTGTTTGGTCTTTGGCAAGTGTTGCCGCTTCAGCAGGGCTAGATTTAGCGCTATCCCTTCTCATCGGAATTTGATAGCAAGGTTTCGAAGTAAATCTCGTGAACCCTATGTCGAACTGCATCCCCGCTTTTGATCCTCGCAGACTGCTGGCCATTTTCGCTGTTATCGCGACCGCAGTATCAACTCAGGCACAGATACTTTACGTCAAGCCCGTCGGCACCGGTGCGCAGCAGGTTGGCCAGCTGCGGCAGATTAATGCCGATGGCACCGGCGACACGGCGGTTAACGTTCCCTTTCCCGATGTGATCGGTCCGGTCGCGTCACCGGATGGGCTCCAGTTCGCCGTTTCGGCGGTGGACCCGGCGCGCCCGAATCAACTTAGCCGGAATGTTTTCACCGTTAACCGGGGGACAGGCGAAGTCCATAATGCCAGTAATTTCGTCGATAATGTCAACGGAACCAACAGTTACACATACGTCTACGCTTTTTATAAAGCCTTCTCTCCTGACGGAACCAAGGTTGCGGTGAATTCGTATTACCGCTCGGGCGGAGGTGGCGCGAGCGAAACCGGCACGCCCGTTCTCCAAATCTTCCCCAGCGACGGTTCGGCCGGTTCGCTTGCTTTGGTGCACGCCGATCCTTTCCTCGACGGCACGCATCATGGCGGCGAAGGCGTGGATTGGTCACCCGTGAATGCGGACTTGCTCGTTGCGCCGATCAAATGGGACGCGCCACTAATCAGCGGCGGCGGAGTGGGGGAGGCAACGGCGATCTTTACCGCCGAGCCGGTGACAGGCGCGGGCGCCGCCCAACAACTCACTTTCCCGCGTGCCGACTCGACGAGTAACATCGGGACCGGCGAAGTGCTTCTTTGGGGCGAACACGATTACCAGCCGAAGTTCTCGCCCGATGGGACGCGGGTGGCTTACGTCCGATCGTTTCAATCGGTCTCGAACTTGCGAATCATACCCGACCCTTATGTCGAATCGCTGCGCATTGTTCGCCTTGATGGGACAAGTGACGTGCCGATTCTCAATTTCCAGCCTGGCTTTTACGTCACCAGCGTTGCCTGGTCGCCAGATGGGACGCAGCTGATTTTCGACATTGGACCGCAGGCTTTCAGTAGCGGTTATCCAGTCGCCTATGCTGTGCCTGATACTAACTCGGTCTATGTCGTGAACAGCGACGGGAGTGGACTGCGTCAATTTCTCCCAGCGCCGGCCGGTCAGGTTTCGTGGGAAATCGCTCCTCCGGCGCCGAACCTGGCAAACATCTCGACTCGCCTCAACGTCGGCACGGCGGATAACGTTCTCATCGGCGGGTTCATTATTACCGGCACTGGTGACAAGAACGTGCTCGTGCGAGCGATCGGACCATCGTTAGGCGAGGCCGGCGTCGCGGGATCACTTGTCGATCCGGTTCTGGAATTGCACGATGGCAGCGGCGCGCTCATCGACACGAATGACAACTGGCAGGACACGCAAAAGTCGGAGATCGAAGCCACGACCATTCCGCCAACCAATCCAAAAGAATCAGCCATCGTGAAGCGACTCACCCCCGGGAGCTACACAGCGATTGTGCACGGAAAGGGTACTGGGACCGGGGTCGGCCTGATCGAGGCTTATGGTCTCGACGGTACTGCCAGGCTGGCCAACATCTCGACCCGCGGCCTTGTGCAAACCGGTGACAACGTCATGATCGGTGGCTTCATCATCTTCAATACCGGTGCGCCGACCAATGTGCTGGTGCGCGCGATTGGGCCAAGTCTGACCGGTGTGGCGAACGCACTGGCTGATCCCGTGCTCGAGTTGCACGACGGCAACGGCACGCTGATCGCGAGCAATGATAACTGGAAAGACACCCAAAAATCCGAGATCGAAGCCAGCACCATTCCGCCGACGAACGACAAGGAATCCGCCATGGTGCAAACCCTGAATGCCGGTAGCTACACAGCGATCGTGACCGGGAAAAACGACACGACTGGTGTGGCGCTGGTTGAGGCTTATAACCTCCAGTGACAACCGTCGCTCGCAGTCAACTGTCCTAACGAAGACCCCCCGGAATCTTCGTTTGTTCGTTAGGCTTCAAAAAACGCTAACGACCTCGTCGGCTCGCAGCTGCGATCTAGAGAGGGATGAGTGATGAGCAAAGCAAAAAGGATCTCGAGAGTTATCTGCGCGATCATGATGCAGGAGCGGTGGGCGCACTGGAGTTGCTCGAGCACCTGACCAAGGCCCACGCGGACGATTCGTTAGGCGAATTCTTTCGTCAACTACACGGTGAGATCAAAGCCGATCACGAACAGCTTCACAATCTCATGCAAGCTCTCGGCTTCGAGGAAAGCAGCCTGCGCGACGCCGGCGCGTGGATGGCGGAAAAACTGAGTCGCGCCAAGATTGGGTTGACCGTTGGCGAGGGCGCAAGGCTGCGGCTCTTCCAGGCGCTCGAAACGCTCCTGGTGGGCATCACGGGAAAAAGGCTGCTCTGGCAGGCACTGATGGCGGTAAAGGATAGCTCGCCCATTTTAGAGCGAACGGATCTGGCGCGATTGGAAGCGCGCGCTATCGAGCAGGCCGAACGCGTGGAGATGCAACGGCTTTCCGCCGCGCGCGCAACTTTCGGAACCCGGCCTTCGTAGGATATCCTGGCCGGCGATCGAAGAGCTCTCGATTCGATTCCACTCGCAAGCCACTCGCCGAGTTAGGAAGCAAGACTTACTTCGGGAATCGCAAAACGCTCAATCGCTTCCTTGATGTCGTGCACGAAGCTGGCTGCACCGACTCCGTTGACCACGCGATGATCGAAAGTGAGCGAAAGCGTGATCACCTCCACGCTCTGAGCCTTCTTTCCGTTAGGCGAAAGCTCGTGATGCGCCACCCCAACGAACAAAGTTGCAACCGAAGGCGGGACGACAATCGGCGCGCCTGTCCTGACACCAAAGGCTCCCAGGCTGCTGATCACGACCGGTGCGTTCATCGCGTCGACGCGTCCACCGCGGGTTGCTTCAACCGTTTCATGGTAGCGCCTAACGAATTCTCCCCAGCTGAGAACGTTTGCCCTGGTTACGACGGCGGTGGCAAGTCGGTCGTCATCGAGAGCCACCGCCACCCCGAGATCGAAATCTTCACTCTCGACGATGCGATCGTCATCCAGCATGAGGCTGCGAAAGGCGCCGTGTTTTTCCATCGCCCTAACGACCGTCCACGCGATCATGATCGAAGGAGACGGCGCATTCTCACCATCGCTCTTCTTTGCCGTGGCGCGTGCTTCGCGAATCGCATCCCAGCGCGCATCAATCTGCAGATTTGCCGGAACAACGCGACCGAGTTTGCGCGTGATGGTCGCGGACAAGGCTGGCTCGCGCGAGACGGCCGAGATCGTTTCTACTGGTGCCGTGGGTTTCGTCTCGCGGGCTGAGACTTCACTCGCAGCTTCCAACTGCTCGTCGAGATCATCCGTGTCATCGGTCAGGATCGTACCCAGTTCCTGGCCGATCTCGACGGTGTCATCGACCTTGGTTTTCCATTCACCCATCGTCCCGGCAAACGACGACTCGATCGGATAAACGGCTTTGTCGGTTTCCACTTCGCAAAGGGCGTCGTCGAGTTCGATCCGGTCACCTGGTTGCTTCAAGAGCGCGACAACTTTGGCGGAACGAATCCCTTCGCCCATGATCGGAACGGTAATCTTGCGCATGCCACCTTTGGCCGGGGCAGTTTTGCCGGACGATTGCCTGACCGGCTGCTGTTGGGTTTCCAACGGAAGAGGTTCGCGTGCGGCAGAGACACGCTGACGTGACGGCTCCGCGTGCGATGCGAGTGCGCGTTCGATCGACCTAACGATCCGCTCGACGTCGGGCAACGCGGCATATTCGTAGATCGGGTTATAGCCGATCATGACATTGCCTTTGCTCACCAGAATCGGAGGCGCGACCATCGCGCTCCACAACTCTGCCTGGCCGGTGATATGCGAGATGATCATCTGCCCGACGCTGCAGTTCTCCGTGTCTTCCTGCACAACGAGGAGTCGGCCCGTCTTGCGGACAGAGGCTTCGATCGTCTCCTTATCCCAAGGCGAGATGGAGCGGAGGTCGATTAACTCCACGCTCGCCTTCGCGCCCAGCTGTCCAAGGGCTTCGATCGCTTTCTCCATCGTGTTGCCCCATGCCACCAGGGTCACGTCCGTGCCCGCCTGATGAAGGCGCGCTTTGCCTAACGAGACCGCGCGGATGGGTTCCGTCGATTCGTGTTCGGCCCAGAGAAGATGTTTTGGAATGAGGACGAAGATTGGGTCTTCGCAGTGCATCGCAGTCCAGAGGAGGCCGGCGGCGTCGGCCGGATTACTCGGGATGACGACATGCAGACCCGGATAATGGGCGAGGGGAGCCTCGTTTGCCTGACTATGCCAAAGACTGCCGCCGGGGAGATAGGCGCCATACGGAGCATAGATCACGAGCGGACAAGTCCACGTGCCAAAGGAACGCCAGCGCAAGTTACACAAATTCGTCACGACCTGGTTCCAGGCCGGGCCGATGAAATCGATGAACTGCAGCTCAAAGACCGGCCGCTTGCCGTAGGAGGCGAGTCCGCACGCCACCCCAACGATGGTCGATTCCGCGAGAGGCGAATTGAAAACCTGATCTTTGAATTCGCTCGAAAGTTTTTGCGTAAGACGAAAGACGCCACCCTTGGGATCCTCGACGTCCTCACCGAAAATGAGCCGCTCGGAGTCTTTCGTTAGGCCAAGACGAAGCGTTTGGTTGATCACATCGCCGATGCGGTACTTGCCCGGTGGCAGAATCTCGTCGTCGAGTTTGGGCAACTCGCCCGTCACCTCGACCTCCAATTCGTCGGCCGAAGGATCGCGGTCGCGTTCCGCCTCGCTGAACTCCTTCCGAATGCGCTCTTTCACTTCCTGATCGAGCTTCGTGAATTCCGCTTCAGTCAGGTCGCCGTCGGCGATAAGACGGTCGCGCCATTTCGTTAGGGGATCGCTCTTCGCCAGGTTCTCGATGTCTTCCGCGCTGCGATAAAGTTTGTGGTCGTCGGAGCTGGTGTGGCTGGAGAGCCGCTCCATTTTCACCCAGAAAAATGCCGGGCCCTGGCCGGCGCGCATTCGCGAGATGGCTTCCCGCGCCGCCTCGTGCACCGCCGCAACATCGCTCCCGTCAACCTGCCGCCAGTCGTTAGGCTGCAAGACATCGAGAGCGAGCGGATTGATCTTTCGCGTCGGACTGCTGATGCCGTAGGCGTTGTCTTCGACGACGAAAAGCACCGCCAGCTTTCTTTCCTTGGCGAAGGCAATGGCTTCGTAAAAATCGCCCTGCCGGGTAGCAGCGTCACCGATCGTGGCGACGACAAAATTCGGTCTCCCGTCGAGCTTAATGCCCCAGGCAATGCCGCAGGCCGGCAGAAGTTGCGAGCCCGTGGGAGTGGGAACGCTCCAGATATTCTTGCTCGCGTAACTGTAGTGCGAGGGCATTTGCCGGCCATGACTTTGCCCCTTG
Source organism: uncultured Verrucomicrobiae bacterium (assembly GCA_963786175.1). GTDB lineage: Bacteria > Verrucomicrobiota > Verrucomicrobiia > Chthoniobacterales > UBA10450 > JAICXG01. The sequence continues at coordinate 17,044 of CAWAYD010000014.1, read as the reverse complement.
CGCTTCGCGAAATAATCGAGCGCCAGCTCAGCCGAGGTCACGCCGCGACCAAGGACGAGCGCGCGATCGCGATAATAGCCGCAGATGTAATCGCCCGGTTCAGACTGAATCGAGATCGCGGCCAGCGCCTCGTGCCCCATCCCAGAAACGTGAAAATGACCTTTGCCCTGACGATTCAGGCTTTGCTCGCGCAGATCGCCGTGGCGGCTTTCGAGAATAATGGTGAGAAGTCGAAGTTTGTCTTTTTTGCTCAGAGCCATCGTCAGGGCCTATGGGTTGTCGTGAAGCGAGGACGGAAGCAGCCTCGGGGCGCACTTTCAACCGCTAACATCAGACGGGCAAACGCAAAGCACGATTGCGCCAAGACGTTCGTCTTCCGGAAGCGGATCCGTTTTCTTAACCTGGGCCGTGATCGAGCAGCCCGGCGGCGCTGATGTATTCGCGCTCGGACAGTTTTCCCTCTGTTCAAATGCAAAAGTTGCTCACAGCGGTGGTCTTTTGCCTAATGAGTCACAAGATTAGCGACCGCTGGACTTGGAAATGAACACAGCTAGTGAATAGATCGGGTAACCTCATGAATGGATGCCACGCAATTCACTGCTTCTTGCTGGCAAACTCCGCTATCGCGTGTGTGTCGAGGCGAATGCTGGAATAACCTTTGCCAGCAGGGACGAGCTGGAAACCACTTACATGCGTCGTCCGCATTTGTGCTAAGAGCTTCTTTTGATCGATGGAAGACACCTATCGGTTCCGCGTATCCAATTCGAAGGGTCCGCGCCACATCTCAAAGCGGGTGCCGTTCTCCGTCTCCAGGACCATGTGATCATGACTCATCGCAATCACGTGGCGCACCAGAGTTGGAATATTTTGCGGATCGCTGCATTGGGTCGTGGTTTCGGAAAAGATGCCTCCACTTACTTTCCACGTGCCATCAGAGTTTGTTCATAACTCCCGTCGGAGTTGAAAGTGGGAACGCCCTCGATTGAAGCGCCTAACGAAATGTACATGGAGGCGCCGCGAGCGAGGACGCGAGTCACCGCCGCGGCGCCGATCAGACAAAGAAGTTCGAAGCAGGAGCTGGTTAGCCTTTGAGCTAAGGCAGCCTGCGCTCAATCAGCGTTTGTTGCTTTGGGAAGTGGAAAACGGTCCCGACTGACCACAGGGTGCCGCCGGGCGTCGCATCGACCGCGAACAACTCATTGTGATCCGTCCCAACGTTCGGGCTCGGAGCTACAGCCCACTTCCTTCCGTTCCAATGTTCGGTCAAAGTCTGAGATAAGCTACAGCTGGAGCACGCGAACTGTTCGCCCACGGTCCAGGCACTATTGCTGGTCAGAGCTACCACGCTGAAAAGGGCTGTCGGCACCTCGTTTCCACCTGCTGGCGTGGACACCACGCTCCAGCTAGTGCCGTCCCAATGTTCCGCCAGCGTGCCGGCGTCGGAACTGCCTATCGCCCAGACATCGTTAGACGAAATCCCGCTGGCGGCGGCTAAGTGGTTGCCCACTGTGTTGCCTCCAAAGTTAGGGCTAGGCACAATGCTCCATTGTGAGCCATCCCAATGCAGAATCAGTGTGTGCGGCTTGGTCATGGACGTCGACTGCTGCGTGCCCACCGCCCAGACATCATTGGAGGCAATTGCCGTCACGCCAGAAAGCGAGTTATTGACCTCTGGACCGACATTCGGACTCGGGACCACACTCCACGCCGTCCCATCCCAATGCAGAGTCGCTGTCCCTGCGTCGTCGTTGACCGTCCCGATGCCAACCGCCCAAATGTCATTGGCGGACACCACGGCGAGCGCAGTCAAATCTGTAATTGGGCTGGAGCTGGGAGGGTTAGGCACCACACTCCAAGCAGTGCCGTCCCAATGCTCAATCAAAATCGGATTGGACCCAACAGCAGCAAAGCCGACGGCCCAAACGTCATTTGTCGATACCGCCGCCACGGCGTTGAGCATGTTTTGCGTCGAGCTGGGATTCGGACTGGGAATAACCGACCACTGCGTCCCGTTCCAATGCTCAACCAGCGTAGCCGAGGTGACTCGCTCCGTATCAGTGGATTCACCTACCGCCCAGACATCATTCTCGGCCAGCGCTGAGACTCCGTGCAGTTCGTTAATTCCTCGTTGTCCATTCGGACTGGCAATAACCTGCCAACTCGCGCCGCTCGCGGCGTGAATTGATAGACAACAAAGACTTAGGAGAGTAATAAGATTAGTTTTCATAGTTTTGTAGTTTAGTGTTGCGAAAGGGAAATCACGTTCCCTGATGGCGAAAGTATTATCTCGTAACTACTTCGTTACGTTAGGACGGCTGAAAAATACCGTCTTCCTGGACCCAAATCGCCGGGTGCGGAGTAACATGTGGTAGGAGAAATACAGATCGGCAGATGCGATTTATGGTAGAAGGCAAACCTATATGACAAACCGCACCATTCCGCTGATTCTACGTTTATTCTGCGCATTCACACATATTGTTAAGGGTTCGTCTTCGTCGCGGCCAGGCATGCGACGTGTTCATACTTGCGGAAGCAAGCCCTGGCTTCGTAGGCTCAGTGTATGACCACTCAAGAAAAGACTGCGGCGATTACCAAACTTCTCAGTAACCACCAGGACAACGTGAATGCGGTTAACGCCGCTGCAGTGAAACCCGGTTTAATGGATCTGGTGATAGAGGCGATGAACGAGTCACTAAAAACGGATCTTGATAGCGTGTTCGCCGGGACAAAGCGCTCTGGTTAAAAAAGTTGGCTTGCCGATGCTTCTGCCGAATGGCGAATCGGCCTACCTGAAGACCGCATCACTTCAGGGTTATTGGTAAACGTGATGATCACGTTTGTATTCTTTGAGCTTTTTGAGAAGGATCGGATCGAGGCCGATCTGCTTGTATTCCGCAGCATCCAGGTTGTTGCGGAGCTTGTCCGCGCCGAGCCTGAGCTTCGCTTCGAAGCCAGGATTGGCAGAATTGTTGTTTTTCGCGGATCTTGTCGGTGGCTTCGCGCATCCGCTCATCTTGCAGCGGGTTAGTTCCTTGAGCTCTTTGGACGATCGTAACTTGGGAACGAGGGGTGGAACGCTCGCGTGTCGCGCACTTTCGCCGGCAAAGTTAATTGTAAATGCTGTTAGGCAATTGCGGGTTCTGGCCGTAATCTAGGTGGCTGCCAGACTTCGTAGTGTCGATCGACCGTCCCGGAAACGGCCCTTCTCTCTGCGCCGGAACACAGACGAATGGGATCTAATTTCTCAATGAGATCAGACGACAAAACAGCGCTCAGAAATGGATGTGGAGGCTTGCGGGTAAGAACGCGCTCGTCCGTTCTGGCGCGGCGTTTTCCGCATCAAACTGGAAAGACGTTCCCCGCCGGCCGCACTCGTACCGGCCGCCGAGCGATGGCGGCAGCGGGCGGAATTCTGCAAATGAGAAATCGTGCAAGAAAGGTTTTAGAAAGCAGTTCGACGAAAACAAAGGAATAACTCTATGGAAGCGACAATCACGCAGAATGGCGCGCTGTATCACCTGCAGCACAGAATAACGGACGAACGCCCAGTCTTCCTGCGCCGGATGGGTCTCGCGACGATCAAGCAGTCCCCTCGTCGCATGAAGATGCGGGTCAATGTCCGGCTTCAGCCGCAGCGTAACTCTGATAGCGGGAAATAAAAGATACGATGCATCGAGAGGACATTGTTGTGAGGAGTGTGGCCATGAACCCAGTGACGGGATTGGACAAGGAGCGGATAAAATCAATATAGCGCGCGCACAAAAGGCTCTTCTGGCGGTCCAGCGGGGCGGGAGCCGGCAGCTCCGGGTTCGCCGACCCAAGAACGATGCAGATGTCCGCGAAATGGTGGAGGCGGGTCTGCTCAATGCGAAATTGAGTGATGGCTCGGCTCAATCCACCACCGTGCTCGAGACACTTACGGACGGTGGTCGCAGGTTCCTGCAAATCTTTCCCGCGCGTTATCGCTTTTGCGATCATTGAGATATCACTTGTGTTCGGTTCGAAATGGACGACAGTGCCCGTGTTGGATTAAGTTCTGTTTCGGTTCGTTGCTTGGTAGGTCGTCAGTTGAGCTTGTCTCTTTGGTGATTCTGAAACCCGGTTCTCGGGAACGGCGCGGTAGCTCACAAATTTGCTCCACAAAATCACTAATGAAACTATACGTAGGTAATCTCTCTTTTGAGACGACGGAAAACGATCTGCAGGATCTTTTCGAACAACACGGCCAGGTCGGCGAAGTAGCCTTGATCAATGATAAAATGACTGGTCGCTCACGCGGCTTCGGTTTTGTCACCATGCCCGATCAAGCAGCAGCCACGGCCGCGATGAACGCTGTCAACGGCCAGGAACTGCATGGCCGCGCTTTAACCGTAAATGAAGCGCGTGCGCGCGAAGAACGGCCGCGCCAGTTTGCGGGTTCACGCCGGTAATTCCGGTTTGCTTTTACGGCCGGCGCCCGGATTTGTCCGGGCGCTGGCTTAGCAAACAATGATTTGAAAGTCGAAGAAGCCATCGTGTTGGAAGGCACAATCCGCTCCGTGCTCGCGGGAACCATGTTCCGGGTCGAGCTTGCGAGTAAGCACATTGTGCTGGCTCATATTTCCGGGCGAATGCGCAAACGATTCATTCGTCTGACCATCGGCGACCGGGTAAGGCTCGAGATGTCGCCGTATGACGTTGATAAAGCGCGGATCGTTTACCGGCTCTGATGAATTTCTACTTCGGCCGACCTTCTCCACCGCGTAAAGCGCCCTGCACAGTGCGCCGCCTCCTGGTTCGGTGTCCTTCGACTTCCAGGTTAATCGCGACGGGAGAAACCGTCGACGAGCCGCTCTGGGCTGCGATACCCAAGAAGACGGGAAAGGTCGCCTGCCCGCATTGCCATAAGGCACACTCGTGGGTGAAGAACGACGTCATTCTCGCGCGCTAATCGCGCGCTAACTCAGCTCGTCTCGGTACAAATTTCCTATGCTGTCTCGCATTCCATTTCATCGGGTCAACTGGACGACCAGTTCGTTCCTGATCGGCACCCTGGCTCTTACTCTCACTGCTGTGCCCCTCTACCTTTGGCACTTCGGACTCGATTGGTTCCAGTTCGCGCTCTTTGCCATACTCCTAGTTATCACCGGACTTAGTATTACACTGGGTTATCATCGACTTTTCTCCCATCTCTCCTTTCGTGCCAAATGGCCCGTGCGGCTTTTTGTTTTGATCTTCGGCGCGGGTGCGTTCGAAAACTCCGTCCTGCTGTGGTCAAGCGAACATCGCCGTCATCACAAACATGTCGATCACGACGAAGACCCCTACGACATCAGCCAGGGTTTTTTTCACGCCCACATTGGCTGGCTCTTGTTCAAGCTTCTGCCAGAACCTCCTTTCGATAACGTGAACGACTTAAAAAAGGACTCGCTTGTGATGTGGCAGCATCGCCACATCCATTTGCTCGCCGTGCTGGTGAGTCTCGGATTACCGGCATTGGTCGGCGCAATCTGGAACGGTTGGAGCGGCGCCCTTGGCGGTCTGCTTATTGGTGGCGTGGCAAAGGTAGTAGTGGTTCAGCATTGCACCTTTTTTATCAACTCCGCCTGCCACACGATTGGACGCCAGCCTTACTCGACTCGCTGCAGCGCGCGCGATTCTTCCCTGATGGCCCTGTTCACCTTTGGCGAGGGCTATCATAATTATCACCACGAATTTCAACACGACTACCGCAACGGCGTGAAGGAGTGGCACTTCGATCCTACAAAGTGGACGATCTGGACATTATCAAAACTCGGCCTCGCCGACGGGCTCCGACGCGTACCTGACGAGACAATCATGGCCGCCAAGGAACGTCAGCGCCAGAATGAGGTAGCTGCATATCCGATGACGGTGTCGAGCGCAGGGGCAGAGAGTGCTTCAATGGGCTAGCCTCAGCTGACCGGTTCAGGCCGAATAATTCCTTGTCTCTCCCCGGATAAGCGCCACCCAAGCCGATGAGGCGGTGGGGAAACTTTAGGTTGCGAGGAAGACTTTAAAGCGTCTACGGCGGAGTGGCGAACTATACCCCTTTCCCAATAGTCCTCCGGAGCGCGGCCTAGGTTCGAGTTCCCGGCCTGCGCGCGGCCTTTGACGTGTTCAGTGCCACGGCGGCACGAACGAGCGCCTTCAACGCCTTCTCATCAGTTTTGTCGTCCTCATGGATATCAATGGCACGCCTTACGTTGCCTTCGAGGCTGGAGTTGAAGAGGCCCGCAGGGTCTTCCAACGAGGCGCCCTTGGCGAACGTCAGTTTTACGACATTCTTGTAGGTCTCGCCGGTGCAGATGATTCCGGCATGTGACCACACCGGAACGCCTCTCCACTTCCACTCCTCGATCACTTCCGGGTCGACCTGCTTGATAAGACTTCGGACCCGGGCGAGCGTCTTGCCTCGCCAATCATTCAGCTCCTCGATTCTCGCATCGATCAGCTGAGAGGGAGAGTCTCCTTTCCCTTCCTTCGCGCCGCTCTTACCCTTCTTTACGGCTGTTTTTGCAGTCTTCATGGTTGTTATCGCTCACCCGTCACTGGAGTATCGCTAGTCAGAATGACCGACCATCGCAAGTCATTTCCCTTGGATTTTGTGATGTCGAACCAGACTGTTCCATTGGGAGTGCGGCTCGATGTCCTCGCCGTCTCCCGGCTACTTCCGTTCATCGTCGATGACAGCGTCGGCTTCTAACTCAACGAGCCAATCTGGATCGATAAATCGCGAGACCTGCATAATCGTGTTAGCCGGTCGGATCTCAGCAAAGAATTCGCCATGGACTGCGGCGACGGCCTCCCAGTCTTCGATGCGCACGAGAAGCGTCCGGGTACGAATTACCTGTCGGAGCGAAGCTCCTGCTTTTTCCAGTGCTTCGGCAATTATTTCAAGACACCGTCGCGCCTGAATGCCGGCGTCTCCGATTCCCACCGTGCGTCCGTCCGGACCGAGTGGAGCAGTGCCGGAGATGGCAATAAGATTACCGACGCGCACGGCGCGCGAAATGCCCACCTTCGGCTCATATGGGCTACCGCTGGAAACGAGTCTACGCATTGGTAATGCCTAACGAGGCCAGGATGCGCCGGCGTGAGCAACAGCACGCGTCGCTGTGAGTGGAATTAGCGAAGATATCATAACGCGAGACATAGCACTAGCTAGCCTTCGGCTCAATCGCCGGTTAGGCGCTGCGTTTTTCCCCAGGTCAGCTGGAATGTATTGCCAGTGGAGCGGACTTTGTTCACAATCGTTTCATGAGCAAACGTTGCTGGCGTGAGTGGGCCGTTGTTGTGATTGTTTTTCTGGTCGCCGGCACGCGCGTCAGTGGAGACGATTCGTATTCCGGCCAGCCCCTGATTCAGGCCCGGTTTGATAACCTAATTCCGACATCGTATCCCACCGCAACGTCGAGATTTGATCGACTTCGCGAGACCACCTGGCCGTTAGTTGATCCCGGCGTTGCTACAATTCCGATCACCGATAACCTGGTCTATCCGCTTGACCAGCCCCTGCTGATTACAAGTGAAGGCGTAGGGCAGTTGCCTCGAGTCAGATCAATCCAGGAGAATGTTAAGGTGGCTCGCCGAGGGTCAGAAGCTCACCTGCCTCGGGCTGGCGGGAAAGGCAATTGAGTCGATCAAACGATATACCGGGTTTTGCGGTCGGCTTTATCCGGCTCCCAGCTTGGAAGAATGGGTGTCGAGAGTGAAGCCGCACAACGGGAGGCTGCATCGTCTGCCTGGACCTGCTGCCAACCATGAATGATCCGAGAGGCGGTTCGCTATAGATACACGACGACAGCGTAAAACGTTGAGCCCAAAAGAAAAGCATTGACCTTTTCCTGAGATCTTTGCTCGATGCAGAGATGAACACGAAAACTATTGCAGTGAGTTTGGGGTTAATCTTAGCCGCTGGGGCGTTATACGCGGCTGACCCTATGATGGGCACCTGGAAGCTAAACGAATCGAAATCGAAGCTGACGCGCGGCACCCCCAAGAATACGAAAGTCGTCTATGACGATCATTTAATCCGAAACAAGGTGACGGTAACGAGTGATGGCGTCGATGGCGACGGGAAGCCGGTCCATGTGGAGTGGAAAGGAAAATTCAATGGTAAAGATTACGAGGTTACCGGCGATCCGACTGTGGACACTCGGGCATACACGAAGGTAAATAGTCAAACCCTCGAGATGGTCAGCAAAAAGGGCGGCAAGGTCATGTCCACGGGCCGGATCGTTGTGACTGCCGATGGAAAGAGCCGAGCCGTGACTTTAAACGGAACCACCGCGAAGGGGAAAAAGTTTACGAACACAGCCGTCTACGACAAAGAGTAATTCGTATTTCGGGGTTCCCAGGTCTAACGAGACCAATTAGCTACAGCCACCGCATCAATGGAATGGGCAAGCCATGACATAGACGGCCGTAACGCAGGCGAAGCTGAGGCCGGGCTTTCCAAGCCCGGCGGGTAAAGCGAGTCCGTGAGCGAATCAGTTAGAAATGATGTTTCCAGGGTTCGCTGATGTGAGTGGTTAGGTGGCAGAAAGCGCACTGATCGTGACGTAGTACCCTTCCGGGTCTCGGAGTGAGAACTCCATAGTTTCCGTGTTCGGGTTCAGGTGGGGCTCCTCTTCGAACTGCGTGACGAGCGCGCGTGCCCTCTGCAACGCCCGCTCGAAATCGTCGACGCGGAAGAATAAGAGGAGCCCGTTGCCTGGTGGCGCCTCGCCCGGACTCATCAAGGGTGGATGGTCGTGCGCGCCCCACTGGTGGAGGCAGAGCAAGACGGTTCCATCCGTATCGAGGATTTGACCAAAGTAGTCATGGGCCGGGGACGTCTCGGGCTGGCCAAAGAGCGATTGGTACCATTTGAAGCTACCGGCAACATCGCTGACGCCGATGATCGTCCAGGTGCGTTTCATCGCGTTTCCACTGCCGGTGGCACGCCTTGCCGGCCAGCGCGGGAATGGGCTCGTGGAATGCGCCTGCGACCGCGGGAAGCGCCTGGTAAACCGGCGTTCATGTTGCCCATCATGTTTACCGAGTCGGAGTTGGCGAGCAAAAAAAGCTAATCGAGCAGCTGTGGGATGTCATTCAGCTGCATCCTGAGATAAATAATACGATAGCGACGTAGTATTTTATGTAAGTGCTTATTTAGCTTATAGATCGATTGTACAAACTCGTCTGTATATTGTCTTCAAACCGCGACTTGGAGGCACTAGGCTTTCCCGCGCATTCGCATGGCAGGCTTGCGACCGGTTGAGCGATTGGCGCTAGACGCGCAAATCGCCCTGCTGGCATCGCGTCTTGATCTGAAAGGATACTGTTCTATCGTCAGGCTGTGATGGCAGGGGTCGGCAGATTTGCGTTCATCGGGGTGCTGGTGCTGGCGCTACTTTCTCTGGGCTACCCGGGACTGGTCGCTGCGGCCACGCCCGTGCGGCTGATGTCGTGTTGTCAAGCTGACGGAACTTCACACCATGACCATGATCGATCTGTGCCGATGCGACCGGTGGGGTCACCGTGTTGCCCGGCCTGTTCGTTGCCCCTGACCGTTTCCACTCCGCCAAGCTCACCGTTTTGTACTTTGGGTTTTGGTCGGAAGTTGCCTGATCTATCAGTCATTGCCGCCAGCCGGCATGAGCGTCCCCCTGTGCCACCGCCGCGTCGCGCGATCGCTTGATTCGCGTCGGCTCGCTCGCATCGCGGGCGAGAAAGAACGGAAATGGTAACAGGAGGATTCTAATGAAATACCTAATGTTGATTCTTGCGGCGACAGCTCTCGTCAGCACGGCCAGCGCGACTTCGCGCGCGGCTGACTGCTGCACGGGCGGCGCGTGCTGCATGCTTCACTTGAGTTGCTGCGGAGAATAAGGCAGCAGCGTAGTTAATTGCGAGACCCCGTCGGAGACCGCTCCGGCGGGGTCTTTGCGTATCGGGAAAGGTGTCAGGCTCTCCTCGCGTCTTGCTAGTATTTCTAGCTGTAACTGCTGATTCGGTTTCGCCACCATGGGTGTGGCATAACGAATAAAGGATGGGATCTGGTTGTCTCGTTAGGCGAGCGACGCGGTTACGACTGGCGACTCATGCGCGGAACCGTTCATCGGGATAGTCGCAGGAGATAAACGGGTTGGCGCTTTGGCGAACGAAGCCGTGCTGGTCGCACACTTCCCCGCCCGAGCAGAGAGTTGACGCAGACAGCGGATGGAGTCAGGTCGTTAGCGTGTCGACCGAAGATGCGCCGGAGGGCGCGCCATCACTGCATCTCGGCTTTCTCCGCCGGCTCAAGTGGTGGGTTTGGTTCAAGGAGGTCGCGCACCCGAGCGATCTCCAAGTTACCCTGGCCTGGGCGGGGGCGATCGGCTGCGGCGGCGCGCTCACTTCAATCGGCTTCCGCTATCTGACGAGTGTGCTGCATAAGCTGATGACCGGCAGCTCGACGCCTGGACTTGTGGAAAGCTTTATCGCTCTCTCGTGGTGGCAGCGCCTAACGATCCCGGCGATCGGTGGATTCTTTGCCGGTCTGGTTCTTTTCCTCGGAATGCGCTGGCACGGTGGAGTCACGACCTCGGACTATATGGAAGCGGTCGTGCTGGGCGATGGCAAGATCTCCGCCCGGCGCAGTGTCGTGAAATGTCTTTCGGCCATGTTCACGATCGCCTCGGGCGGATCGATCGGGCGCGAAGGCCCGCTGGTGCAATTATCTTCCCTCGTTGCTTCAAGCGCGGGGCGCTGGCGCGGTTGGTCTACGCCGCGACTGCGTTTGCTCGTCGGGTGCGGCGCAGCAGCGGGCATCGCGTCGGCTTACAACGCACCCATCGCCGGCGCGCTCTTTATCGCCGAGATCGTGCTCGGATCAGTCGCCATGGAAATTTTTGGCCCGCTCGTTTTCGCTTCCGTCATGGCGACAGTGACCGTGCGCACTTTTATCGGGAATGAACCCATTTACGCCATTCCGCATTTTCAAGTCCGCTCCAACCGGGAGTTGCTTCCCTATATGGTGCTGGGCCTTTTTGCCGGACTGGTTGCGCCCTGGTTTCTGCGGTTGCTCAATGTGAGTCAGCAGCTTGCAGGTCGTCTCGCCGTGCCGGTGTTTCTGAAAATGCTTGCGGGTGGTGCAATCGTCGGCGCGCTCGCTATTTTTTACCCCGAGGTTTGCGGCAACGGCTACAGCGCAGCGAACAGTATTCTCGCCGGGCAATGGGCCTGGCAGATCGTCGGAGTGATCCTGCTATGCAAAGTGCTGGCGACGGCTGCGACTTTTGGCTCGGGCGCGGTCGGCGGCGTTTTTACGCCCACGCTTTTTGTCGGAGCCAGCCTAGGTTATCTCTTTGGCGTGGCCAGCGGTCATCTGCCGCTCGGCCTCACGATCAATCCCAGTGCCTCTGCCATTGTCGGAATGGGAGCATTTCTGGCGGCGACGACTCATGCGCCAATTATGGCCATCATTATGATCTTCGAGCTGACTCTCGAATATCAAATCATCGTGCCACTTATGCTGGCTTGCGTGATTGGTTATTACACTTCTGTGAGCATCGAGAAGCGCTCGATCTATAGTGAGGCGCTGAAACGCAAGGGAGCAGGGGATTACCGCCACCAACTGGCGGAGCTACATGTGCGCGATCTGATGAAACCCGACCCACTCACTGTGTCTCCGACGGCGCGCTTTGCCGAGATCGGGGAAAAGTTCATCGCGAATCGGTTTAATTATCTTTATGTCGCGGACGAGGGAAGGTTTGTGGGCGCGATCGCGTTGCATGATATCAAGAACTATCTCAATGCACCGGAGCTGGCACAGTTAGTCATCGCGGGAGATATCCTGCATGATGACATCCCAACCATCGAACCGAGTGCGACTTTGAATGAAGCGCTGGATCGTTTTACCCGCCATGCCGGGGAAAGACTGCCGGTGGTGAGTGATCAGGGCGCGCATCGGTTGATCGGTAGTCTCGCCAAAACCGATGTCATCCTTGCGCTGGCCGGAAGTGGTCGCCGCGGCGGAGCCGACAAAGTGACAATGACGCAGGCAGACGGATAGCCTAACAATGCCTAACGAATATAACAGAACAGGGCAGGGGAGGGAAGAGTGAATCCGGCCGCCACGGCGCTCGATTGCAGAGGTGTGATTGCACGCTATCGGCAGTATCTCCCGGTCACGGAAACGACGCCCGTCGTTTCGTTAGGCGAAGGCGGGACGCCGCTCATTCCTTCGCCGCGCCTAAGTCAAAAAGTCGGCCGGGATTGCGAAGTCTTCATCAAGTACGAAGGATTGAATCCGACGGCTTCGTTCAAGGACCGTGGCATGACCGTCGCGGTCTCGAAGGCGCTCGAGCGCGGTGCGCAGACGCTGATCTGCGCCTCGACCGGCAACACCTCCGCCTCGGCTGCCGCTTATGCCGCGCGAGCTGGGATCCGTTGCGCTGTCATTTTACCTGCGGGCAAGATTGCGCGCGGGAAGCTTTTGCAAGCCTTTGCTTACGGCGCGCAGATCGTGGCGATTGAAGGGAACTTCGACCAGGCCATGGAGATCGTCAGACACCTTGGCCAGCGCAATGACTTCGCCATTGTAAACTCAATCAACCCCGATCGGATTGCCGGGCAAAAGACGGCCGCCTTCGAGATTGCGGACGAATTGGGCGAAGCACCGGATCTGCACCTGTTGCCAGTGGGAAACGCCGGCAACATCACAGCTTATTGGAGCGGCTATCAGGAGTACCTGACGGCGGGAAAAGCGACCCGGCGGCCGCGCATGATCGGGTTTCAAGCGGCCGGCGCCGCGCCGATCGTTCGCGGTGAAGTTGTCGTTAGGCCCGAAACCGTCGCAACCGCAATCCGGATTGGTAATCCCGCGAGTTGGTCGCAGGCAAACCGCGCCGTCGCAGAGTCCGGCGGGCCTGGTCGATGAGGTGAGCGACGAAGAGATTCTCGCCGCGCAACTTTGGCTGGCGAGGGCGGAGGGAATCTTCGTCGAGCCGGCCAGCGCGGCGCCGATCGCCGGTCTGTTACGCGCCTGCGAGGGAAACAAGGAAGCGCGGTTTTCGACCGCAGCCATCGGCGAAGGCTGCCGCATTGTTTGCACCGTCACTGGTCACGGCTTGAAGGATCCGGAGATCATTGCCGTGCCGACGCCAGCGCCGGTCGCGCCTAACGAGTCGGCAGTCCTGCGCGCCCTCGACCGCACACAGGGTTGACAGTTTCCAGAGAATAGGGAAAACGGGGCCCGGCTCATCATGGGTTTAATTGTTCAAAAATACGGCGGCACCTCGGTTGGAACGGCTGAGCGAGTTCGCAAAGTCGCGGCGCGTTTGATCGCGACGAAATTGGCCGGCCACGAAGTCGTTGCCGTCATCTCCGCGATGGCTGGCGTGACCGATAACCTGATCAAGCTCGCCCGCGAAATTTCGCCGGAGCCGAGCGAACGCGAAATGGACGCGCTCCTCGCTACGGGTGAACAAGGCGCGAGCGCGTTGACCGCAATGGCCGTGAACGCGCTTGGTGGCAAAGCGGTTTCCTTAACCGGGGCTGCAGCAGGTATCGTGACCGACAGCGTGCATATGAAGGCGAAGATCGCGCACATTTCGCCCCGACAAATTCACGAACTGCTGGCGGAGGATTTCATCGTGGTTGTAGCCGGTTTCCAAGGGCAGAGCCCGGAAGGCGCGACGACGACGTTAGGACGCGGTGGTTCGGACCTGACGGCGATCGCGCTCGCGGCCGCCTTGAAGGCGGATGATTGCCAGATTTTTACCGACGTCGACGGCGTCTACACGACCGATCCGCGCGTCGTGCCCGAGGCGAGCAAAATCGATGAGATTGCCTACGACGAATTGCTCGAGATGGCAGGCGCGGGTTCGAAGGTCATGCAATCACGAGCGGTCGAGTTCGCAAAGAAGTTTGGGGTTGGCTTTGAGGTGCGTTCGAGCTTAAGTGATGAGGCTGGCACTAAAGCGTTGGCCGCGCCGGCCAGGATGGAAGATGTGGTTGTGCGGGGCGTGAGCCTGGAGCGCAACCAAGCTAAGGTGACCATCCAGAACGTGCCAGACCGGCCAGGTTGTGCCGGGAAGATTTTCTCCGCGCTCGCTTCTGCCAATCTGAGTGTCGATATGATCGTGCACAATGCCTCCAGCACTGGCGCAACCGATCTGTCGTTTACCCTGCACAAGGACGATCTCGCGTGTGCAGAGAAGATGTTGCAACCGCTGGTCCCTGAGATTGGCGCGAACGCCATGACCTCCAAGACAGGTGTCGCAAAGCTCAGCGTGGTCGGCATTGGGATGCGTTCCCATGCCGGCGTTGCCTCACGCCTTTTTGCCTGTCTCGGCGACGCGGGCGTGAACATTCAGCTCATTTCCACTTCCGAGATCAAGATCGCTGTGGTGATCGGGGAAGAGGAGCTGGAATCCGCCGCCCAGGCAACCCATGCCGCCTTTGGCCTTGCTCGGCGCCAAAGCGCACCAAAGTAAGATTCCGCCTAACGAGTGCACCTGACGGCTGCCTGACGAAGCAACTTGTTCCGTCCGCGACCCTGCGTAAAGGGAGGACCGGTTGTCGTTAGGCAGTAGTCAAAGCTCCTTACGCATCCGGACATGCTTCACGGCGTGGAAGATCGTCGGCGCGGGGCCGACAACGCTGAAGCCGTGTTTGCCATAAAACTGCTGGGCGTCCTCGCGGGCGTTGAGCACGATGGAATTGGCACCTCCTTCGCGCGCGAGACGCTCGAGTTCCTGCAAAATTGCGCCGCCAAAGCCACGGCCTTGTGCCGAGGGGGCGACGGCCATGAACCGGACCTGAGCTTCGGTGCGGGAGTTGAAATGCAAACGCCCGATCGCCAGTGGCTCTGCGTCTTGTTCATCGCAGATCATGAGGTGCTGACTATCATTTTCGCGATCGTCTTTTTCCGAGCCACGCGGCTGCTGCCACGGCGCACGCAAGACGCGCCAGCGAAGGTCGAAATAGCGCACCCAATCTCGCTCGCTCCTGGGACTAATGATTCGTTTGGAATCCATCAAGGGAAACTAAAACCGGACCGGGTAGAGCGAAAGCGGCGGCCGACCCTTCTTCGCAGCCTCATTCCAATAACATCAGACAATATATGTCATATAAAATCGCCAGGTGTTGGGTCTGATTGAGTATGGAAATCGCGGATTGAGCTTTGTTCCCTGGTTTGAGTAAGTCAGAGGTATGAAACTTCTGATCCTCACCTTCGTTATTACCGCTGCGCTTGCCTCGGCAACGCTCGCGGATGTATCCAGTAGACATCCTAAACAGTGCCATTACCGTAAATCCGACCAACGTGGTTGTGGCTGGACCCGCGACCGTCAATGTGACTGCAGCGACATCGTTGCTCTTTAGCTACCGGATGGAATTGTCATTCCGTCACCTCATGCCAAAAGTGATGCTCGGATTGATTTGCGGCTTGGTCTTCGGCGCGGTCGATGTCGGGCTGATGGCTGCCGATGACGTTCCCCGACAAGGCCACGGCCCTATTGGGCGCGTTTACTAGCCGCTACTATCGATCTCCCAGACGAGGTCGCCAACCAATTGAACCGGCCTAACGAATCACTGGGCTACCGAGCTCGGTCGCTCGCTGGAAGTGTTTCGCGGCAAGTTCTCGCATACCGACGTGTTCCAGGCGCAAAGCAACCATCTCATGGTAGAGCGCGTCGTTAGGCGTCGCTTCGTCCGCCTGTTTTTCGTAGGTCGCGGCTTCATCCAATTTGCCCAGCGATCGCTCCGCGCCTGCCAGAAAATTGCCGGTGAGCGCAAGACGCGGATTGCGCTCAAGCGCACCGGTCCAGACTGCAATGGCCTCTTCTTTGCGGCCCAACTGCCAGAGGGATTCGCCTTCTTGCTCGCGGGCGAGAATCAAATCTTCCCGCTCCGCCAGCGCCTGGTTGAGACTCTCGCTCGCTTCCTGGTAACGACCGAGCCGATTCAAAATCGCCCCGCGATAGTAGAGGCTTAAAGCTCGAGCCTGCGCCTTTTGGTGTTCGGCCGCCTGGCTGAGAAGCCGAACTGAGCGCTCGGCGGCGCCTGAGAGGTATTCAAACCAGGCCAGTTTGGCAAGGAGATCGGGATTGGTGAATAACCCGAAATTCAAAGCCGTTTGAAGATGACTTTTGCCCGCCAGCACATCCTCGTTTTCGACTGGCCCAAGCCAAGGAGCTGGGCTGATTTGCGCGAGCGCCAGCTCATCCGGGATCCGGATATTCTGAAACGCCCGAGTGCCTGCAAATTCGTGATAGCGAATCCAGCCGCTGTGCGCGTTCAGGCCGATCCAGCCCACGGCGCAAATAAGAAAAGCCCATCCCGCAGTTTGAATCCTACCTCTGGACTTGAGCGCGAAACGATGAAAGAAGACATCGTTCTTCCCAAGCAAGTGCCCGATCTTGAGAGCGAGAAACGTTGTGACCGCGGCGCAACCCAGCGCCATCAGAAATGGAACAAGCCCATAAACATCTCGCAGCGCGAGGAGACTGCCGAGAAACACCACGGCCCCGAGAATTTCTTCGGTCCACGAAATCGAATAGTGCCTGGCAGACTTGGCCGACTTGGAAGCCGCGAAGGCCGGTTTTCCAAAACCAAGATAAAGAGCGTCGTTCGGGCAGACGCTGACGCAATCCATGCATTTCATGCAACCCGCATCGACCACCATCTTGTGCGCTTTCACTTCCGCATGGACCAGGACGTTCGAGGTGCAGGTCGCGGTGCAATGCCCACATTGATTGCAGGCATCGGTAACCCGGATCCTCAACGGCGACAGCTTGTCGGCCAGGCCAAAGAATCCGCCGTAAGGGCAGGCGTAAGTGCAGAAACCCTTTTGCCCCAAAAAATAGACGATGAGAAACCCGCAGATAAAAAGAAAAGGGATCGCGACCCCGACGGAAGGGAAAGTCTCCCAAAAGTTATCGGTCGTAAGGTGGTTCGTAAACGTCGGGATCAGCGGTCCCGGCTCCGAGCTGAACAATAGCCGCCGAACCGTAGGCCAAATAAACATATAGAGAGCGGCGATGAGTGGGACATAAACCAGGAGCCGCGACCGAAA
>CAWAYD010000013.1:0-537558 GCA_963786175.1 uncultured Verrucomicrobiae bacterium | reverse complement strand
ACGGATCCTGTTGATGAACAAAGACGTCCACCCGCCACTCCTACTTCTGGCCTTAAGACGTGGCTGACAAGCTCCCTTAACCAGCCTTCTTCCGCCTGACAAACCTTGTCACTTACGAAGACAAGAATCTCACCGCTTGCATCCTGCGCAGCCAGGTTGGCGTCCGCCGAGGCGCCTCGCTCTACAGGAATGATCTCGATTTCAGGGTAGTCACTTTCCTACCAGAAGACGCCCCCGTCTTTGCCCCCGAAAAGAATGGTTACTTTAGGTCTGACTACGGGCAGGGAATAGATGACTCGATGTGACTTCGTCATTTTCCGAGGAAGCTTCTGCTGTCGCGGCAATCCCGCTCCCTGCCAAATAGTCGTTCAAGGCGCGCCGTGCAGCATGGCGCGCGTGTGGCTTGGCGTCGGGTTCCTGGGCCAGGCTGCCTTCGGTCATTCGCCAATGATGAGAGAACCTTCGGGATATGTCGGATCTGCTTCGTTCCTAGCCGCGCCACACAACGAAGCGCGAGGTCGTAGTCCTGGGATCCCTAGAAGCCTTCACAATCCACCGATGTCACGCAGCAAAGAGGTTCGATAGACGCCCAGATGGTTGAGATAATTCTGAGCCAGGAATCCTTCTGGATTCCAGTCTGACTTAAAGAAAGGATTGGTTTGCTCACCAGCGACATCAACGAAATCCTCATCTGAATAAATCAATTGCACCTCGGGATGATGAACAATCGTGCTGGCGACTTCGGCAAGAGCGTTTTCCGTCAGGAGGTCGTCCTGGTCCAGGAGTCCGCACCATTCGCCTGTGGCCAGGGCGAGAGCCGAGTTTGTGCAAGCAGCGATCCCGCCGTTCTTCTCCCGAAGAACATATCGACAGCGCGGCTCCTTTTGGCTGAGGTCCTCAACGAACCCTTCTTAACACGATCGCCACTCGAATCATCGTCCGCCAAACAAAGTTCCCAGCGCGGATATAACTGCTGGCGAACAGATTCTATTGCCGCTTCGAGAAATCGGAGGTTGGGATTGTAGATAGGAATGAGGACGGAGATAAGAGGCTGCTGTATAAACATGCGAACCTCTCGGGCAAGCATTTCTCGTTCGCGCGCAGTAAGGGTGGCATATCTGCCAATCCAATCGGAGTAAGTCATCGATCGCGCCGCCAACTTTCGATCAGAGAAGTGAAGGTGTCGCCTAGCCGACGAATGGAAAAAGACTCGACGAAGGTCTCGGCGGCCTTTTTGCCTAAGGTAGCTATCTGATTTGGGCGTTCAAGGCAATGGGTCAGGGCCTGCGCGAGCGCGCTGCTACTTTCAGTTGGCACGAGAATCCCGTTCAGATTGTTCTGAAGCCATTCATGAATCCCTCCGACATTCGTGCTGATGATTGCCTTGCCCAGGCTCATCGCTTCCAGAATCGCAATCGGCATCGTTTCATCGCGCGACGCGCAGACGAGCACATCGGATCGCGCGATCGCTCGCAGGGCGTCTTCGTGTTCGAGCGCGCCCGAAAATTCAACTTGGGAAATCTTCTCAGCTCCCCGGATCAGCATCTCATAGAAATCGTTTTCCAAGACGCGCCCTGCCGCGCGAAAAACAGCCCGCTGTCGAATCTCTGCGGGAATTTGTGCAATCGCCTCAAGGAAGAGGTCCTGTCCTTGCGTCGCTCTAACTGCCATAACAAAAGATCATTCGCTTTTTCCGTCGAGATTCACCGGGCAAGCATGTTGCCGCAGGAATTCCATAAGGCACAACCTCAATGGCGCGTTGAGTAAACGCGCGGTAAAGTTGTGCTGTCCGATCGTCGGCATGACCAGTCGGTCTGCCAACGCGAGAGCGGGTTGTATCGCCGGATTCTGAGCGACCAACTGGTGCGCGACCTGACTCTCGTGAATGAACCAGATTACCGGCACGTCTGCTTCGTGAGAGGCCTGGACGGCCGGCCACATAGACCAGGGTATTCGCAATCACAACGTCAAAATGACGACATAACTTGGTCATCTCAGTCAGCTTTGGCGGGGTGGAGAGATCAATAATTGGGAAAACTTCTCTACCCATTTGGAGCAAAGTGGAAATGGTCCAGACTCCGGCGCTCCCAGCGGAGGAATGGCAGCCGCTATTTCGTATCCACGTGCGTGAAGTTCGGTGACGAGGTGATAAAGCTGTATGGGCGCGCCGCTCCAGGTCGTTTCATGAAAGAAAAACAGAAGACGTACCGGCGCAGAACTTTCCATGAGGTGAAACCTTTCCTGCAGGTTAGCGTTGCGCCATGCCGATCATTTCGTATCCTTTTGAGTTGCCGGGCTCGAAGGAGACTAACTTTCCCAGCCACTCATCAATGAAAAAGCATTCAATCCTCCGAGCTACTCCTTCTCCGGTCGCTTGTCAAAAGAGTCGTTAGAGTCGAGCTCGATGATTTCCAGGGAGGGCAGACATTCAAAGACCAAGGAGTGATTTTCGTGAAAAAGGAGTCCATGTCCGGACTTAGGCGGGACTATTGATGAGCGAGTTACTTTTCTGCTGCGACCTCGCTCGCCGGGAGCCTTGCACGGGCCGGGTGACCCGTCTCGAAGGGTGGTGTTTCGCCAGCTCTGAGGTCCGGGGATTATATTTCGGCCACAACGATATAGGCTATGAGCAGATCCCGCATGGCTTTCTCCGATCGGATGTGGGTCAGGTGTATCCTTCTTATTCTCAGGCGACGTATTCCGGATTCCGCCTTACGACCGCTTCCAAATCCCTACCCGATCACACCGACCTGCTGGTGAGAATCGAGGGCAGCATGCATCGTGTGCCGCTGAACCTGGCCACGCATGATGTTCAGACTGTCGATTTGAGTGACAGGACTTTGCTCGCTCAAAGCGATCAGGTGATCGGCGAGCTCGAAAGCGCCGCCGCACTGGAAGACCGATTCCTACGTTCGTTAGGCAAGCTTCCGGGCCTGACTCTGCGCCTCGATATCATAAACAAATGCAATCTCCGATGCGTGATGTGTCATTTTAGTGACGAAGCGATCTTCAAACGGCCCACCCATCAGTTAACGGCCCCGGAGTTCGAAGGTCTCTTGTTGAGATCGGCCCGTCTGTGCGCCACGTCGTCCTTTCCTGCGGTGACGAGCCCCTGCTTTCGAAACACCTCCCCGCCATCCTTACCTATCTCGCGCGTGAGCATCCGCACGTTCAGGTCGAGTTCTGCACTAACGCCATGCTGATGAATGCCCAGATCCGTCGTCTAATCATGGAGACGGGGGTGGCACGGCTTCTTTTCTCGATCGACGCGGTAAGCAAGCCGTTGCTCGAATCGATTCGCGTAGGTTGTCGCTACGAGCAGCTGGTCGGAAATATCATGGCGATGCGCCATCTCCGTGATGCTTCTGGAGTAAACTGGCCCGCCTTCGTCTTTAACTATGTCATGATGAATCGAAATATTCACGAGGCGCCAGCCTTCGTCACCATGGCTCGTGATCTGGGCGCGGAGTCGATCGACTTCCGACATATGGTACCAATCGGGAATAACTTCCCTCCTGGCGAGATCTTATCGGATCATCCCGAAAGGTATAACTTCTATCGTGCGCAAATCCTGGCAGAGTCACGACGGCTCAACGTGCCCGTTTATCTTCCACCTCCCTTTGTCGCCACGCATGACTGGATGCCGTCGAGAGACGAACCATCGGTTGATTGGAATGACTTTGAGCGGGTTCGGACCACTCCGAATGATGAGACGGGACACGTAAACTTACCGGTCGGGAACAGATCCTGGCTGGCGTGGGAAGGATCAGTCGCGGAGGAATTTTCCACAACATTCTGCAACCGGCCATTCTCCGAAATCATGGTGCGTGACCAGAACGAGGTGCTGCCATGTCCGTGGCATGAGAAAACGCTGGGTTACTTGAATGAGGGAAAGACCTTGGCCGAGATTTTTCACGGCGAAGCGTTCCAACAATTGCGGCGCAACATGCTTCGCCCAGAGGGAGATCCGGCCTGCGCTAACTGCCCAATAAAATCGCAGCACTTGCCAAATGCGGCCAGCTAGGGTTAACGGACAGATATGTCCGCGTTTGCCGATGCTCTTAACCTGCCATCGCGCCAGTTTCGTACCGAGACAATATGGGTTAGGGGCCTGGACGGAAAATCTCTATTTCGCCTACGACTTAATCGCGCAGCTAAAGCCGGCCGTTTTCGTCGAGCTTGGAACGGATCGCGGCGAGAGCTACTTCGCCTTCTGTCAATCAGTCGATGAGAATCACACCGGCACCCGGTGTTTCGCGGTAGATCATTGGCGCGGTGATTCGCAGAGCGGCAGTTACGAGGAAAGTACACGTTTCTGACGGTTGAAGCTCACAACCGGTCACACTATGCCGACTCTTCGACCCTGCTTCGGTCCACCTTTGACGCCGCCCTGGATAAGTTTGCTCTCGAAGGTATCGATCTTCTCCACATTGATGGACATCACACTGAGGACGCGGTGCGCCATGACGTGGAGTCCTGGTTACCTAAGTTGCGGCCCGGCGGAATTGTGCTCATGCACGACGCGACCATGCGTGGCCGTGACTTTGGGGTGTGGAAGGTGTGGGCGGAACTGACTCGTGCCGCTCGCTCCTGGACCTTCCCTCAATCGCCTGGTCTGGGAGTATGGGAAAAGCCGCCTGGCCAACCGCTGCCTCCACTTTTGGAAATCCTGCTGAGTGGCCCTGGCGATCAAAGAACCAAATTACTCGAGTATTACCGCGAGCGTAATACCGAGTTACAAGCACGGATGGAGCGACATTGGCGAGACGGAAGCATTCGATCCGCGCCGATGGCGGGGGAGACAATCATTCAGGTATTCTGGTCACAAGGCGGCGGCTTTTCGGAGGAAAATTCAAGTCACGCCCGCATCAGCCATGAGACGTGGCGCGACGTGTCCATCACATTGCCCATCACTGGGCCGATCAGTCACCTCAGGATCGATTTTCTCTCTCCCCTGACAACCATCGAGATCGCAGCTATCGGCGTTGCAACAACGACTGGCAATTTACTATTCGAGGCAGCAACGGCGAGGGAGCTCGAAACCGTTAGTCTCTTGGGTGATTGTAGAAGGATTTCATCGGACCCGCTGAAACTCGAAGTTACTGGCATCGACCCGCAGCTTCATCTACCAGCCTTTACTGCGCCGGTTATCGGAGATTCGGTGTTAGTTCGAATGAAATTACGAGTGTCGCGTACGTCTGGTCAGACTAATGACTAAGGGCACGATTCGCCTTCGTCGAATCGACGTATTGCGTGGGATTGCAATCCTAAGCGTATTCCTGCTTCACTGGTACGGCGCCTCTTTTGGCACGGATCACCTGCGGTGGAATGGGCTTGTTCGTGACTTCGGTTCCGCTCCAAATGTCGCCTTTTGGTGCTTTTATCCACTGAGTTATGGCTGGATGGGAGTATCTTTATTCTTCGTCATTAGCGGCTTTTGCATTCACGCCTCCACCTTGCAGGCCGGAAACCTGCGTGCGGGAAAGTTCTTCTGGCGACGCTTCTGGAGAATTTGTCCTCCTTACTTTGCCTGGCTGGCCTTCTTTTTCTGGCGCAGCGGATTAAGTCTCGCGACCGATGAAGGACGCACTCAGCTGCTTTCTCACCTTCTCCTGATCTACAACTTTAATTCCACCACAATTTTCGCCATTAGCGCTGCTTTCTGGAGCCTGGCGGTCGAGGCGCAACTCTATCTCCTGTATCCCTTGCTTTGGCGAATCCGGACCCGCTGGACCATTTCCGGCGCTCTTTATCTCACTCTTGGGCTTAGCCTGCTATCGCGCCTGGTGGCAGCAAGGTTCTTTACCGATTGGAAGGAAGATTTGGCTGGCAATGTCTGGACGTTTCCTACCATGTTGTGGTTTGACTGGACGCTCGGAGCTGTTTTGGCAGAAGGATTCCTTTCCGGCCGGCGAATCTTCCCGCGCTCGGTCTTTCTCCGAATCACCGCGTTTGTTGCTGTCGCGGTTTCCCTTCTCTTTAAGCCGACGGAGGCTTTGACCTTTTCTCTTTCGTCCTTTGCCATCGCCTTGCAGGTCGAGTCCTATCTCTGGTCTGAGTCGCGAGAGAGGGTCATCGAGCGGCTGCTTGTGCCACTGGGCCTTTGCAGTTACTCATTTTACCTGCTGCATTACCCTTTTGTCGGCGAGTTACTGCAAAAGATTCCGCTGGCCCGTGGCTGGCCGGAGCCATGGCATTCCATCGCCGTGATGCCAATTATGTTTTCTCTGCTTTTTCTTGCTTCTTATGTCAGCTATCGCGTCCTGGAGCGCGGAAGCATCTATCTCGGGCGAGTTACCTGGCCGTCGTTAGGTAAAAGCGCGCTCAGCAGTCATGCCGCACCCTAGGCCGAAGTCGGCTTCGACGCTGGCTCGCGCAGGGGGCGGGAGAGATCGTCCTTCACCCGGTCGAGAATTCCGTTCACAAATCGCCAGGAATCGGAACCGCCGAATTCCCTTGCTAACTCAATCGCCTCATTAATCGAAACGACCGGCGGAATGTCATCGCGGTAAAACATCTCATAGATTCCAAGGCGCAGAACATTGCGGTCAACCGCGGAAATGCGACGAAATTCGTAATTTTCACAATAACGCCGAATGCGCTCATCGATCTCTGGTAAATGGGTCAGCATACCTTCGATGAGCGGTTGGGCGAACTGCTGCACGTTCGCCTTCGCCGGACACATTTCCCAAAAGTCCTGGATTGTCTCCGGACCGTCGCCGCCGTGGAGGTCGTGCCAAAAATGATATTGTAACGCGGCGCGGCGCGCAGAATGACGTCTGCCCATACCTATCTGCGAATCCTGGCCATGATATTCGTCATCTCGACAGCGGCGCGGGCCGCTTCCGTGCCGCGATTGATTTTATATCCGAGACAGCGCTTTCGCGCCTGAGATTCATTCTTAAGACTTAGCACGGCATGAATGACAGGTACGCCGTGTTGGAGTGCGATCTGTTGCAGGGAGTGAGTTATCGCCTCGCCCAGGAATTGAGCGTGCGCCGTTTCACCTTCAAGGATGACGCCAAGAGCAATGATGGCGTCGGCGGTTCTCTTTTGTGCGATCTCGTGCACGACGAGCGGAATTTCGAAGGCGCCCGGAACACGACGCAGACTAACCCTGGCGCCGGCTGAGAGCGCCCGTAACTCTGCGGTGCAATGAGTTATCAGGCCCTGGACATATTTCGCGTTATACTGGCTGCCGACGAGCACAAAGGTACGCCGAAGACTGATACCTTTTGGACGAGGAGAAGGTAACTGTGACATATCCGCGGACAGCGATTAGAGAAGGTGACCCATCTTGACTCGTTTGGTCTCAAGGTAGCGGGCGTTATGCGGATTTGGTTCGCTGCGGATTGGCACCTGCTCGACCATCTGAATGCCATAGCCCTCGAGACCCACGACCTTCTTCGGGTTATTGGTTAGGAAACGAAACTTACGCACGCCGAGATCATATAAGATTTGGGCACCGATGCCGTAGTCGCGCAGATCGCTCGCGAAACCCAGCCTGGCATTAGCCTCCACCGTGTCGAGCCCTTCCTCTTGTAACTTATAGGCATGAATCTTGGCCGCGAGGCCGATGCCACGGCCTTCCTGTCGCATGTAAACCAGCACTCCGCCCGCTTCGCTAATCTGCTGGAGCGCCGCGTGCAGTTGATTGCCGCAATCACAACGGCGTGAGCCGAAGACGTCTCCCGTCAGACATTCACTATGCACCCGCACGAGCGTTACCTTGTTCTTCGAGATTCTTCCTTTCACCAGGGCGAGGTGATGGGCGTTGTCGATCGTCGAGCGATACATATGAAGAACGAAATCGCCATAGTCGGTCGGCAGTTTTACGACTTGCTCACGCACAATGAGTTTCTCCCGCAGACGGCGATAAGCAATCAGGCTTTGAATGGTGCAGATGCGCAGCTTGTGCTTTTGCCGAAATTGCATCAGCTCCGGCAGGCGCGCCATCGTGCCGTCGTCATGCAGGATCTCACAAAGAACGCCGGCGGGCTGCAGGCCGGCAAGACGCGCGAGGTCGACTGCGGCCTCGGTGTGACCGGCGCGACGTAACACGCCACCTTCCTTGGCGCGGAGGGGAAAGATATGACCCGGTTGCACGAGGTCGTTAGGTCCGGATTTCGGGCGCGCGATTGTGCGAATGGTGGCGGCGCGATCATGAGCGCTGATTCCAGTCGTGACACCCTTTGCGGCATCGACGGAAACCGTGAAATCGGTCCGATACATTTCGCGGTTCTGCGCGACCATGCGCTGAAGTCCGAGCTGGTCGGCGCGCTCGGCGGAGATCGGCACGCAAATAAGCCCGCGGCCATGCATCGTCATGAAATTGATCGTCTGTGGAGTAGCCTTTTCCGCCGCCATGATGAGATCGCCTTCATTCTCTCGATCGGCGTCGTCGGTTACGATTACGATTTTGCCGGCAGCGATATCTCGCAGTACGTC
This sequence comes from uncultured Verrucomicrobiae bacterium, assembly GCA_963786175.1. Classification (GTDB taxonomy): domain Bacteria; phylum Verrucomicrobiota; class Verrucomicrobiia; order Chthoniobacterales; family UBA10450; genus JAICXG01. Next base: position 529,110 of record CAWAYD010000013.1, on the reverse strand, counting down.
AACAATACTATCGAACTGAAAGGCTTCCCGCGCCTGAGCGATCACACGGATACCATGGCGTCGCGCGCTACCCTCGGCAAGAGCCCTTAGGGTGAGAGAACAGGGATTGCGATTGCCGAAGGGTCGCGGCTGAAGTGCGTGTTTGGGCTCGTGGGAAGAGATGGGGGTCACTCCAGAAGGGGCGGCGAGTTTGCCTCGCGTTACGGAATGTCGCCACCGCTCTGGGCCACGATTGCCTCTGTTACTTCCCTGAAACTCGGCTTTCAGCTTTACTCGAAAATGCGCGAGATCGATCGACACCCAGCGCGTGAATTTCCATTTCCCCTCCCGCCGCGGCTCGTGTTCAAAGCCCGCCACGAGATCAATCGCATCATCGACCACCCGGTGCCTCTCTCCAGTCTCGCCGATGACCTTGAAGCGCCACTCGCTTCAGCCCGCGTCGTTAGGCCAAAACGCGTCAGTGGTACACGACGCACGATCAAGACCGACAATTTTTTAAGGGGGACCATGAGCGTCTCAGATTGATATTTGACCTGCATCCTATCGAAAGCACCCCAGCGAGCACAGCGCCTCGCCTCGTTCTAGCGTCGGGGAAATCCCTTAGACATTATCTGCTACCGCACAGACTAAAATGCCGTCGCTGATTCAGGCGGCTCACCCGATAGGCAAAAAGGCAGCATCGCCTTACCTGTTTGTCATGCAGGCTGCGCGCCGATTCGGCAAGGGTCGGTGGTTAACGGGTCAACGGGCTGGAAAGGGTTCCGCGGCACAACCCGAGAGTGGCATGATAAGAACTTCCGCCAGGAGGCTCCATGAATAGGAATCAAAGAACCAAATAGAAAGCAGGACCACGATGAGTTACATATTCAGAGGAAGATTGTGCGGGTTTATTTGCGCGGAATGTCCCGAGCCGCTCTCCAAGGTAAAGGTACGACTCTATCGGACTCGAGCCGAGCAAAACGTCACCGCTCTCGCAGTCGCGGCGCCCAAAGACACCTTCGCTATCTTAACCGACGAAGAGGTGCGGGCGAAGGCTTCGTCCTTGATCGCAGAGGTCGACACGGATGATGCGGGTCAGTTTGTCTTCGAGTTTGGGGAGAAGCAGCAGTACGAAGGTGAGGCTTTCGAGTTGGACGTTTACTGCGGCACGGTCCCGGGTCGCGAACCGACCCCGAAGCCGCCAACGCCACTGCAATTTAGCATCACCACCCTGCAACCCATGTGGAAACAGACCGAAGCAGGCGCTCTGGCCGCTTGGGAGTATTGTATCCCGAATCGTTTCTGGTGCGCCGTGCGGGCGCGCTTTGATGCTTGGACGATCTGCGGTCGCCTAACGACCTGCAAGGATCAGGTCCCGATCCCTGGAGCTACGGTCAAAGCATTCGATGTGGATTGGCTCCAAGACGATGATCTCGGCGCCGGTGTGACCGACGCCTCTGGTCACTTCCGTATCGATTATTCGACGAGCGATTTTCAAAAAACCATCTTCTCGCCTTTCATTAATATTGAGTGGGTCGGCGGCCCGGACCTCTATTTCAAAGCCGAGCTAGGCGGTCAGACGATTCTTGCGGAAGCTTCCGCGGTCGGACGTACTCCCGCCCGGCAAAACGTTGGGCATTGTTTCTGCGTCGAGCTTTGTACGGACGAAGTGCAGCCGCCAGATGTCGACAAAATACCCCACTGGCAAAGTGTTTGGGATTTCCCCATCCATCCGGCGGCGCCAAGTCCAATGTCGAGCTTCTCCATCGAAGGTTATGCCGGCGGCGCGGCCAACTCTTATGTCTTCAGCGGCGGAATCCCGCTGCGAGGCAATTGCCCGTTGCGCAATATTGCCGTGCCGGCGAATGCGCTCAAATACCGCTTCCTCATCGGTGAGTGGACCACACCGGGAAGTCCGGAAGGCGACCCCGCCATCATCCCATCTACGCCGCCAGCATCGCTCTCGGCGGTCACCCAAATTTTCGACACACTCGTCGGCTATGTTTTTTACACGAACGCTTTCGCATTAGGCGATTCCGCCCCTGTGTACATTAACTCCGCAGATTTATTTTCCGATGTCGACGGTGCGGGCTGGATCAAGCTCGATGGGAAACCCGTCACGGTAGACATGCGCGATGGCACCACCGCCGTCGTCGCGATTACGAGCGCCAATTTCCTTCGCACGTTCGACCTGATGATTCTAAACTCACCGACGATCACTGCGGCCCACCCAGTGCGGCTTCCGAGCGGCTTGCCGAAAGCGGATGCGGGCCGCAGCCTCACCCCTGCGGAGCAGGAACCAATCCGGCGCTATCAGCTGCAATTTGAAGTGCGCGATAGCGTCACGCACGCAGCGATCTGGAGCGATTCGCTTAGTTCCATCGTCATTGATAACACTCCGGTTATTGAACAACTCGACCTCGAAGAACTCCGTACTAACGCGTGCAACCCGGTCGCGGGCGGAACCGTGCATATTCTTTACACCATCGATCACCCGCACCTGAGGTCCTTCGGGCTTTCAATCTCGAATAACAATGTCCAGGTCCACCCGCCGCCTGCGCTCCCCACCGGTGCCTTTGTCCCGCCGCCTCCACCGGCAAATTACCTTTTCCACGGAGGCGCGGGCGGTCCGCATCTCCCCGGCAACAACGGAGGCTTCGCGGTGGACGTCTCCGCGGATGCGCCGTGCGCTTATCGCGTCACACTCAGTTGGCAGACCCGTATCTACCAAGACCCAGGTCATTCCGCTGAGATTCTCTATTGCAAGTAACCCTCGCGACACCCGTGGCCGGTCAGACAAAGCCAACTCACGAATTGCCGGCTCGACCTGATCCGTTTCGTTAGGCTGGTGGCGACAATCGTCTCGGGCCGATATGGATCGCGGTTACTTCCTAGGAACTCGGCTTTTAGCTTTACTCGAAGATGCGCGAGATCGATCAACTCCCAGCGCGTGAATTTCCATTTCCCGTCCTGCCGCAGCTCGTCTTCAAAGCCCCGCCACGAGATGAATCGCATCATCGAGTACCTTGTTGGTTAATTTCTTCGGCTCGAAATAAAACGTGCTGAAACTGCTCTCCCGACTGCCGACCGCGTAAAGTTTTGGATCGAGGTAGAAAACGCGCTTCGACTCCTGGTCGACAATCCGAAGATCCCGATAAACCGAACGCTGGATATGCCCTCGGCGGTGTGTGGAAAATCGCAGCTTAGTCCGGGCGTGGAATTGAGTAACTCGCGCAGCAGGTCTTGGAAGCGTCTTCCCGAAGGAGCCAGGGAATTAGCCGATCCACCGGCGACGTAATCTTCTCCTCAGAGACGCGGCCAAAGGCAATGTTTAGACAAAGAAGGCCGCTGCGAAGGAGCCACCCCTTGCGGGGAATCTCATTTAGTGCCGGCGTAACTTCATGCCGTTTGCGGTCGAGATGCTCCTCTCCCGCGCGGCGCTCAGCAACCAATCCACCGCCCGTCGGGTTAATTCGGCGCCATTCGTTAGGCCAAGTTTCTGTTTGATCCGTTGCCGATGAGTTTCGATGGTCTTTACGCTCACTTGCAGCTCACTTGCCACCCGTGAAGTGCCCAGTCCACTTCCAATTAGGCGAAAGACCTGTAGCTCGCGGTCGCTCAGGCCATCGCATTCGTTCCGGCGCGTCTCGACCGAGCCGGCCGCGAGCATCTTCAAAAGCCCGCGTGCTACACTGTCGCTCGCGTACAGCTCGCCAGCCGCCACTCGTTGTAAGGCCGATAGCACTTCGGTTGTTTCATCTTCCATCACGACATAGCCGCGTGCTCCGGCTTTGAACGCACGCTGGATGGAAAGCGAATCCTGGCGCGCCGTCACGACCAGCGCCCGCGCCGCGGGATTCATCTTACGAAAATCCTTCAACAACGAAAAGCCATCGTCATGCCGCAGAGTGAGACTCAGGATCACCAAATCCGGCGCCAGCTCGCTGAAAAGCCGGCGTACGACCGGGGCCTCACCAGACTCAGCCGCGACTCGAAAACGCGGTGACGATTGCACCAGTTTCGTTAGGGCAAACCGCATCAGCGGCGCGTGATGCGCGATCAAGACCGATAATCGTTTAGGGGAACTCACACGTTTCCTTCGTTTCAGAGACTGGCTGGCTTTTTATCAGTCGCCCAGCGTGTTGCAAAGGAAAATCTCGCACCGGGAGAGATCGTTTCCTTGCCAGGAGTTTCTAACGATTCCCCGACATTTTTGTCGGGTCATTTCGCCGGGCTGGATTGGTGCAGCTTTCAGTGGACTGCCCCGATGGGCAACCGCCTCCCGACCTGCTCTCATAGAGCTTGGGCATCGACCCGTTCCAAATCCCGCCGATTCCACACCGTCCATGGCGAACATCAAGATCAGCGTCATCAACTCGAGCACAGTCCTGAGTGACGACGAAGTCCAAGCGGCCGTGCCGGCTTTACAAAAGCAGGTCAGCCGCGATTTCGCTCCCGCCTGGGGAGTCGATGCCGATCTCACCTTCATTGCCAAAGGTCATAAAGCGTCCAAGACGACCTGGTGGCTCGTCATCCTCGACAACTCGGATGAAGCCGGCGCCCTCGGCTACCACGACGTGACCAGCGAAGGTTTGCCCATCGGAAAGGTGTTTGCGGGCTCCGATATGCAATACGGCTACAACTGGACCGTTACGGCCAGCCACGAATTGCTCGAGATGCTCGGAGACCCCGAGATCAACCTGACGGTCTTTGTCCAAAAGTCTGACTCAACCGGCGTTCTCTACGCCTACGAGACTGCCGATGCCTGTGAAGCCGACGAGTATGGCTATAAAATCGACGGCGTTCTGGTCTCTGACTTTGTCTTTCCGTCCTGGTTCGATGCGACCTACAAGAAGGGGACGCAGTACGATTTTCGCAAGAAGATCAAGCGACCGCTGCATCTCTTGAAAGGTGGCTATATCGGAATCTTCGACGTGACCGCCGGTGGCGGATGGCAACAAAAGACCGCCCAAAATCTGCCCGTCGCCTACAGCGCCCGACCGCATGTCGGCAGCCGTCGCGAACGTCGACGCATCTCAAAGGATCAATGGCTCAAGAGCCGTCTCAACGCAGGAGAACGCCACAAGCCCGGGAGTCCCTCGAATGTCCGCGCGCTTGCCTTTGTCCACAGCATCCCCTCGGATTCAAGATAGTTGCCCTACAGAGATAACCGGTCGTCCTATGCCAGATTTTAATGCTCAAACCGTATCCTTTAGCGCCCAGAATGCGCTGCTTTTGGCGCGTCTTTGTATTGCCGCCTACCAGGATCAGGTCGAGGCCCGGGCAACGGTAAATGGACTGGGCTTGCCCGGCTTTATCTGGATCGACCTAACTCAGCAATTCGAGGACGTTTACGCTATCGCTGCCAGCGGTCCCGGTTTTCTCGCGCTGGCCTTTCGGGGGACGAAAGACCTCAACAACTGGATGACCGACCTTCATGCAACGCCGGTTAGCTTTCCTTGGATTTTTGAAAGCGGCCCCGACGTCGGTGCAATCCACGCCGGCTTCGGTCACGCCTTGCGCGATGCATGGGAGAAAATCAGCGCCGCCTTAACCAATCTCGTCCCGCCGCCGGAGCTCGCACCGGGTGAGCCGCAGCCGACTTTCTGGATCACCGGTCACAGCCTCGGTGGCGCGCTCGCCGTTATGGCCGGAGCAGCTTTCTCCATGTGGTCGAAAGCGCCCCTGCGGCCGGTCAACGGCATCTACACCTTTGGCCAGCCCCGCGTCGGCCTCTACCAATTTTGCGGGAACTACGATCACTCGCTGCAAAAGAAAACCTTTCGTTTCGTGAACAACAAGGACTTGGTCCCGCGCGTCCCGTTTCGCGGTTTCGACTACGCTGATCTCGGGCAGATGATCCACTTTGACACTAACGGCCAGCCGAACCTCCAAAGTATCGAGTGGAGTAATTTCCTCTCCCGTACCTTCCAGAGCTTCAAGGACTTCTTTGAGATCGCCGGACATGTCGCCCCCGATGTGGCCGACCACAACATGAGTGGCTACGCCAATTTGGTGGAGACTCACCAGCAGGCGCTTAACGCGCTATTTGCAGCTCCTGTGACATGATATCGTATCCGCCCCCCTCTCGTGAGCTTCGAGAAAGCACTCGTAGCAACCTTGTCTTGGTCACTTAAAACTCAGCCCAATCCTATGCTAAGACCTCTCTGTAGCTTCAGGTCCATCTCGGCGGCTTTCGCGATTTGCGGCCTAGTCGCTTGCAGCACCATCGCGACATTCGATCAAGTGGCATATGACAAGGCAACTGGCGCCAAAGCCGAGGCGCTCGCCCTTATGGATAAGGCGACCGGCTCTTATAATTCTCATTTAACAGAAATCGAAGCCGTTAGCCTAACAATTGACAAGGCCTACGAATACGACCGGGGCCGGCTGCAAAATGCCGTCACCGTTCAACAATGGGAGATTCTGCGAGATCCCAACAAGAATCTTTTTGGAGGATTCATTCGTCGCTGGCGTGAAAAAGGATCTCTTAAGACGGATTACATCACTGAAAAGAAAAAGGACATCGCCGAGGCCTTTGACCAGATCACAGGCTTGGAAATCGGCAAACCGAAAAACCACTAGACTTCATCTGTTATGCCTGGCTTTGATACCGACGCATTTACCTCCACATCGCTGAGTAAGAGTAAAGACCTCGCGGCGACCCTGTTTAAGAAATATGTCAGCCAAGCCGAGAGTGATACGAATGACTTTCTGCAGCGCTCTAAGGATGGGGTAACCCGTGCGGGTCTCCTCTATGCCGAAAACAAGATCGACCGCGACGATTTCGAGGATCTTATCCTCGGAAAGAAAGATCTCGCCGAAATGCACGCCCTGAAGCAGGCGGGCCTTGCGAGCGCGGCTATTGATACCTTCACTAACGGCGTCCTTCAGATTGTTCTGGATGCCGCTTTGACCGCGGTGAAGTTCTAATCAAACCCAAAGATATGTCTTCTGACCTATCCAATCATGCTAGATAGTCTCGATACTCTTATTGCCTTTGTTCTGATCATGCTCATGGTCAGCTTGCTGATTACGATTGCGGTCCAGGCGGCAGCAGCGATGCTAAACTTGCATGGTTTGAATCTCGCACAGGGACTTAAAAGGACCTTTGCAGTTATTGTGCCGGAGAGCGCCGACCCGAAAAGCGATCAGAATGCCAAGAACCTCGCAAATTATATTCTCAAGGGACGGTTTCTGTCCGACAGTTTTTTGCCTGCGTGGGGAGTATTCCAGTTTTGGCGTCACTCGTCGGCCATCCGCCCGTCAGAGGTGTTCGACGCTGTCCATCGGATCGCGATTGGAAAGGAGCCCGCGACCGATAAGGAAGCTCTCCAGGAGACCGCGCGCAACGTTCTCGTCGCTCTTGGAATAAATGAGGCGACCATCGACACTGCGGCGGCTGGCATTGGCCTCGTCGAAAAAACGACGCAGGAGATTACCGACGAGACTCTGAAGCTATTGCCCGATACTCAGCGAGCAAAGGTGAAGGTCGATCTTGACACCATCGTCAAGCGGCTGAGTGCCGCAGGACAGGGCCTTGGCTTGCAGGCAGTGGGCGCCGCACAAGCCGTCGACGCGGCGCGGGAGAAGTTCACCACCTGGAGTTGTAGCTGTCAGGAGCGCGCGCAGCAGTGGTTCACCATGCACACACGCATACTGACCATTATCTTTGCCTTTCTCGCTGCCTTTGGTCTTCAGCTCGATACGGTTGAGATCTTCAAGCTGGTCTCGACTAACCGCATCGTGCGGGAAAAACTCGTTGCGCAGACGAGTGCCGTCACAGCTCAAGCCGAGAAGATTGCAGGGAGTAGCCAGAGTGTGCTTCAGCAAGCTCTCGATGATTGGCGTAAGGATCTCAAAGACGACAACGTCCGTCAGGCTACCGCCTCGATAGAGGTTACGCCAAATCTTTCACGCAGCCAGCTTCGCGAGAGGGTGGAAAAGGCTCTGACTAACTCCCAGATACAGAATGTGCCAGGCCTTTTAGCTGATCTCGACAAGGCGATAGATACAGCGGCACTGCACAACCTGGAGGTAAATGCGCGAGCATATAAGGAGGTTAAACCGGATCTCGATCAGACAGGATTCAACCTTTTCGTAAACGCCCCTAACTGGAGATGGGGCGGCGGCTGGTTCCATGATCTGTGGCCGCATTTCCTTGGCATGTTGTTCTCCGCTGCGCTACTTAGCCTTGGCGCCCCATTTTGGTATAACACCTTGAAGAACCTGACGAGCCTGCGCTCTGCCGTGGCACAAAGCATCACGGAGGAGAAGACCGCTGCAACGAAGCGCGAAGTTGCCTCATGAAGACTTCGTGCTGGCAGTGCGCTCAACGTTTTCGTTGGCTCGTTCGACGTCGTTGCTTCATTGAGCTGGACGTCCCGGGATCACACAAAGCACAAACTCAAAGATGACCAAGTTAATGCGCCCGGATCTATGCCAGGACTGCTATCGCCGTAATAAGGCAGGTGATATCCCAAACAAAGCAGCAAATAGGAGGGAAGATTATGACTAAGTTAAAGTTCCTAAAACGGGTCGGATACTCCGACATTAATACGCTCGCGGATGACGACTCCGCGTTCTTTTATGAATCGGGAATGATGATCGACGCCGACGGCGGTTATCATGCCTACAATCGCGACAACAAGCTGGGACTGGACTATTTGGCAAACGCCGGCAAGCCGGGTAATTGGTGGGCGCTGGTAACAGATAATGGCAAGCCTGGCGGCAATCCTGTCGTGCAGAAGGATTCTGACCCAGCGCCTGGCTATTATATCTCCACGACGTCGCTTGAGGATAGCAACGTCCAGAGATTCGATCCGCGTCGTTACGTAAATTCGGAGTCGGTCAACTTTTTCGTTCTCCCGGGAAAACTCAATCTTGGATCAAAGCTGGGAGATTTCGGTGTGGTCATTCGGCCCGACAAAAACGATTACGACTATGCGGTCTATGCCGATGTCGGCCCAGCTGGCAAAATTGGAGAGGCTTCAATTGCGCTGGCCAATGCCTTGGGGATCCCGTCCAACCCTAAGTTTGGGGGGATTGCTCATGGCATCATCTACATAGCCTTCCCTGGTTCGGCGAAAGGGTGGCCGCTGAGCCAAGCTCAAATCGATCAATATGGAGCGGCGCTCTTTGCCAAGTGGGGCGGGCTGGATAAGGCAAAGGAATGCTTTCCAAGTGCTGTCTGGGTGCTTAACAGTCCGTCGATCGAGATTGCAACGCCGGTGTAATTCGACTTGCGCAGACCTTCTGTTCTTGAGTCGGGGTCATAAGATCTCTTTTCTGCGATCGACTGATGCAAGTATTGCCGCCGAGAGTACCGCGCGGTTCGCTTATCGACGTAGCGGCCTCCGAATTGGCCATCACGCATTGGCACATATAGTTCCTCATGACGCAGGCGGAGGTTGCGGCTGAGGAACAGATTGCGGCGCTAAGAGCAGAGATCGCGGAGCATAATCGGCGTTATTACGAAGAGGCGGCGCCGACAATTTCGGACAGGGAATACGACCGGCTTTATCGCGAGCTGATCGATCTCGAAACACAGTTTCCGCAGTTTGTTAGGCCAGATTCGCCGACGCTGCGGGTCGGCGGCGCACCGCTCAAAGCTTTCTCGCCGATCAGGCACCGCGTGCCAATGCTCAGTCTCGATAACACGTACTCGGAAGAAGAGGTCGGGGCTTTCTATCGCCGAATGGAAAAGCTTTTGCCTAACGAGAAGATCCCGGTGGTGGTGGAACCGAAGGTCGATGGAGTGGCGGTTTCGTTACTTTATGAAAATGGGCGACTGCGATATGCGGCTACTCGCGGCGACGGAACAACGGGCGACGATATCACGCAAAATATCCGTACGATTCGCTCGTTGCCGAAACAGTTGAAGGGAGATCCGCCCAAAGTCTTCGAGGTTCGCGGGGAAGTTTTCATGACGAAGGAAGGCTTTGCGAAACTGAACGCTGAGAGAAGTGAGGCAGGGCTGGCAGTCTTCGCCAATCCACGCAACTCGGCCGCCGGCTCGCTGAAGCAGCTTGATCCGGCGATCACCGCGCAGCGGCCGTTAGGGATCGTCCTTTACGGCGCCGGCGCGGTCGAAGGGGTCGAATTGACGCATCATTCGCAGCTCTTCTCGTTACTGAAAAGGCTGGGCCTGCCAATGAGCGATCGCTGGTGGATGGCGGATTCGCTCGAGGAAATCCTAAGCGCGATTCACGAACTGGAGAAGGTCCGCCACGATTTCGTTTACGAAACGGACGGAGCAGTCGTGAAAGTGGACGACTTTAGACAGCGTGAGTCGTTAGGCATGACAGCCAAGGCCCCGCGTTGGGCGATGGCCTTCAAGTACGAAGCGGAGCGGGTCGAGACGAAGTTGCACGACATTCTGATTCAGGTCGGTCGCACCGGAACGCTCACGCCGGTGGCAGCGCTCGAGCCGGTCTTCGTGAGCGGCAGTACCGTTTCGCGCGCGACGTTGCATAACGAGGAAGAGGTCGCGCGCAAAGACGTTCGGATTGGCGATACAGTGGTGATCGAAAAAGCGGGCGAAGTCATTCCCGCAGTGGTGAGTGTGCGGACAGATCTGCGCAATGGATCGGAGACGAAGTTTCGCATGCCGGTGAAGTGCCCGGTTTGCGGCAGCAAGGTGGTAAAGGATGAAGGCCAGGTGGCGGTCCGTTGTGTGAATGTGCAATGCCCGGCGCAGCGAAAACGGCGGATCGAGCATTTCGCTTCGCGTGGCGCGATGGACATCGAAGGGCTGGGAGAGGCAATGGTCGAGCAGCTCGTTAGGCATGATTTGATTGCGGACGCGAGCGACATTTACAGCCTAACGAACGAGCAGCTGGTCGCTTTGGAGCGGATGGGCGAAAAGAGCGCCGCGAATTTGCTCGGCGCGATCGAAGGAAGCAAACAGCAACCGCTTTGGCGTCTACTTTTCGGCCTTGGCATCCTGCATGTGGGTGTGAGCGCGGCGCGAGCGCTGGCCGAACACTTTCCCGATCTCGACGCATTGATGGCGGCGACGGTAGACGAACTGCAACGAATTCCTGACGTGGGCGAGGTGATTGGAAAAAGCATCGCGCAGTTTTTTCGTGAACCCGCAAATCGTGAGATGATCGAAAAACTGCGAAAGGCAGGTTTACGCCTAAACGGCGAGCCGAAAGCGGTCGCGCCTAACGATTCCAAGATCAAGGGAACCACCTGGGTCATCACCGGAAGCTTGAGCAAGCCGCGCGAGGAGATCGCCGAGGAAATCGTCGGGCAAGGTGGCAAGGTGAGCGGAAGCGTGAGCAAGAAAACCAGTTTCGTGCTCGCAGGGGAGGAGGCGGGAAGCAAGCTGGAGAAGGCGAAGAAGCTCGGAATTCGAATTGTTGACGAGGCCGAGTTTCGGAAGCTGCTTGCGACCTAGCGGCGCAGAATTGTGGATCGTTCTGTTCGGCTGAGTCGCCGCACGAAAGGAGGCACGATTTACCTACGAGAAAAGATTCGTTAGGGCGTTTTGCTTGTCGTGGACTTAAGTCGAAGCGGCACGACGGAATTATTGCTCGGACCGAGCGCCATCGCTCCAGCCTTAGTCGAGGCTGCCTGGACGTTGAAGGTCAGTTTTTGATCCCCGCGCATCACGGTGATGGGAATGTTTTCGCCGGCGCTAATGAAAAACGAAGCATCGATTACGTCTTCGGGCTGATGCACTGGAACTTTGCCGACCTGCAAAAGGATGTCGCCAGCACGCAGACCCGAGTCCGCTGCCGGTGCGTCTTCGCTAATCTGGGTCATTTCCGCAGTTGAACCTGCGACGGCGTTTTCGGCCTGCTGCACGTCGATACCGATCCATCCATGATGTGGCTCGCCAAAGCGGACGTAGTCGCGGCGAATTTTCTCGGCGGCGTCAATCGGTAGCGCGTAACAGGCCGAGCCGCTGTCGACGCTGCTGACAAGAATGCCTACCACTTCGCCTTTGAAATCGAGCAGGGGCGCGCCGGCTTCGCCACGTTGAGTAGGGAGGTTGACCCGCAAATGCATGGTCGAGAAATAACGGCCCAGAAATTTCCGATCAAAACCAGCGATCATGCCGAAGCTGGGCGACTCAGGTAGATCCAGCGGATAACCGATCGCCACCACGGGAGTAGCCAGGTCGAGGTCAGAGGATTTGCCGATCGGGAGAAAGGGCGTGGCAGCGTCGATCTTGAGCAAAGCAACGCCGCTGCGCAGGTCGGCCATTAATTGCGTCGCATGATATTTTTTGCCGGCAAATTGGACGGTAAAATTGCCCGCCTCGCCCCCTACGGAATATGAGGTGTAGATCGTGCCGGTTGGATCGATGAAAAAGCCTGTGCCGGAAAGCTCGCTGTGTTCGTCGAGGGCGTGAATCTTGACCACGGCCTTGCCGCAATGCAGGAAAAGAGCCGCAACTTCGCGACTGATCGCTCCGGCAGTATCTTCCTGAGCGCGCAACGGCGTTGCACTGAGAGTTACCGCCGCAATGAGACCAACCAAGCCAGTCAGACGCCCGCGAGATAAGGACGAGCGCCGACCCCGGCTAAAAATTGAAAGACGGCTCATAACTCACAGGCAGCCGGTCGAGCACGTAACGCGGAGGTGCGGCTCGGTGAGTGTAGGCGTTTTCATTGACCTGCCGGGAAAGATCCGGGCCGAGACTACGGACGCGAATCGGTGCGCTGAGGGTAAAGTTATCGGCCACGCGTTGGGCTGAGAGTTGCTCAATTACGCTTGGCTGTTGCGCCGCGATAGCCGGGCCGGCTTCAGCCATAGCCACGTTCGATTCTGGCGGAGCCTGCGAAATCTTAAAGGTAATCACCGCGGCACAAATCAAGACGGCTGCCGCCGCGGCTGGCATCGAAGTCAGTGACGGAATGTTGAGGCGGAAGAGTGAAGCGGAAATCCGCTGCCACAGCACGCTCCAGATCGGTTGACGCAAAAGTTCGTCGCGCTGGCGGCGATGAAATTCGTGCAAAAAATTTTCGAAGTATCCGGGCGGCGGTTGCTCGTGGCGTTTTAAGCGAAGCAATTTGCCGATTTCGTTATCGTCGAAGTTTTCCATGCGCAGCGAGTGCTAACCAACGGGGTTTTTTCTGAATTCGTCCAGATAATTTTGCAGTTGGCGATTCGCGTAGAAGAGGCGGGAGCGCACCGTTCCCTCGGAAACCCCAAGGATTTTGCTGATCTCGGCGTGTGGCATTCCTTGGATATGAAACATGGTGACGACTGCCCTGTGTTCATCAGACAGCTTCATCATCGCCTCGTTCAATCTTCTCTGCAGCTCTGTCAAGTCCGCTTCGCGCACCGGGCTACTCGTCGAAGTCAGCTCGATAAACTCCTTGTCGTTTTGAATACTGGCGTCCACGTCGTCGAGGCTGAGGTGGTAACGGCGGCCGCGCTTCTTCAGGAAGTTGAGCGTCATGTTGACCGCGATGGTGTGAATCCAAGTGTAAAACGAGGATTTGCCGCGGAAGCCTTTGATCGCACGATAAGCTTTCGCAAAAACGTCCTGCAACATGTCGTTCGTGTCCTCGTGGTTCGAGGTCATGTTGTAGATCAGGCCATAGAGGCGCGGGGAATATTTGATCACGAGTTCGTCGAAGGCCGTGGCGTCGCCCGATTGCGCGCGGGCGACGAGCGCCTGGTCTTCATCGGTTCGTGGTTGATCCATCGCCTCGCGGCTACGTTTAGCACGCGTAGGAGCAGGCGACGATAGCAAATCGGAGAGCCGGCGAGGGGCAGGTAAGGCGACCGCAGGCGTCATGGTCAACTGCGGCGATCGCGCACCGAGAGCAACCAAAGGAGGTTGCCAAGGGTCGCGATGAATGCGGCCACGTACGTCCAAGCCGCGGCGTTCAGTACCTGGTTCACTCCGGTAGTTTCGTTCCCCTGCTGAATAATGCCCATCTGTTGCAGAATTATCTTTGCGCGATGTGAAGCATCGAACTCCACCGGTAGCGTGATGAGTTGGAAGACAAGCAAGGCGAGATAGCAATAGATGCCAATCGTAATAAGCCCGGTGATGTGAAAAAAGAGACCGCCGAGAATCGCAAACGGCAGAATACGTGAAGCAATGCCGGTAAGCGGCACAATCGCCATGCGCGCTTTGAGCGGCGCATACGCGCGTGCGTGCTGGATGGCGTGGCCGGTTTCATGCGCCGCAATGCCGAGGGCTGCGACCGACGGGGTGTTGTAAACATTGCTTGAAAGACAGAGCCGTTTCTTCGTCGGATCGTAATGATCGCCGAGGTAATCATTGATCTCGAGCACTTCGACGTCACGGATGTTGGCGGCCTGCAAAATTTCACGGGCGGCTTCCGCGCCGGTGATATTTGATGTGGCGCGGACCGCGCCCCATTTGCGAAAAGCGCCGCTCACTCGGAATTGTGCCCAAAGGCCAATGATGAGCGGGATGCCGATGAGAATCAGATAATTCGACGAGAAGAGCCCGCCGTAACCATAGGGTGCGTACATGTGTGGTTGGACAAAAGTGTCCTCGGATTAGACGCTCGACTGCATCCCGCGTTCATTTCCCGCCAGCGCTCGTGGATGGGAATGGTCGTTAGGCGATAAATGGCGGACCGCTTATACCTCCAGTCGGTTCTCAAGTCGCGAGAGCATGCGAATGCCGCTTTTCGTGATTGCAACGACATCTTCCGTACGAACGCCGCCGAGTCCCGGGTAATACAAACCCGGTTCGACTGTCAGGACCTGTCCGACTTTAAAAACGGTTTTCTGAAAACGCGGATGCTCATGAATTTCGAGTCCCAGCCCGTGACCCGTCCCATGGAAAAATCCCGTCTGCCGCCCGTCGCGTACTTCGGTTGGATACCCCTGGTCGGTGAAATATTTTTTGACCTCTTCGTGCAATTCAAGGCCGTCGACTCCGGGTTTCATTTTCTTGAGTGCGAGCGCCTGACCTTCATTCACAGTTTCCCAGAGTCGTCGCTGCTCGTCGCTTGCACGCCCGCGTAGAATCGTTCTCGTCAGATCGCCGTAGTAGCCGCTCGCGGCGGAGCGAGGGAATATGTCGAGAATGATCAGGCTATTGGCCTTCAACGGTCCGTGTCCGCGCTCGTGCGGGTCGCACGCTTGATCGCCGCCCGCGACAATTGTGTTCGCCGGCAATCCGCCGGCGCGCAAAACCGCGGTGTCAATTTCCGCGCGCAAGCTCTCCGAGGTGAGATCGGCGCCGTGCCATTGCAGCTTCTGCGCTTTACCCGGCGTCGATTGCTTAAGTACCTCAATCCCGCGTGCCATGCCGGCCTCCGTGATTTCGAGCGCCTTTCGCATGAGTCGCAATTCCGAATCCGACTTCGCTTCCCGTTCCGGCCAAAACAGGCCGTTCGTCGGTTGCAGCCGGATGTTCTTCGCCTCCAGCTCGCGCGCAAAGCCTAGCGGAAAGTTCGCGGGTACGATCGCCGAATGGACCCTTCGTTTCGTCAGGAAATGGGCCAGCACTTTTTCGTAGGGCGGCGCTTTTCTGCTGTTCCCCTGCACTTCCTTCTCGAATTGGCTGTAGGATAGAAACTCATCCGCCTGCGCCTGTTTGCGGCCGCGATCGATCTCCAGATCACTCAAAACCAGCGTGCGTTTGCCCTTCTGCTCGAGAAAAACAAAAGGATCGGGAGCAAAGAACCGCGTGGCGTAAAGCATGTCGGCATCGTTTTCGCTCGCCGCGACAATCAGGCGGGTTTTGAGTTTAGTGGATTTCATATTTATAGCGCGGGCGTGGCCCGCCGTGGACTTTCGGCAACCCGGACAGGTTGCCCAGCGATCAATTCCTTCGCACTTTCAACTGCCGGCGCAAGATCCAGTGCAGGAGCGCTAGAAGAAAAAGACTCGAGGCAATGAGAACCCCGCTGTTGAATGTGAAAACGCTGGTCGATTCCCCAAAATAGCGTTTTTGTGCACCGAAGAAAACGTTGGGCTTCCCACCCCGGCGATAGTCGTTTTGCTCCATCTCCGCGTTTGCGGTCAGATCGGAAATTTTCTGGTTCTCGTAAAGCCTTTCAGCCGTCACAGGACCGTTCGCATTTTGAAAGTCACTGCGGTTGAAAGTCATTTTGCCGCTCAGGACGCGATCAATGAGTGCAAGGTATTGACCCAATTCGCGGGTGTCGCGGGCAGCGACACCGGAAAGAACGGCGAGGGCTTCTTTTAAATCATCGAGCCGTTTCTCATCTCCCGGCTTCGATTCGTGACGCGCAACGATTTCATCGATCTGCCGTTGCGCCTCATCCTGTCTTTTCGTTAGGGGATTGAGTTTCGCTTGTGCTACGACCAGTTCCTCATAGGACCAGCGCATGGCGACGAACTCACAGATGAATGGCACCTGTAGCCGGCTGTCCATTTTTTTCGCTTCGTCACGATCCGGATGCTCGGAAAAGAAGCGCGCGAGGGTGTGGAGAAAATCGAGGTTGCGATTCATGTCCTCGTATTTGATGAGCGCGCCGCCCATGATGATCTGGGGGATGAGGACGAGCGGCACAATGTTGGCTGCGGTTTTAGGATCGGATACGAGGGAAGAAACGATCAGCCCTAACGAGACTCCGCTCATCGCGGTCATAAAAACAATTGCGAGGTAAGGCCCGAACATGCCGCGGATCTGGAGGACGTAATTGCCGATGACAATAAAGAGAACGCACTGAATGAGCGCGAATACGCCTAACGATGCCACCTTGGCAAAGACGTAATAAACCAGCCGGACGTTAAGATTCCGCTCGCGTTGCAGGATAACACGATCGCGGATGATATCGTCAGCACTGTTCGTTAGGCCAAGGAACATCGTGACGATGAGGGTGAGGAAAAGGAAAGTCGGGATGTGGTAGGCGGAAGCGAAATCGTAATGGCCGTTATCCGAGTAACGCAGGATGGTGGCGACGAGAAGTGCGAGCACGGGCGCGACACCGATGGTGATAATGAGGTTGGCGCGATTGCGCATCTTGCTCGTGAAGGCGCGGCGCATGAGGGTGCGAAACTGCGTCCATTCATCGCGCCAGCGAATTTTCTCCCGACGTTCGTTGGCCGGCGCCGGCGGCGCCGGGAGCGTGGGATCATGCCGCAGCGGAACGTGCTTAACGTCCTGGATGAGACGAAAGGCCTCATATTTGTCCCGCCAGAATTCGGGCGAATAACGACGCGCCGGGGTTAGCTGACCGCGGTTGTTCTCCTCGTAAATAATATCGCCACTCAGATCGCGCAGCGGCGTTTCCAGCACGTCGAAGATGAATTCCGGCCGCGTTGTCCCGCAGGATGGACATGCGCCGAGGTCTGCTCCGAATTGGTGCTGATGCTCCGCCTCCGCGAAGTATCGCAACATGTCGGTCGGAGTGCCGAAGAAGACCAGGCGCCCACCCTTATCAAGGAGGATCGCCTTGCTAAACATCTGGAAAATTTTCGAGCTCGGCTGGTGGATCGTGACAATGACGATTTTGTTGTGCGACATGCCGCGAATGATCTCGATGACATGCTCGGAATCCTTCGAGGACAAACCCGAAGTCGGTTCATCGAAGAGGTAAACGTCGGCGGAGCCAATCATGTCGAGACCGATGTTGAGGCGCTTGCGCTCCCCGCCACTCAGAGTTTTTTTCACTGCGCTGCCGACAATGCTGTCGCGACGCTCGCTCAAACCGAGCTCGATCAACTTACCTTCCAGGCGCCGTGTGCGATCGCGTCGCGAGAGATGCGGCGAACGAATGGCGGCGGCGAACTGAAGATTCTCGCCGATCGTCAGGTGCTCGTCGAAGGCGTCATCCTGCGGGATATAGCTGACGTAGCGCTTGAGGGCGTCGAGGTTTTCGTAGAGCGGCTGGCCATTCAGCAGGATCTCGCCATGCGACGATTGTAATTGTCCGCCGAGCACTTTGAGCAGCGTGCTTTTTCCCGATCCGCTCGCGCCCATCACACACACCATTTCGCCGCGACTAAGCCCAAAACTGATGCCTTCGAGTGCGGCTTGGTTGTTCGTGAAGCGGTGGTTGACGTCGACCACTTCGAGGGTGCGAATGATATTGCGTTCTTCCTCGATGATTCGCTCGGAAAAGTTGCAGCGCAAAAATTGGCCGACGTCGATGCGGATGGTGTCACCATCTTCCAGCGGCGCGGTCGTGCGCACGGGCGTCTCGCCGACCATGATGGGACGATCGGCCTCGAGGACTTCAAGAACGCCGACGCGTTTGTCGTAATCGCAGGATATTTTGAGCAAAACGTCGCCCGCGGTGCCCGGGGAAAGAAGAATGTCGTCTTCTTCGAGCAGGCTCGGGTTGTTCGAGACGAGATATTCCGACTTGGAAGCCTTAAGTTGAAATCGGCCGCCTAAGGCCCGCGCACGTCGGCGCAGATCGGAGAGGTCCATCTCAGTGTCGTTGTGAAAAACGATGCGATCGTCGAGGACCGCATCGACTTCCGTATTGGCCTTAAGCGGGACGCCGTTAAGCTTGGCGCGCACGTCGCGCAGCGCCTTTACATGAACCTTCAGGCCGAAAGTCACTTCAAGCGCGCTTTCGCGCGATCGCGAGCGTTCAAGCTCGACCTCGTCTGAATCACGATTGACCCGCACGAAAATTTGCGGGAGCGAGACGTTTTTCTTCGCGTTGAAATAGGTCGCGAGGTCCTGAAAAGACAGCACGTTATCGCCGATCAGGACGCGCTGGCCCGAATAAATTCGGCAAAAACCACCACGCACCAATGGGCGTCCGCGCACCGAAACCGGTTGCGCGCTGTAGTTCTTGAGAAGGATCAGATCATGGTAGCGAAAGGCGAGCAGCCGATCGTGCCCCGTCAGACTTTTAAGGATGACGTCCGATTCGCCGTTGGGTCCAAACGAGATCGTTTCCAGAGGCGATGCGCCGCGCTGATAAATCTGCTGGTCGGAATCTTCGGAAGCGTTGAGTTGATAGACGATATCGATTGCTTGCGCCGCCATTCCGAGCTGCGACATGAAGGAGTAAAAGGCGACGACCTGATCTTGCTTGAGGCCGGCTTGCGAGATGAGGTCGTAAAGCTGCACGCCGAGCATGATCTTACGATCGGGGCTAAGAGAGGCTGCCAGTTTTTGCGCCATGGCTGACAGATCCTGCTGTTCGTAGAGTGCCTGCCGGAAAAGTTTTCGCAGTTCGGAATAAACTGCTTCAGGATAATCGTAGCGCAGAAAGCCTAACGACGAGTCGATTTCCTCCTCCAACAAGACGCCGTCGGCCTTGGAAAAACTCGCCAGCACCTGAATAAGCACCGGAAGCAGGTTCGGCCCCTCCGCCACGCTGCGTGGCTTTCGCATCGCGCGGCGCATCCAAAGCTGCCCGCGCCTCCGAAGTCGGTAGGCAAAAGGAGTCACGCGCTGGACAGCCCGATCGATTCTATCTGCGATATTGGAGACCGTTTCCGACATTAGATGGCAAGAGCGAAATTTATTACGTGCGGCGGTAGGTGCAACGCGGCGGCCCGAGTCCTGCTATTTTGCAATGCCAGCGGCCTCATGATAGTTTTCGCGCTCCTACTTTTCATAGCGTAGCATTTTCCATGGCTCAGCCCGATCGCAATTCGCAAAAGGATAGCAAAAGAGGCGGCGACCCAAACTTCAATTGGCGCGGCGTGATTCTTTTTGCGATCGCCTTTGCCCTCATCGGTCTGGCCCTGCTTTTCCGAGGCAGCGCAGGCTACGGTACCGAGGAAGATGTGCCTTACAATCGCTTCCTCGAATTGCTTGCGCATCATCAGGTCGTAAACGATCCCAAGTTCCCGCTTCGACTTGTGGTCGAAGAGGGCCGGCCAACGCAGACGATTCGGGGCGCTTACACGCGGCCGGGCGTAGGCAACTCGCCCGAGCAGCAGGTGCCATTTCGTACCACGATTTATTTGAGTTTCACGACGGATCTCCAGGAAAAATTGGCGGCCGCAAACATGCCCATCGCCATCCGCACGGAGTCGAATTTTCTAGCCCAGGCGGTAGTCGGCTTTATTCCGATCGCGCTTTTCCTTTTGATTCTCTATTTCCTGTTTCGACAGCAAATCCGAATGGCGGGCAAGGGCGCCCTTAACTTTGGAAAGTCGAAGGCGCGCATGCTGGCGCGGGACAAGAACAAGATCACCTTTCGCGATGTCGCCGGTGTCGAGGAGGCGAAAGACGAAGTGCAGGAGTTGGTCGAATTTCTGCGCGATCCGAAGAAGTTTCAGAAACTGGGCGGTCGCATTCCGAAAGGAGTGCTTCTAGTTGGTCCGCCTGGAACGGGCAAGACGCTGCTGGCGCGTGCCATCGCCGGCGAAGCGGACGTGCCGTTTTTTTCCATCAGCGGCTCTGATTTCGTCGAGATGTTCGTCGGCGTCGGCGCGAGCCGGGTGCGGGATATGTTTGAGCAGGGAAAAAAATCCGCGCCCTGCATTATTTTCATTGATGAAATTGACGCGGTCGGCCGCCATCGCGGTCATGGAGTCGGCGGCGGGCACGACGAACGCGAGCAGACGCTGAATGCGCTACTGGTGGAGATGGACGGTTTCGATACGCAGGAAGGCGTGATCATCATTGCCGCGACTAACCGGCCCGACGTGCTCGACCCGGCGCTTTTGCGTCCCGGACGTTTCGATCGCCAGATCACCGTGAACCTTCCTGACGTCAAAGGACGCGAAGAGATCCTGCGAGTTCATGCCAAAAAAGTGAAACTAGCCGAAGGCGTCGACCTGGCTGTGGTTGCACGGGGCACGCCCGGCTATTCGGGCGCGGAGCTGGCTAACGTAATCAATGAAGCGGCGCTGCTCGCAGCGCGCCGGGGCCTGCGTGGCATCACGCTTGCCGAATTGGAAGAGGCGCGTGACAAAGTTCGCTGGGGCAAAGAGCGCCGTAGCCTTGCCCTGAGCGAGAAAGAAAAGACCAACACCGCTTATCACGAAGCAGGGCATGCGCTCTTACTTGAGTTACTCGAGAACACGGAGCCGCTGCACAAAGTCACCATTATTCCTCGTGGTCCATCGTTAGGCTCAACGATGTGGTTGCCGTTGGAAGACAAGTATACCCAGCGGCGGAACGAGCTTATTGACAGTCTCGTCGTGAGCATGGGTGGACGCGTGGCGGAAGAGATTGTTTTCGGCGACGTGACGAGCGGCGCGCGTGGCGACATCCAGATGGCGACGCGTCTCGCGCGCAAAATGGTTTGCGAATGGGGCATGAGCGAAAACATGGGCATGGTCGAGTATGGCGAGCACGAGGATTATGTATTCCTCGGCCGCGACATCTCGCGTGCCCGTGATTACAGCGAAGCGACCGCAGAACAAATTGATCGCGAAGTGCGCAAGCTCGTGGACGACGCCTATACGCGTGCAACTGATCTCCTGAGAAAAAACCGCGATAAGTTGGAGACGATTGCCAAAGCGCTTTTGGAATATGAAACCCTCGATGGTTCGCAGATCCGTGAAATCATCGAACACGGCCAAATGTTGCATCCGCCGGGGCCGCCTTCCAAGCCAGGCGACACCAAGCTCACGCCTGAGAAACCGCCCAAACAAGTGGTGGTCGCGCCCGATGTAACTCCTCCACTCCCAGGTGGCCTGAGTGGTGCGCCGGCCTAGGCTCAGGTCAGCACGTCTCGTTTGCTTGTTATCCTGAGCCAATAAAGTTAGCGCGAATTGTATCCTTTAGACTCTTCGATCGCTCGCCTAACGAGAATAGGATAGAGGGGTTTTGGTCTCAGGTATTGAGTTAGCGCGGCAAATGTTCGCCTGCCGCAGCCAGATGTGATGAGCTAGCGGCCAATCTCGCTGCGCCGAAGAATAGCCCTCCCACGGGATCGGCAAACGTGGTTGCCGTGGTGACCGCGAACAAACATCCAACCAGTGCGACCGCCGACAGCCTTGTGACTCTGAACGAGAAGGTAGAAATGAAGTTGAAACGGAAAGAAAACAAGAACGTTTCGTGGTGATTTGGTAAGTGCGGATCGCTGCCTCCAAGTTGTGGAAAGCATGGGGGGCGTTCTAGCATTGTGGCTTGCGCAGGATCAAGATCTTCTTGACTCTTGCGCAAGGGGTTTACGGTTAGAATTGACGTCGTTAGGCGCGAGGGAGCAGAGGCGTTAAGTTTATTCGCGCCGCTGTTTTTCGACCAAGGTCTTGAGCTGACGCTCCATGGTCTTAAAAGCGTCGTTGAGGACTTTGCTCAACGGTTCGTGCATTTCGTGCTCGGCCTGACGCTCGTCGGCGACCAACTCGTGACCAGGCGGCACTGTGACGTCGATTCGGACCCGGAAAGGGTTACCGGAATGTTGGGCGTGGTTGGGATGCTCAACTACGATATCGCAACGGCTGATGTGATCGCAGAAGCGGTCGAGACGAGCGGCTTTGCTGCGAATGAGTTCGTCGAGCTGGTCGGATTTCTCGACCCCGCGATACGAGATTTCCACAGGTAGTTGCATACGCCAGTATAGGCCGAAAATCAGAGCGGCTGAAGGGACCGGAAATGTTCAGCCAACTTTGACGGGTCGGTCTTGACGAGGTCGGATTTGACGTGCTCCACCACACGATGCCGAACCGATGCGGGGAGCAATTCTGTGACCGAACCGTGAATCGAGGCTGGCGCAGCAAATGACCAGCCCTCGGCCGCCTCGCGCTTCACAACTTCGGCGATGTGCTCAGCCAGCTGCCTGCAAATGCGACGATCGCCTTCCGTCTCGAGAGCGGTGCGCTCCGCGATCGCATTGGCGTGGCGGGCGGTGCCATCGCTGACGGCAAACCGGCCGGCTTGATCGGTCAGTTTTTCCTCATAACGGCCGTGGGCATCGGTGATTTCGAAGGCCTGGACCAATTGCAGACTGGCGCCCCGATTTGGTGTGTCGCTAATCCGATAAGCTTTTACTCCGCCGCGGTCGGCGACGACGATAAGTGAAGTAGGTGTCATGACACATCTAGGTTCGTGCCCGGCAAACTATTTGCGCTCACGTTTCAGCAGGCTTGTTTTGCTCTTCGAGTACCGGAGGCGCGGCCGCTGTCGTCTCGGTCTTGGGCGCACTAGTGTGTGGTGCTTCGAACTGCCGTTTCTTCCACGATTCGTGGCGTGCCTGGGTGGTCGAACCCCCGACGAGCTTAAGCAGCATCGAAGCTCGACCCTTAATCTCCACCTCGTCTCCAGCGAGGTGGTCCTGCGGCTGTTCGCAAAAGCCCGCTTCAGATGCAGTATCGAGAATCAATTGCCACGTGACCATTTCCTGCCCCGGCAAAACGAACTGAAGCGGCTCGTGATGCGCGTTGATCAGGAGAAGAAACGTCTCATCGCGGATTGGATCGCCCTGGAAACTTTGCACATCGATCGAATCGCCGCTTAAGAGCATTCCCAGGCAACGAACGAAGGGCGAATTCCATTCCGAATCGACCATCTCGTTGCCGCCGGGATTAAACCACATCACGTCGCGAATCTCGGATCCGCGAATCCGCCGTCCCTGGAAAAATTTCGGACGACGGAAGACCGGGTGCTCGCGCCGCAGTTGGATGAGGCGCTTGGTAAAATCGAGCAACTCCTTTTGCTCGTCGCTGTGTTCCCAGTTCAGCCAGCTAATTTCGTTATCCTGACAATAGGCATTATTATTTCCCTCCTGGGTGCGGGCCCATTCGTCGCCTGCGGTAATCATCGGCACGCCTTGGGAAAGGAGAAGCGTGGTGAGGAAGTTGCGGCGTTGCTGGCGGCGCAACTCCTTGATTTCGGGGTTATCGGTCGGGCCTTCGGCGCCATGATTCCAGGAATGATTGTTGTTCTCGCCGTCCTGATTGTCTTCGCCGTTGGCCTCATTGTGCTTCACCGTGTAGCTCACGAGATCGTTCAGCGTGAACCCGTCGTGCGCGGTAACGAAGTTGATGCTCGCGTAAGGACGCCGGCCACTGTGCTGATAGAGGTCGGGGCTCCCTGTCAGGCGGTAAGCCAGCTCTCCGATTTTGCCTTCATCGCCTTTCCAAAAACTGCGCACGGTATCGCGGTATTTCCCATTCCATTCCGCCCAGAGAACAGGAAAGTTCCCGACCTGATAACCGCCTTCGCCCACATCCCATGGCTCGGCAATGAGCTTCACCTGCGAGATGACTGGATCCTGGTGAATGATTTCAAAGAAAGCATGCAGTTTGTTTACGCCGTGCATGTCGCGCGCCAAGGTCGAGGCGAGGTCGAAGCGGAAACCGTCCACATGCATCTCCAGCACCCAATAACGCAGACTGTCCATGACCATCTGAAGTGTGCGGGTGTTGAGCAGGTTTAAGGTGTTGCCGGTACCGGTGAAATCGAGATAGAAGCGCGGATCCTCCGGCATGAGCCGGTAGTAGGCCTGATTGTCAATCCCGCGGAAGCTAAGCGTCGGGCCAAGGTGATTGCCTTCGCCGGTGTGGTTGTAGACCACATCGAGAATCACTTCGAGGCCGGCAGCATGCAGGTTGCGCACCATCGACTTGAACTCGTTAACCTGACCGCCAATATCGCCACTGGAGGAATACTCCGGATCGGGCGCGAAGAAGCCGATCGAGTTGTAGCCCCAATAGTTCGTTAGGCCACGATCGACCAGCCCCTTGTCGTTAATATGATGATGCACCGGAAGCAGCTCGACGGCGGTGACGCCCAACTCTTTTAGGTACCCAATTGCCGGTGCGCTCCCGAGGCCGGCGTAGGTGCCGCGGACTTCTTCTGGCAGCTTTTGATTCAGCTTCGTGAACCCTTTAGTGTGCAGTTCATAAATGATCGAGTGATGCAAGGGCGTGCCAGGCCTCCTGTCATCCCCCCAGTCGAATGAGTTATCGATTACTACCGCTTTCGGGATTCCCCAGGCATCGTCGCGAAAATCCCGCGCAAGGTCCTGACCCTCGCCGCCCACGACATATCCAAACATTTCATCCGCCCAATTGATTCGGCCCGAGATTGCCTTGGCATAAGGATCGATGAGCAACTTAGAGCTATTGAAGCGCAATCCGCGGCCCGGATCGTATGGGCCAAAAACGCGATACCCGTAGAACTGGCCCGGGCGTACATCCGGTAGCATGAGATGCCAGACTTGATCGGTATGTTCAGTCATCGGGATGCGGATATTTTCCTGGCGAGCGTCAGGAGAATCGAAAAGGCAGAGATCGACAGACGCTGCCGCCTCCGAGAAAATAGCGAAATTCACACCATTTCCGAGCCAGGTAGCGCCAAGAGGATAAGGATAGCCAAGCCAAACTTTAACAGGAGTCATAAAGCGAGAGTGTCTATCCCATTCGGAAAAGCGAAGGGCAAGGGATGGTAGGCAAATTCCGTCGCCACATCCAAGCTTCGCAACCGGATGCGACTTATAGATAGCTGGATGGAAGGAGGCTCTCTCACTTTTCGCGACGGTTTCGACCGTAAGGTCCTCTCGATGCGGTGTGGCCTAACGGGATGCTCGGAGACTGTTTCGAGTTATGAGAAGGACGTGCTACTTCCTACTCTTAATCTCCAGCTTGCGATACAAGGTCGCCATGCTGATACCCAAAACGCTGGCGGCTTTTTCGCGGGAGCCTTTGAACTTCGCCAGCGTCGCTTCGATGTACTCGCGCTCTTGTTCCTGGATGAATTCGTCGAGAGACTTACCTACTTGCATGGCAGCACGTGATTTCTTGGCGGCGTCCTCATTGGCGTGCTCTATGATCTGCGGCGGGAGATCGTGCGACATAATCATGTCGTTTTCGCAAAGGGCGCAGGCGCGCTCAATCGCATTTTCGAGCTCGCGCACATTGCCGGGATAGTCGTAGCGGGAGAGTAGGTCGACCGCCGGAGGGTCGATTTTTTTCGGCTTCCCACCAGTCAGGTTTGCCTGCTTTTGCAGAAAATGATTCACAAGCAGCGGGACGTCGTCGAGCCGGTCGCGTAAAGGCGGCATCTCGACCGGGATGACAGCCAGTCGGTAGTAAAGGTCCTCACGAAAGGTGCCGTCGTGAATTTTTGGCTGCAATTGCTCGTTCGTCGCGCCGACGACGCGAACGTTCACCGGAACGCTCTTGTTGTCGCCGACCCGCCGCACTTCGCGTTCCTGCAAGACGCGAAGAAGCTTGGTTTGCAGCGAGGTGGCCATGGAGTTGATCTCATCGAGGAAGATCGTGCCGAGATTGGCTTCCTCGAATAAGCCGCGTTTGTCGGCGACGGCGCCGGTAAAAGCGCCTTTTTTATGACCAAACAATTCTGACTCGAGCAGATTCTCTGGCAGTGCGCTGCAGTTGATCGCCACGAACGGGTGATGCTGCCGATTGCTGTTGAAATGCAGCCCGCGTGCGACCAACTCCTTGCCGGTGCCGCTTTCACCCAGAATGAGAACGGTGCTGTCGGTGTCGGCGACTTTATTGATGAGATTGTAGACGTCCTGCATCTTGCGGCTGGAGCCGATGATGTTTTCAAACTTGTATTTGTTCTTCAGCTCCTTACGAAGGTAGGTGTTTTCCTGGCGCGCGGATTGAAACTCGAGCGCGCGCTGGATCGTCATCTGCAGCTCGTCAATCTTGAAGGGTTTCGGCACGTAACCGTGCGCGCCCATTTTCATAGCTTCGATCGCGGTATCGACCGAAGCATAGGCGGTAATCAAAATGACGAGCGTCTGCTTGTGGTTTTCCTTCACGTGCCGCAGAACGTCGAAGCCGCTCATCGATTCCATCTTCACGTCGGTGATGACGATGTTTGGATCAATCGTCTCCATCTGCTCGACAGCCTTGGCAGCGGAGCTGAAGGGGAAAACTTGATGCCCTTTTTCGCGGCAGAGGGTAACGATGACTTCCACCATTGCCGGCTCGTCGTCGATGATGATGATCTTGGCCATATTCTCAGGGCGGAGAATATTTCAGGAATGAGAAAAGGAAAGCCAATTATGAGAACTACGCGGCTAGTTGGCGGTCGTTGTCAGGCGACCGGCTGCCATCGTCGAAGGTACCGCTTGATCCCAGGCAACGATTTTTTCGAACAGCTCACTGGATTGGTTTGCGATGGGAAGAGCGATCAGGTCTGCCTGAAATCCGGGTTCAATCTTCCCAAGCTTTCGTTCCTGGCCCAACGCTCGTGCCCCATTAATCGTCGCCATCTCCAGGATCTGTTTTGGCGTAAGCCATGGGTGCGCATTGCGCACGGTTTGCATTTCTGCGAAAAGACTTAACGAGGAATTGCTCGCGAGACTATCTGTCCCAAGGGCGGTATTAAAGCCAAGCTCGCGCAGGCGGCGAAGCGGAAATGGTGAGTGATTAAAGTAACGGCCGCTTCGCGGACAATGCGCGACGTGAAAGCGTGGCCCGTTCTCCAGTCGGACGAAATCTTCTTCGGTAAGTTCGTTCAAATGAACTACGATCCAGCGTTCGTCGAGAATGTTCATATCGAGCATAACGGCGAGCGGGGTTTTCCCCTTGCTGCAATCATCCAGCGGCCGGCCGAGACTACGCAGGAGATCGAATAAGGCTCCGCTGCCGTGGCGGAACATTTCCATCTCTTCGCGCGACTCCCCCAGATGCATGGTCAACGGCAGGTTGCGTGCATGCGCAATCCGCGTCGCAGCGCGCAGCAGCCGCGATGAAGCCGTATAGGGGGCGTGAGGGCTCAAACCAAAACCACCCGGCCAATTCTCCTTGCCTCGAAAGGTGGCGAGCGCATCCTCGATCATTTTATCGATCGAGCTTCGGGGTTGGACATCAATCAATTCCGCGAACCACCAGATGCGCAACAAGGGAGGAGGCATTCGCTCGAGAAGATGTGGCAGCGATTCGATGTTTGCGATCGTCGTCGTGCCCCAGCGCTGCGCCTCGGCAAAACCCCTTGCGATCGATTGCAAATAGTCATCATCCGACTGCTGCCGGCGCAGGTGGTTGATTTGTCGAATCCAATCTGCGAAGGAGCGCTGCGGCGCGATGATCCCGCAAAGCGAAGTAAAGTCGAGATGGCAATGCGCGTTGATCAATCCGGGCAGGAGGACGACCTCGCCGAGATCGTGCAACTCACCACGACTCGCTTTGATCTCTTTAAATGGCCCGACTGCGGCGATTCGGTCCCCCTCGATGGCGACCGCGCCATTGTCGATTGGCGGTCCGGCCATTGTGACGATGGTATGGGCGCGAAAAGTCGGCATGGATCGAAATGTTGAAGCGGCGAGATTGCCTTATCGCTTCAAGCCTACTGGTTCAATCCTGCCACGCACCGTCTCGCGGGCGTTGGCGACGAGAAGATTGCATGCTTCCTGGCAAAGCAACGGTATCACTTTTTCGCCACGGCCCGTTTGATCAAGCGGCGCGATGAATTTGTCGAGTGGCAAACGCAGTGACGGGCGGGCGCCGCTCTCGTCGCGCGCCCAGAGGATGGTGCGTAAACAGCCTGGGGCGCCTCCGTACGATCGGCAAAATCGGCCGACCAATACATCGATTTCTTGATCGGAAATCTTCGCTGCGACCCTGTACATGCCGCTCTGGCGACTAAGCGTTTCTCGCAAAGGTGTTGCTGTTAGCCGATTTGCTTCCCAAGCAGCGAGTGCGGCCAGCCGTCCCGGATAAAAAAGATCAAGCGCCAGGCGCAGCTCAGACAGATCATTCAATTCGAGCTTCCAGCCATGACGAAGGTTTGGCGCGGTTTTGAGCGGCCGATAATTTCCATCGTCATCGAACTTCGCAAGTTCGGCGGCATCGTTAGGCGAGGAAAAGATTTCGAGATCAAGACGCGCTCTGTCTTTATAGTGGCAGAGAGCAAAGCCGTCGCCGGCCTTCTTTGTCTCGATTTGACCTATTCCGGTCGCGCCGGCGGCCAGCCAATCCGACAGCACGCGCTCAATGCGCGGGAGCATTCGTCTTCTTCGGCTTCTTTGACCCGTTCTTGGCCGCCCCGTTTTTGTTTGTGCACAGTCCGCGCGCCATTACCACTGCAACATGCTCAAGGAAATCCCGATCGTCCTCCGTAAAGGCGTCACGTTTCTCGCTATCGACATCAATCACGCCGACGACCTGCCCGGTCGATTCGTTCTTGATCGGTACGACGATTTCCGAATTCGTGGTCCAAAACGCCGGTAGCCACCGCGCGTCCTTCGAGACATCGCCGACAATGAGCGTTTCTCCCGTTTCCGCGACTGCGCCGCAAAGCCCCTGGCTCTTCGGAAATCGTGGATAGGCGGGGGGCTCATTGCCGGTACTGGCGGCGATGACAAATTCGCCGCGCTCAATTTTGTAAATGCCGATCCAGCGATAGGCGCGTTCTGTTTGCACCATTTCGGCCGCAGTCTTGAGCGTTCCAGGCGCTTTCGGGGCTGCAAGGAGAAAAGCTGCAAGATCCTGCAAGAGCTTGGTCGAATTTGTTTTCACGCTGACCCAGAGACAACCTTTACGAAATTGAGCGGAGATCAAGCGCGGCTCGATCGAAAGCCGCAGTTTGCCGGAGGATGATCTCGACAAAGGCCGGCTCCGTCCCAATGGCGTTGGCGTAGTAAAGGCGCCGCCCGTGAAGCTCGTGCGGATTGCGACGGACGATTTCGCGCTGGCTGGCGGCGGCCGTGGTTTCCGGTTCGATGCCGAGTAAAACCGGAATGTCCTGATAGCTGTGCAAACCATCGGAAATAAAAAACGGCACCACGATTACGTTTGGGGTTGTCGTCAAGTGCAACCACTCGGAAATGAGCGGCGGCTCTTCCATGTAAGCATTCTGGACGCGGGCGTAGCGGCCAAGCCTTGCAATCTTTTCCACCTCGCGTTTGGCCGCGATCGCGCTGTTGTCGTTCAAGGAAGTTCCGTGTCCGACGATCAGCAACGTGGTTTCAGCGTCCGGTGCGTCTGGCGCAATTTCGCGCGCGCGTCGCAGCAAGAGGTCCGTCACAGCCGGATGATTTCCAACCGGTTCGCAATATTTCCATATTTGACCGGATGGTCGCGTCGTTAGGCGACCATCCAGTTGCAGTTCCCGAGGGATGATGGTCTGGGTAAAATACCCTTCGCTGATAAAATTTGGCACCACGTAAACCTGGCGAATCTCCGGGTCGTCGAAGAGCAGCAATGCGTCGCGCAAATTCGGCTCTTCTTTCCAGAAACTGCAAACCACATCCCGAAACAAGTCTTGGTCCCGAATCGTTGCAGCTTGTGCAAGGCTAGGGGTGCTCGAGTCGGGATTGACAGTCGAGCCGTGGCCGACAATGAGAAGCGCAGCATCGGGTCGCGGTGACATCTTCCGAAGTTATCAAAGAGACGATACTCGTTGAATGGCGCCGCGGTCAGTTAGTCCGACGTTTCGTCTTCCTCTTTCGGTTTTTCTTCATCCCCTTTGTCACCGTAGACCTGCCGGAGAATGGCGCCAATCATGGGTGCGGCAGCTGAGCCGCCGTGAACGGTGCTGCCAACATCGCCTTCGTAAAGTGCGGTAAAAGCATATTGCGGATGATCCGCCGGAACGAAGCCCGCGAACCATGCTGCAGTGCGTTCCTTTTCTTTCGGGCCCCATTGTGCGGTACCGGTTTTCCCGGCAACGGAAACCTTATCCAAACTCGCCTGGTGCGCTGTGCCAGCGGGCGCGTTGACTGCGTCCACCATGGCTTTGTGTAGCTGTTCCATCGCCACCGATGACGCATCGATCGTCTTCTTCGCCCGCACCGAGTAGGCGGCGACGATTTCGTTCCCGACCGTCTGCACCTGTTCGACGAGACGCGTTTGATAGAAGGTTCCGCCATTGGCCACAATCGCCATGGCTTGCGCCATTTGCAGCGGGGTGGCGAGCAGGTCGCCTTGCCCGATCGACATATTGGCGATGTCGCCGTTCAGGATTTTGCGGCCGTGCGTCGCCTTCATATATTCGTTGTTAGGCAAACGACCCTCTGCTTCACCGCGCAATGGGATTCCGCATTTGGCTCCGAAGCCAAGCTTGGTCGCCCACTCCAGAATCGGCTCGGCGCCCGTCTCGATCCCGACTTGGTAAAACCAGGTATCGCACGATTCGGTCAACGCTTGCACAAAATTGAGCGAACCGCGATCGCTGTGCTTCCAATTGTGGAAGGTCACATTGCCAACATCCATCGCCGGCACGCACTCGTATTGGTCTTGCGGATTGATCGTCCCGCTCTCGAAAGCGGCTAATCCGACTGCGACCTTAAAAGTCGATCCAGGCGGATAGGCCGAACGGTATGCGCGCGGCAAAAGCGGAATGTTCGGGTCGGCCTGCAGCTTCTTAAAGTCCGCCGCTGAGATAGAAGGAATGAATTCGTTAGGGTCAAATGTTGGCCAAGAAGCGAGCGCAAGGATGTCGCCATTATTTGGATCCAAGATCACAATCGCGCCGCGTTTGGCACGAGCAGCCAGCGCTTTCTCCGCCATTTCCTGCAAGTGAAGATCAAGCGTCGTGACGACGTTATAGCCCGGTACCGGCGGCTCAACGATGCGCTCGGAAGTCTTGCGACCTTCGCGGTCAAAAGTGACTTTGAATTTTCCGTGTCGCCCGGTGAGCATGCTGTTAAAGGTTTGCTCGAGTCCTTCCCGCCCCTCGGTTTCCGGCCAAAGCAGCTGGCCGTTCTGGACGATCCCATCAGCATTGCGACTCGTCCGACCGGTGTAGCCGATGACTGCGCCCGCGATGCTCTTGTTTGGATAGAAACGCAGGTAAATCGGTTTCAGAGAGAGGCCCGGAGGAAGATCCGACTTTAGCGCGCTCTGCTCGGAGTCGCTCAGAATCTGCGCGATCTCGAAGGGGAGAAACCCGCGATTATGATAATGCCTGACGATCGCCGCGTCGGAAATGTTCAGCTTACGATCGAGAATCTTTTCTGCCACGCGGATCCGTTGTCGCGCATATTCGATCGCCTTCGCATCGGAAAAATCGAGGGGACTGGGGAAGTCGACCGTCAGATTGTAACTTAGCTTGTTTTGCGCGAGTGGGACGCCGTTTCGATCTGAAATCTGACCGCGTGGCGCGGGGATATCAAGAACGTAGGTTCGCGCGAGCTTTTGCGTTTCCCAAGTCGGCTGAATCATCTCCTCCGCCGGGGTGGGAGTCGGCGTCGCCGGTTCCTGAGCCGCAACCATGACCGGCAAAAGCAAAAACGCCAAAAGGCGGCAAAACCAAAGGGCCCGGACTTTGGGCAGGAGTATTAATCTCAAACGTCTTCGTATCCCAGTTACCCGCAATAATTCACGGTCAAATTTTTCAATGCCGCTGCAAAAAGCGGTGTACTTCCTCAGCCAATTTCTGGCCTATTCCTTCCGTCGACGCAATTTCTTCGACACTGGCCCTGCGCAGTCTTTGCACCGAACCAAACCTGCGTAGAAGCAAATTCTTGCGGTTCTGACTCACTCCGGGACAATCGTCGAGAATGCTTTCGCCGATCCGTTTCTTCATGAGCAACTGGTGATACGTATTGGCAAAACGATGCGCTTCGTCCCGAATGCGCTGCAGCAGCCGTAGCGCTCCGGAATCCTCCGGCAGTCGCAACGGCATCGGACGGCCCGGTCGATAAATTTCTTCAAATTCCTTGGCCAGCCCGATGATCGGCAGATTATGCAAACCGAGTCGTTGTAGTTCGCGACAGGCGGAGGAGAGCTGACCTTTGCCGCCATCAACGATAATGAGATCCGGCAGCCTAACGAGTGGCGGAGTGTTCTCTTGATAATCGGGTCTTGTCGGCGTGGCGCGATGCGGAAACTCGTTGCTCGATGGTGATGGCTGTCCGTGAAATTCCTCAGAGTTTGACACTGCCACGCGCGAGTTCAGACGGCTGATTGCCTCGCTTGGATTCTCCTGCGAAAACTCCGACGTCTCCGGATTCACTTCCCGCGCTTGCAAGAGCACGCGCGAATACCGTCGCCTAACGACCTCAGCCATGCTGGCAAAATCGTCCTGTCCTTCCACCGTTCGGATGCGGTAGCGCCGATAGTTGTTTTTGTCCGGCACGCCGTCGCGAAACGAAACCATCGAAGCGACGACATGGGTCGTCGAAATATTTGAGATGTCGAAGCATTCCATCACGCGCGCCAAAGCCGGCAGTTGTAGCGCATCGGCCAGGGCTCGCACGTCTGCCTGCGGATCGACCGTGCTCGGCAAACTATGCCGGGTAAAGCGTCGCATCGGCTTGGTCGTGCGCCGCAAATCCTCCAGCATGTTGCGCAATTCGGCGGCCTTTTCGAAATTCAGCTTTTCCGCTGCCTTGCGCATCTCATCCTCGAGCGCGGCCATCATTTCGCGCGAATGTCCTTCAAGAAATTCCGCCGCTTGCGTGACACGCTGGCGATAGGTAGCGGCGTCAATTTCGCTCAGCCGCATCGGCACCTGATACGTCGACGATTTCAATTCGCGCTCCGTCGGTGCGCCGCGGCCGAAAGTCAGCACTCCAAATTTCTTGCGCATGAAGTTAAGCGTCTGCCGCAGCGCGCCGGCGTGTGCGTACGGTCCGAAATAACGCGCGCCATCGTCCTTTTTGAAGCGTGCCAACCGAAACCGCGGCCATTCCTCCGTGTCGTCGAGCTTCACAACGAGAAAGCGCTTATCATCGCGAAAGGAAATGTTGTAGCGCGGCCGGTATTCCTTGATCAGCTTCCCTTCGAGGAGCAAAGATTCGGGCTCGCTCGCCACGGTGTGCGTTTCGAAGTCCCAAACCGCGTCGAGCATGGCGCGCGTCTTCAGATCGGCCACCGCCATTTTTGATGGCATGAAGTAGGAGCCGACACGTTTGCGCAGGTCGCGCGCTTTGCCCACATAGATCACGCGTCCAAAGCGATCGCGCATCAGGTAAACCCCCGGTTTGTGCGGCACTTCGTGGACTTTTCTGT
The DNA here is from genome assembly GCA_963786175.1 of uncultured Verrucomicrobiae bacterium. Taxonomy (GTDB): domain Bacteria; phylum Verrucomicrobiota; class Verrucomicrobiia; order Chthoniobacterales; family UBA10450; genus JAICXG01. Next base: position 495,414 of record CAWAYD010000013.1, on the reverse strand, counting down.
TCAGGTCAGGCTTTTCCTTCGACAGTGGCACGGTCCTGAGAGATTACTCGCGAATGTGGGATGTCGCCATTGTGGGGGGCGGTCCAGCCGGCGCAAGTTGCGCGGCGTTCTGTGCCATGAGCGGCATCCGAACTCTCGTGATCGAGCGGGCGAAATTTCCCCGCGAGAAGGTTTGTGGGGATTGTCTGAATCCGACCTGTTGGCCGGTGCTGGAGCGGTTGGGCGTGGCGGAAGAACTGCGGGCTGCACCGCATGGAAGAATGCTGCGCGTCAACTTTATCGATCTTCGCGGACGTGTGGTGAGCGCGCCGTTGCCCGATGGTAACCAGGCGGAGATTGCTATCAAGCGCAGCATCTTCGACGAAATCCTCCTGCGCCGCGCGCAGTCGTTAGGCGCAGAAGTGCGTGATGAGGCGACACTTGTTGTCGTTAGGCGCGAAAATGACGGCTGGCACCTCGAGGCGCGGAATTCTTTCGAGCGCGCTCGACTGCTGGTCGCGGCGGACGGACGCAACTCCACCGTGGCGCGTCTTCTCAACCTGATGCCGCGCAAGGGCCCTGATCGCGTGGCGTTGCAAACCCATCTTCCCTTGCCGCCGAGCTACGACAACCAAATCGTGCTGCAGCTGTTATCCGAAGGCTATTCCGGGACGGCACCGGTCGGAGCAAAGCTGTTGAATCTTTGCCTGGTGAGTCGGCCTCCCGACATGCCCAGGGTCAAATCCTGGGCGGAAGGTAATTTCTCAATTTCGCCGAATCATCACTGGCGAACTATCACCCCACTCGCGCGCGCTGCTCTGCCAGCAAGTCGACCCGGATTACTTCTCGTCGGCGACGCCGCGCGCGTGGTTGAGCCTTTCACTGGGGAAGGAATCTACTATGCCTTGCGTTCGGGTGAGCTGGCGGCGGAGGCGATTCGAACCGGGAATCATCGAGATTACGCCGCCGCACATAGCGGGCTATATCGTGGCCGTCTTTGGATCAATTCCCTCGCGCGGTGCGCGGTGGAACACCCGCGTCTCACGACATCATTGCTTGCTTTCTTGCCTAACGAAAAGCAGGTGCTGCGCTACTTGACGGGAAAAGTCGTGCGCAGTGTCTGACTCGCGGCTTTGACCGTATTGGCCATCAGCATCGCAATCGTCATCGGTCCGACACCGCCGGGCACCGGGGTGATCGCACGAGCTTTTGGCGCGACTTCATCAAAAGCCACATCGCCCACCAGACGATACCCGCGCGGGGATGAAGCGTCCTCCACGCGATTAATCCCGACATCAATCACCACTGCGTCTTCGCGCACATGCTCTGCCCTAACGAATCGTGGCTGGCCGATAGCAGCCACAACGATATCAGCCGAACGAGCGATCGCCGCAAGGTTTTCGGTGCGTGAATGCACCACCGTGACAGTGGCATCGACTCCTTTTTGCATGAGAAGAAGCGCGAGCGGCTTACCGACGATCATGCTGCGGCCGAGCACTACGACATGTGCTCCGCTAATTCGGAAATTGCTCTCCTGCAGCAGACGCAGGCAGCCTAACGGCGTGCAAGGCACAAAGCCGCTGGGATCACCGAAGGCGAGCTTGGCGACGTTGATTGGATGAAAGCCATCCACATCCTTCGCCGGGTCAAGCGCCCTCACGATGACCGATTCGTTAATGTGCTTCGGTGTGGGCGACTGAACGAGGATGCCGTGGATCGCAGGATCGCGATTGAGGTGTTCGACACGCGCGAGTAACTCGGCCTCTGTCGTCTGCGAGGGCAGCTCGAGCTTAACCGAATGAAGTCCAAGCTCGCGACACATCTTGTCTTTCGCGCGCACGTAAGCTCGCGAGGCCGGATCGTCGCCCACCAACACGACCGCCAGTCCGGGTGTAATAGCGTGAGTCTTGAGCGCCTCAATCTGGCCGCGCAGTTGAGCGTAAACTTTTTCGGCAATGATGCGCCCGTCGATCAACATGGATTTGCTGCCCAAGCAAGCGTCTTCTAGCGGTGCTCAAGCGCCCTCGCAAATCTTCAATCAGGGCGGAGCGGAAGATAAGAATTTCGGGGAGCGCCGGTCGCTCGTCTATTCCGAGAAGGCTCGCTTCGCGGCGTGCGGCGCTTGGCGGTGAGAAATTTTCCGATCGTTAGGCAGAAATGGCTTCACCGCATCCGGACCACCTCCAGCATGGCGTTCTGCATCCGCTCACGTTCCCGCTCAAATTCCTCTTCCGTCGACGTCTGCGCCACCCAGTGCGGTTTTCCGAAAATGACACGCACCTTCGCGAAGGGTTTCGGCAAGATGAATCGATCCCAACTCCGCAACCGCCAGCAACTGGAGTATTCCATATTCACCGGGACGACCGCGGCGCCTGTTTGCTGTGCAAGAAAGACGATGCCTTGTCCCAACTCATAGGCTGGTCCACGCGGACCGTCGGGCGTGATGACGACATCGCGTCCGCTCGCAATCACGTCAGCGAGCTGGCGCATGGCACTAGCGCCCTTGCGAGAGCTTGATCCCCTGACGACTTCATAACCGAAACGCTCGACCAGATCGGCCAGAATGGCACCGTCGCGACTCGTGCTGATCAATGCCGCGCCTTGCCGCTGCGGCAGGTAACGCTTGAGAACGAAGGGAAAAAGGAGGAGACGATTATGCCAGAGCGCGCCGATATAGCGTTCGTTAGGCGGCGTGTTGACAACGTCGGCGCGGTCTTCAATCTCGAAGCGCAAAGTCCGGGCCCAGATTTGTAAGAGATAGTATCCGAAGGCGACCAGCCAAGGCGTGTGCCAGCCCTCCATTTTCAACTTTCGGAAGACGACCGGTCTTCCTCCTGCCAGCGAAAGGCTCGCGGATTGGACAGACCGATTTGATCGAGAATGCGCCAGACCACGGTGTCAACAACTTCGGCGACGGATTGTGGCCGACCGTAAAAAGACGGGATCGCGGGGAGGACAATGGCACCCGCTTCGAGAAGGGTCGTGATGTTACGTGCGTGGATCAGGCTCCAGGGTGTTTCGCGCGGAACGAGAACGAGTTTGCGGCGTTCCTTTAGAAATACGTCGGCGGCGCGGAGAAGAGCGCTGTCACTCGAACCAGAAGCGATACGGCCCAACGTTCCCATCGAACAAGGAACAATGACCATCGCATCGAAGCGCGCCGAGCCGCTGACGAATGGCACGTTAAGATCATTCTCGGCATGTTGTAAGACAGCGCCCGGGATATTGAGCTGGTCGACTTCGTGTTTCGCGACCTGTTTGGCGTAGCCGCTCATGACCAGGTGCACTTCGTTAGTCGAGGCGTCGATTTGATCCAGTAGCCGCTGCAGATAGATCGTGCCGCTAGCTCCGGTCGCTGCAATCACAAGTTTCATTTCGCGCTATAAGAACACAGGACGGGCGCGCACTCTAGAACGGAAGTAAAGCTCCCCTGATTGGAAAATCCTTAAAGATAGCTGGCGCTTTTTAGCTTTGTCGTCAGGTCGATGTGGCGAAGGAGGAGCTGTCGGTAAAGCTCGTGTGACTCTTTACTCGGCTCCAAGCGTGTTTCTTTGTCTACTACGACAAGGTCATCGACCAGCTTTTCAATGCTCAAAGGTTTTCCTTCCACCTGACAATAAGTCCACGCCGCCTGAATCGCCGCACCGAAGGCGGCGCTTTCCGTTACTTTTAAAGTTACCGTCGGAAAGCCGAGAGCATCAGCCAAGATCTGACGCCAGATGCGACTCTGGCTTCCGCCACCAGTGAGGCGAATCTCTTTGGGCAAGATGCCGAGATCCTGAAAACGCCGCATTCCAAAGCCCAGGCCAAGTGTCACTCCTTCAACGACGGCGCGCGCCATGAAATCGGGCTTCATGTTTTCGATCGTCAGGCCGTGAAAAACTCCGGAGCCTTTCGGCAGGCGCGGTGTGCGTTCGCCTTGCAGGTATGGAAGAAAAAGAACTCCACCCGCACCCGGCGGAGCTTTCGCAACAGCCTCGTCCATGGCCGGAAAATCCCAGCCAAAAAGCGCGCGTGTCTGGTCGATCGCCGCGGCGACATTCATCGTGCAGGTGAGCGACAACCAGTGGTCGGTCGCATCGCAGAACGTCGCAACTTCACCTTTGGGATCGATCACCGGTTCTTCGGCGAAAGAGAATACGGTTCCCGAAGTGCCGAGGCTTACCGTCACGATGCCGGGCCGGATATTGCCGGTGCCGATTGCGCTCATCATGTTGTCGCCGCAGCCAGCGCTGACAAGCGCGTCATCAGCCACGCCCCATCTCTCGCGCAACAAACTGCGCAGCAAACCGGCCGGTCGCTTTGAGGAGCGCAACGGCGGCAATCTCAATGCCAGCTCCGGGTCGATGAATCTCAAAGCCGGTTCGTTCCATTCGCGTGTTCGCACATCCATCAACCCCGTCCCGGAAGCGTCGCCGTATTCCATCTGACGTTCGCCGGTAAGCCAGAGGTTGAGGTAATCGTGCGGAAGAAGCACAGTCGTTAGTCGGGCAAAATTGGCCGGCTCGATTTCTTTCAGCCAAAGCAGCTTGGGCGCGGTGTAGCCGGACGACATTGGGTTGCCGATCAGCTCGATCAAGCCTTGTGGACCGCCGAACTTTTTGTTGAATGCCTCGCATTGCTCCTCGGCCGAGGTGTCGCACCAAAGTTTTGCCGGTCGCAGCGGTAGATTGGCCTCGTCGAGAGCGACCAATCCATGTTGTTGCGCGCCGACGCCGATAGCATTGAGCTCCTTCCGGCGTTCGCCTAGCTTTTCAATGCATTCCGTGATTGTGGCCTCCGCGGCGTCAATCCAGATTTGTGGATCCTGTTCAACGTGGCTAGGAGGCAGACTTTCAATCGTGCCGTAACTTCGCTGCGCGCGGGCGATGACTTCTCCTGACTCGATATCGAGAACAAGAGCTTTCGTGCTCTTGGTGCCGCTATCGATTCCGAGGCAAAGCATGGGAAAATTCTGAGCACGAATACAGGAATTGGAACCAAATCCGAAATTCAAAATTCAAATGAAGAAAAACAAAGCCGCGGTTGAGCATTGTTTCGACCTTGGCAAACGTTAACAATTCGAGCGTCTTTCGAATTTCGTGCTTCACTTTACCGCGATGATTAAAAGGCTTTTGCACACCCGTTATCGTGTCAGCGACCTGGAAAAGACGGTTTCTTTCTATCGTGACGTGCTGGGGCTGGAAGAAGTGCGCCGGCATACGTCGAGCCGCGGCTCCCAGCTTGTCTTCATGAAGGCACCAGGCAGCGAGGAAGAGATCGAGCTTTGCAAATACGACAAGAGCGGCCCCGTCGTGGTCGGTCCCGACCTGACGCATCTCGCTTTCGAGGTCGATAATCTCGATGAGTTCGCCAAAAGGACAGCGACCAGGGGCTACCCGCTTTCCGATGGCCCGCATCCGCACGGCGATGGCGGCGCGATTGCGTTCATTGACGCACCAGAGGGTTATGAAATCGAATTGATTCAGCCCGGGAGGGATCGTTAGGCTTGCCCCGGTTCGGCTTTTGCCTGATTATCGAGCGATGATTCGCCAAGCCTTTGCGCCGATCGGTTACCCCCTAACGATTGCGCTTGGCCTTCTCTGCATCGCGGCGTCAAAGCCGACACATCATGAGGTCCGGCGCGCTACCCCGGCGGACGACGATGACGAAGTCGCGGTCGCGTATCAGACGCGCCCGTTCGACAGCAGTGTCGTGCCAAAAACGCGCGCGGCCTCGGTGCTGGTGGAGGACGCGCGCAGCGGCGAAGTGCTCTATGAGAAAAATGCCGATGAGACGCGGGCGGCGGCGAGCACGCAAAAATTACTGACCGCTTTGATCGTCGCGGAAACGGGATTTCTCGACCGGGAGGTGACGGTGGAAACGGTCGACACAATGGCAGAGCCGGTGCGTTTGAACATTAAACCGGGGGAAACCTACCAGCGAATCGATCTACTGCGTGCTTTACTGGTGAAAAGCCCTAACGACGTCGCTCGATGTCTGGCTCGCGACAACGCGGGTAGCATCGAATTGTTCGCGGAAAAGATGAACGCGAAGGCGCGCGCGCTTGGTGCCATCCATTCCAATTTCGTAAATCCAAACGGACTGCCGATCCCCGACCAATACTCGTCCGCGCGCGATCTCGCGATCATCGCCCGTGCCGCGTATGCGAACCCGACCATTCGCTCGATCGTTTGTCTGCCGCGAACTGTTTTTCGTTATGCCAGCGGTCGGACGCGGGAGCTCGAGAACACCAATAAAGTCCTCAAGCGCCTTCCGTTTTGTAACGGGATGAAAACCGGCTACACCGAAGCGGCGGGCCATTGTCTCATCGCCAGCGGAACAATGCCCGGACGCGACATCATCGTTGTCGTGCTCGGCGACAGTAAAGGGCGCGTTTGGGAGGATGCATCCGCTCTTCTTTCCTGGGGATTGAAAAGGATGTAGTCTCGCCGCTGCGGCGCATGACATGAGCGAGCTTTTTCAGGAGCAATTGCAGGCACTCCGGGCGCATTCCTTGCATCGCAAGTTGCGTGAGATTGGCACGGCGCAAGGCCCGGAGGTGAAGATCGTCGGGCGACAGTTGATCAATTTTTCCTCAAACGATTATCTCGGGCTGGCGGCTGATCCGATCCTACGCAAGGCCGCGGTCGAAGCGATCGAAGAGTTTGGTGTCGGGGCTGGCGCCTCGCGTGACATCAGCGGCACACAAACGCCGCACGTCGCGCTGGAATGCGCACTCGCGAAATGGCAGCGCGCGCCAGCCGCGATTTCGTTCAGCAGTGGATATGCGGCATCGTTGGGCATTTTGCCCGCGCTGGCTTCGAAGGATGATGTCGTGGTTCTCGACAAGGCTTGTCACGCGTCGCTCATCGATGGAGCTCGTCTCAGCGGCGCGACGCTGCGTGTGTTCCCGCACAATCATTTGGGTAAACTGGAAAGCCATCTCGAATCAGCGCGCCGCGAATCTCCGGAAGGCCGTATCGTGATTGTGACGGAATCGATCTTCAGCATGGATGGCGATCGCGTCCCGTTGCAGGAGCTAATTGAGCTCAAGAAACGTTTTAACGCTTTCCTGCTCCTCAACGAAGCGCACGCTATCGGCGTAGTCGGTTCGCACGGCCGCGGGCTTGCAGCCGAGCTTGGTTTGGAAAACGAAATCGACGCTCACATGGGTAGCTTGAGCAAGTCGTTAGGCGTGAGCGGCGGTTACGTTTGCGGCCCGCGAAGTTTGGTCGACTGGCTGGTCAACCGCGCGCGTTCCTTCATTTTCTCCACCGCGTCCCCGCCTGCGCTAGCGGCGGCCGCGACGGCCGCGATCCGGTTCCTTCTTTCGGAAGACGGCGAGACGCGTCGGAAAACGCTTTGGCGTCGAATCGTCCAACTGCGCAGGTTAATTCCGGAATCGGAGGAGTCGTTTGGCAAACCAGGCGCGGCCATTATTCCGTGGATGGTGGGCGAAGAGGACCGTGCTCTTGAGCTCGCCCGCGCTTTGGGCAAGGAAGGGTTTTTCGTTCCCGCAATTCGTTACCCGACGGTTGCGAAAGGCGTGGCGCGTCTCCGCATCACGGTCAGCGCGGCGCATAGCGCCTTGCAAATCGCATCGTTAGGCGACGCGATTGGGAGACTCGCTCGTCAGGCCTAACGAGTAAAATTAAGGATCGCCAGCAGCCGACTGCCGCAGCAGTGGCGAGGGCATTAAAGCGGGATTCTCAATCAGATCTTCCGGACCTTCGGCAGGAATATCCGTCTTGGCAGGCGGCGCCGGCTCGGTGACCGAGTTGGCCGCATAAGCGTTGCCTTTGGAGGCGGTAACGGTAGCGCTCGTCGGGGTGGTCTTGACGGTCGTGCAAGAAGACAAGAGGACCGCGACGAGCCGGCTGAGGGCGAGTTGTGTTTTCATTATCGAACCTTCTTTTTTGGGTCGAATTTCATTGCTCGCCCCAACCGTCGCTATAATTACTATATTTCGAGTTGCGCCGGCAAGCTTTGTTTCGCCGTTTTTTTTGCGCCATCGCCTGCAAACGAGTGACACGGCGATGGGTCACAAGGGACGAATAGCAACTTTACAAGAAACGGCTCAAAATAGGACGGAGCTTTTCCTGCGTCGCCACAGGCCAAAGCGATCGATCGGTCACTATGGCAATGTCGAGCGCCCGGTGCTGCGGCCAATCCGGCTCTCTCGGAATGCGCGGTATGGCCGCGGCCAAAATCCTTTTTGCGGCCTCGGCGTTTGCGAGAAGATGTTCAATTACGGTCTGTGCCGAAACCGGTTCCTCCTCCGTTTTCCAACAATCATAATCAGTGATCATCGCCATGGTGGCGAGGGCGATTTCGGCTTCGCGCGCTAGCTTTGCTTCCGGCAAATTCGTCATGCCGATGACGTCGAAGCCATGCTTGCGATTCAGCTCCGATTCGGCTCGGGTGGAAAAGGCCGGCCCATCCATATTCACGTAGGTGCCGCCGTTGTGGACACGCAGCCCTAACGCCGTCATGGTCTCCGCGAGCAGTTCCCGCAAAGGTGTGGAAATCGGCTCCGCAAATGTGATATGCGCCGCAATGCCCTCGCCAAAAAAAGTGTCTTCCGAGCGCCGGCTCGATCGATCGTAAAACTGAGAGGGCAACAGCACGTCGCGCGGCGCGTATTTCTCCTGCAAACTGCCCACCGCCGTAACGCATACAATCCAACGTACTCCCAGCAATCGGAGAGAGTAGATATTGGCGCGATGATTTACCTCGTGCGGCAGAAGGCGATGCCCGCGTCCATGCCGGGGCAGGAAGTAAACATTTCGGCCGGCAACTTCGCCGCCGATGATCACGTCCGATGGGGCACCAAACGGCGTCTCGATCGCAAACTCCCGTGGGTGGGAGAACCCTTCCATCTGGTAGAGCCCGCTTCCGCCGATGATGCCGATGGCTGGCTCGTCCGTTGTCATGCGCGCGGCGATTATCCAGAAGGGAACAAAATAAGAAAGCGATATTCCGCTCTGGAGCGCATTGGAGGTTGGTAGCGGATACTGCCTAACGATTCCAAACGGACCCGAGGGTCTGGCGGAGGACCCGAATTCGTATATTGTTGCCGCTTCCAAATGCCGAAATTTTTCATCAAGACCTATGGCTGTCAGATGAACGAGCGCGATTCGGAACAGGTCGCCCGCTCGCTTATCGATCGCGGCTACGAAGTCGCGCCTAACGAATCGGAGGCGGATGTGGTGCTCCTCAATACCTGCAGTGTGCGCGATATGGCGGAGCAGAAGGCGTTAGGCAAAATGGGAATGCTGGGACGGACGGCACGCCAGCGACCGGAAGTCGTTTTTGGTTTTCTCGGCTGTATGGCGCAGGCACGCGGAGCGGAGCTGCTGAAACTCATGCCGCACCTCGACCTCGTCGTCGGGACACAAAAATTTCATCGCGTTGCCGACCACATCGACAACCTGGTAACGAAAAAGCGACTCCGGAACATGGACGACCCGCGCTTTTCCATTGTCGACACGGCGGAGGAGGAAGGCTCACAGGAAGCCATTCGCGAACACAGTTTGGGGCCGCGGCAAGCGACGGCGTTTGTTTCAATCATGCAGGGATGCAATATGCATTGCACCTTTTGCATTGTGCCGCGCACGCGTGGTGCGGAGCGGAGCCGGACGATCGCAGAGATCGTTAGGGAAGTGCGTGGACTCGTCGCGCTGGGCGTAAAAGAAGTCACGCTCCTCGGGCAAATCGTGAATCTTTATGGACGGCATGAATTTCCAAAGCGCGAGGGAAAGAGCCCGTTTGTCCAACTACTCGAAGCAGTGCACGAGGTCGAGGGGCTCGAAAGGTTGCGTTTCACCTCGCCGCATCCAATCGGTTTTCGCGTCGATTTAGTCGGCGCTTTTCGCGAACTGCCAAAGCTTTGCGAGCATGTTCATCTGCCGATGCAGTCAGGGTCCGATCGGATTCTTAAAGCAATGCATCGTACCTACACTTCGGAAAGTTATCTTTGTCTGGTCGACCAGTTGCGCATTGCACGACCGGATATTGCCATAACGACGGACATTATTGTCGGCTTTCCTGGCGAAACGGACGACGACTACGCGCAGACGCGCGCCGCGGTGGAGCGGGTGCGGTTCGATAATGCGTTTGTCTTTCGCTACTCACCGCGCAGAGAAACGCCCGCCGCCGAGATGAGTCAACAGGTTGCCGAGAAAATGAAGGAAGCGCGTAACCGCGACCTGCTCACGGTGGTGGACGCGGCGGCCAAACGCGCGGGCGAGCGATTGGTCGGACAAACCGTGGAGATTCTTTGCGAAGGCCGAAGCAAAACGAACGTGGCCCGGCTCAGCGGGCGGACGCGAAGCAACAAAATCGTGGTGTTCGAAGGGGATGAGTCGGACGTGGGACAGTTGATGAATTTGGAAATTGTGCACTCGACCGGCTTCAGTTTGACGGGGGTGAAGGGAAGCGCGCCCGACAGTTGTCATTTCGCGATGATGGGAGAACTTCAGCCGCCCATCGCGGCGAACTCATGATTTACGACTTTTCCTTGCGCGCCGTCGGGTTGGTCGCCGGAACCATCCTGGTTCTGCTCAGCTTGCTCGCTTTTTTTTCTCCCGTGCAAGATATTCTTCCGCATTTTCCCCGGTCGAAGGTTTCCGGCGTGATGCTTCTTGCGATCGATCTCATCTGGAGTTTCTGGCTCCTGGCCACGATGGAGATGGGCGAGTTTTCAAATTTCCGGCGCCCGCTGCTCATCGCGTTGCCGGTTGGGTTTATCCTTGTTTTGCAATTTGTGGATGAATTTCTCGCCGTGCGCGCGCTCGGCATTCTTTGTCTGCTTGCGGCTGAGCCGATGCTGGACGCGGCATTTCTGAAACCGGAAGCGAGTCGTCTGCTGGTCACTGTGCTGGCGTATGTGCTCATTGTTGCCGGACTAATTTGGGTGACGATGCCGTACCTGTTGCGCGACCAGATCGACTGGAGCACGCGAGATTCCGCGCGCCGGCGATTGATCTCCGGATTGGGCTTTGCCTTTGGAGCGGCAATTCTAGTCTGCGCTTTTACGATCTATTGAGGCGGATTCTCGTCATCCGCGGCGGCGCAATCGGCGATTTCATACTCACGCTTCCGGCTATTCGCCTGCTGCGGGACGCCTTTCCCGCGGCCCATCTCGAGATCCTGGGGTATCAGCATATCGTTAGGCTGGCGTTGCTGAGCGGCTATGCCAATGCAATGCGTTCGATCGAGTACGGGCCGCTCGCCAGCTTCTTTGTGCCCGAAGGAGAACTAGCGTCAGAGCTAATCGAGTATTTCGCGAGCTTTCAGCAGATAGTGAGTTATCTCTTCGACCCGGATGAAATTTTCGCGAACAATCTACGGCGGATTGGGGCACGAAATCTGATCGCGGTCTCGCCCAAAATAACGGATGGCGAATGCGCCGCGCGGCAGCTGGCAAGGCCACTGGAGCAGATCGGACTTAATCTCCTTGATCCCGGGCCGCGAATTTTGCCTAACGATCTGAGGAAGGTCGATCGCAACTTGATTGCGATCCATCCCGGAAGCGGCAGCGAACGGAAGAACTGGCGCTTGGAAAGATTCGTGGAGTTAACAAAGCGGCTGCTGGAGCGCCCACAGACGACGCGCCTCCTGCTCATCGGAGGCGAAGCCGACGAGAGGCGTTTGGAGGGGTTGCAGAGACACCTGCCTAGCGATCGAATCGAACTGGCCCGAAATCTGCCCTTGGCCGATCTGGCGAGACGAGTGCGCGACTGTGCTTTATTTTTAGGACACGATAGCGGGATTTCGCATCTTGCGGCAGCGGTAGGCACGCCCGCGGTTTTGCTTTTCGGTCCGACTGACCCAGCGATTTGGGCCCCGCAAAATGCACAGGTGCGAATCGTGAGGGCGTCATGCCTAACGATGGAGGGAATCGAGCAATCGGCCGTGATGGCGGCAGTCGTGGAATTGAGCGCGATGTATTAGCGCGACTGGCAAGACGTGCGAGGAGGAACTCGGCCCTGGTTTACGAGCTAATCCGCATTGGCATCAGAACGTAGAGGAACGGGCTTTGGATCTTGATTACACCAGGACTCATCTCGTCGATTAGGTCGAGAAAGATTTCGTCCTCGGTCAGGTTCCGCAAAGGCGCCATCAAAAACTCCGGATTGAACGCGATGGAAAATTCGCGGCCCTTGTAAACCACTGGCAACGATTCCTTTGCTTCGCCGACCTCGGGTGTGTTGGCGGTGATGTCGATGTTGTTTTTGGAAAAGTTCAGTTTGATCGAATTCGATTTGTCACTTGCGAGGAGCGAGACGCGCTTGAGCGAGTTGAGGAATGTTTCGCGCTCCAGCGTGACGCGCTCCTTCGACTCCGACGGAATCACCTGCTTGTAGTTTGGGTAATTGCCTTCGATCAACTTCGAAACGAGCAGGGTGTTGTTGAGATCGAATGCAATCTGACCGCTGCTCACACTTACCCGAACGTCGCCCTCGTCGCCGAGCAATCGCTGCAATTCGGTGACCGCCTTTGTCGGCACAATGATATCGGCTTCGTGGCTCCGCGGAAATTCCAGGTCGATATCTACCATCGCAAGCCGGCGACCGTCGGTTGCGACCAGAGTGAGCTTGTTGTCTTTGAAGCTGAAAAGAACCCCGTTGAGGACGTAACGCGTTTCGTCGGTCGAAATCGCGTAGGAGGTTTTGCGCAGGCTGTCGCGCAAGTCCTTCTGTCGAATCGTGACAACCTTCGAGTCATCGAACTTTGGCAGCGGCGGAAATTCCTCCTCAGGCAAGCCGAGAATCTTGAAGAAGCTCTGACCGCTCCGAATGGAGGCGGCATTCTTGCCGTCGATGTCGAAGGAAATTTCGCTCGAAGGCAGCTCGCGGATAATGTTGAAAAGCCGTCGCGCCGGCAGGGTCGTGGCGCCTTCTTTTTCCACCTGCGCTTCGAAACCGCCGCGCACGCCAACGTCGAGATCGGTTGTCGTTAGGCGAACTTCATTCCCATTGGTTTGCAACAGAACGTTGGAGAGAATCGGCAGGGTGGTGCGGGTGCTGACGACGTTCTGAACCTGTTGCAGACATTCGAGAAGCTTCTCTTTCGTGACGCTAAATTTCATGTAGGCGGAATGGAGTCGTTAAGATGTAAGGCTTCCGTTTTTATCCGGCAACCGCAAACTCGGTGGTCACGTTCAGCGTTGCAGCGCGCTGTCGATGAACGAAATGGTCTGCCGAATCCTATCCTGCTCTTTCATCCGCTTCTTCACCAGCTTGCAGGCGTGCAGGACCGTGCCGTGATCGCGGCCACCAAAAGCTTCGCCGATTTCGTTGAGCGATGCCTTGGTGAGTTCGCGCGCGAGATACATCGCGACCTGGCGCGGGAAGGCGATGTTGGCGGGACGTCGTTTGCTCGTCATGTCGGCAAGACGCACATCGAAGTGCTCCGCGACCCGACGCTGAATTTGATCGATCGTGACCGTGCGCCGTGCTTCTTCCTGCAAAATGTCCTTGAGCAAATGCTCGACGACTTCCTGCGTCAGTTCCTTGCCACTCAGGGAAGCGAACGATGCGACGCGCATGAGCGCGCCCTCCAGACGCCTGACATTCGTCTTGATGCGATCGGCGAGGAACTCGAAAATCTCATCGCGCAACTTAATATGGAGGGTGCGCGCCTTCTTGCGCAGGATGGCGAGGCGCGTCTCGACGTCGGGCGGTTGCAACTCGGCAGTGAGTCCCCATTCGAAACGCGAGACGAGCCGATGCTCGAGATTGGAAATTTCCGAAGCGGGCCGGTCACTCGAGAGGACGATTTGCTTATGTCCGTCGAAAAGAGTGTTGAAGGTGTGAAAAAATTCTTCCTGTGAACGTTCCTTGCCACCGAGGAAATGAATATCGTCAATCAGGAGCAAATCGGCTTGGCGATAACGCTTGCGGAATTTGACCAGGTTGTTGTGCTGGATGGCATCGATGAATTCATTGATAAACAATTCGCTCGAGAGATACATCACTCGAGTGTTCTTGCTTCGCACCGCGATGTATTGACCGATCGCCTGCATAAGGTGCGTCTTGCCCAGGCCGACGCCGCCATAGATGAAAAGCGGGTTGTAAGTCTTGGCCGGTGATTGCGCTACGGCGAGGCTGGCGGCGTGCGCAATTTGATTGTTAGGCCCGACGACGAACGACTCAAAAGTATTGCGGGGATTTAGGCCCGCGGTGGGGGTCGCGCGGCCTGCGGCCGTTTGTGATTTTGAAGACACGCTCGGCAACGGCTCGACCGGTGCTCCGTCGTCATAACTTTCCACTGCGCAAACAAACTTGACGGCACGCGGTCCACCCAGCGTATCGGAAATCGCGGCCTGCAAAGCAGGCATGTGATTACTCTCAATCCAGAATTGATAGATATTGTTCGGGACAAGCAGAGTAATCTCGTCGTCGGTCGCCCCGGTTAGCCTTACAGCGGAAAACCAGCGCTTAAAAGTATCCGCACTGACCTGTGGTTTTAGAGCAGCAGAAAGTCTCGTCCAAAGTTGGGCACACTTCTCGTCCATGACGACTTGTTAACAGCGTTAAATAACGCCCGCTGCGAGGCGAGAAGCTGGAAAAGTGACGCGGAACCGGCGCGGCGTCGCGAGATGCGGCGCGAAAAAATCGGGTTCCGGAGGGGAAGCAATTCGGCGCAAGAGCGCTCGCCACGAGGGAGAAACGGCTTTGGAGCCGCTGGCGGGCGAAAATATCCTTTTGGAAAGAACTGTGGGAGTGCCAATCCAAAAGCAACTCTGTTTTTTCTTCATACGATCGACTTCAGTATCGGCGCTAACCTTGTTCACATCTTGTTCACACCCGGTCTTTTTGCTCCCGGCCTGCGGCGTCAGATTAGAAATCGCGGCCTCACGGCTCAAGAAAAAACCGGAACTTTATTTTGCTTTTGCGCACAGAAAAATCTTGACGAAGACGACACTCTGGCAGGTTCGATCTTTGCAAGGAAAGCGATTTTTTAGAACGCAAAAATGTCGTTAGGCGGCGAGAGGCGCGTGATGTTGCGGAGCGGGAATTTTTCATGATTCCGTGCGGTCATTTAGAGCGCGAAAATGTTCGCCAAGCCGCTGTTTTGCCCGACAGTCGGAACGTCACGCAGGATGAAAAGGGTTGGGGAACGGAGTGATCTACGAACAAGAGCAATCGCTGGCCTAACGATCTGTTTGGTTCTGGCGCTGAATGGCTGTCTGCCGCCGCCCACGTCGCCGACGGTCACGCATGTCGTGCTCCTTTGGTTGAAACATCCCAAGCGCAACTCCGATCGCGCGCGACTGGTGCACGCTGCGCAATCACTCCGCAGGATGCCGGGCGTTCTGCGCGTGGATGCTGGGAAGTCAATTCCCCAGGTCGGTCCATCTCAACGGAAGGATTTCGATCTCGGGGTGGCGATTACCTTTCGCGATCGCGCGGCTTTGCAGCGTTACGAAAAGGATCCCCGTCACCTGGAAGCGATGCGGCACTATCTCGGTCCGCTCGTCAGGCGCTACGAGGCTTATAATCTGGACGATCGTTAGGCAAATATGCGCTTCTGGCTGGCGGTCGCGGTCGCCTTCTTTTTTGCAGTCGCTTCCTTATCGGCAGATGAAATTCCGCCGCCCTTCGGTTTTCGTTGGAATGATTCCGCCAGCCGAGTCGAGAAGGTGCTAAAGGGGGCCAAGGCAAAAATCGCCTCGCGTGATCAGATCAATAGCCTGGAGATCTGGACGGTGGAAGGGTTAATCCATCCGGGCTTGAAGCGCACACTTTTCAGCTTCAAAGCCGGACTGCTCAGGCAGGTGGAACTGCAATATGAATATCCCGATTGGACGCTCGAGCATTACAACGGCCGGATGGGCGAGGTGCGTCGCTATTTCGATTCCAAGTATGGCACCGGGCGACTGATTTCGCGATCTCGCGACAACGACAGCGACATTATCCAGACGCTCGTCGGCTATCAGTGGGTGGTCGGGAAATCCGCGCTGGAGTTATTTTACTTCTCGGCCCAGAAAGAGCCTAATGTTTATCGGAACATTACGGTCACCTACAAAGCGATTTGAGCTTCCCGGATTCGCTCTGTGAAAGCTGGCATCAACTACTGCGAGCTAATTAACCGGGGATCTCCTTCAGCATCTGCTTATTAGTCGGGAATTTTTTTACGAACATCAGCAAGCGCTGAAGCGCTTCGTCCGGTTTATGTCCGGCGAGACCGCGGCGGATTAGATTGACCTTTTCCAGTTCCCAGGGCTCGAGGAGCAATTCCTCGCGGCGCGTGCCGGAGAGGAAAATATCCACCGCGGGATAAATGCGCAGGTCGCTAATCTTGCGATCGAGCACCAACTCCATGTTACCGGTGCCTTTAAATTCCTGGAAAATCAGTTCGTCCATCCGGCTGCCCGTTTCGATGAGCGCGGTTGCGACGATGGTTAGGCTGCCAGCCTCCTCCGTATTGCGTGCTGCGGCGAAAATCTTGCGTGGCTGTTCCATGGCGCGCGCGTCGATACCGCCGCTCATGGTGCGGCCGCCGCCGCCGAGCGCATTATTGAAGGCGCGGGCGGTGCGTGTGATTGAGTCGAGCAGGATGAAGACGTGCTTTCCTGCTTCAACCAGCCGCTTGGCGCGCTCGGTGGCAAGTTGCGCGATACGCGTGTGGCTCTTGATGTCGCTGTCGTTCGAACTGGCCATGATCTCGGCGGTCGGGCAGGAGCGGCGGAAGTCGGTGACTTCCTCCGGACGCTCGTCGACGAGGAGGATAATGAGTTTCATCTCGGGGTGATTCTTCGTCACCGCATCGGCGATGTGGTGAAGCAAGGTTGTCTTACCGGTGCGCGGCGGCGCGACGATCAAACCCCGCTGGCCTTTGCCTAACGGTGTCATCAAATCCATGATGCGCGTTGTATAACGATCAGGCACCGTTTCCAGCTTGATGCGCTGGTTTGGATTAATCGTGGTCAGTTCTTCAAAGGGCCGAAGATCCTGGTACTTTGTTGGCTCGTCGTCGTTGATCTTGAGCAGGCGGATCAGTTGCGGGCCGCGATTTCCGCGCCGGGTTTCCCCATAAACCCACATGCCGTCGCGCAACTGAAAGCGCCTGACGATCTCCGGCGTGACAAAAATATCGTGCGGCGTCTGGACAAAATTACGCTTGGCATCGCGCAGAAAACCAAAGCCTTTCCCGGAAATCTCGATAATCCCTTCGCCATATTCCGGTTCGCGCGGCGGTTGGTCGCCGTTTTGATGAACGCTGGAAGAATGGTCGCCCGTTCTCTCGGAGCTTTTGCCGTTTTCTTCCGTTGCCTCGACAAACTCGCCCGCGTCTTCGCGCCGGCGTTCCCCTTCCAACGACGGATCGTTCTCCAGCACTTCCGGCCCGCCGGCGCGAGCAGGCTTTTCGTTTTCACCCTCATTCGTCATGCGGGAATCACGTCGGCGACCGGAGCGTCGCCGCGAGGGTCGCCGCCGGCGAAAAGGCGCATTTGGTGCCTGCAGAGGCTGGTTTTCCATTTCTTCGCTCATAGTTAAGATTGCTCGTTAGCCAACATGACAGACGATGTCGGCTCGCAGTTAAATCAGGCTGGCAGTTTGGCCAGCAGCTCCTCAGAAATATCTAAATTGGAATAGACGTTTTGAACGTCGCTGTCGTCGTCAAGGCTGTCGCAGAGGCGCAGGACCTGAAGCGCAGCCGCCTCGTTGGCGACATGAACGGTCGTGTCGGGAATGAAAGTAAACTTTTGCCCATCAAGGGTAACGCCCGCCTGTTTGAGCGCTTCAGCTACGGCGTAGAGCTGATCATGGGCAGTGAGAACAACATACTGGTCCTCCTCCGTTGTCAACTCTTCCGCTCCGGCTTCGAGCGCCAATTCGAAAAGGCGTTCTTCTTTAATCGCATCTCGAGCCACGGTAATCTGGCCCTTTTTGTGAAACATGTAGGAAACGCTTCCGCTCGAGGCGAGATTGCCGTCGTTCTTGGAGAAAATGCGACGAATCTCAGCCGCGGTGCGGTTCTTATTGTCGGTTGCGGCTTCGACTATCAAAGCCACGCCACCGGGCCCGTAGCCTTCGTAGACGATCTCTTCGAAATGTTGTGCATCGACCCCTTCGCCGGTGCCGCGTTTGATCGCCCGCTCGATATTGTCGTTAGGCATGCTCTGCGCTCGCGCTGTCTCGATCACGCTCCGTAGACGTGGATTCATGGTCGGATCGCCGCCGCCAATGCGGGCCGCAATGCTGATCTCTTTGGAGAGCTTGCTAAAGATTGTGCCTCGCTTGACGTCGAGCGCGCCTTTGATGCGCTTGACCTTGGACCACTTGCTATGTCCCGCCATGAAACGTGGGGATTTGGATAAATTGTAAACCCTTGGCTGCTGGACAGACCGGTACTGCGTGGGAAGCGGAACCGGGATGCCGCCCCGGAGAAGCCAAGGCGAAAGCAACCAACGCCCATTGAATCGTAACCGCGGAATGTTGTCAACCGTCTGCGCACAGTGATGCATCTGCTCACCTCTTCCTCACGTCTAAGTTAATGTGACCTCGAAGCGCCGGCTTGCGCCCAGCCACTTCCGGCGTCTCGTGCCTCTGCCGTGGCTGTATCTCCAACCGGTCTCCCGCAAGACGAAGGCGATCCCAAGAAGGCTGAAACCGGCCCGCAGTCTGGCCGGGACGACGACGCCGCTCTTGTTGCGAAGATGAAGGCTGGAGACGAGCGGGCTTTTGCGATTTTTTACGATCGGTTTGCCCCCGGTGTTTTTTCCATGATTTACGCCATTCTGCGCGATCAGAAAGAATCGGAGGATGTGTTGCAGGAGGCTTTTCTCCAAATGTGGAAACGCACTGCTACCTATGACCCTGCGCGCAGCAGCCTTTTCACATGGGCAGTGATGATTTCTCGCCACAAGGCGATCGACCGCTTCCGCGCACGGCAGCGTCAGTCCCGCCTGATCGATGCCGCCGTCTTGGAGTTGGATGAGCGCCTAACGAGCCCGGGTCAACGAGAAGCAGACGATCCCTTTGGCCGTAGAGATGAACGCGAACGGGTGCGGGCGGCCCTCGCCCAACTCGGCGAAGCACAGCGTGAGGCGATCGACCTCGCCTTTTTTACCGGGCTTACTCAGACAGAGATTGCAGAGAGATTGGGAGCGCCGTTGGGGACGGTGAAAGCACGCATCCGGCGCGGATTACTCGCGCTACGCGAACGGCTGGGGGGAGGGTCGCCGTGAACGAGCAAGTGCAGGAACAGGCTTCGCTTTACGTCTTAGGTCTTCTCGAAGGCGAAGAGGCCGCCGCTTTCGAACGGCGACTCGAATGCGACATCACTTTGCGGGCATTGGTCGACGAGTTGGATGTAACCGCGGCTCAGTTGGCGCTGACTGCACCGGCGCACTCGCCTCCGCCGGAGCTGCGGTCGCGAGTCCTCTCGGAAGTTAGAAGCAAAAAGACGCTCGCCTTCCCACGCCGCAATGCATGGGTTCCGTGGGCAATCGCCGCCTGTCTCGCACTTAGTGTTTGTTACCTGATCGCCGAGCGTGCCGGTCTGCGACATCGCATCAAACGCCTGGAAGAGCGTGATGTGCTCACGCAAATTCAAATCGCTTCGCTCAGCTCACGACTTGAAAGCGCGCCAAATGCCAACGCCGTCGTCGTTTGGGATGAAAAGAAACAGCGCGGGATACTTAAGGTCACGAGATTGCCACGCAATAATGAAGACCACGACTACCAGCTTTGGCTCGTCGACCCGCGATATAGGAATCCGGTGGACGGCGGCGTTTTTCATGTCACAAACGACGGCACCTTGAGTGTGCCCTTTAAGCCCGCCTCGCCGGTCCGCGAAGCGAAAGGTTTCGCGATCAGTCTCGAGCGCAAGGGCGGAGTAACCAAAGCGGAGGGCCCCATTGTCTTGTTAGGAAAATAAGACCCCGTGATTCACTCATGAAAACTCCGGCACGACTTGTGGCAATCTTCATCGCAACGCGGCCCGAAGAGCTACCTCATTCGGTGGACAGTGTAAGAGTTATGGCTGGCAAAGGACTGGAAGGCGATCGTTATGCCGCAGGCATCGGCACATTTTCCAGCTATCCGGGTAAGCGCGACGTAACTCTTATCGAGTCAGAAATGCTGTTGGCTTTTGAAAGAGAAACGGGCAAACGACTCTCGGCCGCGGAGTCACGGCGTAACCTTCTCACGCAAGGTGTGCGGCTGAACCATCTCATCGACCGAGAATTCCGAATCGGTTCGATCCAGCTGCGGGGCTTGCGATTGAGCGAACCGTGCACGCATTTGGCGCGTCTGACGCAGCCAGAAGTTCTCCCCTGCCTCGTTCATCGTGGTGGGCTAATTGCCGAAGTCTTATGTGACGGCCTGTTAACAGTCGGCGATGAGATCAGCGAACTCCCTAACGCTGGCCCAGAATCGTCATCTGGATAAATAAGTCCTAACACTCCTGAACCTGGCACAACCGGGGTTATCTCCGAGCGCCAGATCAACATTGCTACGAGAGCGATTACACTGCTGGCCACCGCAAGCCAATCACCTCGTCCCAGCGGGAAAAAACGTGCGCGCTCCAAACGAGGCAGCCAGATCTTAAGACCACAACAGCCGCTTTGCTGAAAAAGATAGCTTCCTGAAATAAGGTTGTATCCTTGCCCATGGTGGGCAATTGGGTTCGTTAGGCTGATCTGTTATACGGGCAAAGTTGAATCATGCGGCGAAGAACGGAGAACAATTTGTGAGCGCAAACGCAGCCGGTCTTGGAACGGTCGTCGTGGTCGGCGGAGGCCCGGCTGGTTTGCGTGCTGCGGAAGTAGCGGCGGTGCACGGTGCGGGGGTCGTGCTTTGCGACTCCCAGCCAGCCGTGGGAAGAAAATTTCTGATCGCTGGCCGTGGCGGTTTGAACCTGACCCATAGCGAGCCGGTGGAAAAGTTCCCTGCGCGTTATCGGTCGGAACCACACCGTTGGCAGGATCTGTTGCGTGAATTTGGACCGGAAGCCCTCCGTCGCTGGGCGCACGACCTGGAGGTAGAAACCTACGTTGGGACGAGCAAGCGTGTCTTTCCACGCGGGCAAAAGGCGGCCGCGCTACTTCGCGCGTGGACACAGCGATTGCTATGGGCCGGGGTCGAAATTCGGAATCGAGCGCGTCTCACTCGCCTAACGAATAGTGTGCCTTACTGGCAGCTTCAGTTTGCAGACAAAGAGCCAATTCTTGCCGCCGCGGTTGTTCTCGCATTTGGCGGCGCGTCCTGGCCCGAGACTGGATCGGATGGGAGATGGCCTGCGTTGCTCGCGCCGCATGGAATCGAAATCGCGCCGTTTGTGGCGGCGAACTGCGGTTGGAACGTCGCTTGGCCGGCCGCGATTCGGGAACAAGCAGAAGGATTGCCCCTCAAGAACCTCAGCGTCACCGCCGGCCAAGAGGTGATTTCCGGTGAGCTCTTAATTACTCGTTATGGCTTGGAAGGCGGAGCAATTTATCGTCTTGGTCCGGCCCTGCGTGCGATGGCGCCGCCCGAGCTACGGATCGATTTCAAACCACAAGTGAGCGCGGAAGCATTGCAAGAGCGCGCCTTGAATTCGAGGTTGCCTAACGAGTGGTTCGGTGCTTGGAAACTCAGCCCCGGGGCCCAGGCGCTTTTGCAGACCTGTTTTCCTAACGAGTGCCTCGAGCGGGACGCAGCCCTCGCCCGGGTGAAGGATTTCCCACTGCGTTTGCAGGGTCCGCGTCCGATTGCAGAGGCAATCTCGAGCGCGGGCGGCGTTTATTGGGAGGAGCTGGATGATGGGCTCATGCTGCGCAAAATGCCGGGCGTATTTT
The DNA here is from genome assembly GCA_963786175.1 of uncultured Verrucomicrobiae bacterium. GTDB lineage: Bacteria > Verrucomicrobiota > Verrucomicrobiia > Chthoniobacterales > UBA10450 > JAICXG01. The sequence goes on along the minus strand of CAWAYD010000013.1, from coordinate 473,660 downwards.
TGGCGGGAGAAATGATCGATTGGGAAGCGCCCACCGGCGGCTATCTTCTCCAGGGCTGCTTTTCGACCGGCACAAGAGCAGGCCGGAGCGCAGCTGATTATTGTCGTCGGGTTCTCACCGCCTAACGACAATAACCTCTCGTCGACCGACGACGAAGATCGCCACCCAAAGATCGCCTACGACAAGTGCCTATCCGACCCAGCTCTTCCAGCGTTTTCGCAGCGGCTTAACGTAGTCTTCCACATCCACGTCCTTTACCCGCTCGATCCCGTCCTTCACTGCTTCGGCGGAATCCGCATAGCCGCGTTTCACGGTTTTCATGAAACCGGGTAGAAAAGCCGGCGTAATTGAGCTCCAGTCAAACTCCCGCAAGGCCCGCTTGAGCGAGACTGAGGGCTCCTCGGGCCGCGAGGAATAACGAATTGCCAGTCCGATCGCGAGGCCCAGGGCGAGCGCGCCAAGGACGGTCGGCACCGGATTTTCCCGCAGGAAAAATTCTGTCCGCTCCCGCGCGACGACTGCCTTCTGTCGGGTCTGATCCCAAGTATCAGAAGCCGCCTGCGAAAACTTGCGCGCCCCTTCACTCAAGCGCTCCTGCGCTCTAGACGTGGGCACATCATGACCAAACTCGGTTTCCGACATCGGATCGTTCAAATTGTCTCCGTTCGAATCTTTCATATCTTAGTTTCGCACGGAACGGTGGTTTTGCGTCCTTCAATTCGCAAGGTTTGAAAGAGGCGGCATCCATCGGCGTGTTAGAGCACGAAGCAGGTTTGAATAGAAACGCAGGAGGTAAAATCATGGCCGACGAAACGACGAAGAAAAGCGAAGAGACGGCTAAGCTGAATCTGATCGCAGAAGAAGCTTATTGGCGGGAACATCACGCGGCGCAGCCGCACGCGAGCGAAGAAACGACTTATGAACATTTCGCGCCGGCGTATCGCGTAGGCGCCGAGGCGGCCGCCAAGTATCCCGGCAAGGCGTTTGATGAAATCGAGGACGAGGTCGCGCTTGATTACGAGAAGCATCAGGTCGGCTCCGCGTTGCCTTGGGACCACGTACGCGGCGCGTCGAAAGCAGCCTGGTCGAGATTGAGCGGCGTGACTGCGCCGCGCGATCCGTCACGCGGAATGCGCGGCGGTATCTAGTTTCGATTTCTCAGGTTGGGCGAGCGTCTTCACGTCACTTCCATTCATGTTTGGGATAGCGGCGCTGTAGTTCCTGTTTGATTTTCGGGTAGCTGTCGCGCCAGAAGGTTGTCAGATCGTCGGTGATCTGGATGGGCCGATGATTTGGCGCCAGCACTTCGATCCGCAATGGGAAACGTCCCGGCCCGATCGTTAGGCGATCGTTTATCCCATACAGGTCCTGAATCCGCGCCGCGATGGTTGGCGGCTTGCCCGGGCCGTAAACAATTTTTGCATTCCGATCGTTAGGCAGTTTGATTCGCTCCGGCGTGTAGCGATCGAGCGCCGCATGTTGGGCCTCGCTCAGCCACGTCCGTAGAACGCGCAGGGCCGGCCGGTCTTTGATCTCTTTGTAGCTCGTCGCGCCATGACAGATCTGCTCGATCAGGAGCAAGCGATCGCTTTCGCCAATCGGGGGAAGCTCCAGCTCGGGAAAGGCTTCCGCTGCAAAATTCAGCCGAGCGATCCATTGCTCGACGGCGTGATCCCATTTTTTAAGAGGACAATTTCCGGCTAACACTTCGCGAGCGAGCAGGGTGGCTGCTTCTTCTGGCGGCACGTTTTCCGATTTTTTCTCCGTCAGAACGAGATCGTGAAAGAGAGTGACCGTTCGTCCGATGACGCGGCGAAGAGACGAGTCATAGCTTAGCTCCGTTTTTTCCTCGATTGCTTCTGGGAAGAATTCGCGCAGCCATTCTTCCTTGATCGCCGTCGCGAGGGTGAGCAGGACCTGGCGCTCGCCATCGCTGCTCGTTTCGATCTCGCGGATTTCCGAAGCTGTCAGCAGCCGCGCACGATGGACCACGCTTTCGCGCGCCAGTACTCCACGCCGTCGATGGACGAGGGCGCAACGCAGTGTGCCTTGGTCAAGACGCACCCCGACCTGATCAGGGAATCCCGCCAGCACACAGCGCGCGATCGTTCCGGCCCGGCTCGCGTTTTCCTCCAGGTCGAGACCTTCCTCACGCGCGATGAAGAGGAATTGTTCCCAGAGCTGGCCCGCTTCACGCGCGGCGCCCGCATTGATGCCGAGTTGCGCACAACGTCGCGGATCGAATTGATTTTTTTCTGCAAAGCGAAAGGCGCGCAGCAGGATGAAGAGATCGGATTCGTCGTCGCTTCCGAAGAAATCTTCCCGCTCGGCCCGCATTTCCTTTCCGTCGACCCGGCGGAGCAGGTTGCGACCCTGGGTAAGCGCCGCAATTAGTGCGACGCTGCGGACGCATCGCTCGTTGTGAGCCGCGAGCAGCATGCGCGCGTAACGCGGGTGAACGGGGAATGCGAGCATGCGCTGGCCTAACGATGTCAATTTTCCACCGATGATCGCGCCAAGATCGTGCAGCAGTTGTTCGGCTCTCTCGAGCGATTTTGGGTCGGGCGGTTCCAGCCAACGAAAGGCGGAGATCTCGTCAACTCCGCTCGCCTTCAGAGTTAAGACAACCTCCGCGAGATCAAGCCGCTTCACTTCGGGCAGGTCCTGTGGCGCACGGTCGAGATGTTCAAGTTGGGTCCAGAGACGCAGACAAAATCCGGGCGCGGTGCGGCCGGCGCGACCGGCGCGTTGATCGGCCGAGGCGCGGCTAATTTTCTCGACGAGCAGCGTATTGATTCCTCTGCGTGAATCGTAACGCGCGATACGGGCGAAGCCGCTGTCGATCACAACGCGGACGCCGTCGATGGTCAGGGAGGTCTCCGCGACATTGGTCGCGACGATCGCTTTTCGCTTTTCGTTAGGCGAGAGGGCCGCATCCTGTTCCGCCGGCGGCAGTTCGCTGTAGAGGGGGAGGGCTGCAAATTGATTCCCTATCCGCGAGGCGCGAATGGCGGAGATAGTACGATTGATCTCGTACTTCCCGGGCATGAAAATTAGCACGTCGCCTTCCGTTTTCGGCGCGATCCGTTCCAGCTCGTCCGCTGCGAGTTCCCAACTGGGGCAGTTCTCGACCCGCACTGGCTTTGACAGGTATTCAATCGCCACCGGATGCATCCGGCCGCTCGAAGTGAGCACGGGGCAGGGAGCGAGATATTTTTCCAGCTTATCCGACTCGAGGGTGGCGGACATGACGATGAGCTTGAGATCGGGGCGCTCCAGTTCCTGTAACTGCAAGGTGCGCGCGAGAGTGATGTCGCCGTAGAGATGGCGCTCGTGGAACTCGTCGAAAATGATAGCTGCTACTCCGCGCAGCTGCGGATCCTGCAAAAGCTGGCGAAGGAGAATGCCTTCAGTAACGAAGCGAATGCGTGTTTTGCCGGAAACAACTTTTTCGAAACGGATTTGATATCCGACCTCATCGCCCAAACGTGTGCCTCGCTCATAGGCGACGCGGCCGGCCAGGAGGCGGGTGGCGAGTCTGCGCGGCTGGAGGACAACAACTTCCCCGTTGCCGAGCAGCCCGCGGTCCAGCAGTATCTGCGGCACTTGCGTCGATTTCCCAGAGCCGGTCGGTGCTTGCAGGATCAAACGGGGTTGTTCGCGTTTTAGCCTAACGATTTCGTCTTCAAGCTCGTAAATCGGAAGCTCACGGGGAATCATGGCACATCGTCACGTGCGGAGATCTGTGATAAAGCTGTCGATCGCCGTTTCGGTCGTGTTCCACGAACACATGAGTCGATAAACGCCCGGCAGGAAAAAATTCTGAAAATTCCAGCCGGCCGCCCGAGCGCCTTCCACGACGTCGTCAGGCAGCCTAACGAAAAGCGCACTGGCTTCCCGCGGGAAAACGAATTCGGTTTGACCGATGGTGCGCAGTTTCTTTTCCAGTAAGGCCGCCATCGCGTTGGCGTGACGGGCGTTCCTTAGCCAAAGATCGTTCGCCAGCAACGCGGACCAAGGCGCGGCAAGGAAACGCATCTTAGAGGCGAGTTGGCCGCCTTGTTTCAGCCGATAATCGAAGTGTCGCGCCAGTTCGCGATCGAAAAACACGATCAATTCGCCCGCTGCCAGGCCGTTTTTGGTTCCACCAAACGAGAGAACATCCACTCCATATTCGCAGGTGATGTCACGTGGCCGGCAGGCTAACGAGGCCACTGCGTTGGCAAAGCGCGCCCCATCCATGTGCAGACGAAGTGAATGCTCCCGGGTAAACTCCGCAATCGCCTGCAATTCGTTAGGCGAATAGATGGTGCCGGCCTCGGTCGCCTGGGTAATACTGAGCGCGTGCACCCCGGTTGAATGAACATCGAGGTGTTGACCCAAAATCGCTTTCGCTTCTTCTAGGTTAATTTTCCCGTTCGTCCCCCCGGCGGGGAGCAGTTTTGCACCGCCGGCAAAGAATTCCGGGGCGCCACATTCATCGGTCTCGATGTGGGCCCGCTCGTGACAAATCACGCTCTCAAATGGAAGGCAGAGCTGCGCGAGGGCGAGCGAGTTTGCAGCCGTGCCATTGAAGACGATAAAAGTTTGGCAATCTGTTTCGAAGATCTCGCGCACTTGCGCCGAGACACACTCCGTCCAGGGATCAGCCCCGTAGGAGGCTTCGGCATCGTGGTTTGCTTCCTGCAAGGCTACCCAGGCCTCTGGACAAATCCCGGCGGTGTTATCGCTCGCGAAGTCGTTACGCAGTCGCTGCGACATGAAAACCTTTCATAACCGACAAGACGTGCCTGCGCAACTCGCCTAACGAGTCTAGGATGCGAACAGATCGTCTTCGCGAAAAACAATGCGCCTGGTCGGGAGTAGTCCTGGTCTAACCACGCCAGGCATCTCCCGCCAGGCGACTCACCTCTACCTTGCCAACCTAGCTGCAACCACGCAGCAAAAAGATAATAAAGAGGATCGGAATTGGCACTCCGAGTAGCCAAAGAAGAATGTAGCCGGCCGCGCCAGTTTCCTTGATTCGTTGGGAAAGTTTCATGAGGTAGTCTTGGTTTAACCTTGATTCGCAACAGATGACGTTTTTGAGCGTGTCGGTGCGATGAGAAACCATCGCCTTTGCCGAAAGCCACGCCCCGCCTTATTTGTGTCTCATGAGCGCTCTCCAAGCCGCCATCGAACGTCGCGGCCAACAGATTTTCGACCTGGTCGATCAACACCCCGAATCCATTCTTACCAAGGCCGGTTTCTACCAAAAGATGATGGCTTTCTCCATGCGCGACGAGACCTTCAAAGTGCAGATGTTTCGCTTCGTCGACGTGCTCGCTTCCCTCCGGCGCTCGGGTGATATCGTCGAGCATTTGCGTGAATATTTTGCGGGGATGGACGGCTTCGTCCCCATGATGCAAACGGGATTGCGCGCGGCCGGTATTTTTCCCTGGCTAACCGCCTACATTTTGCGGCGCAACGTTTCCGGCATGGCGCGGCAATTTATCGCCGGGAAGGACGGCGCCGACGTCATGAAGACGCTGCGCAAGAAGCGCCGGCGAGAGATCGGCTTCACTGTCGATTTGTTGGGCGAAGCGGTCGTGAGTGAGAAGGAAGCGGAGGAATATGCGGCTCGCGCGATGGAGTTGCTTGAGACCCTGGCACGTGAGACTCGCGGCTGGACGGATTCGTTAGGCAAGAACGTCGAGCTGTTTCCAGTGGTGAATCTTTCTCTTAAGATCTCGGCCTTTTATTCGCAAATGGATCCGGCAGCGCCGGAAGAAGCGGTCGCGCATCTCGCGCCCAAGCTGCGACCCATTCTGCGCCGGGCCAAAGAGCTGGGGGCTTTTGTCAATTTCGACATGGAGAGCTATGCGCAGAAGAACAGCACGCTCGATCTCTTTAAACAGCTTTTTACGGAGCCGGAGTTCGCCGATTGGCCGCAGGTTGGCATCGTCATTCAGGCTTATCTGCGCGATGCCGAACGCGATTTGCGTGACCTGATTGAATGGGGACGTCGCCGCGGGACACGTTTCGCTGTCAGGCTGGTGAAGGGTGCCTACTGGGACTACGAGAAAATTGTCTCGCAACAAAACGGCTGGATCTGTCCGGTCTTTCTGCAAAAACCGGAGAGCGACGCCAACTTTGAAACCTGCACGCGCGTTCTACTCGATAACGAATCCATCGTCACCGCGGCGTTTGGATCGCACAACGTGCGCAGTATTGCGCACGCGATGGCCTACGCGGAAGAGAAGGGGATCGAGGAAAGCCGTTTCGAATTTCAACTCCTCTATGGAATGGCAGGACCAATCAAGCGCGCGCTCGTCGAGATGGGTTATCGGGTTCGCGAATATTCGCCGGTCGGCGAGCTGTTGCCGGGCATGTCTTATCTCGTTAGGCGATTACTCGAGAACACTTCCAACGAAGGATTTCTGCGCGCGAAGTTCTCCGAGAACCTCTCTGCCGCGCAGTTGCTGCGCGATCCTAATGACTTAATCACGAGTGGCGCGCGCATTCTGCCGCTGGCCGAAATCGAGCCTGGCCTTTATCACTCGGCAAATGGCGACCGCGAAACGGTGCCGGGCGATGCCTACGAAAATGCGCCGTTGGTAAATTTCGTCCATCGCCAAAATCAGGAACGCATGCGCACTGCTCTGCTGGAAGTGCGAGGCCGTTTTGGCAGGAAATATCCGCTGGTGATCGACGGCGAGAAAGTCACCACGGGAAAATGGATGTCCTCCCATAACCCAAGCGCCCCTAACGAGATCGTGGGTGAAGTGGCGGAGGCAGGAATTCCCGAAGCCGAGCGCGCGGTCAAAGCGGCGCGAGCAGCTTTCGATCAGTGGTGCCGCGTTTCGGTGGAGCATCGCGCGCAGCTACTCGAGCGGGTGGCGGCGGTCATGGAACGTCGGCGGTTCGAGCTTTCGGCCGTCGAGGTTTTTGAAGTGGGCAAACCATGGGAGGAAGCCGATGGCGACATCCGTGAGGCGATGGATTTTTGCCTTTTCTATGCCCAGCAAATGCGCAGCCTCGGCCGGCCGCAGCTCACCCAGAATGTCGCGGGCGAGGAAAACTATCAGCATTACTGGGGACGTGGCGTAGCGCTCGTCATTGCACCCTGGAATTTCCCGCTCGCAATCCTCTGCGGAATGACCTCAGCCTCGTTGGTCACGGGCAACACTGTGATTATGAAGCCGGCCGAGCAATCGGCGATCTGCGGTGCGCTGCTCATGGAGATATTTGAGGAAGCCGGCGTGCCTAAGGGCGTGCTTAACCTCCTCAATGGCGACGGTGCGGTCATCGGCGAGTACCTCGTGAATCATGAGCAGGTCGACCTCATCGCCTTTACGGGATCGCGCGAAGTGGGTCTCCACATCTGGGAAGCAGCCGGCAAGACTCGGCCTGGTCAGCGCGAACTCAAGCGAGTGATTTGTGAAATGGGCGGCAAGAACGCGATCATTGTCGATTCCGACGCCGATCTCGACGAGACGATCGTCGATTCGATTTACTCCGCTTTTGGCTATCAGGGCCAGAAATGCTCCGCGCTCTCGCGACTCATTGTTTTGGAGGAGAATTACGATCGCGTGGTGGAACGCCTTCTCTCAGCGGCAGCCAGTTTACGCGTCGGCAATCCAGAGACACCCGGTATTACGGTTGGGCCGGTGATCGATGAGACAGCCTACAAACGGATTCTGGGCATGATTGAGGCTGGCAAGAAAGAAGCGACTCTCGCCTACCAGGCGAAAGACGTGCCTAACGAAGGGTATTTTATTCCGCCGACTATTTTTACCGATGTCTCGCCTAACGACCGCGTCGCACGCGAAGAGATCTTCGGGCCGGTGCTGAGTGTAATCAAAGTGCGCGATCTGGACGAGGCGCTCGAAGTGGCGAATGGCATCGACTATGCCCTTACGGCCGGCTTTTTCTCGCGTAGTCCGGCCAACATTGAGCGGATCAAAGCCGAGTTGGTTGCGGGAAATGTTTATGTCAACCGTTCCTGCACCGGCGCGGTGGTGGGTCGGCATCCGTTTGGCGGCTTCAAAATGAGCGGCGGCGGCACCAAGGCCGGCGGGGGAGATTATCTCTTACAATTTCTGATCCCGCGCATTGTGACGGAAAATATCATGCGCCACGGATTCGCACCGGAAGAAACGCCGCGTTATCGGGCGGAATTTCTCGTTAGAGAGCCCGGGACGACAAACGTCGAGGAGAAGGCGAGGGGCTGAAGGATCAGCCGGTCAGAGAGAGAAGAAGCAACGAGCCATCTCGCGCCAGTTCGTTAGGCCAGGATCCGGTTCAGTATTTCAGAATGCGGATGACCTCGTGGATCATCATGATGATGGGCCAGGCGGCGACGAGCGTGATCAAACCAAGGACGGCAGCTTCGATTCGAAAGCTGCGGCTGGTATCGCCGCGCAGAACTTCTTTCGCCAGACCAGTGAAGTTCGGGCGACGCCACGGCGAGCCATTCCCTCCGAAAGGTCTGCCAAAACGCGGTGCCTGAAAATGAAACTCGCTAGCGAGAAGTAAGCCGCGTTGTGGGTTGCGGCGATCGTTACGCGAGAGCGACCGAACGAACTCGAATCCCAGTTTGGGCTTCATAATCTCTTCTTAAGCACGCGCAATTCCGAAGCTCTCAACTCCAGACCACGCCGGCAAACAAAACAGCTTAGGCCGAATCGCGATCTCGTCCAATCGGAGTCGATCCATAATCGAGGTACACTCCTTGTGACAAGGCGCTTGGGCTGCGCGGCGATTTTGACCTTTAGCTCGCTGGTGTCGGGGAAGCGAGCTGTCTCTGACACGTTCGAAGTAACTCAACCGGGGTCAAAGTATGCCTGAGAATCGGTTGGATACCCCGGAGGTCTTGCCTTCGACGGCGAGAATATGTAGATAACCGAGTTGGTGGCACCCCCATGAGAGTCCGAATAACACTGTAACAAAGGTCAGAGTTAGCGATGACGCAGTCCTGGGGATATTCGGCGTTCACTGGTGGCCTTTCGGAATTGTCTTCGACGGGACCGACATTTTGGTCGCATGCTACAGCCTTGGGGCCGTGGACAGGTTGCAAGTTAGTGACGGCGCGCTCTTAGCGACTTATATCTTGGATCGTTCGGGTCCGCCTCAGATTGCCTTCTTTCCCAATGCCATCTGGGTCACTAACTTCAGCCGTAACGTCGTGGATAGGATTAAGCTCGCGCCGTAAAGACTCTCAGCCGCCGACAACATCTTACTTTAAGTGATATCGGTTGGTTATGCTGAAGTCATGCAAGGTGACGGGTTGGAAGCGTAATCTCACCTGTCGGACGACTTGGAGGGCAATTGCTTCTGCGTCAGCTCGCGGTAGCGCGATTCTTTGAGTCTGTTGACGACCATGGAGTATGGGGAGCGAGATGGTATTGCCGGTTCAATTGTCGCGTCGCGGCGGCGGCAATTTTTTCCACGATCCTAAGACGCGCCGCGTCCGAGCTTTCGTGCCAGATCGGTTTGCGCTGAAGACTGAAGCGTGCCGCCGTGCGCAACCAGTAGACCCCAGCCCAAGGGTGCTTCCGCTTCGCGCAGGAGTTCGTTAGGCAACACCAGATAGAGAAGATTGGCGCAGCGATAGCGGGCGAGTCTCTCGAATTTTCGGCCATCGCGCAGTTGGTTTTGCAACGCGGTCAGTTCGCGGATTACCCAGCGATAACCGCGGTGTTCAATGGCCGCGAAGTTCCAGTCGTCCCATTCCGGAAAAAGCGTCTCTCCAGTGCGCAGCGTCGGATAGTGCACGCGCAGATGCTTTTCCAAAATCTGCTGGCGGCGATGCACGGATTCGAGCCGGGCAATCGTTTGTTGGCTGCGGCAATCGTCGCGTCGCAGGTCGGGAGTCGATTGTTTGCACTCGAAAACCGCCGTGTGGCCGAGGGTGCCGTTACGTTGCGGATGATAGGCAGCCACGTCGGCGCGGTAGCGGCACTTCGGCAGGGAAACCTCGAAGGCGGCAAGGCGGTAGCCGTTTTCCTGCGCCCATAGAAAGGCGAGCTGTTTCAGCGCGCGATGAGCGGCGGTCTCCCCGCGCTCTGCCGAAACAGGCTGCGGGACGCCGACATTTTGGCGAGCAGGCGATGGCGCTTGCTGCTTCTCGACCTGGGATGGAGCTGCCTTCCCTAACGAGTCAGCCATTGTGTCAGCTCCCGCGCCCAGTAAGTGACAATAAGATCGGCACCGGCGCGTTTCAGGCCAGTCATGATCTCTAACACGGCTTGGCGTTCATCGATCCAGCCTCGCTCGGCGGCGGCTTTGACCATCGAGTATTCGCCGCTGACGTGATAAACCGCAGTCGTTAGGCCAAAGCGCTCGCGCACTCGCCAGAGAATGTCCAGGTAAGGCAAGGCAGGTTTCACCATGATGATGTCGGCGCCTTCTTCGACATCGAGGGCCGCTTCTCGCAGAGCCTCGTTCCCATTCGCGGGATCCATTTGGTAAGTGCGTCGGTCACCAAACTGCGGTGGGCTTTCGGCCGCCTCGCGGAAAGGCCCATAAAAGGCGGAGGCGAATTTAGCTGCGTAGCTCATGATTGCAGTCTGATCGTAACCGGCAACGTCGAGCGCTTCGCGGATCGCGCCGACGCGTCCATCCATCATGTCGCTGGGCGCAACGATGTCGGCGCCGGCGGCGGCGTGCGAGAGGGCGGCCTTCACCAGCAGTTCCACGCTCTCATCATTCAAGACATGAAAGTGATCGCCATCGATCCGCGTCACGCCGCAATGGCCGTGGCTCATATACTCGCAAAGACAAACGTCGGTAATGACGAGCAGCTCGGGGGATTCCGCTTTGATTGAGCGCACCGCTTCCTGAACGACGCCTTTTTCCGCGTAAGCGCCGGAAGCCTGGTCGTCCTTTTCGTTAGGAATGCCGAAAAGAATAACCGCCCGGACGCCGGCGTCGGCCGCACGTCTGGCTTCCACAGCAATCTCGTGAGGCGCGAGCTGCTCGACGCCTGGCATACTGCTGATCGCGCGTCGCGTCGAGATCCTTTCGCTGACAAAGAGCGGGAGGATAAAGTCGCGCGCAGTGAGGGTGGTTTCGCGCACGAGGTCACGGAGCGCGGCGGTACGGCGGAGACGACGCGGACGACGAACCAGTTTTCTCACCTGCCGAGGCTAATTGAAGCCGACAAATGCGGCAAGCTCACCCGGAGCGGGGTGACAAGATCCTGTCTCCAGTGTTTGTTGGCGCTCGTCATGCGGCGATCTTTGCTTTACGAGAAGCGCAACTATCTGCTGGTCGACGTGAGCAATTCGTTCACCAAACTCGCTTTCGCCACCAGGGAGAAGTTAGATGCGCCGGAACGGATTGAGACGGCAAAGCTGAATGTCGCTCGCCTAACGAAGCTTTTTCGAGGACACAATCTCGACCTGGTGGTCGTTTCTTCAGTCGTGCCGAAGAAGAACGCTGTCATTCGCAGGGCGGCGAAGAAGGTTTCGACTCTCTTCGTGAGCGCAAAATGCGAACTGGGTGTGGGAGTCGATTATCCTGCACCCGCGTCAATCGGCGCCGATCGATTGGCGAACGCTGCCGCCGTGGCTGCACTCTATACCTCGCCGGCGGTGGTGGTGGACTTCGGAACGGCAGTCACTTTCGATGTCGTCTCGGCACAGGGTTCCTATATCGGGGGCGTGATTGCGCCGGGTCTCGAAGCGATGACTCGCTACCTTTACAATCGAACCGCTCTGCTCCCCCAACTCAGCCTCACTGAACCGCGACGGGCAGTCGGTCGCTCGACCAAAGGTGCGATGATGTCGGGCGCAGTCTTTGGCTATCGCGGATTGGTGAAGGAGATCCTGGCGAAGATTGCCGCGGAAGCTTTTCACGGACGAAAGGCAACAGTGATTGCAACCGGTGGATATGCAAGACTCATCGCCGCACGGCTGCCGGAGATCGATGTCGTGCATCCCAATTTAACACTGGAAGGTTTGCGTGTGATTGCGAACCTGAATTGTTAGGCGCAGGAAAAACGATGGAGAGGAGCGCAATCGGGATCGACTTTGGCGGAACCTCGGTGAAGCCGGGTGTGGTCGCGGAGGGTAGGGTGGTGGCCAGGGTCGAGCCGTTACACACTCAGAATTTCCAAGGACACGATGCGTTACTCGCGGCGGTTCGCGTTGCGGTTGAGGAGTTACGCCGGCAACATCCGGAGGTGGCGGCGGTCGGCGCAGGCTTGCCCGGGATGGTCGACAGCATCAAGGGCCGCGTCTGGCAGCTTTCCAACGTTGCGGGCTGGGAAGATGTGCCGCTGCAGGCGCTGCTTGAGGAATGGACCGGTTTGCCTGCGGCCATCGAGAACGATGCAAAAGCGATGGCTTACGCAGAGTGGAGATATGGAGCCGCCCGCGACGGCGTGAACGTGGTTTGCGTTACGTTGGGTACGGGTGTGGGCGGTGGGCTGATCCTTGAAGGTAAGTTGTATCGCGGCAGTTGGCTTGGGGCGGGAGAGATTGGGCAGATGACGATCGATCCGCAAGGTGTTCCAGGCCAGTATGGAAATCTCGGTGCGCTGGAAAAATATGTCGGAAACCGCCAGATCGCGGAGCGTGCCCAGGTGCTTTACCGCGAGGCTGGCCTCATGAAAACACCGGACGAATGTTCGCCACTCGCGCTCGAAACTGCGGCCAGGACCGGTGACATGATTGCGCATAAGGTCTGGTCGGAAGTCGGTCTCGCGATTGGAATCGCACTCTGCGATGTTATCTGGCTGCTAAACCCTGATCGGATTGTCATCGGCGGCGGAGTGGCGCACGCAGGCGAGTATCTCTTCGGACCGATCCGGGAGGTGATCGAAGCGCGGACAATGAAGATTTTTCACGAAGGTCTTACAATCGTGCCGGCGAAGTTGGGGAACGATGCTGGGATGATTGGCAGCGGGGCGCTGGCTCTGGAGAAGGCACCGAGATTGTAGGGCGGCTGGTCCGTCTGCCGAGGAGCGGAGCTGCGAAATAGAGCGGTCGGCCTAAGACTGCCTAACGATTTTTTGACTAATCAAACGCTCTTCATCGAACTCGAAATAACCCTTGAAGTGCTCGCCGCTTAGAAGGAGCGGCAGCCAGTACCGATCGCCCGCCCACATTTCATCGTAGGGAATCTGATCGAGCTCCGTCCAGAGCGGGACGGCCTCCGCGGTTTCGCGCGGCTCGCCTTCGTAGTCGTGAGCGAGGAAGACCGTGCAATGCACGCTGTCGCCGTCGCGGAATTGAAAATGCAGCTCGGCATGCTGATGCGCGCCTAACGGCATGATTTCGAGTTCCTCCATCGTCTCGCGTAAGGCGGCCGCGAGCGGCTCTTCCCCGGAGTCGATCTTGCCGCCTGGTCCATTGATTTTTCCGGCACCGAAGCCGCGTTTTTTGCGGATAAGGAGAATTCTTCGCTTCTGCACGATGAAGACCAGATTTACGCGGGTGCGCGGTTGCCAGGTTGCCCAGTCGATCATGCCGCCCGATAACTTGTTCTTCGGCCCGGGCAAGGCGGGAACAAAATCGATAGAATGAAAATGGGACGACGCGCAATCATCCTGCTGCTCTTTTTCGGTTCGTTAGGCATTTCGTTAGGTGAGAACGTGGTTGCCCCAACGCAGGCGGAAATCGAGGCCATCTATACCGCGGCGGCGCAGGAAGTGAATGCCGGAAATTACGGCGAGGCGTTAAAAAAATTGGATGCGATCGACGCCCGGCAGCCTGACGTGGCGGTGGCAAAAAACCTGCGCGGGGTCGCTTTGATGCGAATGGGGGAATTGGGTCTGGCGGAAAAAGCGCTGCAAAAAGCGAAAGAGCTCGATCCTGATCTTTGGGAAGCCCGATTCAATCTGGCGGAGGTTCCATTCCTGCAAAAGAACTGGTCAGAAGCGCGCGACCGCTTCGAAACGCTGGCAAAAGGGCCTAACAATCAAAAGAATGCCGCCACGGTCGATCTGATTCAATTCAAAATCTTTCTTACCTGGCTGCTACAACACAAGGAGAGACAGGCTAACGAACTGCTCCAGCGCCTCAAGGCTTCCTCCGCCAGTCCGGCTTATTATTGTGCGCAAGCGGCGTTAGCGTTTCAGCAAAAGGATATGACCGAGGCGCGGGTGAATTTGCGCGCCGCGGAGAAGGCTTTTCCGCTAGTGCAAACAAGGCTTTTTCTCGAGTCGTTCTACGAGATTGGCTGGATGAAAAAACCGGAGGGTTCCGTGCCGGTGGCGCTGGAGGCGATGTCGGAAACTGATCGCGTCGCAGCTGCGCAAGGCCACCTTAAGGAAGCCGAACAAGCCTATCGCGAAGCCGGTTACGATGAGGCATTGAAGTTACTCGACCAGGTGGATGCGGTCGCGCCGAATCAGGCCGCAACCTACAATTTGCGCGGCGAGATTTCCCTTGCGCAGGGAAAGCTGGACAAAGCGGAATCCTCTTTTCGCAATGCGCTGGCAGTCGATCCGCAATTGCAAGAAGCGCGCTTCAATCTGGCGCAGATTCCATTGAGGAAAGGCGATTACGAAGCGGCGCGCAAACAACTGGAAGAGTTACAAGGGGCCGGCTCGGGTGTAACTGGCCGGCAGCATGTCCGCGAGCAGCTGATTCAGTACGAGATATTTCTCACCCTTTTGCTCCAGGACCGCGATGGCGCGGCGCAAAAAGCAATGGAGCAATTCACGATGGCGGACGAAACGCCGGCTCTCTACTACGCGCAGGCTACGTGGGCTTTCAAACATCAGAACCCGCGCCAGGGGAAGAATTGGGTGGCGAATGCGGCAAATCTTTTTTCGCCCGAAGAGAATCGGATTTTCGCAGCGCCTTTAAGTGACCTTGGATGGTTAGGCAACGGCGCGAATGTCACTCCAACGCCGACGGCCGCCTTCGTCCAAGTGAGTCCATCGCCCGCCGCGCAACCAACGCCGTCTTCAACGCCTGAGAAGTCTTCAGCAGCTGTGACAGGTGACAATCCTGGCGCGACGGAACCTCCGTTAACCGCTACCCCGGCAGAATCACCGGCCATAAAAAAGGTTGTGCGCGAAAAAGGCAAACGAAAACACGGAGGCGAATCAGAACAATCTAGCGCCAGCGCCAGTGATGATCACAAGACGACCGCGAGGTCTAAGGAGGAAAGGAAGCCGCGCCGGAAAAGAAGTGCGTCGAAGGAAACCTCGGCCACACCTTCTCCCATTCCGAACCCAACGCCTGCCGCGACTCCCGAAGCAACGCGAAAACCGGCGCTGCAACAGTTTGGAGAGACGGTTGTGCATGTCTTGATTTCTCCGTTTCGTCAACGAGCTGCGACAGAACCAAGCCCGGCGCCCTCTCCGGGCGCGACAATCGCGCCGCATCGTGCTCCTTAACTTGGAGCGAGTAGTTAAAACTTGTCATCCTTAATTAGTCGCCGTTTGATGCGCGCTGCGATGAAGATTCGAAGGTTCATGGGTATCGTCCTCCTGCTCCTGACTCCTTTCGTTGCACTCGGGGTCGCCCCGGAGAAGTCGAAGCTGGAAACGAAATACGACAAAGCATTTCGCGCGTTTGATAGCGGAGACTATGACGAGGCGCTCAAGGCTCTCGATGCGGTCGATAAACATCAACCAGACCTGGCGGAATCGCTCAACCTGCGGGGCGTGGTCTATATGCGCCAGAAAAAATATGACAAAGCCGAGACAGCTTTGCGCAAGGCAATTTCGATCGAGCCAAAATTTTGGAACGCCAGCTTTAACCTCGCCGAAATTCCCTTCCTGAGAAAAGACTGGCAGGAGGCGCGTAACCGCTTTGAGGCTTTGGTCGCGGGCGAGAACCAAAATCTGCAGCCCGAAACCGGACAGCTCATCCAATACAAGATCCTGCTCACCTTTGTTCTTCAGGGAAAAGAGAACACGGTCGACTGGATCATGAACAAGTTCGCATCGGCGAAGGACAGCCCGGCTCTTTACTACTCGAAAGCCGCGCTCGCTTTTCAACACGACAATCAGAAAGAAGCGAACGAATGGCTGAGCGCGGCAAAGAAACATTTCTCCGAGCCCTTAAACAAACTGTATGCCGAATCCTTTTATGAAATCGGCTGGATGCAAAAACCTGCCGGTGAATCGCGCGCGGCGATTGAGATCACTTCCACGACCGAACGCGCCGAACACCTAAAGGCAGACGCGAAGGCCAATTTCGAAAAAGCGGAGCGCGCTTTCGAAAAGCACGATTTCGACGGCGCCCTGAAGTCTCTCGATCTGGCGGAGGCAGCTGCGCCTAACGAAGCAGCCTACGATAACCTGCGCGGCGTAATCCTGATGGAGCAAGGCAAGTTCGATGAGGCCGAGGCAGTGTTGCGTAAGGCTTTCACCGCCGATCCGAAGTTCCGCGACGCGCAATACAACCTCGCGCAGATTCCTTTAAAGAAGGGCGAATACGCCGAGGCGCGGGATCGCTTCAAAGCGCTTTTTGGGGAAACGCCCGGAGACGACAAAAACCAGGCGTCCCAGCTGATCAAATATAAGATTTTTCTCACTCTGCTGCTGGACGGGAAAGAGAACGAAGCCCAACAGCTGATGGATCAATTTAAGTTTACCGGCGACACCCCGGCGCTTTACTATGCGCACGCCGCTTGGGAATTTGAGCATGGCCATGAGGACGACGGCAGCGAATGGGTCGGCTCGGCTCGCAAGATCTATTTGCCTCTCCTCAACGTGGTTTTCGCCGACTCCCTTTACGACCTCGGTTGGCTAGAAAAATCCGGCGCGGCAGCGCCTCCAAGCGTTGCCCTGGCGCAGGCCGACGCCTCGCCGGCCGGGCCAACTCCTGCAATGCGACTCGGCCAAGCGGAATCACTGCCGGCGCTTGGGGCTTCCAGCCCAGAAGAGAGTCCTGCCACTGCGGTGAACTCCACTCCCTCGCCGGCCGCGGCCAATTCGTCGCCGACTGCCACGACTGCTCCGGTGGTAGCGGTGGCCGGGGCTTCGGCCGATGAAACAATTCCTGCAGAAGTTGTCGCGGCCAAATCTCCGGTGAAAACACTTGCGGCGAAAAGTGTCTCTCAAGGAAACCCAGCCGCTGCCGCGCCGACAGAGGCGCAAGGCGGTTCGTCTGCGTCGGCGGAAATCGGCGATCGGATGTTTCGTCCTGGCATTTTGTTAGCTGGCGGCGCGCTGTTGGCCGGAATCTTGCTTCTCGTTTGGCTCGTCGTGCAACAAACCCGTCGCGATCTTGCCGAAGTGCCCGCCTATCAGTCTCCCGGCGCCCCGGTCACCGGGTCTGCTTTGAGCGACGAGGAGGAATCTCAGCCGCGCAGCGAGCGCAACGCTTCAAGCAATTTCGTCTCAACCGGCCCGCCAAAACTTTCTCTCAACTTAAAGGGTAGCGAACCTTCCGTTCATGCGGCTGCAAACGGACCGGCCGTTTCTCCTGACGAATCGACGAAGTCGGAAACCGAATCGGCAGAGCAAGTGCCCTCCGAACCTGCGCAACCAGCTCATACAATTATTCCACCCGTTTTACCAATCACACCCGCGCCCGCCATGGCTAAGGCGCCGCTGCCGCCCGAAGAGAAATCGGAGGTCGAGCAAGCCGCATTGCGCGACAAACAGGAAGTTTCATCGGCAGAGGTCGCCGAGGCGGAAGCCGCCGCTGCAACGCCGATCGCGAAGAGTTTCGAGAAAACGGAAACGGACGTCGAGAAGCACGACTCCGTGATGACAGGAGTTGAGACAACCGCGCACAAAGAGCCTGACCTCGCGCAGGCGTTCACAAAATCGGAGCCCAAAGAATTTGAACCTGAAAAGGTCGAAGCAAAAGCGACTGAGCCGGCGGAAATCGAAGCCACCAGCCTAGAACTTGAAAAAGCCGAGCCTCTTAACGTCGAGTCGATGAAGGTTGAGGCCGCGACGACCGACAACCCGATAAGCGAGCCTTTAAAGGTCGAGCCGTGTAAAGCCGAATCCGAAGCGCTGGAGACAACGACAGCTGAACCGGAAAAACCGTTTGTAAACGAACCCGAAATCAAGACAGGCTTTCCGTTTGCGGTCGAAGAAGAGGAACCGGTTTTCGCCGTCGAGGAGCCGACCGATCGGGGCGCGCCTGTGCCGGAATTGATCACCGCCCTTGCTTCCGAACCCGTAATCTCCGAGCTGGCGCAACCCGAACCGGAATCGCCACTCGAGCTCATCGAACCTGGGGAGGAAGTCGCCGCACCGATTGCCGGTCGCCGACCCATCTACTCTCCAATTGAAACTCCATCATTTGCTTCCAGGATCATTTCCACTGAACCCATTTGTCTGCAGTCAACTAAACCAGTAATCATGCCTGAAACCACCATCACTCCCGCGCCCGTTCCTGCCATGCGTCCCGCTTCGCCGACTGTGCCGGTTCAACAGCCCGTGGGTGGAATGCACTCCACTGTGCAACTGACCTTCTCACTTGAGATCGCGTCCTTGCAGCTCACGCCCACCTTCAAAATGAGCGGTCTCCAGCTCAAGCCGATCTCGCGCGTTGTCTCAATGCGCCTGGCGCCTGCGCAGGATCCGCAACCGCCAACGAATCTGCAGGTCACTTTCGAGGTGGCGAAGATTGAGCTCACGAACGGGGCGATTGGCACTGTTCGTTTGCTTCCGTCAATCCAAAAGCCGGCTGTGCTCACGTCGCCCTCCTTTTCGGTTGAACTGATTAGTCAGGGCACAGCGCCCGTCCAGTTAACTCCGACGGATCAGGAACAGGCTTCAGTTCATCTCACGGCGGAATTTCAAATCGCGGCAATCGAATTTACGCCACTCTTCGAGATCGCCGCCATCGTCCTCAAGTCGACCTCGAAGAAAGTCTTCGTGCAATTGCCTGGTTCGGGACCGAGCTCGATCGACCACGCTCCGCTCTTCGAGATTGAAAACGTTCAGCTCGGCGGCAGCAACGAGCTGGGTTTGATTCGGGTCGCGCCCAGCGGCGGTGTCCGCGCCTAACGACCTCGGAGCTGTTGCGCCTGGCAGGCCCTTCTTTGCCGAGGCGGTGGTGTTTTGAGTGGAAATCCGTGCAAGCGGCTCGACCGGGTCGTGGCTAACGAAACTGCTTCCAGTTAAGCGAACGTAGCTGGTTGGGCAAAAACTCTCCGTCCCGCCTAACGAGATTGCCGTCGAAATAAATCTCTCCCCCGCCGTAATCCTGGCGTTGAATGCTCACCATGTCCCAGTGCACCTGACTGCGATTGCCATTATCGGCTTCCTGATAAGCCTGGCCCGGCGTGAAGTGGAACGATCCGGCAATCTTCTCGTCAAAAAGAATATCGCGCATCGGATGCATAATATAGGGATTGCAGCCTAACGAAAACTCGCCGATGTAGCGCGCCCCCGCATCGGAGTCGAGCACCGCGTTTAGCTTCTTCGGGTTGTTGCTCGTCGCCTCGACAATTCTTCCATCACGGAAATCGAGGCGGATGTTATCGAAAGCCGTGCTCTGATAAACCGTTGGCGCGTTAAATGTCACGTGTCCCTGAACGGAATCTTTCACCGGGCAACTGAATACTTCGCCATCCGGAATGTTGCGGTCCCCACCGCAAATGATTGCGGGAATGCCTTTAATGCTGAAACGCAGATCAGTCCCCGGACCTTTGATCTGCACCTGGTCAGTTTTTTCCATGAGCGTTTTGAGCGCCCTCATTCCAGGCACGAGCTTGCGGTAGTCGAGGGTGCAAACCTTAAAGAAGAAATCCTCAAAGGCTTCTGTGCTCATGTTTGCGAGCTGCGCCATTGCGGGCGTCGGCCAGCGCAGTACGACCCATTTCGTTTTCTTGACGCGCTGATCCTGTAAAGGCCGCATCTTTTTCGCCGCCAGCTTCATCTTATCAATCGGGACGTCGGCCAATTCGCTGATGTTATTGCTCCCGCGGATAGCGATGTAGGCGTCCATTTTTTTCATGCGCGCCATCTCGTGCGAGACTGCGAGATCGAGCTGTTTGTCGCTCGCTCCCATCGCTAGCTCGCGGCTGACCTGGGCTCGATGGATTTGCACGAACGGTATGGCCTTCGCTTTTCGCGTGGCGCGAATGAGCGCAATGGTCATTTCGTCCGGTGCGTCGAATGATTCGACCAGGACTTTTTCATCGCGTTTCAGGCTCGTGGAGTATTCGACCAGGAGAGTGGCGAGCTTATCGAAACGGGCGTCTTGCATAGCCGTTTATCATTCCACCGTGGATCAATGATGCAAACCTTCGCCTCTATGGAGCAAATGCGCGGCAAACGCTCCATCGAAATGATCGCGAAAGGGCAAACTTTCTCTGCAGGTCTTGAGGCAAAACTCTGAACGTTGCGCGAGAAAGGTCCGCACGACTTCATCATTCTCTTCCGGCTCGACGCTGCAGGTGCTGTAAACTAATGAGCCGCCGGGTTTTAATAACGGCGCGACCGCGCGCAGGATGGTGAGTTGCTCCTCCGCCATGCGCGCAAAATCGTCCGGCCGCAGACGCCAGCGCACATCGACGCGGCGGCGCATCGCGCCGGTGTTGGTGCACGGCACGTCGAGCAGGATTTTGTCGAATGATCCCTCTGCCAAACCGGTCGCACGAACCGAGCGGTCGTTCGTCCAATCGCAAGCCACAACGCGAGCGTTTGTCACTCCCAGCCTAACGAGATTTTCTCGCAGTCGTTGCAGGCGCGATTCCTCGCGGTCGGCGGCGATCAGAGTTCCTTCGTTACTCATCATCTCGGCCAAGTAAGCCGCCTTGCCTCCCGGTGCCGCGCACGCGTCAAGGACCCTTTCCCGCGGCTGTGGACCGAGCAGTTCGCAGGCGATTGCGGTGCTGGGATCCTGGACATAACAGTCGCCACTTTGCGCGGCGGCCGCGGGATGAGAAAGGGTGACAAAGTTCACGCTGTCGGGAACGAGGGTGCTTTCAGGATAACGTTGCAAAAACTCATCGATGCTCACTTTGAGCCGATTCACCCTCGCGTAAACCAAGGCGGGCTGATTGTTCCAGCGGCAGAATTCCAGCGTCGCTTCCTCTCCAAACTGCCGCACCCATTTCTCGATGAGAAACGCCGGCTGGGAATAACGCACCGCGATCGGTTGCGTGTTCGCCAGGTTCGTTAGGCTATTCTTTTCGCGGAGCGCGCGACGGAGGACCGCATTGATCAAGCTGCGCGTCCGCGCCGGGGCCAGTTCGACCGTCTCAAAGACCGCGGCGTGCGGTGCAACCTCGAGCACCATGATTTGATAAAGACCGAGCCGCAGAAGATCGCGCGCAGCGGCTTCGAGTCGATCGGAACGGAGTCGATCGATCCAGAAATCGAGCAAGGTCAGGTTGCGCAGGACTCCGTAGAAAATCTCGAGAGTAAAAGCGCGATCGGCCATGCCTAACGAACTGCATGCCATGAGATCGCTCGCGATAGAATTGGCAAATTCGCGGCCTTTTCGCCAGCGAACGAGAGCTTCCAGAGCAAGCGAGCGCGCCGAGTTCATAAGGTGCGCGTTCCAAACGACGGGCGGCCCAACGAAGTGCGGCACCTGGAAGCGAGCCAGGACTCGAAAGCGCGCACTGGTGTCGCTAGGCAGGTTTTTGCCGCGCCCGGCCGATCGAGGTGTAATGGAAACCGAGTTTGGTCATCGTTTCAGGGTCGAAGAGGTTGCGCCCGTCAAAAACGAGCGGGGTATGCATTTTGTCGCGCACCTGTGCGAGATTGATATTACGGAATTCATCCCATTCCGTCGCGATAATGAGCGCTTCTGCCTCCTCGACCGCTTCGAGTGCGGTGTTCGTTAGGCGCGCTTGGGCAATTGCTTTTACCTCGCGCGCTTTTTCCATCCCTTTGGGATCGTAGGCGGAAACGTGTGCGCCTTCGCGCAGCATTTCGCTGACCAACTCGATAGCGACAGATGACCGGATATCGTCGGTGTTTGGTTTAAAGGCTAATCCCCAAACGGCGATCTTTTTGTCGCGCAAAACCCAAAGTGCATCTCGCACCATCCTGAGAAAACGATCCTTCTGCGACGCATTGATGCGCTGGACTTCCTTCAGCAGGTTGAAAGGCACGCCGAGTTGCTCACTGATGGCGATGAAAGCGGCAATGTCTTTTGGAAAACACGAACCGCCGTAGCCAATTCCGGCGTTGAGAAAGTTGCGCCCGATCCGCCGATCCATTCCGATGCCGTCGGCCACTTTTTCCACATCCGCGCCGCTCGCTTCGCAGATCGCGGACACAGCGTTGATGTATGAAATCTTGAGCGCAAGGAAGGAATTGGCAGCGTGTTTGATCAGCTCCGCGCTGTTGATGTCGGTCACCAGAATCGGAGCCATGAACGGTTCGTAAACCTTTGTCATTAAGCCGATCGCGCGCTCGCTTGAGGCGCCGATCACAATCCGGTCCGGCTTCATCAAGTCCGCGACGGCGCAGCCCTCGCGTAGAAATTCCGGATTGCTCACGACATCAAACTCGGCGCCATGTTTGTTGTAGCGTTTGATTGATTCCGAGACTTTCTCGCCCGTCTTTACCGGCACGGTGCTCTTGTCCACGATGACACGATAGTCGGTAAGGACGCCGGCAATCTCGCGCGCGACTTTCTCAATAAAGCTGAGGTCGACGCTGCCGTCTGGCTCCTGTGGCGTCGGCACGGCGATGAAAATTACCTGACCGTGATCGACACCTTCTTTAATGCTGCTCGTGAAACGCAGGCGTTGCGCGGAGACATTGCGGTGCACGATCTCTTCCAGCCCCGGCTCGTAAATCGGCACTTTGCCGTGCTGAAGCAATTCGATTTTGCGTTCGTCGTTGTCGACGCAAACGACGTTATGCCCGACGTCAGCGAAACAGGCGCCGGTCACTAGCCCGACGTAACCGGAACCGATAATTGAGAGATCCATGAAAATTTTAAAGGATTCTGCTTTTTCAGCTTTGCGCCCTGAGCTACTGCCCCTGGTTGGTCCCAGCCGGGTCAAAGTTGGCATTGAGCCCGAAACTCGGGAAGGCTTTCAAAGTAAAGCTAAGCAGCACCCCGTATTCCTTCACTCCGTTATTGTCGCGCACGATCGCGCCTAACGACGCCACCCAACTCGTCAAGTCCCGATAGATCGCGTAACGCTGGTATTCGAGCAGCTTTGTTTCTGCTTCGTACTGTTCGGTAATACTTACGCCCCAGTTGTCGTCGATGCGATAATAGCCGCTTACGGTGTAGAGACTGCTATCAACGAAGAAGGGATTGCCCTGCAAGAAACGATGACTGAACCCAATCCCTGTGCTGGCGGTTGGTTTGAAATTGATGCTCGTGTTTACTTCGGTGAACCCTTTATCGAAGAGCGGAAGCTGCGAATCGATTGCGAGAGTCGCCCAAGGCACCGGAGTGAAGGTGAGCTTGTTGAAGACGTTGGAGTAAGGCGTCTTATCAAACGGATTGTCGAAGTTAACATCGAAGTAGGTTTCAAGCTCAAGCCAACTAACGGTGAGATCGTCACGCCGGGTCTGGAGGCGGTTGCGCACGCCGATGCGCGCAATCGACCAGTTATCAATCGCGTCGATGGAGGTGAATTCTGGGAAATCGATTGGATTAAGCTTTGTCGTGGGCTGGGCGCGATCGAACTGTAAGATCGTGGCTGGATCGATCGTCGGCGACGAAACCCACGAATAATTGACATAAGGCTGAATGATGTGGCGTAGACCATCGAGCCCGAGGAAGCGCGACTGCACATCATCCCAGGTGCGGGAAACCTTAAAGGAGCCCTCAATGCCCGCATTAAAGATGGTGCGGAGCACATCATGACCATAGTTGAGTGGCGGGCCTAACAATGGATCGGTCGAGGGATCGGGAAGGGGAAACTCCGGCGCCAGAGGATCGGGGTTCGGAATAAAGGTTGAACCGGTAAGATTCTGGGAGCGGCTATAGTAAGTCTCTCGCACTCCAACCCTGGGGACGATGGAAAGAAAGCCGAAGTAGGTGTTGGGATATGAAAACTGGTGAAAGGAATCGAACCGCAGAGCATCATAATCCTGAAAGGGTGAGAAGGCCGGAAAGTTCCTCCGCAGATCAGCAAAGCTGGTCTCGCCCTCGTAAAAAATGGGGCCACCAAAGAGACCGTGGCGTTTGATGTCGAGCGCTATCTCCGGCAGGCGTTCGGTGGTTTCGAAAAAGGTATTAACCGCGAATCGTGCGTCCAGCGTCGCGGTGTAAAATGGACTGGTTTTCGTTAGGGCAACGACATTATCCGGCTCGGGATTGATCTGAAACTCGGTCGGAAAGAAATCTTGCATGACAAAGGCATCGCTCAGTTTGGTGAGGTCCGCGGTGGCCTCAATCGTATCCGTGATCTGAGTGTGATCTTGTAACGTGAGTCGATAGCGGCTGGTAGGTGTACCCTCGCGTGGTAGGGAAGTGCGATTCAGGTCGGGGTTTTGGTCTTGAATGTAATAAGTGACGATCCTGGCCACGCTGTCGTCGTCATGTCCGTAGCGAATCACCGCATCGAAGCCAATCGCCGGGCCGCGCCGGCTGCGATAATCCAATTTCAAGGTCGCGGTCGTATGCTCGCCTATCGGGAAAGTGATTTGGCCCAGGAGTGATGGTCCCCAGGAGCTGAGATAGGCCGGAGCGATGAGATAGCTGAAGGCGCGATCAAGAGACTGATAAAGATAGGGCCACCAAAAGACCGGCACCTGCCCAATGTAAAAAGTGACGTTGCGAAAGATAACTCGGTCGTCGGGATAGATGCGCGTGCTTTGGGCGTTGAAGTGGAAATCTGGCTGGGAAGAATCGTGCGTCGTAAAGCTGCCGTGTTGGACGGTATATTCTTCGTCAGAAGCGCTGGTCACGGTCTGTCCCGACATGAGGTATGGATAATGGCCGGTGCGCATCGTATTGGCGGTGATGGCCTTGGTATCGACGTTGTAGGTGGCTTCTTCAGCGGTATAGAAAGTGATTCCGCGATAAATGCGGACGTTGCCGCGCAGGTAAATCGTGTGCTGTGCCGTGTTATATTTGGCATAGTCCGAGTAAATGTCGGTGTCCCCAAAGTGAATCGCCACGTTGTCCCGGGCGGTGGCAATGCCATTCTCGTAGGTCGTAGGGCCGGTGGCGTTGATCTCGATCGGCAGGGCGCCAGGTCCTTGCAGTTCTTCCGCGGCCGGGCAGCTTATGATCGCTGCCACGAAGAGAAAAAAAAAGGCCGTCGTCGTGCGCATGCGCGGACGGCGAAAGTAACGGCGCGGCGAATCGGTTGCAAAGGGAAACCCCAAAGAGGTAACGCAGTTGCCGGCAGAATTTAAGTCTGTGCGTGGACTCGCAAAGAATCGGGTGAGCTTTACCATTTCAAGGGTTGATCCGCCTTGACCTGTTCGAACACAGCCGTCAACAACTCAATCGAAAGTTCTTCACGCCCGGTCCGTTTGCTCCGACCCGAATTCGCTTGCTAGGTCCGCAGAAGACAGCCGGCTACCTGTTGATTGAGACCGCACGCAGTGACAATCGCACGTTGCCACGGCTTTTCGCGGCGGCCGCGCACAATCGATAGGCAGGATTCCGGTGCATGCAGGAGAGGTGGCAGCTCCTGTTTGCCCAGCGCCAATGCCGCGCAAATAAGCTGCCACATTGCCCCCGCTGCCACCCCTTCGCCCAGCGCAGGCTTCGGCGTGTAAATCGCGGCGCTAGAAAAATATTTTTGCGCGGCCGCCATCTCGGCTGCGTCCACAAATGTGCCATTCGCGCTTGCCAACATCAGGTCCGTTTCACCTTCGCTGCACAGTTGTTCGCAAATTGTCTTCAGTTGCCTAACGAGCTTATTTTGCTGCGCAAAACTCCCGCCGGGATGCACCTTTTCCAAGAGTAACGCTCCTTCCCGCGCCAGGACGACTGCTCCCGCGCCCTCGCTCAGGATCATCCCGCGCGGTCGCGGTGCGAAAGGCTCGATCGGTGGCGCGGCCCGCAGGAGCCGCCACTTGCGATATGCGTCGCAAAGTAACCAGTCAGCCTCTTCCGCCCCCACCACAAGACAGCGGTCGAGCTTTGGGTTTGTCATCAGATTCTCGGCCATCTGCAGAGCCAAGATGGCGACGGCGCTATCGCCTACCAGCGTATAGCTGGCTCCCGTAATACCGAGCAGGGCAGCGAGATGACTGGCCGGCGCGTTGAAAACCGTCTCGGGGAAAAGCAGAGGACTCGCTGCCGCAGCGCCTTGCTGCACAATCTCGTGATAGAATCGTTTCGTATACACGACGCCGCCATTCGAAATCGCAAACACCAGCGCCGTTCGCGCCGCACTCGACTCATCCAGGCTCAAACCGGCGTCTCGCAGTGCATGTAATCCCGCCACCACTGCAAAGCGCGAGATCGCGCTCGACCGCCGCAATCGCGGAAGCCTCGCCGCATCCGCCACCGCGGCGGGCGGCACACTAAAAGCGAGACAACTCTTTCTACCTAACGAACTCTCGAACGTCGTTGGCTCTGCCTCCGCGCCGGCGCGCAGCTTCTGCCATACTTCATCGAGTCCACTGCCGAGCGGGGTAACCCATCCCAAGCCGGCCAGGCGCAAACTCATTGCGCGTGTGCCTGGATCACGATGGAAGCGTTTGTTCCTCCGAACCCGAACGAATTGGAAAGCGCTGCGCGTACAGAGGCTGATCGCGCTTCGTTCGCCACAACATCGAGATCAAACTCCGGATCGAGCGCGCGGAAGTTGATGTTCGGCGGGAGAAATCCTTCTCGCAGTGCAACAATGGTAAAGACCGCTTCGATCGCGCCGGCTGCGCCTAGTGAATGGCCCATCATGCTTTTCGTCGAGCTCACCGGGACATTTCCAAGAAGTCCCGTGATTGCCTTGCCTTCCGCGGCATCATTGAATGCAGTAGCCGTTCCGTGCGCGTTAATATAACCGATGGTGTCCGGTTCCAGATCCGCGCTTCGCAGCGCGCGTTCCATTGCTTTTCGTGGTCCGACCCCGGAAGGGTGCGGTTGAGTCAGATGATGATTATCGGTCGAGATGCCGTAGCCGCTGATTTCGGCCAAAATCTCCGCCCCGCGCGCCTCCGCCTGTGCCAGGTTTTCGAGCGCGAGCAACGCCGCTCCTTCTCCGAGGACAAGGCCAGTGCGCGCGGCGTCGAACGGCCGGCATTTCTCCGGCGTCGCCGCCTGCAACGAGTCGAACCCGACGAAAACCAGCTCCGAGAGCGCATCGTAGCCGCCGGTCAGCACCCGATCGTACCGACCAGAACGAATGCATTCAAAAGCATGGCCGATCGCGTTTGTCCCGGAAGCGCAAGCGTTGGCGATTACCTGACAAGGACTCGTTAGGCCAAGAACTGCCAGGGCATCCAGCGCTGCTTTTTGCGGCGGATAATTGGCGATCCAACGCGGAGCCTGCGCCGCGCACGCGCCGGGCCGTTGAAGAGCGCGATAGTATTTTTCGCCGAAACTCATCCCGCCGCTTGTCGTCCCAACGACCGCGAGCTGGGGACCAAATCCTGGCGCCTGCTTCAGCAGATCAGTGAGAGCGGCAATCGTCATCTGCGAGGCACGATGCAGCCTGCACGCCCGAGCATCGTTAGGCAAAATATCTGCTAACAGGCGATCATCCACCTGTCCCGCGGTTGTGCAGCGGCATTGGTCGACTGGAAAACGTTGCATTGGCGTCACGCAATCGCGTCCCGCGCGCAACGCCTCCGACGTCATTGACAGGCCCCGGCCGAGAGGACTAACGATCCCTGCTGCCACCACGGCCACCCGGCGTGATTTCCTTAAGTCCTCCCCAGCCATGCCGCCAATGTTAGACACGGATTCCCGGCGATGCCATGTTTGTTCGGGACAAGGCGATCGTGGATCGCGCGATGCCGAAACGGTTGGGAGCATTAGTCTTTTCCCTGCGAGGAACCTGTCCCATGAACGCTGCTTTATTCTGCTTGCTTTGATTTGCGACCTCACTTACATAGCGCGAGAAATAGCTACCACGGCCCTTGGTGGATTGTCAGTTGAGTTTGTTCAGTGACGATTTGAAATCCGCTTGGCGGGAACAAAGACCGAGCTGCATTTCCATCAGTCATCAATCAAATGGGAACAAAACTCTACGTAGGAAATCTTTCCTTTAATACTACCGAGACCGATCTTCAGGACCTTTTCGCCCAGGTCGGACAGGTCAACGAAGTCATGCTCATGCAGGACAAATTTACCGGCAAATCGCGCGGCTTTGCCTTCGTCACTATGGGCAATGAAGCTGACGCGCAGAAAGCGATCACTGAGCTAAACGGTAAGACCGTCGAAGGTCGGCCGCTTACCGTGAACGAGGCGCGCCCGCGCGAACCGCGCGCACCAGGAGGCGGCGGAGGAGGTCGCGGATATGGTGGCGGCGGAGGCGGCTATGGCGGCGGCGGCTACGGTGGTGGTGGTGGTGGTGGTGGTGATATGGCGGTGGTGGCGGAGGCCGCCGCGACGATCGCCGCCGCGGACACTAGCGCGCGCACCCCTGATTCTTAACAAGAACGCCCGGGGAGACTCGGGCGTTCTTTATTTATCTGGTGAGTTAGGCCCTTGTTTGCAAAGCTCGAGAGGCTGCAGAAGGCGTCCGGGCCGCGCCGGCGCGGTTTCCTGCGGAATCGCCGAGATTAACGAACCCGGCTCCGCGTTGTGCCTAACGACAGCCGAGCAATTCGTAGGAAAGAATGCTCAGGCAAAAGATGGCTGCCGTTTCCACCCGCAGAATGATTGGTCCTAGAGTGAGCGGTGTGCAGCCATGCGAGCGTGCGAGCGCGATCTCCGCCGGCGTGAAATCTCCCTCCGGCCCGATAACCATGAGCGCGCTGGCCGGCCTGGCGCCATTGTGAGTCTGTGCGTAGTCGGCCAGCACTTTCTTCAAGTGCATCGCACCGGGTTGGAGTGAGCCGATGAGCCGCAACTCGAAACTCGCCTCAAGTTGACGGAAAAAATCCTCCGGCGAACGCGGGAGGTGCACCTGTGGGAGCCAGTTTTGGCCGCATTGCTTCGCCGCTTCGATCGCGACGGTCTGCCACCTGGCTTGTTTTTGCACTGCACTGTCTGCGTCGAGCTGAACTACGCTTCGCGCGGAGAGAAGGGGAAAAATTTCCGCCGCACCGATCTCGACCGCTTTCTGCACGATCAGATCCATGTTTTTCGCTTTCGGGATGGCTTGAGCAAGGCTGAGCCGAGCACGCACCTTTGGCGTCAGTGTCTCCTGCAGAATGCGCAGATGGACTGTTGCACCGTCGAGCGCGCTGATTTCGGCCGTGGCTTCGCGGCCGTGACCGTCGAACACTACCAACCGCTCGCCTATTGCGAGTCGCAGGACGCCGCGCGCGTGGTGCGATTCCGATCCAGTAAGTCTGGCGACTGGCCAGTCGTTAGGCGAGAGATAAAACCGGTGCACAGTTTCTTGTAGGGCAAACGCTCCCGTTTGGCAGTTCGCAAGCCAAAAAAGCGGAACAGACCCTAACGAAAGAATTCTTTCGCGCGTTCGAAGAAACTTCGATGTAGGGGCGCATTATCTTCGCCGCAGAGGGCGGCGAATTCTTCCAGCTTCTGGCGCTGTTCGCTGTTGAGGTGAGTTGGCACTTCTACGAGCAGACGTGCGAAGAGATCTCCACGCTCGCGACTGTTGACATGCGCCACACCTTTGCCGCGCAGACGAAAGCTTTGGCCGCCCTGCGTCCCTGCCGGCACCCGAAGGCTCGCCTTGCCCTCCAAAGTCGGCACATCCACTTCCCCTCCAAGTGCCGCAGTTGCAAATGAGATCGGGACTTCGCAAAACAGGTTATCGTCCTCGCGCTGAAAAATCGGGTGCTCTTGTACATGCACCACGATATAAAGATCGCCCTGCGCACCCCCGCGGATGCCCGCTTCACCGTTGCGGCTCGAGCGCAGGCGCGAACCGTGCGCGATACCGGCTGGCACTTTAATTTTGATACGGCTCGCTTTTTCGGTCCGGCCTTCGCCACTGCAAACATCACATGGCCGATCAATCACTTCGCCGAGACCGCGGCATTGCGGACAAGTTTGCGAGACCTGGAAAAATCCACGCGAACTAACGACCTGACCGCGCCCGCGACATTGCGGACAAGTGACGGCGCGCGAGCCGGGCGCCGCCCCCGTGCCCTGACATTTCGCGCAGGCGTCGAGCTTGCGTACTTCGATTTCTTTTTCTACGCCGAAGGCTGCCTCTTCGAGCGTGATCTGCATGTCGTAACGCAGGTCGCTCCCGTGCTGACTGCCGTCCGCTTGAGTGCCGCCGCCAAAAAACGTCTCGAAAATTCCGCCGCCTCCGCCGCTGCCAAAAACTTCGCGAAAGATATCGAACGGATCGTGAAAGCCCCCGCGTCCGCCGCCTTGCGCGAAAGCGGCATGTCCATATCGATCGTAGGCCGCGCGCTTATTCTCGTCGGCCAGGACATCGTAGGCTTCGCCGAGTTCCTTGAACTTTTCCTCCGCGTGCGGGTCATCAGGATTCTTATCGGGATGATA
This sequence comes from uncultured Verrucomicrobiae bacterium, assembly GCA_963786175.1. GTDB lineage: Bacteria > Verrucomicrobiota > Verrucomicrobiia > Chthoniobacterales > UBA10450 > JAICXG01. The sequence continues at coordinate 443,268 of CAWAYD010000013.1, read as the reverse complement.
TTTGACCGCGAGCTTGCGATAAGCGCGTTTGATCACCTCGCTGGAGGCGGTTCGCTCGACGCTCAAAATTTCGTAGTAATCGCGTTTAACTGTCATCGAAAAAGAAACCGTGGTTTAAGCGGCGAAAACGAATAGAAAAACGTCAGATTCTTTCATCCGAAAAAAACCGCGAGATCGCGGTAGAGAAGCTAGTCGTTACGCCCGCTCGACACGACGACGGTGGAAGGACGAAGGAGGCGGTCCTTTAATTTATAACCGCGGCGCATCTGCCTAACGACATGACCTTCCGGAACCGTTTCGTTAGGCTCATGCGCGATCGCTTCGTGCAAATTTGGATCGAACTTCTGCCCTTTGGCATCAATCGGTTGCAGACCGTTTTCGCCCAGGAAATCGACGAGTTGTTTCAAGACCATGCCCATCCCGGAATAGATGGGCGAGTTTTCGTCCTCGCTTTTCGCGGCGGCGAGCCCGAGTTCAAAATTGTCGATGATCGCCACCAGTCGCTCGAGAAGTGAACTGTTGGCGTATTTAATGGCTTCCTCCTTTTCGCGCGCGGCGCGTTTTTTGAAATTTTCAAAATCGGCCTGACTACGCTGCGCCAGATCACGGAAGCGATCGAGATCGGCCTGCAAACCGGCCATTGGATCATCGCTCTCCTGGTTCTCGCCGCCCGTCCGCTCGGTCGTCATGGCCGGAACGGAATCGTTCGGCGTAGAATTTTTTTCGACGTTTTGAGGTTCGTTAGGCTGAGATTCGTCGCTTATCGGAATATGGCGGCGTTCAGTTTTCGGTTGCTTCATGTTTTTCGCACTACAATCAAAGTGATGTCGTCATGTTGTGGATGTCCGTTAGCGAAGTTGCGGACATCGGCGGTCAGGTGGTTAATGATCCCTTGGGCACCCTCTTTTGCGCTTGCCCGGAGGGTTTGCGTCATCCGTTCCGGTCCGAACTCTTCTCCATTGGGATCGAGCGCCTCGGTCACGCCGTCGGTGTAAAGCACCAGGCAATCGTCGCGTTCGAGAGGCACGGAAAGATCGCCGGTTATCCTATCGAACACGTCCCCACTGTCAATTCCCAGCGCCATGCCGGGTGGCTTCAAAACTTCGACCTGGCCGGTCGCGGCGCGATAAAGGAGCGGCGCGTCGTGACCGCCGCGGGAAAGTGTCACCTGGTTGTTTTTGTGGTCGAGAATGAGGTAGGCCATGCTGATGAACATGTCCTCCTTGATATCGGGATAGAGCTGCCGATTGACCTTTCGCAAGACGTCCGCCGGCGAACGCGCAAGCCGTGCCTCAGCGCGGAGAACGCTGCGACAGATTGCCATGATTAATGAAGCCGGCACACCTTTGCCAGAGACATCAGCGATGACGACGCCGAGCCGATCATCGTCAACTTTGATGTAATCGAAGTAGTCACCGCTCACCTGACGCGCCGGGAAATTTACTCCCGCGATGTCGAAACCGTCGATCGGCGGCGGCTTGGAGGGCAAAAGGATGCGCTGAATGTCGCGCGCGATTTGGAGGTCGTGGTCGAGCCGTTTCTTTTCGTTCGCCTCCGAGTAGATGATGGCGTTGTAAAGCGCGAAGGCCGATTGTTCGGAGATCGATTTGAAGACGACGAATTCGCTCGGAGAAAAAGGCGGACTCATTGGCCCGTTCGCGACCGCGAGCACACCGAGATTTTGTCGGCCGTAAAGCAGGGGTGCGACCATGACGGAGGCGGTGCCCAAGGCGGTGTCGCGCAATTTCGATAGCTCCGGCGCATCGGCCAGATCCGCCAGCAGAACCGACTCGCCTTTCTTCCAAACGCGCCCCACGAGCCCTTCGTCAGCATCAATCGGATGCGAGCGGAGATAACTTTCGAGCGCGGTCGGCATGGTCGCGGCTTGTTGCAAAATGGCGTCGGGTACATTGACCAGCGGTGGACAACCCTTGGAGAGAAACGTCGGTGCGAGTTTCGTGCCGGTGCGATCGACAAGATAAAGCGCGCCACCATGCGCGTCGAGAATGCGGACCGAGCTTTCGACAATTAGACGATGCAGATCGTGCGGTCGAATGACATCGCGAAACGCTTCGCCCAAACCATGTAGGAAATCGAAGACGAGACTCTCCTCGACTTGAATGGCTTCATTCGAGCGTTCAAGGCCCCGGATGCGCCAGCGCTGCCGCTGATAAGTCAGCAGCCAGCCGAGCAACGAGACGACAAGCAGCCCGAAAAGAAAGAATCGCATTGGAGCCGAAGCCGAACTACTTCGCCGGGCTCTCTTGCTGGAGATCTTGCTTCAGATATTCGAGAACGTCCTTGAAGCGGGTAACATTCTCCGGACGCGCCTCGCAGAGCGCTTCGTGGGCTTCGAGCATTGTGCTCGCCTGCTCGCGCTTCGCTTCTTTGCCGTCGTGCCCCATTTTATCGAGCGTATCACAATGTGGTGCGGACGCGCCATTCGACTGAATTTCGAAGATCTGATCGAGCCCGAGACCCGAGAGCAGCTCGCGACTGCGTTCGCCGCAATGAATCACGCGGAGGTGGCCCTGCCCCAGCTCGCGGAGGCGCAACGCCATGCCGGCCATCGTTCCCATGAAAGTAGAATCCATCATCGCGCACTCCTCGAGGTCAAAGACGAACTCGCGATAACCCCTGTTGACCATCTCGCGGCCGAACTCCTTAAGGGCACCGCTTTCCAAAAAGCTGCCCCGGCCCGCCACCCGTACCCAGACGACCGGGCCGTTGACGCCTACTTGAATAGAGGACTGCACGACTAACTAAAGATAAAATTTCGCTGAGGACTGTCAATCAGGCGAGGCGGCCGGTCGCATCCTTAAAAAGTTACATGCTCGGTACACTCTCACCCGACAAGCGACACGACGCGTGAAATAGCGCAACCCCGCTTTGCAAAATTGAAATTAGTACGAAAGACGACAGACCGCATCACTCCCAAAGATAAGATCGAGTTGTGGCAACTATTCTTCCGTTTACGATGAGCAAGGCGCGCCACGCAATCACGCGACCATCATCGAAGTAGTCGTCGCCAATCACGGCAAACTCCGTGCGATGATGCCCGCGTGCGTGAGGATAAAACGCCTCGCGCGCTTGCACAAAGATGTGCAGTTTTTCCTGCCGATATTCAAGCCGGATGCGCACGTCAGCGTTGCGACGTGCTATCCAAAAGAAATCAAAATATGTCCCATACAACTGGTGTTGATCGAGGGCCGTGATGGCGCCATAAGTGCGGTAGCTTCTTTCGAAGCTGACGGATGCATCCGACTGCGCGGTCAGGCGCGGCGGCACTAGATCGAGGACATATTCCTTCGTTTTGCGAAACTCGAAATTCCTGTCGAGCGCCATTGGAAGCGGCCGCGGCTTTTCCACTTGATAGGGCTTGGGCGGAGGGGCCGCGCAACCGGCCAGGAAAAGGCAAAGGAGCGCCAGCGAGATTTTCACGACGCGAGCATGAAACGAGAGGAGCGGCACGGTGTCAATGAGTGGGGTTACTTCGGCTCGGCCAGCGTTGTTCGCACGTTTTCCAGATTCTCGTTAGCTTCCCGACGTGATCCAAGTGCAGTACGAGCGCGGGGTATTCTTGCCTGAAGAGAACGTCTGGCTCGATCCCAGAGATCCCAAACCCTTCGCCTTTGTTTCGCATGCGCACAGCGATCATATCGCACCCCACGGTGAGATCATCGTCTCGGAGCGAACTTCACGTCTGATGCGTGCCCGCTTGCCGGGCGAACGCAAAGAACATGTCCTCAATTTCGGGGTACCCACGATGGTGGATGGACTGCAGGTCACCCTCTTGCCTGCGGGCCATATCTTCGGTTCCGCGCAGTTTTTTCTCGAAACAAAGGCCGGCACGCTCCTCTACACTGGCGACTTCAAACTTCGGCCGGGTCGCTCTGCCGAAGCGCCCCAGTGGAGACGGGCCGACACTCTTATCATGGAAACGACTTATGGCCTGCCGCGTTATCGTCTGCCGCCGACTGATCTGGTCGTACAACAAATCGTCGCTTTTTGCCGCGAGGCGCTGGAGGAGGGGGCGGTGCCGGTTCTGCTTGGATATTCGTTAGGCAAAGCGCAGGAAATTCTCTGCTCGCTCGCCGAAGCAAATCTGCGCCCGATGCTGCACGGTTCAGTCTACCGCATGACGCGCATTTACGAGCAGTTTGGTCAGTCCTTCTGCGAGTACGATCGCTACGAGGCCGATGCGGTCGAAGGTAAAGTGTTGATCTGCCCACCCAGCGTCAATCGCTCACGCATGATCCAGCGCCTAACGAACAAGCGTGTCGCGATGGTCAGCGGGTGGGCGGTCGAGCCAAACGCGATTTACCGTTACCAGGTCGATGCCGCTTTTCCGCTCTCTGATCACGCTGACTACACTGATCTCTTGCGCTACGTCGAGCTGGTGCAACCGGAGCGCGTCCTTACCTTGCATGGGTTTGCCGCGGAGTTTGCGCGCGACCTGCGCGAACGCGGCATCGAGGCCTGGCCGCTCACAGAAGAACATCAGCTCGAACTTACTTTGAAGACGCATCCCGCCTTGGCTGGCGCCGGCAGGCGGCGTGGCAGGGACGATGTTTCACCGCGGGAATCCTCCCTAACGCCTAACGAACAAGCCAGCGCAGGAGCTGATCCATCGACCATTTCGGAGTTCGATATTTTCGCGCAGCTGGGAGAACAAATCGGCTCCACCCCGGCAAAACTAGAAAAGATTGGCCTGCTCGCCGACTACCTCCGTACGCTTGCGCCCGATCAACTTCGCATCGCTGCCATCTTCTTCACCGGGAAACCGTTTGCGCAGGGCGACCAACGCACTTTGCAAACCGGTTGGGCCATCATCTATCGGGCCCTGCGTGGCGCGAGCAGACGAACGGAAGTCGAGTTGCGCCGCATCACGAGCAGTTACGGCGATGCGAGCAAGTCCGCGCTTGAAGCTCTCGAAGGCCGGACCGTTCCCGAACCCTTTTCGTTAGGCGAAGCCCGCGCTCTTTTCGAGCAACTGCACAAGACGCGTGGCCCAATCGCCAAGACCGAACTCCTTCAGGCCCGTCTGCAAAAACTCTCACCACTGGCCGCTCAATACCTGGTCAAAATCCTGACCGGTGACCTGCGCATCGGCTTGCGCGAGGGCTTGGTTGAGGAAGCGATTGCCCGCGCCTTCGGTGTCTCGCTCGAAGAACTGAAGGAAGCCCACATGTTGTTAGGCGACATCGGGCGGACCGCGCTCCTCGCCTCACGTCGCGAACTCGATCGCGCTGAGCTGACCCTTTTTCGGCCGATCAAAGTCATGCTTGCCAGCCCAGAGCCGACCGCGGAAGCGATTTGGGCGCGCTTTGCAGCGGAGTCGCCTAACGAATCGGTGGTTTACGTGGAAGACAAGTTTGATGGCATCCGCGCCCAACTGCATCGGGACCGGGACCACGTCGAGGTTTTTTCGCGCGACCTGCGCCGCATTACGGAGCAATTTAACGAGATTGCTCACCATGCACGCGCCTTCGAATCCGGAGTGATCCTCGACGGAGAGATCATGGCTTTTGAGCATGGGAAAAAGCTGACGTTCTTCGATCTGCAAAAACGTCTCGGACGCAAGAGTGAAAGTGCCGATCTCTTCGACGCGCCTTCGGCCGACGTGCCGGTGGTCTTTGTCGCCTTCGACCTCCTTTGGCTCGATGGCCGCTCGCTTTTGCGCGCACCGTTACGCGAGCGGCGGGAGCTGCTTGGCGCCCTAACGATGCCGAAACACTTCCAAAGGGTGGAGATCTTTCCCGCGCGCTCAGCCGATGAGATCGAGGCTGCCTTCCGGATGGCGCGCCGGCGTTTGAACGAGGGATTGATGGTCAAAGATCCGGAAAGCCAATACACTCCAGGGCGACGCGGACTTTCGTGGTTCAAGTTAAAAAAGGAACTCGCCACGCTCGACGTCGTGGTGGTGGCTGCCGAGCTGGGGCATGGCAAACGCAATCATGTCTTGAGCGACTATACCTTCGCGGTGCGTGACGACGAAACTGGCCAGCTGCTCCCGATCGGTAAAGCCTACAGCGGCCTAACGGATGTGGAGATCGCAGAGTTGACGGAACACTTTCGTCGCAACGCGATCCACGATCGGGGGCGTCATCTCGAAGTGAAGCCGAACATCGTCCTGGAGATTGCCTTTGATTCCATTCAACCTAGCACCCGCCACGCGAGCGGCCTTGCTTTGCGCTTCCCGCGCATCAAGGCCATCCGGCGAGACAAAACGGTGGATGCAATCGACACCCTCTCCTACGCGCGCAAGTTAGCGGAAGAGACTCGTTAGGGCGTCCGGATATCCCGCACAACTGCCGCCTCCGGACGAGTGCATTCGGTGCTGGAGAAGCTTTCGCTCAATTTCATTCCTCTTGGCCTGCTTCGTTTGTGTTTTTGTTAGGCGGTTGCTGGGGCGGAGTTACCGGTTCAGGCGCAGGAGTGCCGATCGGCTCCATCTTTGCCTTCGACACACCGGGAGCGACAGCTCTTCCTGGCGAGGTCGGTGAGAGGAGAGGCGAGTTTGTCTTGTAATGTTCGTTAGGGGAAGGCATGGGAGATTCGTTAGGCGCGGGAATAATGGTTGTCGTGATCACCTTCGATCGCTGCCCACGCTTCCATTGTCCATAGCCTGCGAGGAGAGCGAAAACGACCAGGATCGCGAGCATGAATTTTAACCCGCTCCCAGGAGCCCGCGACGTAATGGGGGTAGATCTCTCCATTGCGGAATATGAACGAGAGCGTCGCTTATTCCACCCGTAAGGCCGCAATCGCCTCCATGACCTTATGGCTGAGGCGGAGATAGACCTCGCGATTGCTGCCTTGCAAATCAGCCTCTGTAAAGCGAAGCGGCTCGCCTACGACGATCGTGATCGGATGAAGACGCAGTCGCTGGCTGCCACGTGGCAAGGCTTCATGGGCGCCAAAGATGCGCATGGGCACAACGGGCGCGCGCGTTTTCGCAATGACGAATCCGAGCCCGGGCTGCGGAGGCTGTAAGTTTCCGTCGAGAGTGCGCGAGCCTTCCGGAAAAACCAGCACGCCATGATCGTCACGCAGGATGCGAATGAGTGCCTTGAGCGCGCTGCGATCTCCGCCTTCCTGGTCAACCGGAATGACATTGAGCCTCGGCAAGATCCAACCGAGGACCGGAAGGTCGAGGAGCGTCTTGCGTGCGAGAAAATAGATCGCTCGCCGACAACCGATTCCCGCGAGCGGCGGATCGAGATAGCTTTGGTGATTCATCGCCAGGATGACCGGACCTTCCTGAATGACCCGCTCGGGATGAATGACGCGGAAGTGGAAAAGCAGCTTTCCAACAAGGCGCGTCAGATGGTAGACGGCGAAATACCAGGGATTCACTGCGCGATCGTCAGGCCTTTGAGTTTCAGGCGGCCGATGATTTCTCCGACCACACCGTCGATCGTCAGACTCGAGCTATCAATGACATGAGCATCGTCGGCGATAATGAGGGGCGAAGCGCGCCGGGAAGAATCGGCTTTGTCGCGCGCACTAATCCGATCCCGCAAACCCTGTGCCTCGCGTCGGCGGAGGCGAATGTCGGGCGAAGCATCGATGTAGAATTTGTAGGGCGAATCGGGGAAAACGACGGAGCCGATATCGCGACCTTCCATCACCAGGTCGTTCGTTAGGGCATAGCGCCGGAGATGATCGACCAGAATTTCCCGCACCCGCGGGACGCTGCTGACCAACGAAACATTATCATTCACTCTGTCCTGGTGCAGGAATGGCTCGGGATCGACGTCGCCGATGAGGAGAATGGAATCGTGGTCGCGCAGTGTGGAGCGCAGGGGCGCTTTCTCAGCCAAGTCGACAATCGCGGTGTGATCGCCTAACAAGATGCCGCGCTCGAGCGCGAGCCACGTGATGGCGCGATACATCGCGCCGGAATTCACGTAGACAAATCCGAGCCGGCGGGCCAGCTCACGCGCCACGCTGCTTTTGCCGGAAGCAGCCGGTCCATCGATCGCGACGATGGTGTGCGCGCTTGCGGTCTTCATCGCGTCATGCGTTCTGGCGCTATTCCTCCTCGATTCGAACAGGCGAAAGCGAGCTAATAACCGGCGTGGTCGTGCGGAAGCCCTTCGGGTTCGCGATTTCGTTCAACATCTTTGTGAAACCTGGATAGGAAGTTGTGACGCAGTCGACATCCTGAATAACGGTCTCGCCTTCTGCGAAAAGTCCGGCAATCGCAAAAGCCATGGCGATGCGGTGATCGCCGAAACTCGAAAGCCGTGCACCATGGAGTGGGGCGCGCCCGTGGATCTCCAGGCCGTCGCTCAGCTCGATGACCTGTGCTCCCATGGAACGAAGATTGTGCGCGATGGCGGCGATGCGATCACTTTCTTTCACCCGCAACTCCTGCGCCTGACGAATAATGGTTGTGCCGCGTGCGAGCGCGCCGGCCACGGCGAGAATCGGCAGCTCATCGATCAACTGCGGCACTTCTTTTCCCTGGATAACTGTCCCTTTGAGGTTCGCGCCGGTCACTTCAACTATGCCGCGCGGCTCAACGTGCTCGACGTCTTCGACTGCTTCGCGCACCTGCGCACCCATCCGCACCAGCACGCCCAGGAATCCCGTGCGGGTATCGTTTAACCCGACGTCCCTAACGAGAATGTGTCCACCTGGTTGTGCGGCGGCGGCGACCAGCCAGAAAGCGGCTGAGGAAATGTCGCCTGGGATGCTGAAATCGCGTGACTCCGGAACGTGATCGCCAAAAACGCTCACACCTTCGTCGTCTTTGTGGGTGCGAACGAGGAAATAATTTAACATCAGCTCGGTGTGGTTGCGGGTCGGGAGCGACTCTTCCACGGTCGTTTTGCCCTTCGCGAAAAGACCAGCGAGGAGCAGGCAGCCCTTGAGTTGCGCGCTCGCAACAGGCGGGGTGTATTTGATTCCGCGCAGCGACGCTGCTTCGATGCGCAAGGGTGCAGTTTCGTCTTCGCCTTCGGCTTCAATCTCCGCGCCCATCAGGCGAAGGGGTTCGAGGATGCGTCCCATCGGTCGTCGGGAGAGCGAGCCATCACCCACCAGCCGGCTGTTGAAGGGTTGTGCGGCAAGGATTCCCGCAAGAAGACGCATGGTGGTTCCCGAGTTGCCGCAGTTGATTGGTTCGGTAGGCGCACTCAATTTGCGCTTCCTGCCATGCACAATCAAAACCTCGGGCTCCGGTTGCTCGATCTTGATCCCGAGCGCCTGCATCGCGCGGACGGTATTCAGGCAATCGGCGCTGGGCGAAAAGCCGCGCAAAACGCACGGGCCATTAGCAAGCGAAGCAATAATGACGGCGCGATGTGAGATGCTTTTGTCACCTGTGACGTTGATCTCCGCTTCAAGGCGCGGCGCACGTTTTATCCGAAGGTCATCCATGAAAGCAAAGAGCGCCGCCGCCTGCGAGCTGAGCGTCGGGCGAGGAGAAGAATCCCAAGTTGCGGACAAATGTCCAGCCGTCGCGTTCGAGCCAGAACCCGTTCGGACCAGGGAGCCGGGGTTCTGGAAAAACCAACTCGTTAGGGAACGAGAAAGATTTTATTCGTGTAGGGATCGCGCACTTCCGTGCCCGGCGGAAAGCCGCGCACGTCAACGTAGCCCTGGTTAGGCGCATAAGGACTTGTGACAAAGCCCGGTTTGTTAGGCACAGGGATGCCGTAGGGAATGTCGCCCTTGGTTTGCTTGACTGCGCCCGCTGTTGCTGCTTCGGGCGAAGGCGAGGGCTGCGCAGCCGTGTTTTCTGCTGGTGGCGGCGGTGGGGGCGTCGGTTGTGCAAAAGGCTGCTGCACGGGCTGATTTTGCGTCTCTGCCGGTGGAGGGTAGGTCGCTGCATGGCGTGGTGGCGGCTCAGGTTCGGAGCAGGCGGCAAGAGCGAGGGCCGTTAGAAGCGCGAGTGAGATCGGTCGTTTCATAGCAATGGCGGCAGGTTGGACAATCTGCCAGTGTTCTAATTCATTCGCTTGGGAGTGACAAAGAGTTTTTGTTTGTTCATCGCCACGACGAACATCTCACAAATATACAGATTCCCAGCCTCTTCATTCCGAATCATAAAAAAATGGAGACAGAGCGAGAAAGTATTTTGATCGTGGATGACGACAACGCGAGCCGGCGAATGCTGGTCCGCGCGCTAGCCGATTCAGGATACCTCTGTCGCGAAAGCGCCACGGGTCTAGAGGCCTTGGAAAGCCTGCAAGCGCAAACGCCCTCGCTTGTCCTGCTCGATTTTCACATGCCCGAGCTCAATGGGGCCGAAGTGGTCAGCCGTCTGCGAGCGGATAAGAATCCTGAACTCGCCCAAGTCCCGGCCATCATGCTGACGGGCGACGGTGGGGAGGCAAGCGAACTGCGTTGTCTCGAAGCGGGAGCGAATGATTTTGTGACAAAGCCGATCAATCTCGCGGTGTTGCGCGCGCGGATCGAAACACAGCTCCGGCTACAGTCGATGCGGCGGCAGCTACAAGAACAGAACGACGAGTTGGAGGCGTGGCGCAAAAATCTGGAACGCGACTTGGCGGCGGCGCGCCTCACCCAGCGATCACTCATCCCGCAAAAGCCGCCACAGCTGGAGCGTTGGGAAGTAGCGGCAGTCTATCGGCCGGTCATTCAAGTGGGCGGTGACATTTATGGCTGGCTGCGCATGAGCGACGGACGAATCCTTTTCTGGATTGCGGATGCGACTGGTCACGGCGCAGCGGCTGCTCTGCTCACCACCTTGGCGAAACTCCTCTTCCACCACGCGAGCGCCGAGAATCCGCGTCCTGTGGAAATCATGGAAGCGGTGAATAACGATTTGCGCAGTATTTTTAGCGCGCGCTCTTTTATGACTGCGATGTGCGTGGCGCTCGATCCGGTAACTGGCAAAGCGAGTGTGGTAGGCGCCGGTCATCCTCCGTTACTTGTGATGCGCCAGGGTCAGGCGGCCGAATTGATCGCTTCCGCCGCGCCGCCACTAGGTTTGCTTGAGCGTTCAGAGTTTGCGGAGACGACAGTCGAATTGCTGCCGGGCGACGGATTCTTTCTTCATACCGATGGCCTTTATGTTTCTTCCGGACGCAACGCGGCCCGTTGGACACCAGAACGCTTGCAAGGGCTGCTGGATCGGCCTAACGAAACCGCCGAGGCGCTGCTCGCCCGGATCCTGCAGACCATTGCGCCTAACGAAAAGGAGCCGTTGACCGATGATCTGGCCGCGCTGGTCGTTCGTCATACCCCTGAGAAAATCTTTTCTAGGGGAGAAAATTAGTGTTGCTCTCCTGCAGCCCAACGATTAATCAGCGTCTATGCCCAAAACCACAGCCAAAAAAACGTCCTCAAAACGTAAGCCGAATGCCGCCTTCATGAGGCCGGTTCAGCCGGATGATAAACTTGCCGCGGTCGTCGGTTCAAAGCCACTGCCGCGCTCGGAACTCACCAAGAAGCTCTGGGACTACATCAAGAAGAATGGTCTGCAGGACAAAAAGAAACGCACGCAGATCAATGCCGATGAAAACCTGCGCCCGGTCTTCAACGGCAAGAGTCAGGTGAGCATGTTCGAGATGACGAAACTCGTCTCGGGTCATCTGCGCTAAGGCCTCGTTTGGGGAACCTGTTTTTGCCTCGCGGTTAGATCCCGGGGAATTTTGACTTGCCCGCGAACAGTCTACCCTGTTCGCGGACCCTCGCGCATACCAGCGCAGGCGTATTTCCAATCCACACTCTGTTGCACGAAGGGCTTCTCTCGACGACCAGTTGGGAGTGAAAATGTTTCGTCTCCTCTCGTTGGCGTTCGCGCTTTTGTTTGCCACTCTTTGTTCTGCGCGGGCAGAGGCAAGCTGGCTTTCCGACTATCACAAAGCCCAGGACGAAGCGAAGACCAGCCGCAGGCTTCTGCTCATCAATTTTACCGGCTCCGACTGGTGCCCGTGGTGCCTGCGATTGCATCGCGAGGTTTTTTCCAAGCCAGAGTTTGAGGAGTACGCGAAGAAAAATCTCGTCTTGTTCATGGCTGATTTTCCGCGAGCGAAACCGCTAAGCGACGAAACGCGTCGACAAAACGAGGAACTCGCGCAGCGCTTCGGGATCGAAGGTTTCCCGACGATCGTAGTCCTGAATGGCGACGGGAAATCCGTTGGAGTGCTGGGTTACATCCCGGGAGGCCCAACCGCGTTCATCGACGAATTAAAGAAAATCCCCAAAAGCTAAGGTCGGCTTGTTGGAACAATGATCGACTCGTCAGGCGAATTGGGCTCTTCCTGAAGCGAACTTTCCCTAACGACTTGCGGTCGACTCAACGAGAGTTTTTTCCAGTACATCTGCCAGCTCACGGCGAGTGAATGGCTTTGCCAGGGCGCCGCGGAATCCGTAGGAAAGGAATTGAGATAGTGCCGCTTCGTCGGAGTAACCGCTGCAAATAATCGCATTCACGTCCGGATCGATGCTGCGCAGTCGCTCGATCGTCTCAACACCGCCGAGACCACCTCGCACCGTCGCGTCGAGAATCACGGCACGGAAGTGTTCGCCCTTGCGCGCGGCGCGCTCGTAAATTCGGACCGCTTCCGAACCATCGGGCACCGCGGTGACCTCGTAGCCCATTGTGCTAAGCAGTTGTGCTGTTAGCTCGCGAATGGCCGATTCATCATCCATCACCAGGATCCGCTGCTGGTTAAAACTGACCGTTTGATCGTTAGGCTGATTAGCATCGTGCAGGACGTTACCGGTCGCGGCCGGCAGATAGAAGGTGAAGGCCGCGCCCGCGGGAGAACTTCCTTCCAGATGAAGAAAGCCACCGTGCTTGCGAATGATGGAGTAGCCGATCGCCAGCCCAAGACCGCTCGACGACGACTTGGTGGTGAAATAAGGATCGAAGATTTTACCCACGACAGGCTCCGGCACGCCTGGGCCATGATCGCGGATTGTTACCTTGATGTAACGACCTGGTGGAAGCGGCAGGCCGTTTTCCTCACCGACTGCGACATTTTCTGCGCCGACGTTGATCGAGCCGCCGTTAGGCATCGCCTCCCGCGCGTTGAGCATCAGGGCGCTGATGACCTGATCGACCTGGATCGCGTCGACCTCCGCTTTGCCAAGACGATCTTCAATCTCGATCTCGGCGCGCAGGTTTGAGCCGTGCAACGAAAAGTCCGCGGCGTGCTGGAGCAAATCCGCGATCGAGGTGACCTTTTTTAGTGGAGCGCCCCCTTTGGAAAACGTGAGCAGCTGGCTCGAGAGCCGCGCGGCGTGCTGGGCGGCCTGGCCGGCTCTGGCGAGATAGGAGAGAAGATTTCCGCTCTGGCTTGGGGCGTCGAGCTGAGCCAGGCCGATGTTGCCGGAAATGACGGTGAGAATATTGTTCAAATCATGAGCAATTCCGCCGGCGAGTGTGCCCAATGACTCCAGTTTGCTCGTCGTTAGGCGCTCTTCTTCCGCCCGCTTTCGCTCCGTGATATCGCGGAAGAAAACCGACATGCCGCCGCCGCTTGGATACGAATGGACTTCGAACCAGGATCTGCCGTTCTTGTCGTGCGCTTCGAATTCAATCGCGACCTGTTCGCGCATGACGCGGCGATAGTTTTCTCCGAAAACCGAGCCAGTGAGGTGCGGAAATCTCTCCCAAAGATTTTGCCCGAGCAGCGCTTCGCGTTTCGCGCCCAACATGAGCTCGGCTTCGGCGTTGAGGTAGGTGAAATTCCAATTGGTATCGACCGCGAGAAACCCGTCGCTGGTTTTTTCCAAGATGTCCGACATCCGTCGCGCGGAATCCTGGAGTGCGATCCGGCTTTGGTTGCGCTCCTGCAAACCGCGGATGTGGCTTTCCGCGACGGAGAGGCGAACGCCGAGGCGGCGGGCGTCGAGAGGTTTCGTTAGGTAATCGTTCGCGCCTGCGGCCAACGCCAGCTCCAAATCCTCAGGGTCGGCTCGAGCGGTAACGAGCAGAATATAAACTTCGTCACCGTTAGGTTGCGCCCGCAGATCGCGGCAAAGATCGACACCGCTCTTCCCCGGCAGCATCCAGTCAAGAATAAGGAACGGAAATTTCTGTTGCGCCAGCTCGACCTCGGCATCCTCCGCGGTCGCGCAAGCGACCACCTCGTGCCCGCGCTTTTCGATCAAGCGACACAAGTTCCGCCTGCTGTCGGGGTGATCTTCGATGAGCAAAATCTTCATGAACCTCAAAAAACCCTCCCCGACATCCGCAAAGATTGCCTAGGGCCAACTCGTGAATTTACGAGATGGCCCGGCACCTCCTTTCTCTGAGCAGGATGGCTGCCACGATGAATAGAAGTTCAGAAAATTGTGCCATCACGCTCACGCAGGCAAGCGCCGCCGAGCACCTCGCGTTCTTGCGTTGAAGGGCCGCTCTGCTAGGTACTGGCGCAGATTTCGACTTTGTGAAAATTCCAGATCTCCCGTTCATTCGGCTTTTTTCTTTCTTCCCTTTCGTATCGCTCGCCCTCGCCGGTTCTCTTGCCGCTCAAACACCTGTGCCATCCGTACAGGCGGGGCCTGGTTCGCCCTCGCCTACACCGGCACCGAATTTTGTTCCGGCGATTACCTACAGCGCCGTCCATGTCGCGGGTCCGGCCATTGCCATGACGTTCGACGACGGCCCCGACAAAACGCTCACGCCCGAGTTGCTCGATATTCTTGCCCAGCACCATATCCACGCGACATTTTTCGTCATTGGCAAGAATGCCGAAGCGCATCCGGAGATTCTGCAACGTGCGGTCCGCGAAGGCCACGAGATCGGTAATCACAGCTGGTCTCATCCGGCATTTGCCAAAATGGCGGATGAGAAAGTGCGCACCGAACTCGAAAAAACAGACAAGGTTATTCGCAACGCACTCGGTGGCCGACCGGTCCTGATGAGGCCGCCCTATGGCTCGATCACCGCCCGTCAGAAGCGTTGGATCAATGAGGAATTTGGCTATCGCATCATCCTGTGGGACGTAGATCCGCTGGATTGGAAACGGCCGGGCCCGACGGTGGTGCGGGACCGGATCGTTAGGGCGACGCGGCCGGGCTCGATCATTCTTTCCCACGACATCCATCCGGGAACGATCAAGGCAATGCCGGAAACGTTTGACCAGTTGCAAGCCAAGGGATTCAAGTTTGTCACCGTCTCGGAGCTGATCGCGATGGGCAAACCGATGGCGCCACAGGACGATCATGCGACGGAAGGAGCGGCGTCTGTGAGTTCAACTCCGCAAGCCACGGCGATCACCTCACCCTCGCCTTCGCCTTCGTCCAGCCTAACGAAGCCCTAGCGGCCGGCAATGGTTGCCGATCTTTACCTGCAGTTCCGCAACCGCGTCGAAGCGGCTCTTACCGGTCTGCTCAAACTCGCCGCCGACATGCAGCGTGAGCCGCAGATGCTCGACACTTTGCAGAACATGATCAAGGACGTGCGCGAGCCACTGCTCTTCGTCGTTGTCGGTGAGGTGAAAGCGGGGAAATCAACCCTTCTGAACGCGCTCTTCGGACAGGAGTTTTGCAAGGTGGATGTGTTGCCTGCGACCGACCGCGTTTACATTTTCAAATACGGTGCCCGTGAAGCGACGGTCGACGTTTCGCCGCAGGTCACGGAGCGCCATCAGCCGATCGGGTTTTTGCGCGACTTCAACATTGTCGATACGCCCGGAACCAACACGATGGTGGCTGAACATCAGACCATCACGGAGAATTTCATCCCGCGGGCGGACTTGGTTCTTTTTGTTTTCTCAGTGGTCAATCCGTGGGGCGCATCCGCCTGGGAGCTGCTGCGATTCGTCAACCAGCAGTGGCTGAAGAATCTTGTTTTCGTCTTACAGCAAACCGACCTGCGCGAGCCGAGCGAGATCGCGGCGATCGAACAGCATCTGCGCGAGACTGCCAATCAACAACTTGGGTTCGCACCGCCGACCTTCGCCGTCTCCGGGCGCAAAGCATTTCTCGCTCGCACGAGCGGCGTCGATAAGGAGCGCCTTTGGCAGGAAAGCCAATTCGCCGCGTTTGAGAAGCACATCAGTCAGATGGTCGATGAGTCGAAACACGGTCTGCCGAAGCTGCTCACCACCTGCCATACGGCGGCAGTGATCCTTTCCGATAGCGCCAGTCGTGTGCGCAAGATTCTGGAAACGATCCTGCGTGACGAAGCTCAATTACAGCGACTGGAGGGAATGCTCGCCGAACGCAAAGATCAGACACTGCGACAGGTGTCCGGATTTTTGCGAGGCATTGAACAGGCTTGCCGGCGGTGCGAAAGCGAGGGACAGCAATTGCTTGAGCGCAACCTTTCCTTCTGGCGAACGTGGCGGTTGATCCTCGGCAAGGCCGAATGGCAGGAGAAATTCCAAGCCGATCTTGAGAACAAAATGCGGGAACTGATCCAACCGCAGGTCGAGAATGCGCTTCAACTGCTGGAGACCGATCTGCGCAGTCTCTGGCCGCACTTGCAGGATACAATGGAGAACCAGTTCAAAGGCAACTCGCGTCTAACGACGAGCCAGACAATACCCGACTTTGCGCGGCAACGCCGCGAACTGCTGCAATCGATCGAGCTGACGCTGGTGGAACGGATCGCTGGTCGCGGAATGGAGGCAGAGCTGGAGCGAATGTTTCGTGAGACAGCTACCTGGCTTCGGTTGCCGGCGGGCGTTGCGGCTGCCGGCGGAATTGTCGCCATCATTGCAGCGATGACCAGCGCTGCCGTCGCGGATGTGACCGGAATCGTCGCCGCCTCAGCCGCAGTAATCGGATCGATTGTCGCTCTGGGCCGGCGGCGAAAAATCCTGGCCGAATATCACCGTCAGATGGAAGCGAAACGCGAGGAATTGGTCGCCGCAATCGAAGCTCAGCTTCGTCACGCGGTTGATCTTTTCTATGCCGAAATCGGTTCTCTTTTTCGACCGCTGCGCGCCTTTTGCGTTTCGGAACACAAGCGCTATGACCCGTTGCTCGATCGCGTAAAGGAAATCGAAAAAACCCTCGCCCAGCTCAGCGGGGAGATGCAGCGTAGCGCTCGCCTCTAGCCGACGCTACTTCTTCGCCTTAGTCTTGTTCGAATACTCCTCGGCCAGTCGCTGCTCGGTTTGCCGTCGTGCAATCACGAAATTATTATTGTCGCCATAATTCCGCCATGGACCAGGAGGCACATCGCGCACCTCTACAAATTGCCAATCGTTGATCGATAACGGACCAAGCCCGAGATAGTCACGCACAGCCGGTGAAACATCGAGGCCGGCGCCGTGGTTGAGATTCGGCTTCGGCCGTTCATTGCCAAAGACGTATTGATAATGATCGGTGCGAAATGGTCCGCAATCTTCCCACTGCGCATAACAGACCCGGCCACCGTGTCGGATTGCGAGCCAGCGGTCGCGGCAAACCGAATGCCCTTGTTGAACGAATGCCTGCCGAAACCACGGCACCACCACCGGCGCTTCGGGTTTGAATTGTCCATGCGAGACATCGTTGTAAGGCAGCGCGCAATAAAACGGATTCTGCCGCGGAACAAAAGCGATTGGGACGTAGTCATGCCGGCGCGATGGCTCCGGATTATCGTATCCGCCGTAGCTGTGGCTCCATTCCGGATCCCAGGAACTTTTCTGGTTAGGCACGGGATTATTCGCCGTCGGTTGTTCCCCGATCCAGAAAATTGTCGTTACGATGTCGGCCTTCCATGGATACCGCGACGTGGAGAAACGTGAAGTCGTCGGAACGAAAACTTGCGGCTCGACCTTAAGCAGAGCCTGCGCCCGCAACTTCATCGCATAACGAGCAAAGTCAGCGCTGCTCTCGTATGGAGATTGGGCTTGCGCTGTCATCGCGCCGCCCACGATCGTGAGAGCCAGAATTTTTACGTATCGCGTTAACATTTCGCTTGTCGTTCTAATTAGATTGCTTGCGCAGGCAAGCGAGTTTCACGGAACCAACTCTTTAGCACGATTCGTTCCAGCAACGGTCATCCGCGGCTGAGCAAAGTCTCCCGACGGAACAGATCATCACCCATTACCGGATAATCCGTCGTAAAATGCAAGCCTCGACTTTCCTTTCGGCTCAAGGCCGAATCGACGATCAAAGCGGCCACAGTGGCGAGATTACGCAGTTCGAGCAGATCTACATTGATCCGGAAGTTCCAATAAAATTCCTGAATCTCGCGCAACAGATTGCGCAGGCGAGCGCTCGCCCGGTGCAAGCGTTTGTCGGTGCGCACAATCCCAACGTAATCCCACATGAGGCGGCGGATTTCATCCCAGTTGTGATAGATGACGACCAGTTCGTCGACATCCTGAGCGTCGCCCGATTTCCATTCGGGCAGTGAAACTGCGCCGGCTGGATGGTCCGGCGGCTTTTTGCGGGTGAGCGCTTCGGCTGCGCGATGGGCCATCACGAGGCCTTCCAACAGTGAGTTGCTCGCGAGTCGATTTGCGCCATGCAAACCAGTGCAGGCCACCTCACCGATTGCATAGAGACCGGGCAAGCTCGTCGCTCCATCAATGCTCGTTTTAACTCCGCCGCATTGGTAATGTGCCGCTGGCACGACCGGGATCGGTTGCCGCGCCATGTCGATCCCCCAGCGCAAACATGTCTCGTAGATGTGCGGGAAACGTTCCTCCAGGAAGTCGCGAGGCTGATGCGTGATGTCGAGGTAAACACATTGCGCACCGGTGCGCTTCATCTCGGCATCAATCGCCCGAGCCACGACATCACGCGGGGCGAGCGAACCTCGAGGATGCACTCGCGCAGTGAAGTCCTCGCCTTTGGCGTTGCGCAATATGCCGCCTTCGCCACGCACCGCTTCGGAGATAAGAAACGATGTGGCCTGCGAATGAAAAAGGCAGGTCGGATGGAACTGGATGAATTCCATGTTGGCGATGATCGCGCCGGCCCGCCAGGCCATCGCGACACCGTCGCCGGTCGCTACCGCCGGGTTCGTTGTATAGAGATAAACTTTTCCGCAACCACCCGTGGCGAGGACGAGTCGATCGGTCCGAATGGCTTCCACTACACCTCTGGCCTCATCAAGAACGTAAACTCCGAGGCAATGGTCTTCCGTGGCAAAGCCGAGCTTGGCCGCGGTAATCAAGTCAACCGCCATGTGGTTCTCGAGCAATTCGACATTGGGCGAAGCCGCCGCTGCGGACAGGAGCGTATTCTCGATCTCAAAACCGGTCAGGTCGTGGACGTGTAAAACTCGGCGTTTCGAATGACCACCTTCCCGACCAAGATCCAGCTCGCGATGCCCCTCGACATCGCGCTCATCGAAGTGCAAGCCGAGCTCCATCAATTCGCGGACTCGCTCCGGTCCTTCCTTGACTACCGTCTCGACTGCGAGCAGGTCGCAAAGACCCGCGCCGGCTTCGAGCGTGTCGCGAATATGAAGGTCGAAGGAATCCTCGTCACTCGTCACGCACGCCACACCGCCCTGTGCCCAGGCGGTGCTCGAGTCTGCCCCTTTGCGTTTGGTCACGACCGCCACGGTGCCGCGTTGCGCGGCCTTGAGGGCAAAGGTCAGCCCAGCGATGCCGCTGCCGATAACGACAAAATCAAACTGCTTCATCCGAGCAAAATGTTATCGATCAGGCGCGTCTTGCCGAAAAAGACGGCGACGGCAAGAAGCGAGCGCGGCTCAATCGTAAGGCGGGGCTGCAGATCGTCCGCGCCCACGATTTCGGCATAATCGATCCGGGCAAGAGAAGCTGATTCGATTTTTTGCCTGACACGAGACAAAACGATCTCCGCATTTTTCTCCTCCGTTTTTGCCGCTTCCAAAAGCGCAGTCCGAAGTACCGGTGCCTGCGCGCGTTCTTCCGCGGTGAGATATTGATTGCGCGAGCTGAGTGCGAGGCCGTCGTCGTCGCGAACGGTTGGACCGGCGATAATCTCGATCGGGAAATTTAGATCGCGCACCATGCGCCGGATGATTGCCAATTGTTGAAAGTCCTTTTCTCCGAAGACGGCCGCGTCCGGAATGAAGAGGTGAAACAACTTCGTTACCACCGTGCAGACACCGCGAAAATGTCCCGGCCGGGAGGTCCCGCAGAGACGTTCGGAGAGCAGCATCTCTTCGACGAAAGTTGAGCGGTCATCGAAATACATTTCGTTAGGGGCTGGACGAAAAATAAAATCGACGCCTTCCGCGCTGCAGACTTCTTCGTCCTCCGCCTCCGGCCTTGGATAACGCGCGAAATCCGAGCCGGGCTCAAATTGCAGCGGATTCACAAAGATGCTTACCGCCACTTCACCCTTCGGACCGGCGTTCGCTCGCCCCAGTCGAATGAGCGAGACATGCCCGGCATGAAGCGCGCCCATCGTTGGCACCAGCACGCGTCGTCTCCGTTGTTCGCGCGACAAACGAGTCAGCTCCGTCCCATTGGTAACGATTTTCATTACTCCAACCAAATGGCCTGTCGGGCAAAAGGGAAGCGGCGATGTCCAAAATTTTGCCATCCAGCGGCTCGCGCCAGATGGCCAAATTCGCGAAATGAGAAGGCGCGCTCCGCGGACACGCGGGCATCATTGCGCGTCATCGCTTCGCGAAAAATTGTGACCGTGAGTAGATTAACGCCTACCTTCATCCACCAACTGCGCCGTAAATCGGCGACCAGGACTTTGCCGCGCGAAAGAGCCTGAATGTGACGGAACAATTTCACGGCGTCATCTTCGCTGAAATGATGCAAGGCGAGCGAGAAGAGAATGATATCGTAGCAACCGTTCTTGCCGAAATGATGAATGTCCGCGCAGTGATAACGAATCTCGGGGTATTCTGCGCTCAGCTGCTGCGCGATCTCGATGGTCGAGGCTTGAAAATCTACGGCGTCGATCGTCACCTTTGCTCCGCGTTTACGAGCGAAATCTACCACCAGGCGCGGAATATCGCCTGAGCCGGTAGCGAGATCGAGGATCGTGAGTTGGTCGTTAGGCTGGATCCAGCGTCGAAGAAAATAACCAACCAACCGATAGCTGCCGAAGTAGCGGTTGAGCGCTCGCAGATTGCTTAAGTCGGAGAGCAGCTCGGGCGAGATAGGTTGCGGCCGATCCATCCATTCCGGATCCGAGGGATTGAAACGGCGCTTCATACCAGTGAGAAACGAGCGACAAGCGAAGCAGTGACGGGCAAACTCTCCCGTCACTCTTCACTCATGATTCGTCCTTCAAGAATTTCTGCCAGGATTCCGGCAGCGACGCGTTTTCCACATCGCTCGCCAGCCGTCCTTCAAATTCGGGTTGGAAGGAAGTGCTCGTGCCGTAGACCATGATTAAATCCTCTGAACCTTCCACTCGAATGCCGTGGGCCACGCCCGGTGGAATAACGACGGCGGCGTTGTTCAGTCCGCGATAGTCGTCGCCGTCGATAAAGAGGCGCATCGTTAGGCGAGAAAGACCCGCGCGTGCCTCGCGCAGGATCATTTCAGCGCGTCCCTGAATGAAAAACATGACATCCCACTGTTCCTGCTCGTAGCGGCGGAGCGAGTAGTTTTGCGGTTCGTCAACGAAAAGGCGTCGGAACCAATCGTTAGGCGAAGTGTTCGGCGGCACGCTCGGCGGATGAATGTGAAAACCTTTCGCCGTTTGGGTAAACATGCGCGCGGCGGCCCATTGCTGCGGCCAGAGGCCGATCTTAGCCAATGCTCCCTCATCGCGCCGCGCGAACTCGCCGAAGCTGCCGCGATGCCGCTGCGGATAAATCATCCGCGAAAAGATTTCCACTCCGGGAATCCAGACTCGCGCCAACTCTGGATCGGACCGGTCCGCGTTCGCCAGTTGTCCGGCTTCGATTCCCACCTCGGCGATGCGCTCACCTAAGGATCGATGGCTGTAATCGCGCTGCGCGAGAGAAGCGCGCGTCTCTGGATCAAGAGCATGCCATCGGTCGGATCTCGTACTCATTCTATTTCCCTAACGAAAAGTCAGCGCGCTCGCGTGAAAGGTTGGGATTGTAGTAAGGGTCGTGCGCTACTATTTCCGGCCAGCGTTCGAGGAGAACCTTAGCTTCGCTCGGTTCGATGCTTGTGCGCCGGGTGGCTGACTCATCATGATAAAGCTTCGCAAACGGCGTGTAGACGATGAGATAGCCCGCCTTGCGCATCTTCAGACAAAGATCCACGTCGTTGAAAATCACCGGCAGATTTTCTTCATCAAACCCGCCGATTTCCTGAAAAACGTCGCGGCGGGTAAGAAGGCACGCAGCGGTTACGGCGCTATAGTTACGCGTGATCTGCAATTGCCGGCATACGCCAGGATCTTCGGCCGGAAAGCCGTAGAAGGCGTGTTTCACCATTCCGCGCAGTCCGAGGACGACACCGGCATGCTGAATCGTTTCGTCTCGTCTCACGAGTCGAGCGCCGACTGCGCCGACCTGAGGCCGTTGCACGTGTTCTGCCATCGCGGTGAGCCACTCGCTTTCGACCGCTTCAGTGTCGTTGTTGAGAAAAAGAATCCAGGGCGCGTCTGTCTGCTCGACAGCGAAGTTATTCATCGCAGAATAATTGAACGGTCCGGGATAGCGCAGAACGCGATGAGGAGAGCTCTCGAAGTACGCGCGCGCTTCCTCGGTCTCGCTATCATTATCGATGACGATGATTTCGTAATTTTCGTAGGCGGTTCTGGCTACCACACTCGAGACACAGCGCGCGAGTAATTCAATGCGGTCGCGCGTTGGGATGATGATTGCGACCTTGCGCGCGTGCACGAGGTTTCGCCGGATTCGAAAGCCGTGTGTGCGCCAATCGATCGCCACATGTCCCGCCTCGTGCATGCGGGTGAGATGATCGGTCAGGCCACGGCGCGCAGCCTCGAGCGCGTCAGGTTTGGAGCGAATGTTCGTGGAGGTCGAACCGGCGCTCCTACGCCAATGATAAAGGATGCGGGGGATATGATGAATGCGATCGGTGCGCGAGACGACACGCAGAAACAGATCGTAGTCTTGGGCAAAATCGTATTCTGAACGGAAGCCTCCCAGTTCCCGGACTAATGAGGCGCGAAGAGTCGTAAAATGACAGAGATAATTGTAGGAAAGAAAGAAATCGGGCGACCAATCGGGTTTGAAGAGCGGCGTGGCAAGGCCGTCCTCGGTTAATTTGTCTTCGTCGGAGTAGATGAGATCGGCGTCCGGATGTTCCTGCAACAACTGCGCCGTGCGAAAAAGCGCATCGACCTCAAGCAGATCGTCATGATCAAGCAAGCCAATCCATTCGCCGCGGGCATTTTCCAAGGCGAGATTGGAAGCGACAGAGATGCCGCTGCTTTTCGTCAGGCGAAAGACGCGAATGCGCGGATCGCGCGTTTCGGCACGGGCCAGAAACTCCAGTGTTTCTACATTGCTTGAAGCGTCGTCGACCAGGAGCAGCTCCCAGTTTTCGTATATCTGCCGTTCCACCGATGCGATTGCCTCACGCAACCATCGCCGTGGCGTGTCATGCACCGGCGTGATGATGCTGACGAGCGGTTGGTGGGAAAATTTACGCGACTCCTCGCGCAAGACAGCGGCATCCTCTGGCCTCACGCGATGATGTTCGAACCAACTCTGATATTCGTCAGGTGCGGCCAGCGACTTGTTGCGTCCGAGCGCCGGCCAGCGTTTGCGCATCTCGCGCAACAGTTTTTGCGGCAAGCGATAGGGCGCTAGTATTATTTGGCCAACTTTACGCTCGGGCGATTTGCGCAGCGCGTGCTTCTCGGCTTTGAGCTGTTTCAGGTCGCGCTGGGCTTGTTTAAGCTTGAGCACCTTTTCTTCAAGCCGAGCGATATGACGATCGGCCCCTTCCAACTCCGCCATGCGGGTGCGCAAAGTGCGATGAAGTCCACGCAACTGCGCATTGACTCGCGCGAAACCGGTCTCGACTGCAGGAAGGAGCGCGTCAACCGAAGCACTCTTTTGTCGAGTGAGCCGAATCGCACTGGAATCGATCTCGACGATGTCACAATCGTAGTTGGGGAAAAATCCGTAGTGGCCCAGCTCCAGAACCAGTTTGGGCCGGCGCCTGGATACATTCGCGCCTGCGCCCGGCATCAGGACGAGGGTATCTACCAGCGTGGTTAGGCGCCGAAGGATGGTATCGTCGTCGGAGGATTCGGCTTCGGGAGGATAAAACCAAATCGCAAGATCGAAGCGGGCAACGCTGCCATTAGGATGAACCGTCTCCAATTCCGTGATCCCTGTGCAAGATGTGCATTCGATGCCCAGTCGGGCACGTTCCTCTGTAAACTCTGCCGCTTCGTGTCCTACGAGGAGCAGACTGGCAGGTCCGAACTTGCGCGCGATGAGACGCGCAAAATCCGACCGGCTGCTGGGTAAGAGACGCGGCTGCACGAGGGGATATTATAGTGATTGCAGCCGCTCGCAGGCAAAATTACGGTGCAGCCGCCGGCGCTGCTCGTCGTGCGCTGCTCTCGGCATGTTCG
This sequence comes from uncultured Verrucomicrobiae bacterium, assembly GCA_963786175.1. GTDB lineage: Bacteria > Verrucomicrobiota > Verrucomicrobiia > Chthoniobacterales > UBA10450 > JAICXG01. Next base: position 418,899 of record CAWAYD010000013.1, on the reverse strand, counting down.
ATTTTTGCGTTTACCTCTTCTATCGCACTGCCCTGGCCGTGATCGTCGCGTTGCCGTTGCGCGTTGTTTTCCACCTTGGAAAATTACTGGGTTTTCTTGCCTGGCTATTCTTGCCTAACTATCGCGCGCTCGCGCGACGCAATGTAGAGATCGCCTTCGGAGACGAGAAATCGTCGACAGAAAAGGACCGCATCGTCCGCCGCCATTTTCAAATGCTCGCTGCCAATCTTCTTAGCGGAATGAAGCTGAACGCCATGCCGCTGGAAAAAGTCGTGCCGCTTGTCGAAACAGAAGGAACAACGGAAGTGCATCGACAGTTGCGGGAAGGCCGGCCGGTCGTGTGTGTGCTCAGCCATCTCGGAAGTTGGGAGCTGTTTGCGCAGATTGTGCCGCATTATTTTGCCTACGCGCGGCTCGGCACGGTTTATCAGAAGCTGCGGAATCGCTACCTCGACCGGTTCGTTAGGCAGCAGCGGGCACGCTTTGGCGTCGAGCTTTTCGATCGCAGTGAAGGCTTTTCCGAGGCGATTCGATTGCTGCGCGGTGGAGGGATGATCGGCATCCTGAGCGATCAGCACGCCGGCGACCACGGTTTGTGGACGCCATTCTTTGGCCGTTTGGCATCGACCTCTCCGCTTCCCGGCCTGCTCTGCAAACGAACCGGCGCCTCTCTGATCGCCGCCTCGCTCTTCACCGCAGGTCCGGGGAAATGGCGCATGACCTTTAGTCCTCCGGCCGATTTGCCTGACGACAGCGTGGAAGCGCTCACGGTGAAAGGCAATGAAATGATCGCGGGCGAAATCCGGCGAGCACCGGAGGACTGGTTCTGGGTTCATAATCGCTGGAAGACGCCGCAGCCGAATTTTCTTCTTAGCAAATACAAGCGCGGACTTTATCTGCCGCCGGCGATGCGGCCGGAGGACCTAAAGCCGTTTCGGATCTTGGTTCGAGCGAGCAACTGGCTAGGCGATAGCATTATCAGCATGCCGGCGGTGCGCGCGATCAAGCATGGCCGGCCGGATGCCCACGTCACGATACTCGCACCGGCGAAGATAGCGGAAGTCTGGCGGCTGGTGCCGGAGGTCGACAGGGTATTGTCGTTGGACAACAAGTCGCTTTTGGCTGCGGCGAGGAAGTTGCGAAGTGAGGCGCCGTTCGACGTGGGAATTCTTTTTCCGAATTCGCTCCGGGTAGCCTCGGAAATGTGGCTGGCCAAAATTCCGCGCCGGGTTGGGTTCGCGGGGCATTATCGACGCTGGTTGTTGAATCAGGTGGTGCGCCCGGTAGATCAGAGAGGTCCGCCGGCGCATCAGGTCGAGCATTATCTCGACCTGGCGCGTTCGCTAGGCGTAGATGCGAGCGCGGACGAAATTGCGATCGATCAGCCAAGGACCACCGCGGGGCGGATTGGACTTTGCCCGGGCGCAGAATACGGACCGGCCAAGCGCTGGTTGCCGGAGCGCTTTGCGGAAGTCGCGGCGGCGCATCCGGGCGAGTGGGTACTCTTCGGAACGGAAAAAGATGAGCTGATCGGAGCGCAAATCGCCAGCGTCCTCGGCGATCGCTGTCTTAACCTGATTGCAAAAACAACCCTCGCACAGTTGATCGAAGAATTGCGGAAATGTCGGCTGCTCCTGACAAACGACACCGGCACGATGCATCTCGCGACGTTGCTTGGTGTTCCGGTAATCGCGATTTTCGGCTCAACCGAGCCCCGCTTAACCGGCCCGCTTGGGGGGCGCAGTCGAGTCGTTAGGCATCAGGTAGAGTGCAGCCCATGTTTTTTGCGTGATTGTCCGCTTGACTTTCGTTGCATGAAAGCCGTCGGGGTGGACGAGGTGGTTGAGGCGTTGCAGCGCTCTGACCACACTGTTTCGCTGCCATGCTCCACCTAACGAGTTTAGCGACGAATCACACCTTCATGACCTCGGCGTCCTTGCGCTCAAGGTGATCGTCGATCGATTTGACGAAGCGATCGGTCAGCTTCTGAATCTCATCTTCTGTGTCGCGCAGTTGGTCTTCCGTTGCCTCGCCGGCTTTCTCCATTTTCTTCGCCTCGTCCATCGCGGTGCGGCGGTTAGCCCGGACGCGGACGCGCGCTTCTTCGGCCATTTGTTTGAGTGATCTTACGAGATCTCTGCGTCGCTCTTCTGACAACTCCGGGATCGGCAGACGGATAACCTTGCCGTCAACCAGCGGAGTGATTCCGATTTTTGATTCTTTGAGCGCTTTTTCGATGTCGCGCACGGTCGAGGCATCGAAAGGTTGCACGACGAGCAAGCGCGGTTCGGGCGTGGTAATGAGGGCGAGCTGCTTCAGTTTCATCGCCGAACCGTAGGCGTGCACGTCGACGTTCTCGACCAAAGCGGGCGAAGCCTTGCCCGTGCGCACGCTGGCGAATTCGTGGATCATGTAGTCGACGCTTTTTTCCATCGCCAGTTCGGCTTCAAGGAGAATTTCTTCTACGGTCATAAATTGATCCAGAATGAAGCCGCCGGATGGTGAATCGCAATCGCTAATCCGATACCAGAGTGCCGATCTTCTTTCCGAGGACGGCGTCGCGCACATTCGTTGGCTGATGCATATCGAAAACAAGGATCGGAACTTTGTTGTCCATACACAGGCTGAAGGCCGTCGAGTCCATAACCTGAAGTCGTTTCGTTAAGGCTTCGTTGAAGCTGATCCGCTCGTAGCGTTTTGCGTCGGGATAGATTTTGGGATCGCGATCGTAGATTCCGTCCACTTTTGTTGCTTTAAGAATGACGTCGGCGCCGATCTCACTGGCCCGGAGGGCAGCAGTGGTGTCGGTGGAAAAATAGGGGTTGCCCGTGCCGGCCACGAAAATCACGACGCGCCCCTGTTCGAGATGACGGATCGCGCGACGGAGGATAAAAGGCTCGGCAACATTCTGCATTTCGATTGCAGTCTGGACGCGGCTGGGGATGCCGCTTTGCTCGATCTCGCTTTGCAGGGCGAGGCCGTTGATTACGGTGGCAAGCATGCCCATGTAGTCGGCGGTCGTGCGATCCATCCCGCGATTGCTCGCGGGCAGTCCGCGCCAGATGTTGCCACCGCCTACGACGATGGAGAGCTCAACGCCGAGGTCGTAAACTTCCTTCACCTGGCGCGCGATCTCCTTGACGATCTGAGGCGAGATCGTTTCCCGCGCCCCACTTTCGCGCAGCGCTTCGCCGCTCAATTTTAAGACAATTCGTTTGTATGCCGCGGTGGCGTGTTCCATTCGGCGGGGATGATCGATCAGAAATGAAGATTTGGGGAGGAAAATCCGCGCAGAAAATCCGCCGTGCTCATTCGACGGCGACCTTCCAGCTGGACTTCATCCACGCGCAGAAGACCACTGCCGGTGGCGACGAGGACTTCCAATTCGTTGGGCCGAATGACGCTGCCGGGTTTGGCAGACGCCGCCTCGTCGATCGCGGTCGCGCGGAAAATCTTGAGATGGCGCGGTTTCGCGGACTGAACGTGGAGGAGTGCGAACGCACCGGGCCACGGATCGTAGGCGCGGATTTTCCGTTCGATCGCTCCGGCGGATTCGCTCCAATCGATCGCACCGGCTTCACGGGTCAGCTTGGGAGCGTAAGTAGCGCCCGCGGCATCCTGTGGCTGATGGGGGGCGGTGCCTTTCGTAAGCTGGTCAAGGGCTTTCGCCAGCGCTTCCGGGGCAAGTTGCGCCAGTCGATCATGCAACGAACCACCAGTCTCGTTAGGCAAAATCGTCAGGCTTTCTTGCCCAAGAAGGTCGCCGGTATCAAGGCCTTCATCCATGTACATGACCGTGATGCCGGTTTCGGGATCGCCTGCAGCAATCGCGGCTTGAATGGGTGCGGCGCCACGATGGCGCGGGAGGAGCGAAGCGTGCAGATTGAGACAAGCGATCGTTGGAATCTCAAGCACGCTCCGGGGAAGAATCTGACCATAAGCCATGACGACGAGTAGATCTGGCGCTAATTCGCGAAGTTGCCTAACGACATCGTCATGGCGGATGCGCGTGGGTTGCAGGATTGGGATCGGCGTTTTGGCCAGGGCGGTTTTGACCGGCGGCGGTTGCAAGCGTTGGTCGCGGCCCGCCGGTTTGTCCGGCTGGGTCACGACCGCAAGGAGTTCGTGCGTCGGCGACTCGCGCAACATTTGCAAAGTCGGCAGGCCGATTTCGCCTGTACCAACGAAGATAATCCGCATGCCACTCAGGGCAGCAAACTTTGTGATCTTGCCGTCCGCCGACTGCGTCGCGCCGTAGCCTGCGCCGTCAGTTTGTCACCGGCCGTGACTTCGCGCTGGCCGACGGAAGAAGCGCAGCCAGTGCAAAGATAATCGTAAATTTCGCGATCGGGCAGAATGAGCAGGAGCCGTTCACGAACCGGCATGGCAGTCCGGCATTTCTCGCAATAGAGGCTCGAGGCGGTGAAACTCTCAAACTGTTGCTGCATGCGTTCCGTTGGCGACTGTCGTGAGAATGTTGTAGAGGACGCGCGCGGGGGGCTGCGTTGCATCGACCAGCTGCACCCGATCAGAATAATAATCGAGCACGGGCTTCGACTCGTTTTCGTAGGTTTGAAGCCGGCGCTGGATCACTTCCTCATTGGCGTCGTCGAGGCGATTGTCTTTCAAGGCGCGCTTTTTCAGACGACTGAAAAGTTGAGCCCGATCGGGGCAGGAAAGATGAAAGACTTTCTGCACGTCGATTACATCGTCCATAATTTTGGCCTGGCCGACGTTGCGCGGAATTCCGTCCAGCACCAACACGTCGATATCTGGCTTAAACTCGTGTGCTTCGACTGCCGCGTCGATGTGGGTCCGCCAGAGCTCGACCGTGATTTCGTCTGGAACGAGCTGGCCTTTGCTGGAGTATTCGAGGAAAGCGCGGCCGACTTTGGTCCGGGTGTCAAGAGTGCGAAAGACATCGCCGCAGGCACAATGGAAAAAGCGCGGGATCGAGCCTAACGAACGACCCTGTGTGCCTTTGCCGCTGCCAGGCGCGCCAAAGAGAAGGTAGGTATGATATTTCATGGCCAGCAAAGTGTCCTGTTATATCCGAAAAACGCGCGCGCGACAATCGGGGAAAACCGAAAGGGACAAGGGGAGAGCATTTGGCCGAGGCGTTCGGCAGCCCGGCGGGCTGGGAAGGTCGCGCTATGAACCAGCGCTTTCGGAGGGAAGAACGTTGACTCTGCGCCCGGCGCGATCGAAACGCACTTGTCCGTCGATCAGCGCAAAAATGGTGTAGTCGCGGCCCAGACCGACGTTTTTGCCGGGAAGGAATTTGGTGCCTCGTTGCCTGACAATGATGTTGCCAGCGACCACGCGTTCGCTCCCAAATTTCTTTACACCCAGCCGCTTGCTGACGCTGTCGCGACCGTTCTTGACGCTGCCTTGTCCCTTTTTGTGAGCCATGAATGAAGTTAAGAGGTTGCGGAACTTGACGATTCCGTTGCTTCTTTGACCGCTTTCTTGCTCTTGGAGCCGAGCGTGATGCCGATGATTTTGACACGTGTCAACTTGCGGCGATGTCCAACCGTGCGGTGATAACCTTTGCGGCGTCGATATTTGAAAGCGATCAGCTTTTCGCCCTTACGCTGTTCCACAACTTCGCCGCTCACGGTTGCACCTTGCACCGCGCTGCCGTGCGTGAGGTTGTCGCCGTCGGCATGCAGGAGCACTTCATCGAAGGTGAGTTTCTGTCCCGCCTCCCCGTCGAGTCGGTCAACGTCAATCGTGTCACCCTCCGCGACGCGATACTGGAGTCCGCCCGTCTTAATAATTGCGTAAGCCATAGCCGTGGGAAAAGAGCGGGAAAGTCACACGATTGAGCAGGTTTGACAAGCGGAAATCCGGCGGCTGCCAATGTTGGAGAAAAGCCGGACCGCGTGCGACTCCGGCTCTTGTCTCATAAGAGATCGAACAGCCGTTGCGCGACGGCGATCAGCCCCAGTCCGCCTGAAGGAAAGAGAACTGCTCGAACGAACGGTTGTTCGCTCAAGGGAGCAAAGGCGCCCTTTTTTAGTCCGCGAATCTCAACCATCAACTCCTCCACCATTGTGCGCTTCACCTCGTTGGTGAAGGCACCGAGGCGGAGTAAGGCAAGATTGCCTACAGCGGCGGCGCGTAACTGTTCGGCCGCGCGGTGCAAGTAGACCGCGCTGCCCAGCGCCCAGGCAGCGTTAATGGAAAAGACGATGAGCAGGCTGGGGGGCCACGACCAATTATCGAAAAAGGAAAATCGTGCCACGATCATAAGCGTGAGCACGATGAGCGGGTACCAAATCAACCGGGCGACCACCTCGGTCCGCTGCGCGACGAAAAAGATCTCGTTGTAATCGGAGAGTTCCTCTTCACTGAGCGGCGGCGACCGGCGACATTGTTCCGTGACCTCATGGCCCCAGCGCGTTACCTCGCGGGCAAACAGACGGATGAAGTTACTGTTCAATTGAATGGCGTCGACCACGTAGAAGGAAAGAATCATCAAGCCAATGACCGAGGCCAAGAGAACTACAAAATCGAAACCGAAAGCGACGTCGCCGCGCGCTGGCGTGACCGGACCAGGGAAAAGGGTAAAGAAAAGGACTGAGAAAGCGAAATAGAGAACAAAGAGAATTCCGATGCGGATAAAGCGGGGCAAGAATTTGTTGCGACGAAGATAAGCATGCCACGCCTCCTGCGCGGGAAATTCGTCCTCCTGCCCAGGTCGTTCGTTAGGCCGCAGTCGCCAGAGCTCGAAGCCAAGGCCGACATCGGTCCAGCGAAAGGGTCGGCGCGGAAGCGGTTCGAGGCAGAAACGTTTCTCAATTTCGCGCTCGTTTGCCCGCAGGTCGCGGCCGGCTTTGATCATGAAATGGATCGCGAGCATGAGCGCGATAAGGCGCAGCATCTCGCTCGGCCAAATGCTTATCCCGGCGAAGAAGGCGAAAGGCTCGAGACTGGCACCATCTCCTTGCGCGAAGATCGCCACCGCCAACACAATTATCGGAGGGCCGCACACCACCCAGAAAGGCGTGCTACTAAGCACGCTCGTTAGGCGCTGTGGCGTAGTTCCTCCGCCCGGCAGACGGCGATGAGCATTGCTCGCGCTTACCCAGCCGACGAGAAGCGCCAAAAAAAATGCTGCTCCAGCGAGATGCCATAAAACCGAATCGGAATGCAGCCAATCGCGAAACCAGGTCTCGCGAGTGGGCAAAGGCTCCTGGTTATCGATCTTCCAGGGCTTGCTCAAATCATGCGCGCCATCACGTCCGATCTCGAAAATTCGCGGTTGTTTGGCCAGTTGCTCGGCGGCGGCCGCATCCAGTCGTCCAGTCGCGACGAGCGTGCCGACAAACATCGAGGTTTGCGTGCTGTCGCGAAACGGGGCGACACGCTGGCGGCGCGAGAGGAGAGGCGCCTCGTTTCCAAACGGCGAACCGATAAGGAGATTGTGAGTGTCGTCCAGGTCGTCGCGTCGCTCGAAGTGAGCATCGTAGGTATTCGTAAAGAAAATCGCTTCCGGAAATTCCGGTCGCAGCGCGCGCAGGATCATGAGCTTGTCGTATGGGTCGGAACCCAGCAGACCGATGGCTCGAATGCCGGGATCGCCTGTGAGGCGCCAGCGGTGGTTTTGGGTTTGAAGCAAACCCGCGAGCCGTCGCAGATAATCTGCTTGATCGAGACCTTCCGTGGCTTCGACGATTTCAGATTGCGGGTGATCTTTTTGCGGGCGCGCGGCGGTATCGCGCGCGATATCGCCGGGAAGCTGGCCATCGATCCCGCGCAAATAGCGGTAAATGTGAATGCGTCGAGTCGTGCCGCTGCGTGGACGAACCCTCGCGTTCTTGCGCCGCTCCAGGATCTTGTCGACCCCCTCACCGTAAGCCTCGGCAAAAAAAGTTGTGCCTAACGACCGGCCGTAAGGTGTATCCCATTCCGTGAGCAAGATGATGTCAGGCAGGCGAGGAGCCGGCGAAGGCGATGCTCCTGGCGCCGGCGTGACTGCGGCTGGAGCCTCTAGCGGAATGTGGCGGAGCCTTAACTCTGCGATGAGCTGACGCAGAACGACATCATCTGTGGCGATGGTCCGAAAAAAGTGTAGACCACCGTGGTCGTTGGTCACGGAGGTTTCGAGCAAGTGTTTGATCGAAGTTTCATGGTGCTCGTTGGGTTTGTCGACGTCGTCGGGGTCATGGAGCAATACATCGTCGGCCGCGGTGGCACGTGGGGAGATAATCGTTATCCCATCAAGCGACTTTCCGGCCTTATCAGGTCGCCAGGTCGGCGAACGTACCTCGCGCACCATCGCTTGCAATCCAGTCGAGCTTTCCGGGCCGAGCAATTTCACGTCGATCTGTGGGCGAATGTCGCCGACCAACAGATCGAGCAGCCGAGCAAGACGTTTAAGCGGATCTGGACTGAAGCTTGTTGCGGGCAACCAGAGCACAATGACGCTGTTGGTGCCCGGAGGTGAGTCGAGGGCTTCACATTCCTCCCAAGGAACGAGCAGGGTGGGATTAGCGACCGAAGTTTCGAGATCGGGGAAGCGATCATCTGGCAACGGCCAAAACGATGTCACATAACCGATGTGCTCGGCATCCTTTGGAACAAAACCACTTTCGCTCAGACCTTCGAGCACGGAATGCCGCGTGCGCAGGCGGGCCTCATTCTGTTCACTGTAGGGGCCGGCATCCAGCATGACGCCGAGAAGAAGAAGACGACGACCGCCCGAATTAGTAACGTGGTCGTGAAGTAGTTGGACCAGCACACTGATGTCGTAGTCCTGCGCCCGATTCTTGGGCGCCGCGCCACTGCTCATCTCCGCGAGCAAGGCAGACTTCCGTTTTTGTGCGACGGCAATTGGGTCCTGCCAAAGACGAGCATCGACGTCCTGACGTGCCACGACCGGGAGCGGTTTATCCGCCGGGACTGATGGACGCGTACTCACCAGGGGGCGGACTTGGGCCACGATCCCAGCCAATGCGGCCAGCACCGGCAACAAAGTTCCCCAGGGAACCTCGAACTTTGGTTTTGTTTCTTCGCTCACAGGGAGCCCGGCTGACGCGATGATGGTCCAAGCCGAGGAACCAACGCAAACAAATTTCAGTTATGGAAAGGCGCGCTTCCTTATCGTTGCAGCACGCCCGGAATTTTCCGAGCAGAGTCCAAGAACGGTAGAAGCTTATCCAGCGGATTTGCCGGCGATGATGAACGTGATCTCCCCTTTTGCGGGATGAGCGGTGTAGTGCGCGAATAGCTCGGTGGCAGTGCCTCGGCGAAACTCCTCAAACTTCTTTGTTAACTCACGCGCGACGCAAAGCGGACGATCCGGCATGATCTCAGCACAGGCAGCCAGAGTTTTCGTTAGGCGATAGGGTGATTCGAAGAAGATCGTCGTTTCCACGCGTTCCTTCGCGAGAGTTAATTCTCTAACTCGTTGTCCGCTTTTTACTGGAAGGAAGCCGCGATAACTGAATGCCTCCAGGTCAAAACCAGACCCGACAAGTGCTGTCGTAATAGCAGAAACTCCAGGCACTATGGTGAAAGGTAAGTCACGTGCCAGGCATTCCCGGATCAGGCGAGTGCCAGGATCGGACAATCCGGGCATTCCGGCGTCGCTAATGAGCGCGATACTTTCGCCGTTAATCAGTCGGTCGCAAAACTCGGCGGTGCGCCTCGCTTCGTTATGCTCGTGGTAACTGACGAGTGATTTTCGAATTTCGAAATGTCGCAGCAAATTTGCGGAGTGGCGCGTGTCTTCAGCGGCGATCAGGTCCACCGACTTCAGAATCGCGAGCGCGCGTAGCGTGATGTCGTCCAGGTTACCAATCGGCGTGCCGACGACGTAAAGCATAACAGAATCGACGGGAGCGGGATTCCTGCTGCAGATCTATCGCGTGATCTTTGCGCGCGCGATGGCAAAACAAAACCGGGAGCCGGTTTGGACGGCTCCCGGTTTGCAATTTCTAACTTACTTACTGGTTATTGCAGTGAAGTGCCGAGCTGGGCGCTCACCGCAGTCGTATCACCATGGTTGATTTGACCATCGCAGGTGACGTCGTTACGGAAGGTCGTTGAGTCGACCGCGTTGCTGATGTTCATCCTGACCGCGTTGACGTCGTTCGAGTCGACCACGCCGTCGGCATTCACGTCACCCTGCAGAATGCCATAGGAGACTGACGCCGAGGGCAGGCTATCGCCGCCGCTCGTGACATCACTGACCGTGACAGTGACCGTTTGGGTGTTGCACTTGCCGATGTATTGCACCGACACGCTGCTACCGCTGATCGATGTCTTTTCGATGCTTCCGCAGCTTGTTGTCGCACCCGAGATGGAATCAACCGTCTCGTTGAAGTTGAAGACAACCAGCTGACGCTTGCTGCCATCACCCACGCGATCTTCGATACCGGAGCCGTCGCTCGGCAGATCGACATCGAACTTGCCGGCCGCCTGGTGGCCCTTGCGCGAGCCCGCGCTCGTCAGACTCAGACCGCCGCCGCCGCCATTTACAGTGCCATTCACGCCCATGGAGAAGTCATGGAACTGCGAACCGGCTTCGTTCGTCGGAACGAAGACGACGCCGAAGAGGTCGCTATCCCACCACGAATTGGAGTTGTTACCGCAAGGCGTTCCGATGCAATTCGCACCACTGGTGGTCGAATCGAAGGAACGTCCGCCGTCCAAGCTGCCAATTGGGGTTACGTTCAGGTAGTAAACTTGTCCGCCGCCGGTTAGATTCACATTGAGTCCTGTAACTTCCACGCTGAATTCGTCGAAGCCGAAGGCGTTGTTGCCCGTCGGGGTGATGACTGGAGTTAGCGTCATACCGCTGGCCACCAGCGTTCCACCATTACCATTGGTAATGCCTTGACGAATTTCCCAAGTCGCGCCTGTGACCACCGTGTTGATGAGGTCATGCGAGAAGACCGAGGTTACATTCCAGCCATTAGCGTCATTGACGTTGAAGTCGTCATAGATGTGCGAGTAGCCTTGAGCAAAGCTGTCCTGCTCGTTGGCCAAACCGTCGACGAAGTCGAAGTCACCGTTGTACCAGAGAGCGCCCGCAGGCGTTCCGGTTGGCGTCGGAGTCGCAGTCGGTGTCGGTGTCGGGGTTGGAGTTCCATTGCCCGTGTCGCCACGGACCAGCCAGTTACCCGGTAAACCGAAGCTATCGATGGTCCCGATCAGACTATTGTCGCCGAGGTTGTTGATATCGACGTTTGAACCGTCTCCATTCGCCACCACCCAGCTTTGGCCATGCAATATGCTGTTTTCATCAATGCCCTGGTAAAACGACTCGACTGGATTAGCCGGAGTTAAATCGCCGATGAAAAAGCTCGTTGCCCCTGCTGGCAGGGTCACTGCCGGCGAGAAGGTGTACGTGATGAAGGTGTCGGTCCCATTTTGCTGAATTGTCCCGCTGACCGATCCCAACAGCGCTGAATCGAAGGGCTGCCCATCGCCATTTGGATCGCTCCAAATGCCGATCGTAACCGGTGTTCCGTCGATGTTTTGTGGGTCGCTCGGTGTTCCCCAGGCAACTTCGACCGCCGTGATCGTCGTCTGACCAGGAATAACGGCAAACTGATTAACCCAGATCGATTGGAAGCTTTGGATTCCATCGCCAAATCCGATGGCATCCTCCGCGCTCCCATCATCGAGCACATAGGTCGACCAGATCTTCTTTATTGTATGTTGTCCCGCGGAGCGTGCGTTCGCGGCTGGCTGATGCGAATGACCTCGGTTGTGCATTGCTGACGTCACCTTGGCCCGATCTCGGGCCTGTGCGCTCAGGGTGATACACGCAACCAAGGCAATCGTGAATAGACTGACCTTCTGCAGGGTTGGATATTTCATAAGCGCTCATTGGGGTGATTTTCACTTTCGATGTCAAGCCTATTTCGATTTTTTTTCAGCTTTTTTGCCGAGGGCGACGCACTCCGAGGCGCCAAGACGGGGCGTTGCCCCCATTTTTGTGTCGGGCAATTTGGAATTTGGACTCGATTCCTCCCAGAGGGCGACCTTCCTCAGTGGTCTCACTCGTGAGGAAGTCTGAACGCGTCATTCCGACGATTTCGGCGCGACGCGGGTTGTGGTTGGTTAAACTACGGGCTCGTGCCGCGGATTTCTGCGGCAAACGAACCGTAAAAAAGGCCTCCAGTTAAGAAAATGTTTTTGGTTGTTGATAGGCCATCAAGTCCTCGACGGATTCCTGCCACCGTCCATAAAACCCAGGGCACTGACGTTGTCGGGACATATTGCGAGCCAATATTGCACTCCTGCGCTGAGGGGAACGCCGTTCCCTCAAAACGTAACTTTTGCAAGGTCGCAGCACAGTTCCTTTAAGCGCGTCTGCGCGAAGGCGGGTATATGTCATCCTTCGAGGAAATTTGGGGCCCTTGTATTATCCGGGCTGCAGACAAGCCAATAGCGAACTCCGACCTGCAAGGTCACGCCGTGATCAGGCAAGTTGACCCTGGCCAGTTGGCACCACTCTTCTAAGTCAGGAATTTTAACTGTGCTGCCTTGGCCACCCGGCAGCGAAGTCCCGACGTATCATCATACCGACTCTGCTGTCGGCTATCTTAAGGGCTTGGATCCATCGCTGTTGTAGAGATCACTGGAGGTGCAATCGAGATTGGAGAAAATGACATAAGGAGCGTCGCTCGCATAGATGGCATCCAGGTCGTCATACGAAACCGAGGTCTCAAACTAGGCGTTGGCAGGGCTTTCTCGTGCGAGGCCAGTTGCGCAGGCCAAAGTCACCAGAAGAGTGGGTAGAGAAGTCTCTTTATGCCTGTTGTGATCATGACATTTATGGAGACGGTTACGACAGGCTATCAAGCCTTTCCTCCGGGTATAAGTGCGCAAGTCTCACCGCGAATGATATGAAGGTACAAAAGCAGAGTTAGGAAGGAGCGCTTAAAGGACAGCCTTCATTTTCTCCGTGTTTTTGGTTTGCTCTGACTCCTCGGCTACGACGACAAGGAAGGAAAGGGCGATCGTCCTTACAAGTAATAACCGCCTTAATCACACGCTATCATAAACGATAGGTTAACGAGAACTAACCAATTCCTTATCTTAGTGCTCCATCAATAGCTCTCCGCAGGGCCGAGTTTAGTTAAAGCCAGTAAGGCTTTGCGGGCACCGTTTCCCAGCGCCACGGTACACCGTTTCGGCTACGCTTAGGCTCTAAGGCTTAGGCGCATCTTGATTCATAAGACTTAAGGGGAACAACTCCCTGATTGACGGGGGCTAGCTATCTCACCAGACCGCGACTTATGAAACCATCCGTTCGCAAGTCTTCAGTAGCTTTTTGCCTGGTCTGGTATTTGGCTTTGGCCTGCTCTCGAGGCCCGCTCCAGCGAGCCACGACCGACCGTATTACGCCGATCACTGAGGACTTCGCCGTAGCAGACGACGGAACACCGCTCACGTGGCAGGCTTGTCTTGCTGCAGGACCTGGCTCGCATCTCAGCGTTCTGGTCATTCATGGCGGCGGATTCTTCAGCGACGAAAATGGTCTCCGCTTCACCCATTTCTTTTGTGAACAAGCGATTTCTGAAGATCGTAACCTTAGGGGTTGGCGCACTTGCCGCGGGATAATCGTCTTGCTGGCTCATCTGACTGACCGGACGAAGCAACGGTATCCTGATGCGTCGAAATTCCGGTACGGCTTGAGATCGCCGCCGGTTCTGCGAGACGTATCGGGCATGAGCCGCGAAACGAACGCGATTCCAAAGATGCTGCGACCGCAGCGGCGCGTTCGTTATCTGAAGATGATTGCTGTCTTCAAAATCCTGCAAGGATTGCTTCTCGCCAGCCTCGGAATTTCCCTCCTCGTCCTGCACAGTCGCACCGTCTGGCTGGACGCGATTTCCGATTGGGCGGATGGCGAACTCATGCTTGCTCATAGCCGGACGGTGCTTTTTTTGCTCAATAGCCTGCAGGATGCGATGGCGGGCGGGCTGCTGCGAGTGACTGGATGGGTTGCACTTTTCTTCGCGGCTTTGCTCTGCACGGAAGGCGTGGGCGTTTACCTGCAACACCGCTGGGCAGAATTGCTCATGGTCGTGGCGACAGCGGTCTTCATTCCGTTCGAGGTGCGGCATGCGTGGTTTCATCCCGGTGCGGTCGTCATTCTGATCCTGGCGCTCAACTGCTTCATCGTCTGGTTTGTTTATCGCTGCCTGCGACGTGAAACGGGTGAGGCAACCCAGACGACTGCCGAGCGAAGCGACGTCGTCGAGATTCGTTAAGCCTTGGGCTGACTTCGCTGCACGCCGAAACGAGCCAGGGCGACGCAGGTCTTTTCCATCGGCAGACCGATGACGCTGCTACGCGAACCGCTCAGGCGCGCGATGATCGTGCCACCGAAACCCTGCGCGGCATAAGCGCCGGCTTTATCCAGCGGATCGACCCGTGAAAAATAAGTCTCGATCGTTTTGTCGCTCAGTTTCTTGAAGGTGACGCGCGAGGTGACGCAAAAGGTTTCCGACTTTCCACTCCGCAGGTGCGCGATGAAGACGCCTGAGGAAACATCATGCGTCCGGCCGCTGAGAAGGCGTAGGATGCGCCTGGCATCGGCGCGATCGGCTGGTTTGCCGATGACCTGATGGCCAAGGCCGACGAGAGTGTCGGCTGCCAGAACAACGGCATCCGGATTTGCGCGCGCGATCGCGAGCCCTTTGCGGAGCGAGTTCCAAACGGTCGCTTCGCGCAGGGTGAGGGCAGAGGAAGACGTTTCCACCACTTTCGGCCTAACGACGTCGAACCTAAAGCCGGCTTCGGCGAGAAGTTGAGAACGGCGCGGGGACCCAGAGGCAAGAATGAGCCGCGGCCGGCGCGGCGCGTTCATGGACTCTTCGGTTTGGCCGGCTTCTCGTTAGGCGATTGACCGCCGAGGAAGTCGGGCATGGCCATTTGCGAATAACCGGCCGGAACGGCGAAGTCGGAATCGGGAATCGGCGTCTGGTTGAGAGACTCGATGGTGCTCGTGAAATCGGCTTGACCCGGAATCTTTAGCTGAGTGCGGAGAGGCAATCCGGGCAACGCCTGGTAGTCAGGCATTCCCTTGGTGATGGAGGCGAAGGCGCCTTTTTGCAGGATGCCCATTTGGCGGAGGATGTTTTGGTAATCGGGGTAAGTAGTCGCAACCCAATAGCTGGCGTGAAACTTCGGCGAATCGGTGACGTATTCGACGGTGTCGTAACCGTTGATTTTTTCCGTTTTGCCGGAAGGCTTTGGCAGGGGCTGGTCGGGCACCTCTTCCTTGACGAAGGACCTGGCTATTTCCGCCATGGCTTTCGCTTTTTCGCCG
Source organism: uncultured Verrucomicrobiae bacterium (assembly GCA_963786175.1). Taxonomy (GTDB): domain Bacteria; phylum Verrucomicrobiota; class Verrucomicrobiia; order Chthoniobacterales; family UBA10450; genus JAICXG01. The sequence continues at coordinate 403,601 of CAWAYD010000013.1, read as the reverse complement.
GAAATGTGCATGACCATTTTCTTGTCGTGCAAGACATTCGTCAGGTCACCGGTTTTCGCGTCGAGAATGGTGGTGATATGCGGGCTGACGTCGACCCGCGCCTTGTCACCTTTGACCTTCATGGTGATGTGCTGCGGAGCGTCGCCGCCCTCAACTGTTTCGACAATTGTCAGGTCAGCCGAGGCCGTGGCATAGCCAGTGAGCAAACCAAACGCAAAGATGCAGAATGATTTCATGACTCTGTTTCGTACGCGGCGGCTTCGCGCTTTGCAAGTCTGCGCGGAGAAAGCTGGAAAATACTTGGCAAGGTGGAATCTCGGCGTCAGCTTATGGTCGTGCGGGTATAGCTTAATGGTAAAGCTCCAGCCTTCCAAGCTGGCTATGAGGGTTCGATTCCCTTTACCCGCTTGTTAGGCGTAAAGCGAGATACTGATTATGGGCGTTAAGAACGACGGAGTACACGACCGTCGTGCGCGAAAAATGGGGCGGCTGCACGGCCTTGTTTGTTTCGCATGCCCGCTGTTCCTGGCGACATTTTTTTGGTTCGAACCTCTTTCGGGCGCGCTCGCTCGGGAACCTTCCGCAACCGAGTTAATCGCAGAAGGCTTGCCGCCCCGAAAGACATTGAAGAACGCTAGCAAGCAAGACTTGCTCAACGCGATCTGTCGCGCGGTGCGAAAACGCAAGACCTCTGCCGCCGCAATCACCTCTTCCGCCTTGGCGGCGCGGAAGAGTCTGGCAGGGGATGTTGTGGGAGTAGTGTTGCGCTGTAGCGGGAAGATTGATTGCGAATTTGTCGGCACCGTTATCTCGGCGGCGATGGAGGCAGACGGAAATGCCATCACGATCAGCGACGCGGCTGTTGCCCGGGCACCGAATTGCGCGGAAGCGATCCAACACGCAACTCGACCGCGCACCGTGAGCGAAGCGGACCGAAACGGACGCACCGAGGCGAGTAGCCATGGCGAGCATCCGGAGCGCGCTACGCCGACTCCCGCACGGGCGGCAGACATGGATCCTCTCATCGGGACGAGCGCAGGAGCGGACGAAGGGTTTGATCCACTCGAGCCGCTGACTCTGGTATGCGACGACGGGATGCAACGCGCGCTACGCGTAAGCCTGGTGGATGAGTATTTGCGCGCGCATCCGGGCGCGGCGAAAGGCGAGTGCCCTCCGGCGACGCTACACCCCGGCACAACGATCGCACCCGGGCCGACTGCCGTGCCGAGTGCGAAACCGGAACGTCGGTAGCCCGCAATTTCCCCGGTTCGTTTTTTCAGATTAAGGAGCCGCTTCCAAGCGCGCTCTACATCGTCGCTTCCGTCGTTAAGCCGCGATGTCGCCAAAAAAATCCGAGACCGGAATAAATCGTTAGGCCAATCGTAATCCAGAGCAACGTGTCGCCGACATAAAGCCAGGCAATTTGCCACCAGCCACTCTCCCAAACCGTCGGGTGAACTTCCCGCGCCGAGAGAAGGAAAAGGAAAAAAACCACTGTGATGATCTGCCAGGAAGTCTTGTGCTTTCCCAGTTTCTCCGCCGGAAGCACTGCGCCTTCCGCGCTGGCGAGGAGGCGCAACCCGGTGATTAAGAAATCCCGCGCCACGACAATTGTCGCCAGCCACGCCGGCACCGCGCCCAAGGGAACGAGGCAAATGAACCCCGCTGCCATCATCACCTTGTCGACCAGCGGGTCCATTAGCTTTCCAAACTTGGTGACGATGCCGTAGCGCCGCGCGATTTCGCCGTCGAGATAATCGGTCACCCCAGCGACGATAAACAACACGAGAGCAGCAGTCCGTCCATAATGCCAGGCCGAGCTGAGCGAGAGCACGAAAAGAATCGTCAAAACCAATCGCGCGAGCGTAAGACGATTGGGCCAATTCATCCGCCCGCTACCTCGTGCGCTTCTTGCCTAACGAAAAGCGGACATTTCCAGATCGGCACTTTTTTCTTCAGCTCGGTCACGATCCAGGCGCTCGCCTCATAGGCTGCTCCACGGTGACCGCTCGACACACGCAAAAATAGCGAGGCTTCGCCAACCGCCACGAATCCGATCCGGTGCTGCAGGATTACTTCTTCGAGGCCAAACTTCTCCGCCGCAGCCTCCGCGATCAATTTCATCTGGTGCTGCGCCATGGCTTCGTGCGCCTCGTAATCGATTCCGGAAATCTCCCGGCGATCTTCCAGCGCGCGCACGACTCCCCAGAAATCGAGTGTCGCTCCGGCACGGCCGTTCCAGTTGTTCGCCTGGGTCGCTAAAGGCTTGGTTGTGATGAGGATTTCCAAATGCCAAGTTGCCATCTGTTCTTCCGCCTCTGCCCTTTGCTGTGCGAGCCCGGAGCTGCGATCAGGAGATACCGAAAATGAAAACGAATCAATGTGATATTGGCCTCATTGGTCTCGCCGTCATGGGCGAAAACCTCGTCCTTAACATGGAGTCGAAGGGCTTTAGCGTGGCGGTCTTCAATCGCACCACTGCCGTAACGGAAAAGTTCGCGGCTGGTCGCGGGAAGGGAAAAAACATCCAGCCGACTACCACGATGGAGGAGTTCGTCGGCGCTCTCTCACGTCCGCGGAAAGCCATGATCATGGTAAAGGCCGGGGCGCCGGTTGACGCGGTCATCGGCCAGCTCGCGCCGCTCTTGGACAAGGGCGACGTCATCATCGACGGCGGCAATTCACTTTTTACCGACACGCAACGACGCGGTCGAGAGCTGGAAGGAAAAGGAATTCACTTCGTCGGCTGCGGCGTTTCAGGTGGCGAGGAAGGAGCGCTCAAAGGTCCGTCGCTGATGCCGGGTGGGCCGCGCGAATCGTGGAACATTATCGCTCCCATTTTCACCAAAATCGCTGCCCAGGTAGATGGCGAGCCCTGCTGCCGCTACATGGGACCGGACGGCGCCGGCCATTACGTCAAGATGGTGCACAACGGGATCGAGTACGGCGACATGCAGCTCATCTGCGAAGCCTATGCCATACTGAGCACCGTTCTCGGCCTAACGACCAACGAACTCGCCGAAATCTTCGCGGATTGGAACCGGGGCGATCTCGACAGCTACCTGATCGACATCACCGCGCAGATCTTTCGCAAGAAAGATCCCGAGACGGGTAAGCCGATGGTCGACGTCATCCTCGACAAGGCGGGCCAGAAAGGCACCGGCATCTGGACGCTGCAATCGGCCATCCAGCAATCGGTTGTCATCTCAACGATCAACGCCGCGGTCGAAGCGCGCGTCGTTTCCTCCCGCAAAGACGAGCGTGTCGCGGCATCGAAAATTTTGCCACAGCCGAAGGTGGAAAAATTCACTGGGGACCGGGACGAGCTTGTGACGGCGGTGCGCGATGCCCTCTACGCCTCGAAGATTGTCTCCTACGCGCAGGGAATGGAATTGTTAGGCGCGGCGAGCAAACAATTCAATTGGCAGCTGAACTTCGGCGACATCGCAACGATCTGGCGTGGCGGCTGTATCATTCGGGCGAAGTTTCTCAATCGCATCCGCGAGGCTTACGAGCGGGATGCGCAACTGCACAACCTCCTGCTCGATTCCTACTTCACCGACATTATTGCAAGGACTCAGCACAATTGGCGGCGTGCGGTCGCAACCGCGGTTGAGCAGGGTGTGGCGGTGCCGGCCTTCAGCGTGTCGTTAGGCTACTTCGACAGCTATCGCCAGGCGCGTCTGCCTTCCAATCTTTTGCAGGCGCAACGCGACTTCTTTGGCGCACATACTTACGAACGCGTCGACAAACCGGGCGTCTTCCATACTGAATGGCTTGAGTCGGATCAGACGTCGAAGGAGAAACCGGCCGAGCCGAAGGAACCTGCTCGCCGGCACACGGGCGAGTAATCGTTAGGCGAGTTCGTCATGCCAACTTACGTCTACGAAACGATCGATCCCAAAAAGCCAGTGCGCCGGTTTGAGGTCAAGCAAAGTATGAAAGATGAACCGTTGCGGGTCGACCCGGAAACCGGCGAGCCGGTCCGACGTGTCATCTCCGGCGGCTATGGCGTACACGTATCCGTTGGCGTCGCTGCGCCTGCTCCGCCACGGCGTGGCGGTTGCGGCCCCGGCTGCGGCTGTCATCACTAAAAAGAGCGACGTGGCCGGGAAGTTTTTCCCTAACGCCTAACGAAAATCGTGCGAAGCGCTTCCGCCGATCTGTGCCTGCGGCAGTGGGCGAATTTTTCTGGCTTTTATCAGCACAACGTTATCGGTGTTCTGCGTTTCGCCTTCGATGATGAGGAACGGCTCTTCGGTAATCGTTAGGCGAAAGCGCTCAAATAAATCCGGCGTCACAATTGCATTTGAGACGCCTGTCTCATCTTCCAGACTCACGAAGACAAATCCCTTCGCTGTTCCTGGTCGCTGCCGGCAGATGACGTTGCCCGCGATGGTCACCCAGCTCCCGTGGCGCGCCGCCGGAAGGTCGATCGCCCGCCATGCTTTGGGCAACTGATCGCGTAGCAATTTCATCGGGTGTGGCCCGGTCGTTAGGCTCATGGTTTCGTAATCGGCCTGGACACGCTCGGGCAAGGTCATCGGAGCGAGCGGCGCATCTCCGGCAGGGTGGGCATCCTGCCCGCCGGTTTGAAAGCCCGGCCTCGGGCTGCCTCCCTGCGTTACGGCGGCATCTTGCCGAAACGATCTTTCGAAAGTTCGCGAACGCGAGACGCCTTCGCCGGCGGGCGGGACGCCCACCCTATCCAAGACATTTTCCAGCAGATCGTTGTGCCGGGCTTCTTCCACTTCCCACATCGCGGACCGGCGATGTGCGGCGAAACCATTCAGTGCGCCAGTTTCCGCGAGCTTCCGGAGCTCTTCTTTCGTTAGGCAGGAAATGCGCTTCTTGAAATCGTTCATCGAATCGAATGGTCGCTCGTTTCTTTGCCTAACGAGTTCTTCAGCGTGTTCCTGCCGCAACCCGTTTACGACGCAAAATCCGAGACGGACAACCTCGTCCGACTCGACGATGCAGCGCCATTCGGATTCCACCACGCAAACCGGCCGCGTTTTCACTCCATGCCGCCGCGCGTCTTTCACGATCGTGGCAGGCGAATAAAATCCCATCGGCTGATTGTTAATCAGGCTGGCATAAAACTCCGCCGCCCGATGGACCTTCAGATATGCGCTTCCATAGGCGAGAATCGCGAAGCTGATTGCGTGTGATTCGGGAAACCCATAGAGGGCAAAGGAAGTGATGGAATGGAGAATTTTCTCGATCACTTCGGGCGCAACGCCTTTCTTCGTCATGGCCGTGCGCAGTTTGACGCTCACTTTTTCCATCCGTTCCTGCGAGCGATGAAAACTGAGCGCGCGCCGCAATTCCTCTGCTTCTTCCCCGGAAAAATCGGCCATGACCATCGCAATCTTGAGCATCTGTTCCTGGAACAACGGCACGCCTAACGTTCGTTCCAGAACCGGTTTCAAACGCTCGTCGAAATAAGTCACGGGCTCGCGACCGGCGCGACGATTGAGATATGGATGCACCATGTCGCCCTGGATCGGCCCCGGCCGGATGATCGCGACTTCGATCACGACATCGTAAAAACATTTCGGTTTCATTCGTGGCAGGGTCGCCATTTGCGCACGGCTCTCGATTTGGAAAACGCCGATGGTGTCGGCTTTCTCCATCATTTCGTAGGTCGCCAAGTCGTCTTTTGGGATGTGCGCGAGATCGAGTGGGCGGCCACGTTCGCGACACAACTCGAGAGCGTCCTGCATGACGGACATCATGCCCAGGCCTAACAAGTCGACCTTCACGATTCCGAGATCTTCACAATCGTCCTTGTCCCATTGCGCGACGACGCGACCAGGCATGGAAGCATTCTCCAGCGGCACGATTTTACTCAGCTGATTCTGGCAAATGATCATCCCGCCCGAGTGTTGTCCGAGATGGCGGGGCAAACCGTAAATGGCGCGATACAGCCTAACGAACGCCGGCATGCGTGGGTGTTGTTTCGGCAAACCGGATTGCTCGATCTGCGCCTGGAGATCGAGAGTGTGCGGAAAATCGCCATTGGCGAAGAGATGGGAGAAGCGATCGAGAATATTGGGCGCGAAATGGAGCGCCTTGCCGATCTCCCTCGCCGCGCTCCGTCCGCGATAAGTGATCACGTTCGCGGTCATGGCCGCGCCATGTTTGCCGTAGCGGCGATAAATTTCCTGAATAACTGCTTCGCGCCGGTCGCCGCTTGGCAGGTCGAGATCGATGTCGGGCCAGCCTTTGCGGCTCTCGTTCAGGAAGCGCTCGAAGACGAGATGACTCGAGACTGGATCGACCGGTGTAATGCCGAGACAAAAACAAACCGCGCTGTTCGCCGCGCTTCCCCGGCCTTGGACCATGATGTTGTTTTCCCGGCAGAAATTGATGATGTCCCAGACGATGAGGAAATAGCCGGAGAAGCCGAGCTTGATGATGAGATTGAGCTCGAAATCGAGCTGCTTTTTCACCTGGCGTGAGATCGATTCGTAACGTTGCTGGGCGCCGAAGAGAACGATGGTGCGGAGGAAGGAGTCCATCGAATGGCCCGCAGGCACCGGGTAATTGGGAAAGTGGTAACCGATGTTTTCGAGGGAAAACTGGAGACGGTCGGCGAGGCGAAGGGTATTCGTGATGGCCTCGGGTCGGTCGCGAAAGAGAGCCCGCATTTCGGCGGGACTCTTGAGATGGCGCTCGGCATTTTTTGCCAGGAGCGTGCCGGCCACGTCGAGATGAGTGTGCTCGCGAATACAGGTAAAAACGTCCAGCACTTCCCGGCCTAACGAAGTGGCGTGTTGCACACCATTGGTCGCAAGGAGCGGAAGACAATAATGCTCCGCGAAATCGATCAACTGACGATTGATGCGTTCTTCGCCCCTAACGAAATGACGTTGCAACTCGACATAAATACGGTCGCGGCCAAAGGCTTCGAGACTGCGGAGCCCATTCGTTCGTTGAAAAGATCGTTTCGGCAGGACGCCAAAAGCAGCGGGCGAGACGCCCACCCTACCCGCGAGTGCGATCAGGCCGTCGGAAAATTCCGGCAACTCGTCATATCGGAACAGGCAGGTGCCTTTTTCGCTCCGCAAATGACCTTGAGTCAGCAGTGAGCATAGATTTTGGTAGCCGGCGCGATTTTCCACCAAGACCGGCAAATCGCTGTCGTCCTCCATCCTGAGGCAGGCGCCGATGATCGGTCGCACTCCGTGCTCGCGGCAGGCGACGGAAAAACGTTGGGCACCGTAAACGCCGTTGCGATCAAGCAGGGCGACGGCCGGGATGCCAAGCTCCGCCGCACGCTCCGCGATTTGTTCGGGAAAAGAGGCGCCTCGCAGAAAGCTGAAGGCACTGCAGGCGTTGAGTTCGGCGTAGGACATCGCGGCGCAGGGTTAGACGGAGGATCGAGTTTTCGCTTTGCGGCGTGCGAAGGAGGGCTTCGCGGATCAATCGTAGATCGCCTCCAATCCCCAGCCTGTGCCGCTCTTTTGGGCGCGGCAGATGATTCCACTCTCCAGTTCCAAATCCCACTCGGTCCGCTGCCATGGTTTCTCGTCCCACCAATCGCCGGAAGCGAGATAAGGGCCCCGCCGGGCGCGCACCGCTCTCTCGGCGGCAGGGAGCGGTTCCTGGCGCAAACGGCGAATTGCGGGACCGATCATTGGTTCGTTAGGCACATCGTTAGGCGATTCCGGCAGCTCCCAGGCAAAAGGCTCGAGATGAAAGGCATCGTCGCGATACGAATCGTCCCGCACCGCCCGGCCAACTCGTTCCCGGCCTAACAATGCAGTGAGACGGTTCAGCGTTTCGTGCAGACGCGCCGGATCACGCAGCGGGGTCTCGAAAAAGCGGAACTGCTGTTTGGCCGGTCGTGCCGGCTGTACCTCCAGACTGGCAGCGACAATCGGATGCGTAGTTCGAAAATTTTCCAGGTCCGTTTGCAGGAGGCGAAAGAGGAGTTCGACTGAATTGGTCGGATCGGGGATTTGAAAACGACGCTGATAGGCGGTTTTATCAACAAAAGTGAGCTGGAGAGTCAACTCAGCGACGAGGAGATAAAGTGCGCTCAGGCGTTGGGTGAGTTGTTCCAGGAAACGGCGGAGGACGAAAAGGAGCGGCGCAGCAGTTTCGACTTCGTGTTCAAATTCGAATTGCTCGACAAAAACTTCGGGCGGCCTAACGAGCCGGAGAAGACGGTTGGATTTACCGCTGGCTTGTTCCCAGAGACAAACGCCAGTACGGCCAAGACGGGCGGCGAGTTCGTCCTGCGGCAGCGCGGCAAGCTGGCCGAGAGTATGAATTCCCCATTTGTGAAGAATGGTGAAAATGTGAGAAAGCTCGCCGGCCTGTTTCTTGGCGGATTGCATCCAGGAAGAATAAACCCAATGAGCACATGTTCAATAGAACATTATCTCTTCTCCAGTCTTTTTCCGGCGGATATGGCTTGTCTTTCCCGATAAAAATACGGCGGATGATACCCGCTAGACTTAGAGTCCAAAAAACCGCGGAGCTACGAGACGCGTCCTGCGGTCACAGCCTTTTGTTTCCGCACGAGCGAGCGCATGACTCCCTGAATGCGCAATTCACGCGCCGGAATCAGATTTGGAAATTTTGGATTCTCCGCTTTCAGATAGGGCCGGCCGCGGTCGGTCACATAACGCTTCAGTGTTGTCTCCCCGTCGATCAAGGCCGCCACAATGTCCCCGTTTTTGGCGATCTGCCGATCTTCCAGAATCACAATATCGCCATCGAGAATGTATGCGCCGATCATTGAGTCGCCCCGCACGCGCAAGGCAAAGGTGCGCGTGTTGCGTGAAGCGTTAAGCGACCCGAGATCGAGCGCAATGTGGCCTTCGATGTTTTGTTCTGCGAGGGTCGCCATGCCGGCGGGAATTTGGCCGTAAACAGGAATATCGACGACCTCATTGCGTGGGGCGGCGGTGACAAGGGCGCGGGCCTTTCGCGGGTGTCGTTGGAGAAAACCTTTCCGCTCCAGGGCGGCGATGTATTGCATGACTGAGGTCTGGCTGGCGAAGCCAAGATGCTGTTGAATCTCGCGCGTGCTCGGCGTGATTCCTTTCTTTCGCTGCTCCGACTGGATGAATTGGAGAACGTTCTTCTGCCCGGGAGTGAGCATGTGAACATGTTGCTGCAAATCGGAGGCAGTCGCAAGGAGAAAAGCGTCATCTCGTTAGGGCAGGTTGCTCTTCTCACACCCCGAGGCTGTCACCCCATCGCTGGGATTTGAAATCTCTACCTATTCAGCCGTTTCGTTATTCAATTGCAGCCGCTTTTCTTTTACCTGGTCGCGCAGACGTGTCAGGTAAGCGATCGAATCGTGGAGTTGAATCAGCTTTTCGAGCTCGTTAGGCCAGTCGGCCGCACTGAGCGTTTGCAAGCGATGAAGTTCGCTCTCAAAGGCTGCCTTTAACTTCGCCTCGTGCTCTTCCAAGCTGTGCTCCAATTTGGCGCGTTCACCACGGAGGATGGCGCGGGCAAGCGCGCTGTGGGCGTTGGCATTTCTCAAGCGCCAGCGATCGAACTCGCGCAAGAGCGTGCCGGTGTTCCAGAATAATTCCGCAAGTGCGGCTGGGATTTCGCGGCGCTCGCGCAGGTCGACGCCTTCGAGGAGAAGGAGGTGCTGGAGACGCAGCTTCGGGTCGCCCAGGATACGGAACGCTTCGTTTAGTTCGGCATCGGCCGCGGCTTCGCGGGCGCGATCGAAGTATTTTTCCTTCAGCTTATCCGGATCGAGCCAGGGGCGCCGCGCTTCCTGGAAAAGCGCGAAATAATCGGTCATGCCGAGAAGCTCTCGCCGCAGGAACAATGCGCGACTGCATTTGGGTTGGTGACTTTGAAGCCGCCCTTCTGCAGATCGTCGCTGTAATCCAGGACCGATCCGCTGACGAAAAGCGCGCTCTTAGGGTCAACGACCACGCGCACGTTGGATGACTCGACCAGGATGTCGCGGTTCGCCGGCCCATCGACCAAATCCATTTTGTATTGCAACCCGGAGCAACCGCCGCCGATTACCGCCACGCGCAAGGCGCCGTGAGTTCGACCTTGTTTTTGCAAAAGGGAAACCAGCTTCTGCGCCGCGTTTTCAGTCACCCTAACGAGGCGCTCGTTGCCGATTTTGTATTTGATTTCGCCGTTAGGCGAAGGAACTGCCGACACAGGGAAGCTTAAGCCGCTTCGAGATAAGTCGCCAGATGAAGCCGGGCAATTTCATCCACTTCTGCCAGCGTGCTGACGTGCTGGAATTTTTCCCGGAGCAACTTGCCCGCCGGCATCCCTTTCGAATAGGCCATGAGGCGACTGCGCATCGAGCGCATGGCGAGGTCTTCGGCGTTTGCCGGACAAGGGCCGTTTCGCCGGCATTCCTCGACCGTCAGTTCGCAATGCCGCTGAATGAGCGCCCATTTCTCCGCGGGTTCAGGTGGCGGCAAAAGTTCGCCGGTTGCGAGATAATGTTTCGTCTGTGAGAAGACCCATGGCGAGCTCATCGCGGCGCGGCCGATCATTGCCCCGGCAATGCCGGTTTCGGCTTTCCGTTTCGCGACATCCGCCGCGCTAAACAAATCGCCATTGCCGATGACGGGAATCGCAACCGCTTTCGCGACCTGGCCAATGATTTCCCAGTCAGCGCAACCCGAGTAACCCTGCGCCCGGGTCCGCCCATGCACCGCCAGGGCAGCAATGCCTAACGAATCTAGGAGTTTCGCCACACTTACGGCATTGATCGTATCATCATCCCAACCGATTCGAATCTTGGCTGTGACCGGCAGCGGTGCCACCGCCTTAACCACGGCTTCAGTCACTTTGCCTAACAATGGACAATCCTTGAGCAACGCCGAACCGCCGTTTTTCGCCACGACCTTGTTCACCGGACAACCGAAGTTGAGATCGATGAAGTCCGGCGAAACCCAGTCAACGACCTGACGGGCCGCTTCCGCCATGTGCTCGGCGTTGCCGCCAAAGAGCTGCACGCCTAACGGACGCTCCACTTGATCGAAATCGAGATAACGTCGGGTCCGCTCGTTGCGGCGAAAAACGCCTTCCGCCGAGACGAACTCGGTCACGAGCACATCCGCCCCGTGCTCTTTGCAAAGCTGCCGGAAAATCTTGTCCGACACGCCGGCCATGGGCGCGAGATAGAGCGGAAAGCGGTTGTGGGACAGCCAGGCTAGAGGCGAATCGAGACGGCGTTGAACCGTCCCATGATTCCATCGGTCCGGTGAAAAAGTTCCAAGCTCCGAATCAGCTATCCTCGAATTCGTCATTTGGACGTCGCCATTAGTCCCGCTACTTCACGCTGCACGTCCTCCAACTCATCCAAAAGCAATTGCGGGTCGGGAACGACAAAGACGTCTCCGGTCTTCACATGTTCGTAAATAAGGACACGGCCGCGGTCTCGGTCTTCGGTCTGGATCTGTTTTAGGAGTCGCTTTCGTTCCAGCATCGCGGCGAGGACGTAACAGGCATTGGCGTTGGCGCTGTCGCCCGCGCTTACAAGGCGCCGGAAAAGTTCCTCGGCATTTTCCTTTGGCAATGGCTCGGGCGGCGGCGGCGACGGCGGCTCGTAACGCGAGCGCCAAAAAGAAAATGGCTGGAGATTCTCATTGCGCTTACCCCAGGCTTCCTCGCTCAAATCCTGGCGTCGAAATCCGTCACCGTCGCGAAAGAGCAGGGTATAGAAATTTTCTCCTTCTTCAAAAGGACGTCCGGTCGCTGCGCACGTTTCGGAGCGATGCTGAATCGACCATTCTTCGTTTAACGGATTCACGTCGCGGGCAAGTTACGCCAGAGCGCGGCCGGGTTAAAGCTCGGCGCCTCGCGATTCGTCGCGCGCAGATGCAAGAGGTAGAGGCCGATGAGGGCAAAGATAATGTTTGGCGTCCAGGCGGCGACGATGGGCGAGACGCGGTCGCCTTCGCCGAGAGCGAGAAAGAGGTGAATGAGAAAATTCATCGCAAAGACGAGGCCGATGGCGACGGCGACGCTGGCAAGGATGCCGCGCCGCGAAAAACCAATCCCGAGCGGCGTGGCCATGATGCCGACGACGAAACAAGTCCAGGGAAGCGCCCAGCGATAATAAAGTTGAGTGCGAAAAGGGGCGAGGAGCGTCTCGGGAAAATCGGAATTGAAGCGTAAATAATCCTCCAGCTCGGAAACGCCGAGGAATTCGGGACGAACATTGGCGCTGCTCAAACGATACGGTGTTTCGCTCCAGCCGGCGATAGTTAGGGCAGGAACCAGCTTATCATCGGTGATATTTCCGGCAGCGTCGTAGTTCAACACTTTGGCTCTCTCTAACCGCCAGCTTTTTGTTGCCGGCTCGTAGAAGGCGTCGGTCGCAATATAGTTGCGGGTAATGTTTCCATCGCTGTCCTGTTGCACGATTTGCACGCCCGAAAACTTGTTCGAGTGCGGCCGCAGCTGGGAGATATACCAGGTGCGATTATCGGTCCGGTTACGAAAAACCTGACCGCGGATCACGATCTCACGCACGCCGCCGCGATTCACCTGATCGAAGAATTCCTTGCGCGCCAGCTCGGCGTGCGCGGACAACGAATAGTTGAGGGCAAAAGTCGCGGCGGTGGTGAGAAGCGCGATGAGCAGCAGCGGTAAAACGACGCGCGGCACACTCACACCCGCCGTGAGCATGGAGACGATTTCGTTCGAGCGCGACATGCGTCCTAACGAAAAGAGGAGGGCGAGGAGGAGCGCGACGGGCAGGAGAATAACGAGCACCTGCGGGATTTGCGTCCAATAAAAATGGACCACCAGGCCTAACGGCGCTCGCTCGTCGAAAATGGTCGAGCTGTTGTCGCTGATGTCGAAAATCAGCCAGATGGAGAGGAAGCCGAGAATGCAATAAGCGTAGGGCTGGAGAAAATTTCGAATGATGTAGCGATCGAGAAGCCTCATGGGTCTGTTTAGAAGTCTTCAGCTTTGTTTCGGATTTCGAGATTCGGATTTCGGCTTCCCGAGGTACTATCAGGCCTCATGATTGCGCTCAAAGATTCCCTCGGGAGCGATTTTGTCGAGCGGGTGCGAGGCATTTTCGCCGAGGAAGGTCTCCTCGCGAAGGCGCGCAATTTTGAATATCGGCCTCAGCAACAGGCAATGGCCGCGGCCATCGCGCAAGCGCTGGAAGAAGAGCGGCACCTCGTGGTCGAAGCCGGCACCGGCGTCGGTAAATCACTCGCATACCTGATCCCAGCGACGCTCTTTGCGGTCGAGAAAAAGAAGAAGGCAATCATCTCGACGCACACGATCAATTTGCAGGAACAATTGCTGCACAAAGACATCCCGATCGTGAAAAAGATTCTCCCGATCGAGTTCGAGGCGGCGCTGATGAAGGGCCGGCAGAACTATGTCTGCCCGCGCCGACTCCACCGTGCCGTGCAAAGCGCGAACGACCTTTTCAACACCAGCGAGCAGGCCGAACTGGCGCGGATTGCGGATTGGGCGCGCACGACGACGGATGGCACGTTGAGCGATCTGCCGGTCGAGCCCGAGCCGAAAGTCTGGACGCAGGTTTGCAGCGAAGCGCATATCTGCACCGCGAAAACCTGCGGGCAAAATCCGCGTTGTTTTTTTCAACAGGCGCGCCGCCGGTTGCAATCGGCCGATGTGGTGGTGATCAATCACACGCTCTTTTTCATGCTGCTCGGTAGCCTCGAGGAACAGGCGGAACGGGAGGAAGGATATCTTTTCCCGAACGATTTCCTGATTCTCGACGAGGCGCACACGCTGGAGCAAACCGCGCAGCGACAAATCGGGATTGGCATTTCTCAATACGGCTTGCGCTCGACGATTCAGCGGCTCTACAACGCGCGCTCGAAAAAAGGACTTTTTACCGTGACGCGCGACGCAGCCGGTGTGCGACTGGCGGCTTCGTTAGTGGACGAGGCCGATCGCTTTTTTAACACGATCGATGAGCGCGCGAACTTCAAGAAAGGCCGTGAATGTCGCGTGCGCGAAACTGATTTTGTCGAGGACCAGATCACCGGTCGTCTTGCCGCTTTGCACGCCCGCATTATCGAAGTGGCGCGCCAGAGTGACGACGAACAAATCAAATCCGAGCTCCAGGAGCTTGGCCGGCGCATTCGCGACACACGCGAAGGCATCTCCATCTTTCTGCAACAGAGCGCGGACGATTATGTCTATTGGGTCGAGCGCACAGGAAAGGCGGCCCAGAGCATCACCCTGAATGCTGCGCCGATCGACGTTGCGCCAGTCCTGAGACGAATGCTCTTTCGTGAAGACGCTACCAGCGTCCTAACAAGCGCCACGCTGGCCGTCGGACGGCCGGATCTGGCGTATTTTCGGAACAGGATCGGGGCAACCGAGGCCGAGCCGTTGCAGCTCGGAAGTCCCTTCGATTTCGAAAAACAGATGCAGCTCTTCGTCGTGCGCAAAATGCCGGACCCGCGCGACGACGGCTACGCGGCGGCGCTCGCGCGCTGGGTCGCGCACTTCGTCGGCGAAACCGCTGGCCGCGCCTTTGTTCTCTTCACCAGCTACCGCATGATGCAGCAACTGGCGGAGGAGATGGACGAGTTTTTCGTTAGGCAAAAAATGAATCTGCTCGTGCAGGGCAAAGGTGCGCCCCGCAGCCAGCTGCTCGATCAATTCAAAAATACTCCCCGCAGCGTGCTCTTCGGCACCGATAGTTTCTGGATGGGCGTGGATGTGCCAGGCGACGCGCTTTCGAACGTCATCATCACGCGACTACCCTTCGCCGTGCCCGATCATCCGCTTATAGAAGCGAAGCTCGAGCTAATCGAAGCACGCGGTGGTGACGCTTTTACGGAATATTCCCTGCCGGAAGCGATCCTGAAATTCCGCCAGGGCGTGGGCCGCTTGATCCGGACAAAAAGCGATCGCGGTATCGTCGTGATCCTGGACAATCGGATCGTAACTAAAATCTACGGGCGGGCCTTTCTTAGAGCTCTTCCCTCCTGTCCGGTTAAGATTTTGTGATCCTCGCCGGCCACCTTTCGTCGTTCGATTGAATTGGACGCGCGCCTTCTTCGGATAACTTCTTTTTCATGAAGCGTGCTGCTCTCGCTGTCGTTCTGGGGGTGATAATCTCGTTTCTCGCTGGTTTCATTGCCGGACGTCAGACGATGACAAGGACGGAATTTTCCCGAGCGCGCGATGCGCTTTCGTTAGGCAAGCGATCGGCCCAACTTCACTCCTCCGATTCTCAACCGGGTTCGTTGTCTGCGAAGGGCGCCGCCGCTGAGTCGACCGGCCCGCTGAGTATGGAGGCGTTAATCGCGAAACTGAAGGCCGCGATGATGCAACCCTCTGATCGACGCGGCTATTTGGAAGCGAGCAGGCTGATCGACTCGCTCGATCCCAGCCAGGTTCGCCCGATCCTCGACGCATTCCAGAGTGTGCCTAACCAACGCGAGAAATCGCTTTACCTTGCTCTCCTTATTTCGCACTGGGCGGATTTTCAGCCACAGGCGGCTCTCGCCTACGCGCAAAGTAATGGGACTCAGGCCGATCGTAAGGTGGCGGTGGTTGCCGCCGTACACTCGTGGGCGGAGAAGGACGCAGAGGCCGCGCGCACCTGGGCACAGCAGCTTCCGGCCGGCCAGGACCGAGATCGCGCCTTGCAAGCCATCGTCTCTTCATTAGCCGAGACCGATCCCTCAGCCGCGCTCGGAATTCTACAAAGTCTGCCGGCCACGGGCAGCGGTCAGCAGAGTTATTACTGGCCGATTTTTTCCCGTTGGACGAGCAACGATCCGGTTGCGGCCGCGCAACGTGCCGCTCTCCTTCCACCAGGTGCAGGCCACGATGCGGCCTTGCAGATCGTCGCTTCCACCTGGGCGAACAGCGACGGCGAAGCTGCCTTCTCCTGGTCAAACGGGCTTCCTGCCGGCGCATCACACGACACCGCCGTGCAAACCGTTCTCTCTGCCTGGGCGAGCCAAAATCCGGAGCGCGCCGCCAGTTCCCTCACGGCCCTTCCCGTCGGTCCAGCACGCGATCGGGCCGCAGCCAATATCGCCCGGCAGTGGGCGCAGAACGATCCACAAGCCGCGCTGGATTGGACCGAGCAATTGCCTGCCGGCGAAGGGCAACAACGTGCCGTGCAAACCGTCCTTTCAAGTTGGGCGCAAATTGATCCGCAAGCTGCCGGCACTTATGTCGCAGGACTACCGGCAGGCCAAACACAAGAACAAGCGGCGCAATCGATTGCGCGTCAGCTGGCCACCGCCGATATCCAAACCGCTCTAACCTGGGCGCAAAAACTTCCCGAGGGCGCCGCCCGCACCAACGCCCTCAATCCGATCATTGCGCAGTGGAGTGAATCTGATCCAGCCGCCGCGGCGGAATATGCCCTAACGAATAGTAACGGCGACACACAACGCAATCTGCTTGCCAATATTTCGCGCGAATGGGCGCAGAGCGATCCACAAGCCGCTCTGAATTGGGCGCAAGATTTGGGCGACTCTGCGGCACGTAGTGCGATTCTGCCAAACATCATTTCGGTCGTGGCTGAGAACGATCCGGCGAAAGCCGCGCAGATGAGTTCGCGACTTTCCGGCGAAGCGCAAACCGTCGCGGCAAATAGCGTAATCTCGCAATGGGTTTCGAGTGATCCGGGAGCGGCAAGTGCCTGGGCTGCTTCCTTTCCCGAAGGACAAACGCGTGAGCAGGTCTTCGAAACATTGATCAACTCCTGGAGCAAAAACGATCCCGCAGCCGCGGCGAACTGGCTGGCAGGTCTCGGGGCCGGTCCCTCACGCGATCAGGCAGTCAGCGCTTTTACCTCACGGCTGAGTGCTTCCGACCCGCAGAGCGCAGTCCAATGGGCAACGACGATTGGAGATGAGACCTTGCGTAACAGCCAACTGGAAGCGAGCGCTCGCGCCTGGCTCAAGGCCGACCCGGGCAACGCCTCGACCTGGATTACAAGTTCGTCGTTGCCGGAGGAGGCGAAGACGCGATTGCTAAATCCCAGCGGATAAAAAGCCCTTCATCGAAGAATAATGTTCTCTTGAACATGTGTCTAACAAGTCTCATTCTTGGTCATGGCCAGGAGCAAGATTATCGATCTGCGCAAACTCCTGGCAGAACGTTTCCCGCAGGAAATTGTTTCGCCCGCGAATCAACTTGCCACCGGCATTACCAATCTGGATTCTGTCCTGAATGGCGGCCTAACGAAAGGCGCGATCACCGAGTTGATTAGTCCCCCCGGCAATGGCGGGTCTGCATCGTTCATTGCCGCTCTCCTGCACCGGGCAGCAGGCGAGCGTTATTTTCTCGCTCTCATCGACGGACGCGATTCATTCGATCCCCAATCGATCGCGCCGGTAGCTTTGCGGCATCTCCTTTGGATCCGTTGTCATCAGGCGAGCGAAGCGATGCAGGCAGCGGATCTGCTTTTGCGCGACGGCAATTTCCCCCTCCTGATTCTTGATCTGGTGCTCCATCCGCTCGCGGAACTGCGCCGGATTCCCTCGAGTAACTGGTATCGTCTGCAACGCCTCATCGAGCCGGCACCGACCGCGCTCCTCGCGCTTACCCCCTGCAGCCTGATCAGCAGTGCGCAATGGAAATTGATTTTGGAAAACCGCTGGCGGCTGCCGCAGCTCGATTGGGCGGCGACGGAATTACAAACGCAGTTACAGGTGCACCTGCAACGCGCTCAACCTAACAAATGGCAAAGCAATGCACTGGCCAGCGTGGGTTAGCAAAAAAATGATGAAAGGAAAATGACGAAGCTCGAGATTCGAACCGTGGAAAGCGAGCCACCGGCAGGGCAAAGGCCTTTGACTCGTTAGGCTTGTTTCGAATTTCCCAATTCCAAAATGTTTGCCGCTCTTTACCTGCCTGATTTTGAGTTGCAGGCTGCGTTGCGACATGAGCCGGCACTTTGGCAAATGCCGGTCGCGCTCCTCAATAATGCGGAAGCAAAAGCGACCATTCTTCAGCTCACTCCATGCGCGGCGGAAGCTGGTGTAAGTGTGGGAATGACTGCGAGTCAGGGTGCGGCGCGATGTCTGAATTTGATTATCAAGCCGCGTGCCTTTTCGCAGGAAAAAATCGCGGAGGAAATCTTACTCCATCACGCTCTCACCCTCGCGCCCGAGATCGAGGCGACGGCCCCGGGCGTTTGCACGATCCATTTTACCTCGCGCAAAGATTGTCGGAAGAATGTCGAGCGAGTTATCAGGCAATTGGCAGAGCTACAACTCAGCGCCCAGGCCGGCATCGCCCCCACGCCTGATCTGAGTTTTCTTGCTGCCTGCCTGGCCGAGCCGATTTTGGAAGTGACGAACGCGAAGAAATTTCTCGCGCCTTTACCGATCGAAACGCTGGAAAGGCTGCACAGAGTTAGGGGCGCTTCAGGGATCAAGGGCTTCGTTTTCTTCTAATCCCTAAGTCCTGTTACTTCTGTCTTCAGGATCCTTCAGCTTCCCGCGAAATCGGGATACTTCTGCCGCAGCTCGGATCTGGCGCGCTCGGCTTCGTTAGGCTTGCCTGCCTTGTCGTAGGCCCTGGAGGCTTTCATGAGAGCTTGCGGAGTAATCTCCGGATCGTCGTAAAGGAGGGCGACGCTCATGAAGGCTTTGCCCGCCTCTTCAAATTGTTCGCGCTCCATTTCAATATCGCCCGAGAGTAAGCGCGCCTGTGCATTGACGCGCCCCTCCGGCTGTAGAGTCATAATCTCCTCCGCGATTTTTTGCGCGTCGTCCGGCTTGTGCGCGGCGATCTTGGCTTCGCCTAGCGCCAGGAGTCCTTTCGCCTTTGCCGCCGGATCGCTCGTCGCCTCGAGAAACTTTTGCAACGAAACCTCGGCGTCGTTAGGCAAACTCTGCTTCATCTGCGCATCGCCGAGGTAAAACCAGAAATCCGGTTTCACCGCACTGACGTTCGCCGTCTTGCTCAGAGCGGTGAGGTATTTGCCCGCGCTCGCGTAGTCTTTCCCGTTGTAAAATTCCAGGCCGAGCCATTCGAGGATTTCCGCCGGAACCTGACCTTTAGGCGCAGTTTTATAAAAATCGTCTACTGCTTTGGCGAGTGCGTCCCGCTGCTTGAGATAGAAGTAGGACGACATGATGCGCAGCGACGCCGAAGTGCCGTACTGCTCGTTGTTGAGTTGCCGCGCCTTCTTTAGTTCCGGAATTGCGTTCTCATAATCCTTCGTTTCGAAGGCAGCCTTGCCCATATAGTAATGCGCCTGAGCCGCGGCCGCAGTCTTTGGGTATTCCTTCAGCAATTGTTGAAAAGTGGCGGCCATGCCCTTGGAGTCATCGAGCTGACCAAGAATGAGTGCTTTTTGCTGAAGGGCAGCTTCGCGTTCAGGCGCTTTTGGATAACTGTCGAGCAGATGCTCGAGATCGCCTCGTGCGCGCTGGTATTGTTTGGTTTCCTGATAGGCAAGGGCGCGTTGTGCCAGGGCGGACGGGAACTGCGGATTGTCGGGAAAGGCTTGCAGGAAATAACTAAATGCATCGATCGCGTTGTCAGGCTCTTTTGTTTGCACGTAACACCAGCCGAGTTTGAAGGCGGCCTCGGCGTGGAGTTTGGCGGAAAGTTTCGAATCGCGAAGGTCCGCATAGACCGTGGCCGCGCCGGCGAAGTCTTTCTCCTTATAGAGGGTCTCGGCTTTGAGCAGTTTCGCCTGATCGGTGTGCTCGGTGTCGGGGTTGTCCTTGATGAATTGGTCTATCTCGTCCCGCAGCTTTGGGTCGTTGGCATTGTAGAGTGCGATGAGTTGTTGGTATTGCGCGTCCTTCGCTTCCTCACGACCAGGATAGCGTGTCTCGATCTGTCTATAAATTTCCTGCGCCTCTTTATAGTGGCCAAGCTGTCGCTGGCTGTTCGCGGCGAGCAACATCATTTCCGGACGCACTTCTTCCGGGACCTGGCCTTTACTCCTTAGATAATCGGCGACCGCTTGCGCGTATTGTCCCCTTTGATATTCGAGCCGGAGCAAACCCACCGCAGCGATTCCGCTCCAACGCCCGCCTTCGGGCAAATTGCGACCCCTTTGCAACAGAGTTGTCGCCTTTGTTGTCATTGCTGCGTCGCCGTTTGCACTTTGCGCGAGATCGAGAGCAACGAGACCCGCCCGCACAGTCGCTTCGGCTTTGAGCGCGGGCTTTTTTGTTTCCTCGGCGAGCGCATCAAATTGCTTCAGAGCATCGTTCTTGCGTCCCGCCGCTAGAAAAATCCCTCCGGCGGCGAGCCGGGAATCTTCCCGATACGAATTTGGATTCGGAGTTTCGATGACCTGGAGGTAGACCTCGCGCGCTTCATCCTTGCGATCGAGATTCTCGAGACAACGTGCCTCGAAATAGCGCGCGGAGAGAGCGAGCGCCGAAGATTTCACTTTGGCTGCCGCACGATGGAAAGCGGGCAGCGCTGAGGCATAATCCTTGTCGTTGAAGTATGTCTCGCCAAGACCGTACGAGGCAGGTCCCGCCAGCTCGTGATCGGGGAAATTGGTGACGAGATTTTGGAAACTAGTGCGGGCCGGGACGATCCGATTGAGTGCGCGGTAGGCTTGAGCGAGATAAAAAAGAGCAGTGGGTCGATCCGGCGACTCAGGGTAGAGTCCCAAAAATTTTTCGTATTCCGGGATGGCGAGGTCATAGATCTTTCGCGCAAAAAGGCCATTTGCGTAATCCAATTGTTTTTCGTCCGGCGCTTCCTCCGGTTCGTTAGGCTGGCGACTGATTGAGGGCACGACTGTAGGCGCAGGAATGGCGTCCGGCTCCGCCGGGACGGCCAGCGCACGACGGACAGTTGGCTCCTCGGTCGCCTGGCTTGGCTCAACCGGAATGGCGCGCGCGACGGGCGGTTCCTGCACGGGCACTGCCCGACGAACCGGAACCTGGTCTTGTCCAAAAGCAGCCACCTGAAAAATGGCTGCGGCAGCCACGACGCCGACGGCGGCGCTGGTTGGGCGCAAATTCATTTCGCGGTCGCGAAGGCGACGTTTGTAATTCCGGCCTGGCTACAAAGGTCGAGCACGTTGACGATGTTTTTATATTCGCCGGCCTCGTCTCCGCGGATTACTACCGCCTGTTCCGGGTTCAATTTCACCAAGCCCTGCAACATCGTCGTTAGGTCGGCGGCGGTGAGCGTGCGGCGATTCACCACCACGCTCCCATCTGCTTTCACGTTCACGATCACATCGCCGATCGGGGCCGATTTTTCCGTCGCGGCCTTAGCCTTCGGAATCTTGACGTCGAGCTCGTTTTCGTTGCGTGCAGCATTCCAGGTAAGGAGGAAAAAAATGAGGAGCAGAAGCAAAACGTCCACCAGCGGTGCAAGCTGGATACCGGGATGTTGCGGAACGGTACGGCTGCGGAAATTCATCGTTAGGTCCCGGGTAAAACACCAGAGTTTCTACGCCTAGCTTCGCTCAAAATTCATCTTCGAGGAGGGCCGGAACGCGCTCGCGGCGCCGGCTGCCATATTGCAGGGAAAGAAGCGCAATAATGTGAGTGCTTGCGGCTTCCAGGTCGGAAACGAGGCGTTGCGCGCGGCCGCGGAAAACCGCGTAGAAAATCATGGCGGTTATGCCGATGCCGAGTCCGCCACAAGTGTTAATGAGTGCTTCGCTGATTCCTTTTGAAAGCAAAATGTAGCGCGAAGGGCCCAACTCCGATCCGAGCGCACCGAAGGAGCGAATAATTCCGATGACCGTGCCAAACAATCCAACAAGCGGACCGATGGTAGCGATATCGGCGAGGTAGGTGACGCGGTTGTGCAAGTTGGTCGCGACCCGCGTGCCTTCGGTCTCGGCGATTTCGCGCGCCTGGGCAAAATCGGCGCTCGGATTTTTAGTCATGAAATCGAGCGTCTTCTGCACCACGCGCGCGATGGCTTCACCGTGGCGATTCGAAACGGCGAGAAGCCCGAGATAATCGCGTTTGCGCAGTAAAGCGTCGGCCGTTGCCATGTAACCGCTACTCACGATCGCGCCGCGGCGAATGGTGAAGAAAAAGACGATTATGAGCATGACCGAGAAAATCGAGAGCAGGAACAGCAGAAGCATTACCGGACCGGCGGCGATCATGGCTTGAAGAAGATTGGTCGTGTGCGGAAGGACCGACTCCTGGCCAGGCGTCGGCGATGTCTGCGCGAACGCAGCGACAGTCGGCGCAAAGACAACGAGCAGTGAAAGAAAACGCTTCATGCTCAATTGGGCGTTAGCATAGGCTTCGCGCTGGTCGATGCAAATTCATCGGAGCAAAGACATCCGCTCGTGTGCACTTGTTCATTGTTAGGCAAATTTCCTCCCCTGTTCCTATATGTGGACGATGCACATCGCCTGGTTTTCCTTCAATGCACGTGTTGAAACCGATTTGGTTTGGAATCGTCTCCACCTTCGCGAAGCTTGGCCTCACGCGGTTCGCGTGTTATTCTTTTCGTTATGCCTTGGCTTGTCCGATTTGGCGCTGCGCTACGGTTGCCGATCGATGGCTGAGATCGGGACTTTTCGCGCCATGCAAGCTTTTTCGGAGATCAGTAACGCGATGGAAAGTCCGGCGATCACCGAAGAAGCGAAATCGAAGGAGGCACTCGATCTTCCCTGGAATGTGGTGGTCCATAATGACCCGGTGAATTTGATGAGTTATGTAACCATGGTGTTTCAAAAGGTTTTCGGTTATCCAAAAGAGAAAGCCGACATGCATATGCTCGAAGTGCATCGCATGGGACGTTCGATTCTTTGGAGCGGCATGCGGGAACGCGCCGAACTGTTCGTGCAGCAACTGCACGGGTATTTACTGCTCGCAACGATCGAGCGGACTAACTGAGATGGAGGTTTTTCGCAATAATGGCGCTTTAGAGATCAGCGAGATCGATCCCTTCCTGGCGGAATTGTTGCGACAAATTCCGGAGAGTACGAGCACGGAATCGACTCCCGCAGCGGAGCGACGGATTTTTAGCGCACCGGCCGCGCCTAACGAGAGGGAACTTTGTGCGGAGTGGAAGATTTACGTAGAGCCGGAATTGCGGTGCCACTTTCAGGGCGCTCGTGAAGTGGTGGCGCGGGATCTCGGGCAGCTTGGGGAGAAGGAGAAACCATTTGCCAATATGTCGTTGCGCATTCCTCGCGATCACTCCGAAGCGTGGCTCAATACGCTGAATCAAGCGCGCCTCGCGATTGCGGCGAAGTATGACTTCACTGAGGCGGAACTTTGCGACCACTATCGCTCGCCGATCGGTTCGCGGCGCGATTTGAGTTTGTTCCAGGTGAATTTCTACGGTTTCTTGCAGGAGTTCATCCTGCGCGAAATGGAATGCTGACGGGCTTGGATTAGAAGTTTCGGCTCGTCTGATTGTGGAATGCCCACCAAAAAACGCGCGAAATTCTCGCTTCACTCTTTTTGTTCTTTGCGTTCCCTTACCATTTTCATCAGCCGTTCCTTGAGCGCTTCGGATGATTTGGCCGGCCGCAAACTCAGCGCAAATGCCTCGTGCAAGCGATAGCACTCCGTGATGAAGTCCTCCGCCTTTTGCCCGAACTGGCGGCGCGCCTGTTCGAACTCGCGACTCTCGCCATCTTCCAATGCGCCGATGACGTAGAGTCGCGCACGGTCCTGAAATTCTTCAAAGCTCATCTTTCAGTTCCTTGAGGCCATCGTAGATTTTTTTTAGCCCGAGTTCGAGACGGGTTTTAACGGTTCCCAGAGGTGTATTCGTATGAGCGGCGATTTCGCGCTGACTCATTCCCCGAAAAAATGCGAGGTCGATCGCCTGTTGCTGGGCGGGGGGCAGGCTCCTGATCACTTTGCGGATGAGTGTACGGGTGTCAGTGAAGTTTATTTCTTCCTCGGTGAGATTGTGAACCCAAGCATCGGGCTGTTGCTCCGTTTCCTGCTGAAGCCGTTCGCTGGCGCGCGCGTACGCCTGCTTTTTGCGCAGGCCATCGATGGCGCGGCGCCGTGCGAGCGTCACCATCCAGCCGAGCGGTTTTCCCTTTTGTGCGGAGAAATTCTTGGCCTGATTCCAGATCTCCATGAAAATCTCCTGCAGGAGGTCATCGGCCTCGGCTTCGTTATGCACAACCCGTAAGATGAGGGCTTTGATGATGCCGTTGTAGCGATCGTATAGTTTGGAAAGCGACTCCGGATCCTCCGCCTGAATACCATGCATCAGCTCAAGATCGGTCGGTTCACCCGGCTCGAGCTGTGGGCTAACAGCCGGCAAACGAGGGCCGGATTCGTCATGATCCATCTCGAGAGAAATTTTTGGTCGGCGAGGCATTGGCGGGCAAAAGAGACAACTTCTAAAGCGGTCGAGGTCGCCCGTCCAATGCGTTTTGCAAGTTACGTCAGTCAAGTATATCCCAATCGAATCTGAATTTTGCCTGACGAATCAGCGCTATCAAGGAAGTTGACTCGCTTCCTCGGTCTCGGATCTCGACCTACCTTGCGGGCTCGCTTGATTTGGCGAATGCTCCCGCTTCATGTCCGAGCCACAGCTTGTCGCGCGTGATCTGCGACGTTCCTTCCAAATTGGACCGCGACGTATTGAAGTGCTGCGCGGTGTTTCGCTCGCCGTCCAGCGCGGGGAGTGCGTTTTTCTCTGCGGTGCATCGGGCGCTGGCAAGACGACCTTGCTTTACACCCTTGCCGGACTGGAACGACCCGAATCAGGTGAAGTCGAGTTCGAAGGGCGAAAGCTCTATCGTGTGGGCGAATCTACTTTGGCCCGGCTCCGAAACCGGGAGATGGGTTTCGTTTTCCAAGGCTATTTTCTGCTCCCGGAGTTGACCGCCCTCGAAAATGTCATGTTGCCGGGAATGATTGGCCGACGCGCCGCAAAAGAAGAGTGTATGAAAACTCTGACGGCCGTTGGTTTAAGCGACCGGATTCATCATCTTCCCGCAGAGCTTTCTGGCGGCGAACAACAGCGGGTTGCGATCGCGCGAGCCCTAACCAATGATCCAAAAATTCTCTTTGCTGACGAACCGACCGGAAATCTCGATTCCAAGACGGGCGAAACGATCATCGATCTGCTCCTCGGTCTTGCGCGGGAACGCGCCAAGACTCTTGTCGTCGTGACCCACGATACTCACCTGGCCGACCGCGGCGATCGCACCCTGCATATCGCCGATGGGATTTTGGCCTAACGAGGCGGCTCTTTGCGTGCCGCTCGACCGCGGCGTGGTTTCTGTTCTTGAATTGGTCCGGAAACACCGCAAGTTTTTTCATGCTTACCAACGACACGCCAGGAACTGCTGTAATGGAGAAGCCCGCGTCACGAGAAGGCGCCGCTGCCCCGAAACCCGCAACTGCGGTTAAGAAGTCGCTCAAGATTTACATCGACGGGGAATTTTTCGACGAAACCGACGCCAAGATTTCCGTTTTCGATCACGGTCTTCTTTATGGAGATGGTGTTTTTGAAGGTATTCGTTTTTACAACGGTCGTGTCTTTCGCATGGAGCAACATATGGATCGGCTTTGGGAGTCGGCCCGCTCCATTTGTCTTGAGATTCCGATCTCGCGTGAAGCGATGGATGAAGCCCTCCTGGAAACCATCCGGCAAAACAAACTGCGTGACGGTTACGTGCGACTGATCGTTACGCGAGGCGTGGGCAATCTCGGGCTCAACCCTGTGCAATGTAAGCAACCGACCATCATCATCATCGCGTCGACGATCGCACTGTATTCAGAAGAGGTTTATCGTCGCGGCTTGACCGTCGTGACGGTTGCGACCCGCCGAATGGGTCCAGCAACCCTCAACCCGGCAATCAAGTCTCTCAATTATCTCAACAATGTGCTCGCGCGCATCGAAGCCAATCTTTCGAATGCCGACGAAGCCCTCATGTTGAATGACGCGGGCAATATCGCTGAGTGCACGGCGGACAACGTCTTTATCGTCAAGCACGGCCACATCATGACGCCGCCGATTACCGCTGGCGCATTACGTGGTATTACGCGTTCCGTAGTCTTCGACATTGCCAACGAAATGGACATCAGAATCAGAGAGACAGATCTCACGCGCCACGATCTTTACATCGCGGATGAAGCATTCCTTACCGGGACGGCTGCGGAGGTGGTTCCAATGATCAAAGTTGATGGGCGCACCATCGGCAGCGGCAAACCGGGACCGATCACGAACCGGACGATCGCACGTTTCCGCGAGCTGACGCGCGAGAGTGGCACGCCGATTTTCTCAGAGTGATCGAACGCTATCTCAGAGAAACTGTCGCGCGATCAACATCCAGTCTGGCAGTTGAATCTTTTGGCCCTTTTGTGGTCTAATTGATCAGACATGCTCTGCGACGTTTGTAAATGTAATGATGCGTCGGTCTTTCTGACCCAGATTCTCGAGGGAAAGATGCAAAAGGTGAATCTGTGCGACGCCTGTTCGAAAGAAAAAGGCGTGCAGGATCCGACTGGCTTTGCGCTGGCCGACTTATTGTTAGGCATCGGCGCGGCGGAGGAGATCGAAAAGGGCGCGCCGAATCAGAAGTGTCCGGTTTGCGGATTTACGCAGGCCGATTTCAAAAAAACGGGAAGGCTTGGTTGCAGCACATGTTACCAAACTTTTGGAGAAGGCCTCGAGTCGCTCCTCAAAGCAATGCATAAAGGCACCGAACATGTGGGCAAGCTGCCCGAGCGCGCGGCGCGCCAACTGAAGTTGAGCGATGAAATGCGCACCCTCAACGACAACCTGCAAAAGGCAGTCGCGGAAGAAAATTACGAGACGGCCGCTAGCCTGCGCGACCAGATTAAACAACTCGAGCACGAGCTGGCCAACTGAGAATGAAATTTTCCCAGGTCATGACCAGCGCGGGCGAGTGGCTGCGCGGCGAAGGTCCGCATCACCAGATCGTAGTCAGCAGTCGGGTACGCCTGGCGCGCAACCTGCGCAATCGTGCTTTTCCCGGCTGGGCGAAGAAGGCTGAGCGCACCCAAATTCTTGAACAGATCAAGCCGCACGTGGAAGAACTGACCGAGATGCAGGACTCCTTCTCAGAGTTACTGCAGGATCTTTCCGCGCTCGAAAAGCAGGTCTTGGTCGAACGCCATCTCATCAGCCGTGAACACGCGGCAAAGGGCGTCGGCAGTGCCGTGATCATGAATCGCAAACAAACCCTCAGCATCATGATAAATGAGGAGGATCATTTGCGGATGCAGGCGATTCGTTCGGGGTTGCAGCTCAAGAGCGCCTTCAAACTCGTTGATAAAGTCGACAGCACGCTTGAGAGCAGGCTCGACATTGCCTACGATCAGAGGCTCGGTTATCTTACCGCCTGTCCGACCAACGTCGGGACCGGCATGCGTGCTTCTGCGATGCTGCATTTGCCGGGCTTGGTTCTGAGCGATCTGATTAACCAGGTCATTCAGGCTGTGAACAAAATCGGTCTCGCGGTGCGCGGCCTTTACGGCGAAGGCACCGAAGCAATGGGCAACCTCTTTCAGATCTCGAACCAGACAACGTTAGGCGAAAAAGAAGAAGAGATCATTTCCCGCCTAACGAAGGTGATCGAGACCATCATCGAGAAGGAACACGATGCCCGGCAGATGTTAATCCAGAAAAAACCCGACACGCTTTGGGACCAAATCGGCCGGGCATATGGTGTGCTCACCTATGCCCATGCCATGACCTCGAAAGAGGCGCTCAATCTGTTGTCGATCATGAAGCTCGGAGTCGATCTCGGCGCGTTCCCGGAAGAGCGACGACTTCCGATCGACGAGCTGTTCATTGAAACCCAACCTGCCCATTTGCAAAAAACCTCGCAGCAAAAGCTCAATGCCGAAGAACGCGACTTTCTGCGCGCCGAGATTATCCGGGCTCGTTTGAAACTATTTCCTAAACCTGATATGGGTAAAGTGGCGCGCGAGCCCGAAGGGAACGGCTCGATCGAACCAAATCAACATGAATAATTTCACTCCGCGGGCGCAGCAGGTTCTGGCGTTGGCCCGCAAAGAAGCAGATCGCTTCAACCATAATTATGTCGGCACGGAACATCTCCTGCTCGGGCTGATCAAGCTCGGTCAGGGTGTCGCCGTCAACGTGCTCCAGAAGATGGGGCTCGACCTCGAGACGGTGCGAATGGAGGTCGAGAAACAGGTCGGTTCCGGGCCGGAGACCAAGATGGTCGGCAACATTCCTTACACGCCGCGAGTCAAGAAGGTGCTCGCGCTCGCGGGCAAGGAAGCGCGCGCCCTCAACCATTCCTATGTCGGCACCGAGCACATTTTGCTCGGACTTTTGCGCGAAGGCGAAGGTGTCGCCGCGCGCGTCTTGAAGAGTCTCGAAGTCGATATTGAACGGACGCGCAACGAAATCCTGAAGGAACTCGATCCAAATTTCACTCCGCCGGACAGCGATCCAGAGATGGGTGCGACCGAAGGCAGCGGGAAGAAAGATGTGAAGACGCCGGCGTTGCGCGCCTTTGGTCGCGACCTGACTGATCTCGCGAAAAAGGGCGAGCTCGATCCAGTGATCGGTCGGCATAACGAAATCGAGCGCGTTATCCAGGTGCTCTGCCGCCGGACCAAGAATAATCCGGTATTGTTAGGGGAAGCTGGTGTCGGCAAGACCGCAATCGTCGAAGGCCTTGCTCAGGAGATTGCCAACGGCAATGTCCCGGAACTTTTGCGCGAAAAGAAAGTTGTGACGCTCGACCTCGCTTTAATGGTCGCCGGCACAAAATATCGGGGACAGTTCGAAGAGCGCATCAAGGCTGTTATGGATGAAATTCGCCGCTCAAAGAACGTCATCCTTTTCATTGATGAATTGCACACCATTGTCGGCGCCGGTTCTGCCGAAGGCGCGATGGATGCGAGCAATATCATCAAACCGGCGCTCAGCCGCGGCGAACTGCAATGTGTCGGCGCGACGACGCTTAACGAGTATCGCAAATACATCGAGAAAGACGCCGCCCTTGAACGTCGTTTCCAGACCGTGAAAGTGGAAGCGCCCACGATCGAAGAAGCAATCCTGATTTTGAAGGGTCTGCGTCCCAAATACGAGGCGCACCACAAGGCGAAGCTGACGGACGAAGCGCTCGAGCAGGCAGTTAAACTTTCCGAGCGCTACATTACGGGACGTTTTCTGCCCGACAAAGCAATCGACGTTATGGACGAAGCCGGCGCACGGGCTCGCATCAATGCCATGACGCGCCCGCCCGACGTGAAGGAAATCGAAAAGGAGATTGAAGATATCCGCGTCGACAAGGAAGCGGCAATCAAGGCTCAGGACTTCGAAAAAGCCGCGGCACTCCGCGACAAGGAAAAACAGGCTAAAGAAAAATTGGAACGCATCCTGGGCGAATGGCGCGAGCAACGGGAAGAAAAGGAGGTGCTCGTCACCGCCGACGACATGATGCACATCATCTCGAAGGTGACTGGTGTCCCGCTCCAGAAGATGGAGCAGAAAGAAACCGCCAAGCTTCTCGCCATGGAGGGCGAGATCAGACAGCGTGTCATCGGCCAGGACGAAGCGGTGGCCGCGATCAGCAAAGCGTTGCGTCGCTCTCGCGCTGACCTGAAAGATCCGCGTCGCCCGATCGGCTCGTTCGTTTTCCTCGGTCCGACCGGCGTGGGCAAGACCTTTCTCGCCCGTACCCTGGCCGAGTTCATGTTCGGCGACTCCGACGCGCTCATCCAAATCGACATGTCGGAATACATGGAAAAATTCACCGCCTCGCGTTTGATCGGCTCGCCGCCAGGCTACGTCGGTTACGAGGAGGGTGGGCAACTCTCCGAAGCGGTCCGGCGTCGACCGGTACTCGGTCGTGCTCTTTGATGAAATCGAAAAGGCGCACCCCGACGTGATGCATCTCCTTCTCCAGATTTTGGAGGAAGGTAAAATCACCGACTCGTTCGGCCGGAAGATCGATTTCCGGAACACGATCATCATTATGACCTCAAATGTCGGGGCCGAGTTGATCAAGAGACAAACCGTGATGGGCTTTGGCGCTCCGCGCGACGCGGCTGACTACGAGACGATGCGTGAGAAAATTCTCGACGAAACGAAGCGCGTTTTTAAGCCGGAGTTTTTGAACCGCCTCGATGAGATCATCGTTTTCCACACCCTCGGAAAACCCGACTTGATGAAGATCGTCGATCTCGAGGTGAACAAGGTGAAGCGGCGTCTGCAGTTGAAAGAGATCGAGATCGAACTCGATGAGGCAGCGCACGAGTTCGTGATCGAAAAGGGCTACGATCCGACCTATGGCGCACGTCCCATGCGGCGAGCGGTCGAGCGTTATCTGGAGGATCCGCTCGCCGAAGAACTGCTTCGTGGCGGCGTGAAGGCGGGCGATCTGGTGCACGTTACAGTCGACAGCGGCAAGCTCGTCTTCAAGGCGGCCGAGCCACAACACAGCGCTCCGGCGAGCGCAAGCTAAGGCGAGATCAGCTCCTATTCGTTAGGCGCGGGGATGAGCCTCGGCGTAGGCTTTCTTCAACCGCTCGGTCGTGACGTGGGTGTAGATCTGGGTCGTAGAAAGACTGGCATGGCCTAACAATGACTGGACGCTCCGCAGGTCCGCCCCGTTATCGAGCAGATGCGTGGCGAACGAATGTCGCAGCTTGTGCGGACTAACCGAGATTGGAATCGAGGTGTGGCGCAGATAGCGTTTCAGGACGAGCCAGATTGAACGCGTGGAAATTCTCCGGCGCGCCTTGTTCAGAAAAAGCGGTCCGCCATGCACATTCGCGACCGCGCGATAGCGCGAGATTGCTTCCAAGGCGGGCGAGCCCACCGGGCAAACGCGTTCCTTCTTTCCCTTCCCCAGGACTCGGACCGATTCGGTGTAAATATCGAGATCGTTCACGTTGAGCGAAGTAAGTTCGGCCAGGCGAAGTCCGCTGCTGTAAAACAATTCCATGATCGCCGCATCGCGCTGTGGCATCCAGACCGGTGCGCTCTTTGGTTTCTTCACTTGCAGAGGTGCGGCGAGCAGTTCGTTGATCTGCTCCTGTGTCAGGACGAGCGGCAATCTTTTGTCCATTTTCGGCAACTGCACTTCGCGCACCGGATTGTTCGTTAGGTAATTTCGCGCCGCCAGATAACGATAGAAGCTGCGCAGAGCCGAAAACTGCAGGCGGATATAAGAGCGCGCCTGTTCCCGCTTCATTAAATCGAAGAGGTAATCGCGAAAATGTTGCGGCGCGTATTTCAGCCAGTCGATTGCGCCGGTCCATTCGCGAAAGTTGCACAACGCTTCGCCATAGATTCGAAGCGTTCGGGGCGACGCATTACGCTCGATCTCGAGAAAAGCCCGAAACTCGTCGACCAGCTTGTCCTTCGGGCGCGCTCTCGTCAGACCAGTCTTGGCCGGGTTATTCCGGCTTCTCGATTTGATAGCGGTTGTCACTGGAACCGTGAAACTGGCTTTTGAAAATCGGCGGCGGATTAGTCGAGACTAGCTCGTAACTCTTGAGGACAAACTCCGGATAAATTCCATTGCTCGCCGGCTCGTAGATCTTGTCGCCGCTGAAGGAGCCAAAGAGCTTGTATTCGTAATTGTTGTCGGACCCGAAATTAAGTTGTTCGCGGTCAGGCGCGAGCTTCTGGTTTTCATTCAGCATCACGAGCTCTGCCGTGCTCCAGGGTTGACCGGGTCGTCGCACATAACCCCAGAATTTGTAGTCGGGCTTGTAATAGCGACGGCCGATGAAGTAATTGCCTGGCGGCTCCGCCTGAATGCGCGCTGCCATGGCGACACGCGCCTCCTGGATTCCTTCCGGCATCGTCTCGCAGCCGGCGAGGAGAATTAGACTGACGAACAACGAGAGAGAGCGGAGCAGACGCATCTTCATTGGGAATGAGCGGACGGCATGATGTATCGCAGCTTGCGTTTCCTCGCAACGCAGGCAACAACACATCATTCACTGAGGCTGCTCGATAATCCAATTATCGACTGGGCGTCGATAGATCTGACTTGGAAAAATCGGCGGAGGCTGAGTTGAGATTAGCTCGTAACTCTGAAGCACGAACTCAGGCAAGAAACGATTGCTCACCAGTTCGTAAACTTTGTCGCCGCTATAGTGGCCATAGAGTTTGTATTCGAAATTGCTGTCGATCCCAAATTGGCGTTGCGCGCGATCGGGCGCCAGCTTCTGGTTTTCGTTTAGCACAACCAGTTGCGCGGTAGACCAAGGCTGACCCGGTTGCCGCACGTATCCCCAGAAATGAAACTCCGCCTTAAAGTAGCGCCGACCAATGAAGTAATTACCCGGCGGTTCCACCTGAATGCGCGCTGCCATGGCAAGACGCTGCTCGGTCGTGTCGTTAGACGTTGTCTGGCAGCCGGGAAAAAAAAGCAGACCGAGCAAAACGGAAACTATCCAGTGAACACGGCCGCTCTTCTGGTTTCGCCTGCGTTTCATTTCACTTTTGCATCACCGTTGCGTGCTGCTTACAATCGCTTCACCCAAGATGATCGAACTGGAACTTTACGACGCCGTGGGGCGCAATCTAAACAAGATTTTCGAGCAGGATCATGAGTTCGAGTCTCTTCCAAGTCTCGGTTCAAGTTGCAGGACAATCAGGAGATCGTTTATCTCGACTTGGACGAGTCAACGATCACTCGCGGGAAATTTTGCAACCTTTTTATCAAGCTCGGTCTAAAGCCGTCGTTCGATGGCGCGATTCCATCGGAGCTGCGACCGCGTCCAAACGCACAGCTTTGGCCATTTTGATCCGATCCGGGTCACCTTGCGCGCCAAACTAGGACAATATGCTGGCTCGTTTCTTTACCAGCATCGGTGCGGTCGTGCTGGCTTCCTTCATTTACCTCGGTGAGCTGGTTATGCTCGCGGCCGAGACGACGCGCTCGGCGGTTACCCATCGCATGCGTTGGCGCCTGTTCCTGCGTCAGGTGGTCGATATCGGATTGCTCTCGCAACTCGTGGTCGTCATTACCGGGGGATTTACCGGCGCGGTTTTTGCGGCGCAGACTTACTTTCAATTTAACAAACTGGGCGTCGCCTCCGGTGTCGGAGCGGTTGTCTCCGCGGCCCTCTTTCGTGAGCTTGGACCTGTTCTCACCGGTCTCATGGTCACTGGTCGCGTCGGCGCGGCCATGTCGGCTGAGATTGGGACGATGAAGGTCACCGAGCAAATCGATGCCTTGCGCGCGCTCGCGGTGCATCCGGTCGATTATCTCGTTGTGCCTCGCATGCTCGCGATGATTATTTCGATGCCGTTGCTCGTCGCGGAGTGCATCGGCTTCGGCTTGGTGGCTGCTTACTTTGTCTCCGTCAACCTGCTCGACATCAGCGGACCATATTACGTTGCCAACATGGTGCGCTGGACCCTGATGCGCGACATCGTTATGGGTCTCACGAAAGGATTCTGCTTTGCCCTTCTCATCGTCGTAATCAGTTGCCACAAAGGCCTCACGAGTCGCGAAGGCGCGGTCGGAGTAGGAAGGGCGACGACGGAGGCCGTCGTTAATTCCTCTCTCGCCATTTTGATCTCGAATTTTTTTCTGACCATGTTTCTCAACATCATTTTCCCAGCCGGCTGGCAGTAGAAGGTTGAGAGATTGAGGAATTGAGAGGAAGGATTCGTGATGCCTGAAGCGGCTGTTATTACCAAACCCGCTCGAACTGCCGTTCATCCTTCGATCCGACCGATGATTGCGGTCCGTGGCCTAACGAAACGCATCGGAGCACAGGAAATCTTGCGCGGCGTCGACCTCGAGGTCGCACCGGGCGAGACGCTCGTAATCATCGGGCGCAGCGGCGGTGGCAAAAGCGTGCTGCTGAAAAACCTTCTCGGTCTGATGCTGCCTAACGAAGGGGAAATTCACATCGACGGCCAGAATATTATCGGCATGAGCGAACGCCAGCTCGCCGCCATCCGGCGAAAGGTCGGCATTCTCTTTCAAGGCGGCGCGCTTTTCGATTCCATGACGGTGGAGGAAAACATCGCTTTCCCGCTCCGGGAAGCCGGTCTGCGCGACAGCAAATTGATTCAACAAAAAATCGGCGAGATGCTGGACGTGATTGAGCTGCAGGGACAGGAGAAAAAACTGCCGGTGAACCTCAGCGGTGGAATGAAAAAACGCGTCGGATTGGCTCGTGCCATTATCAATCAGCCTTCCTGTATTCTGTACGACGAGCCGACTTCCGGCCTCGACCCCGTCGTTTCCGACAGCATCAATCGCCTCATCCGCCGTCTCCAGGAACGTTACCATGTCACCAGCGTGGTCGTGACACACGACATGAAGAGCGCTTACGATGTAGGGGATCACATCGCCTATCTGCACCAGGGCCGGATTTACTTTCACGGCACGCCAGAGGAAATTCAGACGTCGTCCGATCCAATCATTCAGGATTTTTTGATTGGGCGTTCGACTCGGGCAGACTAACGAATGAACGAACGCGACCGCGGCTTGGAATTGAAGGTCGGGATATTCGTCGCCGTAGGACTGGCAATCCTGGCCGCGCTCGTGGTGGAATTTGGCCGACTGGGTGAAGGATTCAAAACCTACTACACGCTCACGATTCATTTTTCCGATGCCAGCGGACTGCTCAAAGACTCCGATGTTTTGTTAGGCGGCGCCAAGGTTGGACTGGTTTCGGGCCAGCCGCGGTTAGTCCCCTCGGGACGCGGGGTAGATGTGCCGCTGCGTATTTATGACTATGTGAAAATCGCGCAGGGCAGCCGTTTTGCCGTCGGGAGCTCGGGACTGTTGGGCGATCGCTTTGTCACCATTACGCCGCCGGCGCAACCGACGAGCACCTATGTCGCGCACGGCGCGCGGGTGGAGGGGTCGCGGGAGAAAGGGATCGATGACCTGGCGAAAGAAGGCGGCGCTTTGATCAAAGACCTGCGCGGAACGATCGCGAAGATCGATACTGCGGTCGATCATCTTAACAATCAGGCTTTCTCGAAAGCGAACATGGACCACCTGCAACAAACCTTCGATAACCTGAGTAAGTCGACTGCGGCGCTTTCCGAGTCATCGAAAAAGATCGACAGCGTAATTGAAAAAGCGGACGCAACCATGGGGTCCGCCAAAGAGACTGCGGATAAATTGCAGCTCGTTACGAACGATGCGCGTAAGACCATCCAATCGGCCGGTCGCGTCATGAACGCTGCCATGTCGGGCAATGGGTTGCTCGCCTTGTTGCTAACCAACCAGGATGTGGCAAACGATCTCCGTGCCCTCATTAGCAACCTTCGACAGCACGGTGTGCTCTTCTATCGCGACAGCGGCGCCAAATTCTCGCCGCCGCCGGCTGCCACTCCGTCGGCGCATCACACTCGTTAGGCGCTGATGATTCGGCAGGTGACCGTTAACCTTCTGCGGGTGCTCTTCATCACCTTTTGCGGATCGGTCGGCCTGCTGGTTTCGTCGCAAACTTCCGGCAATCCTTTCCCTGGTTTGTTCGTCGGACTGGTCTTCGGCCTTGTCATGGTGCTGATCGATCGCCTTTTGAAAGGATTCTCCCTGCGCGCTTTCTCCTCTGCGACGCTGGGGCTGCTTCTCGGTTTGTTTTTCGCCAACCTTCTCTCCGCTTCGCAGGTCTTGCGCTATCAATCGGAGGACGTGCAATGGATCGCCCGGCTGCTCGTTTATTGCGCGTTTGGTTACCTCGGCATGATGCTCGCCATGCGTAGCAACCGCGACGAATTCTCTCTCATCATTCCCTATGTGCGCTTCGCGCGCGAAACCACCCAGCACGAGCCACTCGTCATCGATACCAACATTATTATCGATGGGCGGATCGTGGAATTATGTGCCACGGGCTTCGTTAGTCGTGTCCTTGTCGTGCCTCGTTTCGTTTTGGGTGAATTGCAGCTCCTGGCCGATTCGCGCGAAAGCATCAAGCGCGAGCGCGGCCGGCGCGGTCTGGAGATTTTGAATCAACTTCAGCAAGGGCGCGAGATCGACCTCACCATCCACGAGAGTGCGGAGGACGACGATCTGACGGTGGACGCGCGCCTAGTGCGCCTGGCGAAAATGCTCCAGGCGCGGCTGTTGACTAACGATCAGGCACTCTGCCAGGTAGCACGGCTCCAACAGGTGCCGGTTTTGAATTTGAACGATCTCGTGCGCGCTTTGCAGTCTCCGGTGATCGTGGGCGAAGAACTGGAGCTAAACCTGGTGAAGGAAGGCCGCGACGCGCACCAAGCCGTCGGCTTCCTGCCGGATGGGACGATGATCGTGGTCAATCACGCGCGCCAGTTGATTGGCAGAATGGCATCGGTCGTCGTTTCGAGCGCACTGCAAACCGCCGGCGGCCGCTTGATTTTCGCCGAACTGAAAGAGAACACGCGTCGCGCGTAGCGCAGACAATTCTTAACGCAGTCCAATTGCCCGACGGACCCGAGTCATCACCTCGATCGCGATCCCGTTGGCGCGCTCAGCACCCCGCGTTAACACTTCGTCTATGTAGCCGCGACGAGCGAGAATTTCCTCACGCCGTTGCCGCATCGGCGCGAAGTATTCCCATAGCTTGACGAAAAGCTGTTTCTTAAAATCGCCGTAGCCGGTTCCGCCATTCTCAAAAGCTGCCCGCATCGCCGCGACCTCTTCGGGCGAACCCACGAGCGAGAAAAGATGAAAAATGGTAGACTGGTCAGGATTCTTCGGCGCTTCCACCGGCATCGAATCAGTTACGATATTCATGACACGTTTCCGCATCTCCTTTTCCTCGGAGAAAATGTCGATCGTGTTGCCGTAACTCTTGCTCATTTTCTGGCCGTCGAGTCCAGGGACGGTCTGGGTTTTTTCCTGAATGCGCGGCTGGGGAAGTTTGAGCGTTTCCCCGTAAGTCTCGTTGATCTTGGTGGCGAGATCGCGCGTAATTTCGACGTGCTGTTTTTGGTCGCGCCCCACCGGCACAAGGTCGCTTTCGTAGATGAGAATATCGGCTGCCATCAGCACCGGATAAGTGAAAAGCCCGGCGGAAGCGGGAAGTCCTCGTGCGATCTTGTCTTTATAGGAATGTGCGCGCTCCAGCAGTCCCATGGGCGCGACGCTGTTCAGAATCCAGGTCAGTTCGGTGACCTGCGGAACGTCGGATTGGAGGAAGAGCATGGCTCGTTCGGGATCGAGTCCACATGCCAGAAAATCGAGCGCAACCCGCCGAACGTTCTCCCGCAGGAGCGCAGGATCGCGCACACTCGTTAGGGCGTGATAGTCAGCGATGAAATAAAGCGCCTCACCCTGCGTCTGGAGCTCGATCGCCGGGCGCATCATGCCGAAATAATTTCCGATGTGCAGGATGCCGCTCGGTTGAATGCCGGAAAGGATACGCATGGTGGATGGTGAGGTTAGATGCAAGAGCAGCGAACCTCCAAGAAACTTGTGTGGAGAATCAAAACTGACGAAGCTACGCAGCAGTAAACGCTCTGCAGTTCGTTAGGCGACGCCCTTTACTCCGCGGTTCGATTCCCAGACGATGACGCCTGGGTGATCCTTGTGGCGAAAATATTCTACCGGCGGTTCTTCCTCGCTCGTGGCGATGAGCTTGCCTGGATTGGCGTTGGTCGGATTCATCTCGGGAATGTGTTTCGCTGCCACCGCGCGAACGTCGTCGCGTACCTTTTCATCCTCGCGAGGAGAGCCGTCTTCTTGCTGCGCCTTGATGTAAATCGCACGCTGCTTTTCTGGATCGTTAGGGTAAACGAGAAACTCGAACAGATAGGTCTTCACTTTCATGGCCAAAGAGTGAAGGAAATCTTGCCACCGCTCAAGCCAGAGACACAGCGGCTTTCCAAGGGCGAGCTCACTTGCAAGCAACTTGCAACCAGATGTCGATCTTCTGCCGAGAAATCGACCCTGACAGACGTGCACCGTTAGCGGGACACAACCGGTTCGGCCAAGCCGGTAGTTTCGGCCATCACCTCATCCGTCTGCGTGACGCGCACGACTTCTTCGACGGTCGTTTTGCCCTCCACGACCCGGCGCCAGCCATCCTGTCGAAGGGTTAGCATGCCTTGGGAAATAGCGCATTGCTTCAATTCGCCGCCGTCCGCCTTCTTCATGATGAGACGCTTGAGCGGTTCGGTGATGAGGCAGATTTCGTAAATGGCGAGGCGGCCCTGATAGCCAGTTTGTCGGCAGTTTTCACAACCGGACCCACGGTAAAACTTCATGTCAGGCGGGAAGGCGGCACCGATTTCATTGAGGTAATCAACCGGGTAGCTCACCACTTCCCTGCAGTCGGGGCAGATCGTGCGGACAAGGCGCTGCGCGAGAAACGCCTTCACGACTGAAGCAAGGAGAAATGGCTCTACGTCCATGTCGATGAGACGTGTGATGCCGCCGACGGCGTCGTTTGTGTGCAAAGTGCTAAAAACGAGGTGGCCGGTCATGGCCGCACGGATGGCGATATCGGCCGTTTCGACGTCGCGGATTTCTCCCACCATAACGACGTTCGGGTCCTGGCGAAGAATGTGGCGCAAGCCTTTGGCGAAGGTAAGGTCGATCTCGGGCTTCACATCGATCTGCGAGACGCCCGGGAGTCGATATTCGACTGGTTCTTCGATCGTGATGATCCGGCGCTGGACGGAGTTGATGCTACTGAGAAAACAATAGAGGGAAGTCGATTTGCCCGAACCGGTCGGACCAGTGACGAGAACGATACCGTTAGGCTGGGCGAGTAGTGACTTCATGATCCGCGTGTGCTCGGGGCTGAGGTCGAGACGATCAAAGCCGAAGCTTTGTTGTTGATCGCGGCTGAGCAGACGGAGGCTGATGGACTCACCGTTGACAGTTGGGATTGTGGAAACGCGAACGTCGATTCTCTGGTCGGCGCTTTCCAGGTTGATACGGCCGTCCTGTGGCAGGCGACGCTCGGCGATGTCCATGTGCGCCATGACCTTAAGGCGCGAGATGATGGCGGATTGCAGGACGCGAAGCTGCGGCGGAACGGCAACTTCATGGAGGATGCCGTCGATACGATAACGAATGCGAAGGTCATTCTCGAGCGGTTCGACGTGGATGTCGGTCGCGCGCTCATGGATCGCTTCACGAATAATTTGATTGACGAATTTCACCACCGACGCCTCGGGATCGTCGGCATTCAGGTCGGTGCTGGTCTCGATGTCCTGCAGGCCTTCAAAGGAGCGTTTGGTCTTGAGGATTTCGTCGAAAGTTTCCGCACCCACGCCATAGAGCGTTTTCATGGCGCGAAGAATCTGCGCGCGGGAGGCAAGGACCCATTCCGCCGGCTTATCGAGGAGCTGCGAGGCGAGCTGACGCGCGGTCGAATTGAAGAGATCGAAGGTGGCGAGGACGATAGCGTTCTCTTTAATCTCGATCGGCAGGATCTGATGTTGAAAAACGAAGCGGCTCGGCAGCACCTGTAACGTCGCTCGGTCGATGCGCTTGGAGTCGACCGGCACGACCGGAACGTTAAAAAAATCTCCGATTGCTTTGAGGAATTTTTGTTCGTCGACTTTCCCAGAGTTGAGCACCTCTTCGGCCCAGGAGTTGCCGTTGAGGTTCGCGGTAAGGGCAGCGACCTCTTCTCGGCTCGAGACGCCGCTGGCGAGAAGAATCTCAGTAAGAGACTTACTAAGTGCCGGACTCATTTCTAACTCTAAGGCAAATGCAAGCCCCGGCGGACCCCAACGGTAAGTGTGCCGGTTACATGAAGGGCGTAGTTCCTTTGCATGCGCGCGACCGCGTCAGCCACATTCGGCGAATAAATTCCGTCGATTGGGCCGCAGTAGTAACCGTTATTTCGGAGAGCAATTTGCAGCGCACCAACATAAGCCGGATCACGAATCAGGTTTTCCCCCGATCCGAAATAGTAGGTCAGGCGGGTAGCGTGACGCGGCGCAAACTCGGTCGGATTGAGGTGTGGCATTTGGTGGAGAATGCCATACTCATCACGTTGCGAGAGCGGATCCTGATAAGGATCGTAAAAGAAAAACAATGGATCTGTGTCTGCCCAAGAGGAGCAGGCCCATATCAGAGGCATCGACGCAACAAGAAGGAGTAGTAAACGTCTCATGTTATCCTAACTACTTGGTTGGTGGCAGGTCAGGTGCCGGTAACTGTTTACCGTCGTTGATCGGAGGACAGTCGGGGCAGTCATCCTGTTCCAACTCGGGACCAAAGTGAGTCCGGTCCTCCAGTTTCTGCCGCAAATGGTAGTTTTCCAGCTTGCTCAGACTCACTTCTGGTCTCATGAGTACAATCAGCTCAGTGCGCATTTTCGTCTTGCTCGTGTCACTGAAAAGCGCCCCGATCAAGGGGAGCCGGCCGAGGATCGGAAACCCGGTTCGGTCATTGGTTTTCGCGTCCTGGATCAAACCGCCGAGAATAATTGTTGATCGGTTAGGTGCCGAAACCGTTGTGCGGATATAGCGAGTGGCAATATTGGGAATATCGTTCCCATCGATTCTTGTCGTGCCGGCAAGGCTGTCGACCTTTTGCAGGATGTCGAGCGACACTTGCTTCTCGGAATTTATCAGCGGCACGACCTCGAGCTGAAGCGCTACTTTTTTGAACTCAATGTTGGATTGCTGTGAAAGTCCCGTGTTGATGAGGCTTGCTCCCGTCGCCGAACTGATCGTGCTGACCGGAACCGGTATTTCGGTTCCCGAGGCGATGATCGCTTTCTTATTGTTGCTGGTGAAGACCGTTGGTCGCGAAATCGTCTTGAAGCGGTTGGTCGAATCGAGCAGGTGAACGATGGCCGACAGAGTATTGCCGGCGGCGATGTAGGCGGTCGCGCCGGTCGGCAAATTCGAGAAAGCCGGGAAGGTAATCAGAGAGGCCGGGTCGATGATGTTTGTCGTTGGCACCGTGCCGTTAACGAGACCGCCACCGACACCAACATCATGCCCGAGATTGTTCTTTTTGAACTGGAGAAAATAATCGACCCCGAACTCTTCGCTGTTGTTCAGCATCAGTTCGCCTATCACAGTGCTCAGTGCCACCTGTGGCGCCTGCACATCCATCTCATCGAGAATCTTTGTGACCTTCACCACCACCTGGCGATTGCCTAAAACGATGATGCTATTGGCACGCGCATCGGCGATCAGCTTTGTGTTTCCGACGGTGACCGCCTGCGGCGCGGTGTCGACCGGTTCGGTCGAAAGCTCTTCATTCACCTGAAGCGTGCTGTCGCTCGCCGTGCCGGCAAGGCCTCCAGGAGGAGAACTGCTTGGGCTGGGATTGTTGCGAGGATTGTTGCGCTGCTGTTGCTGAGGTGTCGTGCCGCCCTGGCCTGCCTGGTTCTCCTGGCCGGGCTCGGTTAATGCCTGCACCAGCACCGGCAAAACGTCGGCCGCGGCGATATACCTGAGTGGCCTGACGACCGGCTTCCCAAACTCTACATTCGCGTCGTACTCCGCGATCAACTTTTCAATGAAATTAAGATTGATTGGCCGCGTGATGACGTGGATGCGGTTGGTGCGCACGTCGGCTTCGAGCTTAATCTTGCCGACAACCAGCGAGTCTTCTGAAAGCACTGCACTACCTTCGTCCTCGCCAGTGGGTTGACCGGGCGGAATGACGCCGCGGACGCGGCGAATGGCGCCAGTCTGAGGGTTTTGGTCGCTCTTCTCGAAGAGATCCTTTAGCATGTCGACCACTTTGCTTGCGTCGGCGCGCTCCAATTTCACAAAGACGCTCGTCACTTGGGCGGGCGCGACATCGAGCTGCTGCACCATTCTGACCAACTTGCGCAAAACGTCAGCGCTCTGCGTCACGAGCAAGCTGGAAGATTTTGGCAGGGCCAGAATCGGAGCCTGCCCACCGATGCCGGCAAGATACTGCGCGAGGACCTGCTGTAACTCTTGTGGATCGGCGTAGTCGAGCTTGAAAAGGTAACTCACCACCTTTGCGCCCGCCGGCAGATCAGCCGGATCGGAAACAATCGGCACCGCCGCGGCGCGAGGATTCTTGTTAATTCCGATGACCTCAACGATGTCGCCTTCGGCGGGGACAAGCGAATACCCGTTCAGCGCGAGATTCATCTCGATAATCTGGATGGCCTCTTCGCGCGGCACGGGTTTGGGAAGGAAAATGTTGACCTTGCCCTGGACGTTGTTGTCCATGACCAGCTTCTTGCCGGTGAGATTTTCGTAAAGATGCAGGACGTCGAGCACGTCGCTGTTGGGGTACTGCATCGTCACCATGTCGTTAGGGTGAGTCGCTGCTCCGGCATTTCCGGCAGGCATGCGATTGGTCAACGGAATAAACGGCGTCGGGCCGGCGACTTGAGCGAAGCCGGTCGCAGCGAGAGCCAGCGACACAACGCAAAGGCAAAGGTGGCGAAGCACGGGCTTATTTACTTGTTTAGCACCCATGGTCAACCGGTTCGAGTGCAACTCGTGGATCTTGGGAAAGAATTCCGTCGGGTGGAAAGCATGATGATGAGAGTCTCGACCGCGAGGGTTAATTCCAGGATGATTAGGCAATGAGACGATTTCTTCTGTCGTTGGCGGTGGTGTCGTCAGGATTATTTTTTCTTTCCGGAGCGCTGGCGGAAGAGACCGCGTCGAACGCAATCCGTGCGGTGCTCGGCGCTCAAGCGGCTGCCTGGAATCGCGGCGATATTGAGGGCTTTATGGGAGGTTATGCGCCATCGCAGACTACAACCTTCGTTTCCGGCGACCAAGTCACACAGGGCTGGAACACGGTGCGCGATCGTTATGCCCGAAAATACGATCGCCCGGAGAAAATGGGGAAGCTGACTTTCTCCATCCTATCGATCACGCCGCTCTGCCGCGATGCGGTCATCGTGTTGGGAAGCTGGAGCCTGGAGCGAAAACAGGATCAGCCACATGGAAAATTCACTCTGCTTTTTCGCAAGCTTCCGCAAGGTTGGCGAATCGTTCTCGACCATACGTCCTAAGTCCAAAGCGGGTTATTCCCGCAGCCGCCCCAGCAACTTGGCGTGAATTCCATCGAACCCGCCATTGCTGAAAATCGTCACGATATCTTTAGGCGCGAGAAGCGGGACAATGCGCGCGATGATCGCCTCGGCGTCTGTTTCATAGAAGGCCGTGCGTCCTGCCTCGCGCAATGATTTAATGACTAATTCCGGGTGCAGTCGTTCCTTCTCGGGGATTTGTTCGAGGGCGGCGATTTGAGAAATGAAGATGCCGTCGGCCAATGATAGGGCCTCGGGCAACTGGTGCTGAAAAACGGCGCGTCGGGTGGTGTTCGAGCGTGGTTCAAAGATGGCCCAGAGCCGACACCCGGGATAACGTCGCCGCAAGGCGCTGAGGGTCTCGCGAATGGCGGTGGGATGATGCCCGAAGTCGTCAATCACGGTCACACCGCGCTCCACGCCGCGCACTTCCTGTCGGCGGGCGATGCCTTCGAAAGTCGTTAGGGCTGTTTGGATCACTTCCGGAGCAACGCCGTAGAAGCGGGCCGCAACTGCCGCCATGGCGGCGTTTCGCACGTTGAATTCGCCAATGAGCGGAGACTCGTAAGTGACCTCGCCTAACGAAAAGCGAGAACCGTTCGCAGAGTAACTAACCTCACGAATCCGCTCCGCACAATTTTCTGAAAATCCCACCTCGACGATCGGCGCCAGGGAATCGCTCGCTACTTCCACGCAGTTTGGATCGTCGCCGTTGAGCAAGATCATTCCGCCTTGGGGCACGATGTTGATTGCGCGCCGGAAGGTTGATTTAATCGCAGCCAGGTCGGGAAAAATATCGGCGTGATCAAACTCAATGTTGTTGATTACCAGCAACTCCGGGAGGTAGTGAATGAATTTGGAGCGTTTGTCGAAGAAAGCGGTGTCGTATTCATCGCCTTCGATGACAAAATGCTTCGAATCGTTGAAGCGCGCGCCTTGGCCAAGATTACGCGGCAATCCTCCGACGACATAGCTCGGGTCCAGCTCGCCTACTGTCAGCATCCAGGTGAGAAGCGCGGTGGTGGTTGTTTTTCCATGGGTGCCGGTGACGACAAGGTTATGCCGGCCGCGGAGAAAGAATTCCTTCAGTACTTCGGGGAGCGACAGGTAGTAAAGCCTGCGATTGAGAACTGCCTCCACTTCCGGATTGCCTCGTTTGATCGCATTGCCGATCACGACCACCAGATCGGGCTCCTCAGGCAGGTTTTCCGCGCGATAGGGCTCCGTCAAAGTGATTCCTCGCTCGCGCAAGAAGTCGGACATCGGTGGGTAAACGCGCTCGTCCGATCCGGTCACGATGGCGCCGCGATCACGCAACGCCGCCGCAACCGAGCCCATCGCCGTTCCGCAAACTCCAAGAAAATGAAGATGGCGGGGTGGATGATTCACGCCGCCATTTCTAAGCCGGAGCCGACAGTTTTACCAGCGCCAGCCGACCACGGGTACCGGGTTCTTTACCAGAAGGGAGTAGCCGAAACGACGCTTTTCTGCTACCAAGGACGCCTCTGATGAGAGATTTTTTGTCT
Organism: uncultured Verrucomicrobiae bacterium; assembly: GCA_963786175.1. GTDB lineage: Bacteria > Verrucomicrobiota > Verrucomicrobiia > Chthoniobacterales > UBA10450 > JAICXG01. The sequence goes on along the minus strand of CAWAYD010000013.1, from coordinate 359,281 downwards.
TTTTCGCTGATTACCCTGGCCGTGATGGTGTTGCTAGGCGACGCCAAGCCAGCGGCTGCACAGGAGGTTTATGCAATCGCCGACGACGGCACACCGCTGACCTGGACCGTTACAGCCCCCACACAGCCTGGTCCTTGGCCGGCCGTGCTTGTGATTCACGGCGGACGTTTTGTCGGGGGCGATCCCGAGGACACTAACGTCGGTCAATGCGCGCAGGATTTGGCCGACGCCGGTTACCTTGCCTTCGCAATTGAATACCGTCTCGCTCCTCCCGGGTCGATTCCCGGGCAGACATCGTCCGGGCGGTTTCCCGATCAATACGACGACGTGCATCTGGCAGTGGCAGCCGCGCGCAACGATGCTCGGTGCAATGGAAAGGTGGGAGCGGTTGGTGGGTCGGCCGGCGGCACGCACGCGGCATGGGCCGCGGCGACCGGAACATTAGGCAACGATCGCCTGGACGTCGCGGTCTGTCTTTCGGGAGCCTACGACTTCACGGACTTTCGGCCGGATCTAAACATTAGTGCTTTCATTGGCGCGGTGACCAACTACGTGGGCGTCGATCAAACCGACACGGTCGCGTTGCAGGCGGCGTCGCCGGCGTGGATCGTGGATTCGAGTGTCACGCCTCTGTTTCTGGTTGGCAGTGCGGAAGATTCGATGCCGGCGGTTCAGCCGGCCGACATGCTCGCACGTCTCGGCGCGGTTGGAGCCCACAATTACCTCACGCGCACTCTCGCTGGAGACCTGCATTCCTTTGCTTATTGGTCCAAGATAAAACGCCAGGCGCTCGCATTTCTAAGTGATGGATTTGCCATGCCATTGCCCACACCGACGCCGACCCCAAGTCCGACCGCGACACCGACAATCACGCCGACTCCCACTCCGACGCCAAGCGCCACTCCCACTGCGACGCCTACACCCACACCGAGCGCGACTCCCGTGGCGAGCCCGAACGGCCTTCTCAACCTCTCCACCCGGGCGCATGCGGGCAGCGGTGATGACGTCCTGATCGGCGGTTTCATTGTTGGTCCGAGTCCGTCGACAAAACGTGTAATCGTTAGGGCATTGGGCCCGTCGTTAGGCGTGGCTGGAGTCAGCGGCGCTTTGGCCGATCCGAGTTTGCAGCTGGTCGATTCGACCGGGCACGTCTTGGGGGCGAATGACAACTGGATGGATGGAAGTCAGGCACAAGACATCATTGCCACGCAGCTTGCGCCTAACGATTCGCGAGAATCGGCTTTAATCGTCAATCTCGCCTCAGGTGCTTATACCGCGATCGTCAGCGGAGTGGATGGTCCACAAAATATCGCCTTGGTCGAAGTCTATGACCTCGATGGCACGCACGTACCGCACCTGCTTAACCTCTCGACACGCGGAAAGGTGGACGCAGGCGAAGGTATGATGATCTCAGGCACCATCATTGGTGGAACCGATTCCCAGACTCTCGTCCTCCGCGGTCTCGGCCCTTCATTTGGCACCGGGCCGGGCGCGATCGACGACTCCTTGCCGGACCCGACTCTTACCCTCGTGGACCCCGATGGCGTGACCATTTTTGCCAACGACAACTGGCAGGATTCGCAAGGGGCCCAGATTACGGCGGCCGGCCTCGCCTTATCCAACCCGCTCGAAGCTGCGATTCTCGTCACGCTTCCGCCCGGAAATTATACCGCTCTTCTCTCGGATGCACATGGCGCGGCGGGAACTGGCTTGCTGGAAATCTATAACCTGAGCGGTAACTAACGATTCTGCTCATTCCTAGGCATAGGGAAATCGAGAGGCATATCGCAGGCGCTCGATCAGGCTGGCCTTGCGCAGGTTTGGGTCGTCGCGTCGAAGGTAGTGCTGCTCCATAAGCGCGGTGCGTGCCACGATCCAGCCGTCCTGTAAGACCTTTTCTACCCGCCAATATTTCTTCCTCACGTAGTAGTAGGACTCGCCCTTTTCCGCCGGATAAACCTGGCAGGCATCATGAACAGGGTGCTCCGACATCGCCTGCAAGCGATAAATGATTGGCACTCCGGGAGTGAACTTCCGCGGCAGGAGACGACGCATGATCGATGCATCGCCGCAAACCAGCAGCAGGCTCATTAGCACGGAAAGGCCAACCAGGATCCCGAACAGAAAGAACGTGGCCATACCTGCAAATCAGCATTCGTTATGCCGGGCAGTTATGAATATTGGGATGAACGCCGTTCGTTAGGCTGGAAGGGTTTTCTTTGTTCGGTCGTAGGGGATGATCTCGTCCCACTCCGAAGCGGAAGAGCGCGCCACAAACGCGACGACCGGCTCGGTCTCGCTGATGTTGTAAACTTCGTGCGGTACCCCCGGTTTGATGTAGATGAAGTCGCCAGCTGCGTTCTCGATTGTTTTCGTTAGGCCAGGTCCAAATTCGTGTCGAACCTTGCCTTCCAGGATGTAAAGGATGACTTCGAAGCCGACGTGAATGTGCGCGTACGCTACCCCGCCCGGCGGAATGGTGGCAATGTTGGCCGAGAGTCCGGTCGTTCCGACATTTTTGCCCGACATGCCTTGCTTGTAATGGATGCCGTTCCAGTCGCGTCGCCCGCCGCCGCCGCGGATCGTAAGGATGCCGTCATGATTTTCGACCGCGTTCAGTTCCAGGTTATCCTCGTTCATAAATTGAGTCTTAGCGCAGCGATCGGATCGCGGCTGCGTAATCATCCGTCTTGAAAATCGCCGTCCCCGCTACCATGACGTTGGCTCCGTTCTCGATCGAAAGTTTCGCTGTTTCGTGGTTGATTCCGCCATCAACTTCAATGTCGTAGTTCAAGCCTAACGACTCTCGCAGCTCGCGCGCCCGCCGCACTTTCTCCATCATCTCCGGTTGGAATGATTGACCTCCAAAGCCGGGATGGACTGTCATGATGAGAAGCAGGTCGACGTTGGGCAAGTGTGGCACGACCGAGCCGAAAGACGTCGCCGGGTTCAGCGTTATGCCGGCCCGACAACCGCACCCGCGAATTAGTCTCAAGCTCGCGGCGACGTCATGTTTCGCTTCCGGTTCGACGTGGACCGTGATCGAACTGGCGCCGTATTCGGCGAAGCGGGGCACATAATGGTCGGCCCTTTCTATCATGAGATGAACATCGAGAGGTAGATTCGTTAGGCCGCGCACCAGCTTCACGATCGCAGGACCGAAGGAAATGTTATCGACAAACTGGCCATCCATGATGTCGAGATGAAGCCAGTCAGCACCCGCTTCAACGACGCGATGCAACTCGTCGGCGAGATGGCCGAAGTCGGCCGCGAGAATGGATGGAGCAACAAGAATCTTCAAAGTAAGAGGCGCAGTGACGTGTGCGAAATGATGTCTTGAGTTTCATTTGGCAAGCCCCTTTCCGCAATCCGCCGAGCCAAATCCCTTGACGCGCGGTTGGGCCGTTCCAAGATACATCGTTTTTCGCCTGACCGGACGTGCGGCACAGCTTTCGCTTTATGGGGTCGGCCGGCGTTGACGCAATTCCAAGCTTTCTCTCATGTTAAACAGACTTTTCGGTTGGTTCTCCAACGACATTGGCATCGATCTCGGGACCGCAAACACGCTGGTCTACGTTAAGGACCAGGGCATCGTCTTGCGCGAGCCATCAGTGGTGGCGGTGCAGGCTGGCACTTCCAAGGTACTCGCAGTTGGTGACGAGGCGAAACGCATGCTTGGTCGCACGCCGGCAAACATCGTTGCAGTGCGCCCTCTCAAGGATGGCGTCATTGCCGACTTCGAGGTGACCGAAGCAATGCTGCGGCATTTCATTACCAAGGTGCACAATAGCCGGGTCCGGGCGCGACCGCGGGTCGTGATTGCCGTTCCCTCGGGAATTACGGAAGTGGAAAAACGGGCCGTGCGCGAATCGGCGACGCACGCCGGCGCGCGCGAGGTTTATCTCATCGAGGAACCGATGGCCGCTGCGATTGGCGTTGGGCTTCCGGTCCAGGACCCGGCCGGCAACATGATCATCGACATCGGCGGGGGCACTACAGAGGTCGCGCTGATCTCGCTCTCCGGAATCGTCTTCAGCCGGAGCGTGCGGGTAGCGGGTGACGAATTAGACGAAGCGATCGTGCAATACATGAAGCGCGCCTATAACCTCATGATCGGCGAGCGCACAGCAGAGGAGATTAAGATCCGTATCGGTTCCGCCTATCCAAGCGACAAGGAGACGAGCGTGGAAGTAAAGGGTCGCGATCTTGTCGCCGGCCTGCCCAAGACCCTGACGATCACCTCGCAGGAAGTGCGCGAAGCATTGCTCGAACCGATCTCGACGATTGTCGATTCCGTGCGCATCACGCTCGAACGCTGTCCGCCCGAACTCTCAGCCGACTTGGTCGATCGTGGACTCGTCCTCGCCGGCGGCGGAGCGTTGTTACGCGGCTTCGATCGTCTTCTGAGTGAGGAGACCGGGCTCCCGGTGCATGTGGCGGAAGATCCTTTGAGTGCAGTCGCGGAGGGCACGGGCAAGTGCTTGAACGAGATCAAGTTTCTCCGTCAGGTCGCGACCGCCGATCGCCAGTGGCGACAGTGATGGCATTGCAGATTGCCCATTGCCGACTGCCAATCGCCTTTGGTGAATCGGCGCTAGTCCGGCGCGGCAGTGCTTTGAACCGACAATGCCATGCGCCGTAGCAGCATCGTCGCGATCGTAATTTTCGCCGCGGCATTGCTGGCATTGCTCAGCATCGGGCCACAAGCGACGCGCATGATTCAGGCGACCTTCTTCCAAGTCATTTCGCCTTTTCTCAAGACTGGTTCCGGTCTCGAGCGTCAGATCACTTCGGTGCGCGCCGGCTTGAAGTCGCTCGACGATTTGGAAAAAGAAAACGCCGCTTTGCGCGTCGAGAACCGCTCGTTAAAGGCGACGAACGAAGCTTTGCGCGACGTTCAGCACGAGGTAAATCGCCTCCGGCACGCGCTCAATTACCGACAGCGTTCGCTTTTTCGCCTTGTACCGGCAGAAATCACTTCGCGCGATTCGTCGACTTGGTGGCGTACGGTCACGATCAATCGTGGATCGGAAGATGGTATCCAGCCGGAGATGCCGGTCCTGACCGATGAAGGTCTCGTCGGCCGCACTACGACGGTAAGCGAGAGCGTGACTGTCGTTCTCCTGGTCTCGGACGAAAATTGCCGGGTGGCTGCAAGCGTTGAAGGCACGCGCGAACAGGGAATCGTAACCGGAGAACGTGTCGAAGGCAGTCTTACGCCGATGCTTGATCTCAACTACCTCTCAAAACGGGCTGAACTGAAGCCGGGGCAGAAGGTTTATACGTCGGGTGTAGGCGGCGTCTTTCCTTCCGGGCTTTTCATTGGAACGGTGCACAGCTTCAAAGTGCGTGCGCTTGATAGTCAGGCAAAGCTCGCGCCAGCGGTAGATTTGGCGAAGCTGGAGGATGTCTTTGTTGTTATCGGCAGCAAATGACGAAGCCCGAAACAATCACGAATACTCATAGTCGAAAAAAGAATGCGCGTCGGTTGAACTTCTGTCATCCGGCCTTGGTCATTGTTACAACGCCCGGGCGCGCTCGGCTCGCCACGGCGTTATCCCGGCGTTCGATTTCGTCCTTTTTCTCATGATTCTCTTCGTCGTTCTTGTCGTGCTGGTGTTCCTCGGTCAGATGGCCGAAATCTTCATCCCGCCGCTCGATTGGATGTTCAACGCTCACGTCTACATTGTGCCCGTAATCGTTTTCTACGGCGCGATGGCTTTGCCCTTTCCCCTCATGCTCGCGCTTGCGTTTGTCGCTGGGTTTTTGTGGGATGCAATGACAGTGCAAGTGCTCGATGCCGCTCACGTTGAAATCTCCTTCGGTTGGTCGATACTGCTCTACGCGGTGCTGGCCGCCATCATGCACGGTCTTAAGCCCTTGTTTAATCGGGGTCGTTGGGAAGTGCATTGTGTTCTTAGCGGCATCTGCACCTCGGCCATTCTTCTCACCCAATATCTCATGATTTCTTTTCGGCGTGGCTCGATCCTCTTTAATCGAGAAGTTTGGTGGCAGATCGGCGGTCCCGGCCTGCTTGCCATGCTGATGGCGCCGCTCGTTTTCTGGACGCTGCACTGGGTCTCGCGCCTGACGAATAACCCATACGTTCCGCGGGAGGGCACTTTCAATGAATACGCGCCGCGCTAGGCCGACATTGCGCATTCAATTTCTCGGGCTCTGCATGCTTTTTGGGCTCGGTGCGATCATCGCGCGGCTTTGGTGGGTGCAGGTTGCCCGCGGTAACGAATGGACGGCGCGCGTGCAAGGCAGTTCAGAAGCGACTGTGCGCATTCCATCGATTCGCGGTGAGATTCGCGATCGCAACGGGGTCGCCCTGGTGCAAAATCGCGCCAGCTACGAAGTCGATTTTTATTTGCCGGAAATGGTGAAGGGCTATCGGGACCGCTACGGACGTCCGCCCGAGACGCAGTATCGCGCGACAATCAGCGGGATGCAGAAGGACATGAAAGAGCCCGACATCGTGAAAATCGTTAACGACGGCATTGTGCCGCGGTTGGAAGATCTCGATCTCGCGCGCGACTACAACTCCAACCAACTCCAGCGCCATTATCGCAATAATACGGAAGTGCCTTACTCCTACATCAAGGACATCGACTTCACGACGATGGCGAAGTTTTCCGAGCACGATGTCGGGCTGCCGGGAGTTGATATCGTGATCAAGCCGGTGCGCTCCTACATTTACGGTGCGCTCGCTTCACACTTGTTAGGCTACGTCGGTGCTCCGGACGATACCAACGCCGAGGAAGCCAAAAAATACACCTTTTACCAGGGCGATGTGGACGGAAAATCCAACGTCGAGAAAACGATGGATGAGTACTTGCGCGGCCAGCCAGGCATCCGCGTCATGCGCCGCAACGCCAAAGGTGCGATCGACGGAGTCGTTAGGGAAGAACCGCCCAAGCAGGGCGCGAATGTTTACCTAACGATCGACGCCCGCATTCAAGCGATCGCGGACGAAGCTTTGCGCGTAGTCGGTCGTGGCGCGGCGGTGGTGGTCGATCCAAACAATGGCAATGTCCTCGCCATGGCTTCGGTGCCGTCATTCGATCCGAATACTTTCATTCCAAGCATTAAGTCGAAGGATTGGAAAGCGCTGCGGGACGACGAAGCGCACCCACTGATCAACCGTGCGGTCAGTGCTTTTCCGCCCGGCTCGACATTCAAGCTCATAACTTCGCTCGCAGGCATGCGCAAAGGGATCGGGAAGCAGAAATTTACGTGCACTGGCGGCGTCTCCTACGGTGACCATTATTTTCAATGCTGGATTAACGAGAAGGGCGGGTCGCACGGAACGTTAACCCTTAGCGACGCAATCAAGGTTTCGTGTAACGCGTTCTTTTACCAATTTGGCAACGCCGCCGGGATCGACTCGATCGACGCGACCGGCGACGCCCTTGGCTTGGGCAAACCTACCGGGCTCGAAATTACGGGTGAATCGTCCGGCGTTTTGCCGGGGCCCGACTGGATGCGCATTACCCATCCTAACGAAAGGTGGTCCTCAGCTTATACCGCGAACGTTTCCATCGGCCAGGGCTACGACCTCGCCACACCCCTGCAAATGGCCATGGCCTATTCCACCATCGCCAACGGTGGGATTTCCTATTACCCACGCCTGGTCGACCGCGTGCTCAACCAGGATGGTTCCCCGCTGCTCGGCGCAGATGGCAAGATTGCCGTCCCACAAACCCCCAAGCTGCACGCCGATTTTCGCAGTGAGTTGATGCCCGACCAGATTGAAACCGTCAGGCGCGGCTTTTGGAAAGTGGTCAACGAGGATGGAGGCACCGGCCACGCCGCCCGCATGGAGAAGGTGGAGGTGGCCGGCAAAACTGGAACCGCGCAGGCCATGCTAAATGGCAAAAAAGATAACGTCGCCTGGTTCTGCTGCTTCGCGCCTTACAATCATCCGAAATACGCGGTCGTAGTCATGGTGCAGGGCGCCTTTGGGCACGGTGGTTCAGTCGCAGCCCCAATCGCCGACCGCATTCTGGAGCGTGTCATAGGGATGGACGAAGGGAAATACGAACCACAGCTCGCCTGGCTTGCCCCTGCGCACAAGGATAAGCCCTTCGACCAGATCGTGGCAGTCAAATACAAAGACGATCCTTTGGCCAAGCCGGGTTCCGATGAAGAAGATGCGAACGGCAATCCTGCACAGCCCGCCGAAGCCGCGGTCATGGCCAAATCAGGCGACGCTCCTGATGTCGAACCCGAAGCCGACGCCCGAGGACGTGTGCAAAACGCGTCGCAGGCGAAGCGGACTTTGCGCGCGATTCCTGCCGCGACTCCCACCCCGCGTCCGCGCGGCTTGTTTGAGCGGATGTTTAACCTGCACCCGCGTCCGTCCGCTCCCGCTCCCACTCCAACGTCGGCCCGACGCGCACGCCCAGCAATTTAGAATTTAACCATGAAGTTCAACCACGGACCAACCGCGCTGACTTCCAAAACTTTGCCGCCCTATGATAGAAAAAGTGAAACGGATGCTTGGCCTGCGTCGCAAGACCGGCAACAAGCTCATCATCAGCATCGAGAAACTCGAGCGCCGCGTTGCGCTCCTCGAAGATGGCCAGCTTGAAGAATATAACGTCGAACGCGAAAGATCCCGTAATATCGCCGGCTGCGTTTACAAGGGCCGGGTAAAGAACATTGAGCCCGGTCTCAAGGCGATGTTTGTCGATATCGGCCTGGAGAAAAATGCCTTTCTCCACTTTTGGGACGCCATTCCCGCCGCCCTCGATAGCGGCGTCGAAGAAATTGAGCGAGCTGGACGGAAACAGTCAAAGAAACGGTTAACGGCCAAGGATATTCCAAGCGTTTACCCAGTCGGCTCCGAGGTCATCGTCCAGGTGACGAAGGGTCCGATTGGAAGTAAAGGGCCGCGCGTTTCGACCAATCTTAGCTTTGCCGGCCGATATCTGGTGCTCATGCCATTCAGCGATCGCAGCGGCATTTCGCGCAAAATCGAGGATCCAAAAGAACGCGCGCGGCTCCGCAAAATTTTGCGTGAGCTCGATATTCCGGATAGTCTCGGCGTCATCATTCGCACGGTCGGCGAAGGCCAACGGGCCCGCTATTTCGTGCGTGACCTGCATTATCTCCTCGAGCAATGGGCGCGCATTGAACAGCAAATTCGCGACCTTCCCGCACCGGCGTGCGTTTTCCAGGAGCCGGATCTGGTCGAGCGGACGGTGCGCGATTTTCTGACCGACGAAATCGATGAGGTCGTATGTGACGATCGCGCGGAAGTCGATCGCATGGTCGACATGGTCGGGCTAATTTCGCGACGGGCCAGGAACCGGATCAAGTTTTACGACGGCGCCGCGCCGATTTTCGAAACCTTCGGGGTGCAGAAGCAAATCGACGACGCTTTTCATCGCCAGGTCTGGCTCAAGTGCGGTGGCTACATCGTGATCGACGAGACCGAAGCGCTCGTCGCCGTGGATGTAAACACTGGACGTAACAAAGGCGGCCGCGATGTGGAGAAGACGATTCTGCAAACCAATCTGGAAGCCGCAGAAGAAATCGCGCGCCAGCTTCGTCTGCGCAACATCGGTGGACTCATTATCGGTGACTTCATCGACATGAAGAACCGCAAGGATCAGCAACTGGTTTATCAGCGAATGCGCGAACGGCTGAAGCGTGACAAGGCTAAAACGCATGTTTTGCCGATCTCGTCGTTAGGCTTGATCGAAATGACGCGGCAGCGCGCGCAGGAAAGCCTGAGCGATTCGATTTACCAAAACTGTCCGTATTGCGAAGGCCGCGGCATGGTGAAGACGACCATGAGCACGAGTGTGGAATTGCATCGCGCGCTCAATACCGTGATGCGGAAATACCAGGACACGATTCACGATATTCGCGTCATCCTTAATCCGGATGTTCTCAAGCGACTGAAGGAGGAAGACGAGGAATTGCTCGTTGAATTGGAGCGCCGGTATGCTGGTCGACTGATGTTCCGCGGCGATCCAACCTTTCATCACGAGAGATTTATCGTGACCGATGCGAACACGGGCTCCGAGCTGAAGGGCTGAGGCCGAGCGAGTTCGGACCGGGTTGTAACCAGCGTGCCTGCTGGTTGTCTTCCTATCCAAGGTGACGGCATCCCAGGAATGTCTGCCTGCGTTAGCCGCCTAAGCAGCGCCTAAATGGGTAACTCCTGCGCGAGCACGGGAACACCAAACAAGGAGAAGGAATGAAGAAGAATTTCGTTGGCATTTTTGCCTTAACCACTCTCGTGTCTGCCGTCGGCTACGCCGGTCCGGTGGAACCGCAACAACAGACTTATCAGCCGCAGGCGCAGTGGTATCGCGATCAGGAATGGAACTTTGATCTCTTCGGAGCCTACGCATTTACTTCGCGTCCGTATCAAAGCGATCGCTTTCTCGGCGTCGATCATGCGTGGGGTGGTGGAATGGACGCCAACTACATCTTTGGCCGTTACTTTGGAATCGGTGTCGAAGGTTACGGCCTGGCCGCGGACGACGCTGTTGGGCAGGCCTCAGGCAACCTGATCTTTCGCTATCCAATCCCCGGAACTCGCTTTGCGCCGTACGTTTACGCTGGTGGCGGTGTGATCTTTCGCTCAAACGACGTGGAAGATTTGGTCGATCGAGAAGATCACGTTCATCACCAGGATACGGAAGGAATGGGCCAGTTCGGGGGCGGTTTCGAGGTGCGAATTACGCCCAACTTTGGCGTGATTAGTGATTTCGATTGGAATGTTCTAACCGGAAACCGGGACGATTTTGGAATGGTGCGTTCCGGTTTGCGTTTCGCGTTTTGAAAACGGCTGCCTCAGCGAAGTGGGACGCCTGGAGCAACCGCGCGCTGTCGAACAGTGTTTGAGCAACGGCGTTCTGGAGCGGTGCCTTTCCGCCGCTATAGAAACGTGCTGATTTCCTCTAGCGGCTTGCGTTGAACATCGGGCACCATTGCCTCGGTGGCCGGATGACCGACGACGAGAAGCAAAAATGGCCTCTCGTGCGCCGGTCGCCCCAGCAGCTTGTTTAGAAATCCCATAGGGCTTGGCGTGTGCGTAAGCGAAACGAGTCCTGCCTGATGAATCGCCGCGACCAAAAAACCGGTCGCGATTCCGACCGATTCCATCGCGTAGTAATGCTTCAACTTTCGTCCATCCGGTAAGAGCCGATACGGCTGCGCGAAGATTGCGATGAGCCACGGCGCGACTTCGAGGAAAGGTTTGTTTGCGTCGGTACCAAGTGCAGCAAGCGCTTCGAGCCATTCGTTAGGGGCGCGATGTTCATAGAATTCGCGCTCCTCTGCTTCGGCGGCGAGACGAATTTTGCGCTTGAGCGCTGGATCGCTCACCGCCACGAAATGCCAGGGCTGCAAATTGGCTCCGTTAGGCGCGGTGCCAGCCGTGCGCAGGCAATTCTCAATCACTTCTCGCACAACCGCCCGGTCAGAGAAATGACGTACTGTCCGACGCCGCGACATCCAGGTATGAAATTCTTGCGCCCGCGTCAGCACCTCGTCATCGGTGGGGGATTCTCGCGGCGGCAAGGGGATGAAGTTGGGTTTGCTCACGCTCCAATAGCCTAGGCCGCCGTCAGACGAATTGCGATTCCGGCGCGAAACGTGAAGTTGTCGGGATGCCTTTTGCCACAATTCTTGATCAACTGCCGCGTGCGGAGTCGCCCCTCCTCCGTCGCTTTGCCAGACTGATCGAGCCTAACGACGATAGCGAATTCGAACGTATGGCGCAGGAGGCGCGCGCGCTCACTCGACAAAATTTCGGAAAGACGATGCGTATGTTTGCTCCGCTTTATTTGAGCAACGAATGCATCAACAACTGTCGCTACTGCGGCTTTTCGCGCGATAATCCAATCCTGCGCGTCACTCTCACGGTCGAGCAGGTAGTTACCGAAGCACGGTGTCTTGCCGCTCAGGGCTTTCGTCATGTGCTGCTCGTAGCAGGGGAACATCCGAAATTCGTCAGCGAAAGTTATCTCGCCGACTGTATTCGCGCGTTGCGCCCGCTTTTTTCGTCGATCGCGATTGAGCTCGGGCCGATGACGACGGCTCAATATGAGCCGCTGATTGAAGCGGGCGCAGAGGGTTTGGTGGTTTATCAGGAGACCTACAGTCGCAGCGTCTTTGCGGAGATGCACACTTCGGGGCCGAAGCGCGATTTTGATTGGCGACTCGAGTGCCCGGAACGCGGCTACGCGGCCGGTTTTCGACGGATCGGAATTGGCGCCTTGTTTGGGCTCGCCCCTTGGCGCGCAGAAACACGAGCGCTTGCGGCGCATCTCGAATATTTGCTTAAGCGTTGCTGGCAATCGGAGCTGACGGTTAGCCTGCCGCGCTTGCGTCCGGCGGCCGGAGAATTCGTTCCACCATATTCGTTAGGCGATCGCGAACTTGCGCAGCTCATTTGTGCTTTTCGAATTTGTTTTCCGCAGGTTGGAATTGTTCTCAGCACCCGGGAGCCGCCGGCCTTGCGCGATGCGCTGCTGCCGTTAGGCGTGACCCTGATGAGTTCCGGAAGCCATACCGAGCCAGGTGGGTACACGGGACAAGGACGGCATGCGGTGCATCGAACGGTGCGCGGGCGGGTTCTTGCGCCCGATGCCGGGGTCGATGCGCTCGCTACCGGACAATTTGAGATCAGTGATGTGCGTTCTCCGGCCGAAGTGGCGGACGCGTTGCGCGAGCGAGGCTTTGAGCCGGTCTGGAAGGATTGGGATCAGGTGCTTCTGGAGCAATGAGCATTTTTCTTAATGGCGAGTCAATCGATTGCGCACCTGGACTAACGATTGCCGATCTGATTCAAGCTCGAAATTTGCCGCTCGAGACAATTCTGGTGGAACGCAACGGCACCGCGCTGCGACGACGGGATTGGCCTAACGAAAAACTATCCGAAGACGATCGGATTGAGATCCTGCAGGTAGCCGGGGGAGGATAGTTTCCAGCCTTCCAAATTCGAAGCTACACGCAGGTTTTTAGCAATTATCAGAACAACCACCCGAGCAGGCTCGGCCTACCCGGTTTTCTCTTCGGCTTCCTCGCCTTCCTTCACGATATCGCCTTCGGTGAAGAGAATGCCTTTCAGAATTTCACGCCACTCCGGTTTCTGCCGAAGAAGAAACTCCAGATCCATTCCGAAATGTTTGAACTCCTCCTTCTGCGCGTTCTTCATGATGGCTTTGGCTTGTTTGTCTTTCTCGACGGCCATGCGCTGCTCGTACCAATCGATCGCCTGCGCCTCCTCGATTACGGAGAGGATCATGCGCGCAAAGGTGCGGGTCTTCTGCGGCAGTTCGTTAGGCGGCTCGTGATATTGGTCGAATCCCATAACAAGAATGGTACCTGGCCGCGCAAACGCGGCTACTGATTTGTCACGTTATAAATCTCGACCAAGCCGATGCCGGTGCCGCCGTTTACGCCGGAAAGGATGGCGGTGTAAGCCCCTGGCAGGAGGGAAATCATCGTCGCTGATTCGAAGGTGTTCGTCGGCGCCAGACCCAGGCCGATGATGGCATTTGCGTTAGGGTCCGTCTGCCAATCGTCATTTGTTGCCAGCACAACGCCCAAGCTGCTCACAATTGTTAGCATCGGATTCGCAAGCGGGCTGCCGACGGAGGTCGCAAGCGATGGGCCGAGGCCACGAACAACAATCGTCTGCCCAGTTGTGCCGCCAACAATTACACCCGCGATCATGACGGCATTGCCAGTATCGACGAAGCCGCGCGTAGAGATGTTGAGCAACTGCGGTACGTTAAGCGAGTCGAGGTCGTAGATTTCGACGAGCGCGATGTTTTGAGTTCCATCCACACCCGTCACCACCACCGTGTAAGCGCCCGGAGCGAGCGACTCAAAAAGAGCTGATTCGTGAGAATCGGTGGGTGCGAGTCCAGCGTCGATTACCTGCTGGAAGTTCGGATCGTCCTGCCAGTTATCATTGCTGCCGATCAGTTGTCCCGTGGAACTAAAGAGCTCGAGGCTTGGGTCGAGCAACGGAGTAACGCTAAATACACCTAACGACGGCCCCAGTGCCCTAACGATGATGTTCTTGTTGGTGGTTCCACCTCCGAGAATGAAACCACCAATGAGAACGTTATCGCCCGTCTCGGCGCGCCCTCGAGTGGAAAGGTTGAGCAATGTATCGCCGCTTGGGGTGGGAGTTGGCGTTGGCGTATTCGACGGTGCAATGCTCGGCGTCGGCGTAATGCTGGGAGTGGGTGTGATCGAAGGAGTCGGCGGAATACTCGGCGTCGGCGGGACGCTGGGAGTGGGCGTGATCGAAGGAGTCGGCGTTGGACTACCGGAAGCAGTTGGGGTCGGGGTCGCTGTCGGTGTGACCGTGATGGTCGGGGTTGGAGTAGGCGTTTGGGCCTGAGCCGTCGGTCCCAAAAGCCCGACAATGAACCCGACGCTCGCAACAAGGAAAAGCATCCGGCACTGCATGTCTCAAGTTCGACTGGGTAGGTTTCTGCGTAAAGACCGTTTCCGCTAGCTGCGAGGTACAGTAACAGGCAGTTTCCTTTCCGAGGGAAGCGTGTGCCGTTTCTGTCGATTCCGCGGCCATCGTGGAGGCGCTAAGAAAGGTTACGATGCCAGTCCGCTTGCCGAAGAATTGGCCGTCGTTAGGCATCTTTACTCGGAAACTTGAGAGGGAATCGAGCAGTGGCCTGGGAGAAGTCGGAGGCATCTGCAAGTCGGCGCGACTTCTCAGAACAAGGTCAACTGTTCCTTGGGTCGCCGAAACGCCTCGGTGGAAAGTTTCGGTCGCTCACCCATTCCCGCGCGCTTGCAACCGACGGTAAACAAATCGCGAATCTGTTCCGCGAAGATTCCTTCGCCTCGCATCCGCGACTTGAAACGCGGGTCATTCAGGCGGTCGCCTCCGCGCAACTGCCGGATGCGCCCGAGCACCTTCTCTTTTCGATCCGGGAAATGCTCTTCCAGCCAACGCTCGAAAAGCGGCGCGACAGCATACGGCAGCCTGACAACCGTGTAACCGGCGAAGCGCGCTCCCGCTTCCGCCGCTGCTTCCAGAATCGTCGGGATTTCGTGGTCGTTTATTCCGGGGATGATCGGTGCGGTCATGACTCCAACGGGAATGCCGGCGATCAGCAACCGCCTGATAGCATCGAGCCTGGCGCGAGGAGTGGAAGTGCGCGGCTCCAGCACGCGCTGCAATTTGGAATCGAGCGACGTGATCGAGATGTTGACCGCCGCGGCGCCGTGCGCTGCCAGTTCGCCTAACAAATCGAGATCGCGCGTCACGAGCTGATTCTTGGTGATGATTCCGACCGGATTGCGAAATCGGGCCAGCACCTGCAAACAGCCGCGTGTGATTTTGAGCCGGCGCTCGACCGGTTGATAGGGATCGGTGACGCCGCTCATCACGAGCGTCTGCGGTTTCCAACGCGGCGAAGAAAGTTCGGCCTCGAGAAGTTCGGAGGCGTTCTCCTTCACCATAATGCGGCTCTCGAAATCGAGTCCGGCGGAGAAGCCGAGATATTCATGTGTCGGTCGCGCGTAGCAATAAATGCAACCGTGCTCGCAGCCGCGATAGGGATTGATGCTGGACTCGAAGCCGACATCCGGGCTGTCGTTGTGTGCGATGATTGTGCGGGTGAAATCACGCAGGTAAATCGTGCGACGTGCAGGCCGATCCGGATCGTTCTCGTCATCCGGATCGGGCTCGAGGTGGAGTTGCTCGAAGCGGTTGGCCGGATTGTGCGAAGCGCCGCGTCCATGAACCGACTGGGGCAGGGGGCGCGCTTCGCTCGGATTCGACATGGAACAAGTTCAACTGAACATATCCCATGTCCAGCGGAAAGAGTCCGATTACTCCAGGAACATTTGCCCGCCGCGTCGGCGCAGGTGGCGGTCGCGGGCGAGATTCATTCGCGCCGGTTCGTCGAAGGCAAGCAAGCCTCTTGCCCGCTCGATCACCTCGAAACCCGCTTCCGAAACACCGTGGTTTCGCAGCCAGGCAAGAATGGCACGACGCTGAAGCGAAGGAGTCAACTTCCTCAGCTCCTCGACCGGCATCTTTTCGTTAGTCGTTAGGCTGGTCGGCATCAACGAGGCGAGAAAATCTTCCTCCTCTGCCAAAATGGTAGCGGCACGCCAGATGGTGCCGCGCAGGCTGCGACCAAACTGTTTTTCCAACCAGGGAATGATCTTGTGGCGTACGCGGTTTCGACGTGCGGTAAGCTCCGCATTGCTTGCGTCCTCACGAAATTTTAAGTTGTACTTTTGGATGTAGGCATCGATTTCCGCTCGCCAGACGCCGAGGAACGGCCTCAGGACGGTCAGTGAACCGATCGTAGATTGGGGCCGCATCGCTCCGAGTCCGCGTCCGCCCGCTCCGCGAAAAAGATTGAGCAGGAAAGTTTCGACCTGATCATCGGCCTGATGCGCGAGAAAAATCGCTGAACAACGCCGCCGACGTGCCACGCGCGTGAAAAACTTTAGGCGTTCCTCGCGCGCTACGGTTTCGAGTGATTGCTTTCTCTTCTTGGCGAGCGGTCGAATTTCATCGGCTCCAAGTTCAAAACTCAAACCGTGGTGCAGCGCCAGGCGCCTAACGAAGTGGGCATCGGCCTTGCTCGCCCGGCCACGCAAACCATGTTCGAAGTGGCAGACGATTAACCGCCTGTAGCCTCGATCGAGCAGCCAATGGAGGAGTGCCACCGAATCGCGACCGGCGGAGACGCCGATGAGGAAGCGATGATTGTTAGGCAAACAGGCTAGAGATTCCCGACCCCATGTTTGCGGTGACTGTCTTCTCATGACCGCGTTACGCTCAAGCCGCGCTCGCCCAGCCAGGGCAGATGCCGTCTGACGACCCGTCGGAGGCCAAACGGTTCGATTGCTTTTGCCCGGATATGTTGGAGCGCTTCTTCGACGGAGTCGGTGACATAAACGAGTTGCAGATCGGGAGCGCTGATCGTGCCGAGCTGCGCCATTTTTTCGAGCAGGCTGACCAATCCTCGCCAGTATTCCGTGCCCATTACAACAATGGGAAAGTTCTGAATTTTCCCCGTCTGAATGAGGGTCAGTGCTTCGAACAACTCATCGAGCGTGCCTGCTCCGCCCGGCATGACGACAAAGGCATAGGAATATTTGATGAGCAGTGTCTTGCGTACGAAGAAATAGTTGAGGGTAACGCAGCGATCGAGATACTCGTTAGGCTGCTGTTCGAAAGGAAGCCTGATGTTGCAACCGACTGAACGACCGCCGATTTCCTTTCGCGCCGCGATTGGCCGCTTCCATCAGGCCTGGGCCGGCGCCGGTCATAACGGTAAAGCCAAGTCGGGCGATGCCCGCGCCCATCTCACGGGCGAGCTGATATTCCGGTGTGTCGGCTTTGATCCGAGCCGAGCCAAAAACGGTCACGCAAGGGCCGACAAAATGAAGCACCCGGAAACCGCGCAAAAAATCCGCCATGATTCGAAAGAGAGTAAAGAGCTCCTCGAAACGCGAATGCGGACCCTCGAGCATGACCTCGTCTGCGCGCTCGGCTGGCGCGGTCGCAGGCGATTGATCGCCCACCGGCACGGATGACGTCGCTCTTTTCACGCCTTTGGACTAGCAACGAGCGACGCGCAAGACAATGGCGCATATCGCAAGGACCGACCGGAAGAAGCCAGTGCTCGGGGGGGGACTTGAACCCCCATGCCTTTCGGCATACGCCCCTCAAACGTACGTGTCTGCCATTTCACCACCCGAGCGCGGTGGGCAAAGTTGAACAACGGCGGCTGGAAAGCAAGCCAGCGTCCGCCCGCGTTTGCGCCTGCGGCGGTATTGTTGAAAAGATGTTACAGGCAGGGCCTGAAACCTGCGGTTAAGCTGCCAACATGGAACGCGAGCAAGAGCAGAGATGGATCAAGCTCGATCTGCATATCCATACTCTCGACGATCCGAAAGATCGGCTCGATTACACCGCGCATCAGTTGCTGGAACGCGCCTGCCAGCTCGGCTTTGGCGCGCTCGCGATTACGCTGCACGATAAAGTCTTCGATCGCGCGGAAGTTTTCGCGGACGCGGCGGAGATGGGAGTCCTTCTCATCCCGGCAGCGGAGATGCGTCTTGAGGGAGCGGATGTTGTCCTGCTCAACGTCCTGCCCGAAGATATCAAGAATTTGCGCACCTTTGCTGATCTGCGGGTGCTCAAGGGCCGCCTGCGCGATTCTCTTTTCTGCTTTGCCCCGCATCCCTTTTTTGTTCTCGGCGCTTCGATGGGAGAACGGTTAGTGGAAGACATCGATTGCTTCGACGCGATCGAAGTCTGTCATTTTCACAAGGGTTTGTTTGATCTCAACCGCCGGGCTCGCCAGGTCGCGGCGGAATATGGCAAGCCACTTATCGCTACCTCCGACGCCCATCGGCTGCAGGCTTTTGGAAATCATTACACCAGCATTCCTCGACCGGCAGAGATGACAGTCGAGGCAATCCTGCGCGCCTTGCGCACCGGCCCGATTCGCCTAACGAGTCCATCTTCCAGTTGGCACGATCTCATGCAGGTCTTTTATTTCGTTTTCATCAAGCACCCCGTGATCAAGCGACTTCGTCCGCGGCCAGTACCGCGCCTGCCACGTGAAGGCACTCTTGTCTCGCATGGCTAATTTCTGTCAGTTGCCCGGCAACTACTTCATGAACGTGCGACCTTCTCACTGCCTGATTTTGCTCGCAGCGCTGGCTTTGACAGCCTGCCCAACGACGAATCCAAAGAGCGAATCCAAAAAAGCGGCTAAGACCGCAGAAGTACACCCTGGGCAGGCACAGGACAGCGTTGATTTTCAGGCTTTCCTTGGTCGATTGCGCGCGGCCGTGAAGGCGCGCGACATGAACACGGTCGCTTCTATGATGACGTCTGACTTTGGTTATGTGCTCGGTGCGACGCCGGCCGACGATCGAACCGGGCCCGGCGTTTTCCAATACTGGGATCAAAACAATCTTTGGGTCGAGCTGAATGGAATTCTTTCTGAACGCTTCGTGGCGAAAGGGGAATTCATGGTCGCGCCGCCACAATTTGCCGAGCCAGCGTCGCAATATACCGGTTATCGGGCCGGTATTCGCCGAGTCAACGGAAGTTGGAAATTCGTTTACTTCGTTAACGGCTAGCAAGAAGCGAGTGATGAGCGATGAGTCAGCCTTTGCGTCATTTCTCACTCAGCGCTTCCCTTCCCCACAGGCCACCGTTTGTATTCGTTAGGGAACTGCTTGCCTGCGAGCCTGGACAATCAGCTGATTGTTCGGCCTTCTTTGCCAAAGATGACCCGATGTTTCTCGGTCATTTTCCTCGAAATCCGCTTGTGCCGGGCGTCATCCTAACTGAAGCACTCGCGCAAACCGCCGGGATCGCGGCGGGTTCCGGTTTTCCCGAAGATGCACCACCACTTTTTCTGCTCTCGGCGATTCGGGGTATGAAATTTCTCGCGGCTGTGCGACCGGAAGAAGAGATCGCGCTTCGCGCCGAAAAGCTAGTGCAGGTGGGCGATCTTTGGCAGTTCTCGGTCGAAGCTCGTGTGCGCGGTCAGCTCGTCGCCGCTGGCCAGCTCGTCCTCAGTTTAGCCCGCGAAAGCTCTTCCGCGCGATTGGAATAGCGCGCGCTTGCGCTACTCTTAGGGCTTGAAGATCGACCAGAATCCTCGGCCGGAATTCGCGCTCATTATTCCAGCCTGCGACGAGGCGGCCTGTATCGGACAGGTGCTCGATGAATTTCTCGACACGGTCGATCCTGAGAAATGCGTCATCGCAGTTGGTGTGAACGGGTCGAGTGATCGGACGGCGGAAATTGCGCGCCAGCGTCCGGTGCTTGTCGCCGAGGTCGAAAGCCGCGGTTATGGCCACGGTTGCCAGGCAGCGATTGGCCTGACCAATAAACTTTTTCCCTCCGTGCGGGCTTACATTTTTTGTGCGGGCGACGGCGCCACCGATCCGCGCGACATTGGCGGCCTGAGGAACCGCTTCGAACAAGGCTACGATTTCGTCCTCGGCAGCCGAACCCTCCGCTGGCGGAACTGGCGCGCAATGACCTTGCGACATGTAATCGCGAATGCCGGCCTCGGAGTTTGGGCCGGTTTACTGAGTGGAAAAATGTTCAGCGATCTTGGCCCGATGCGTCTCGTCAGTCGGCGACTCTTTGAGAAGATTGACCCGCAGGAAATGACCTTTGGATGGACAATCGAAGCGCAGATCGCCGCCGCGAAATTGGGCGCGACGATTTGCGAAATCCCCGTGAGCGAGCGTCGCCGCCTCGCCGGCCAGCAAAAAGTCTCCGGAGTGACGTGGCAACGAACGCTTGGCATCGGTTTCCAAATTGTGGCGGCTGGCTGGCGAAGTTGGCAAAGTTTTCGGCTGGCATCAGTGGCGCGACGACCGGCTCTACTTTCTCCGGCGGAGAGTCGCCAGCGCGAAGCGTGAAGCGCTGGATGCTGCTTTTGGCCGTCGCCCTAACGACCGGTTGCGGAACGACAAAACCCCCATTGCCCAAGTTCGCCACCGGCGAAGCTCCGCCGCGGCCCTCGCCGGACGACCCATGGGTCGCACGAATGCGCCAGGCGGACGTGATTTATGTTTGCCTGACGAAAAGGGCAACGGCCGATAACCAGCAGACCTGGCGTGCGCTGGAGCACTTTCGCCAAAGTGGCGAGCAAGTCGCTCTCGGCTGGAGCATGGTGGCCGCGGCGCAGCAGCCACTTTTCGATCAGTGGCGGCGACAGGAAATCACGCGAGCGCAATTGCTCGAGCGACTCCCGGCGGCGATTCACGAGGACTGGGCGCGGTCAGCTCTGCGACCTGATCTGCCACAGATCGCACTCGGCGGTTCGCGCGAACTTTTGCGCAAGATCCGCGACGGCGAAGCCCTCACAGCCGAGGAAATCGCGCTCCTGCCACGGGATTATCGTTCGCGACCGGAATCTTTCGACAATTTTTCCGACCGTGTTTCCGGTTCGAATGGGCTTCGTCGTTATAACTTCGCCCAGCTTTATCGAGCGCATCTCGCCGTGGAACAGATGATCGCGGAGAACATTCTCCGCTTCACGCGCGAGCATGCCGGAACCAAGTTGATGGTCTTTTTGCCTAACGATCTTATGATTGAGCCGCAGGAAATCGCGGACTACGTCGCGCAGAAGGCTTCGCTACGGCAGATGATTCTGGACCGCACAGGCCAACCCAACGAATCACATCCGCAGCTATTGGCCTCCTGGTGTGGCCGGTGTTTGCAAGTCGTAAATCGTGCCCCAGGGACCGCTCGCCACTACGGCCGCCTTGTCGCGCCACGGTTGCCCGCTTGAGCCATACCCTTGTTTCTCCGCGTTGCCCCAAAAGAGGTAACGCGCGTGCAAATCCTGTGCAATCTGCTGCCAGGCTGGCACGCCCATCATGAGTGCGCGCAACTGATTCTCGGTCGCGCCGTAGTCAAAGCCCTGCGTCCAAAGATGGCCAGGATAACCGAGGACCACTTTGCGGCCATCCATGAGCAACGGGTGATTGTAGGTCGGAAAGGCCGCGAACCGTTCGCTAATAGGAATTTTGTGTACCGCCACCGCGATCGAATTCAGTTCGGTGCGGTTGGCAATATCGTAGCCTGGAATTCCCATCTGCAGCCCGGCGATGAGACTAACAAATCCGGAGAAGAAGAGGAGAAAGCAAACGCCTCCGCGCACCGGGATGGGCCATTTCGCGATCAACTCGCGCCAGAGGAATGGAAGGAAAAGAAAGTAGGCCCACACGAGGAGTTTCATATTGTCCCAACTCCAGGGCGCTGTCTTAACGAGGAGGGCGAAGATGAAGATTGCCGCTCCCGGCATGACAAAAACAAAAGCCTGGCCGGCAGATGGCCCCAGTCTTTCCTGGATAACTCGAATCCAGCTAGCCTTAGTCTCGTTAGGCGCGGTCTCGGAAGTGGCAGCTTCCGTGGTTGTTTGTGGCCCTGGCCGGCGAAGCAATCGCCACCAGAGAACTGCCACCAGCCCGATCATTGCCGGAAGAGTGAGTCCAAAGTTGGTCAGCCAAAAACCATAACCCGAAGTCGAGAAGGCCGGATCGTTTTGCAGCCAACCTGGCGCCCAGCCAAGGATTGACTTGGCTTGGAAATGATCGGTAATCATCCAGACGATCCAGGTCGCAGGCAGGAAGGCGGCGATCAGGAGTAGCGCGATCTGCTTCCGCATTTCCCAATCACCAATGATCACCCAAAACGCGAGCACGCCCGAGAGTGCCAGGAAGGTGTGGACGTGAAAGAACGGCATGACGGCATAGACCGACCATTCGACCCACCACGGCACAAGCCCACGCTGCTTTGGAAGCGACTCATCGCCTGCGATGGGAAAATATTTCCGGCGCCAATGGAGCAGCAGAAGTAAGCCGGCGGGAATGGCGTAAAGCAGGCCGCGCTGAGTCACAAACATGGTTAGGGGAATACTCTTCCAGGCGATCCTTGTTTCACCGTAATCACTGAAGGTCCAATTTTGGAAGAACTCGAATCCCGCCAGACCGCCATTGAAGAGAAATCCTGCTACCCCGAAGGCACCGCCCCAGCGATAAAAGCCATAAAAGGTAGCGACGGAGCCAAGAAGACCGGTCCAGACGAGAGCCTGAATGAGATCAATGTGTTGGAGAAGGAGAAGCGAGTCGAAAAAATCGATTCCAGCAGGATAACGCAGCTGGCTAAAAGCGTGGATCGGATTGTCGGGCCAAAGCGAGACGCCGTTAGCGAAATACTTAATGTAGGTAATGTGCAGCGCGAGATCGCCGAGATTGTTAGGCGACTGAATCTTAAGATTATTTCCGTCTACCCACAGAACCCAGCAAAACGAGCGGAAGGCAAACATGAGAAAGGCAATTCCCACAACCCCGGCCCAAACCAGGTCCCAGCGATGTTTGCGCGCAGGAGGAGGTGCCTCGACCGGCAGCTTCATTCGGCGGCGAGCGCGCTTTGACTTTGGCAACGCCGCAGAAGGTGGTGGAACAACGACCTTGCGTGGGTAAAAAGTCGAACTGCCGACCCAAGCCCAGATAGCGGCCGCGAGGGCTAGAAAAAGCGCCAGGCCGGCAATAGCTGGGTTTAGCCCACCACCAACAACGCCAAAAATCAATCCGATGATTGCCGCTGTATTAACGAAAGTTATCCCGGCGGAGAACCACTTCATTGCGGCGGCGCAGGCGTCGGGGCGGCACTGCCGACAAAGTCAGGTGACCGGCCGGGAAAAACCTTATGGAAGGTTTTGGCGCTAAAAAAGATTTTCGACTCGTCCTGGTAAGGGCGGATCTTCATCGGTTCGGTGAAATAGCTATCGTGTAACTTCTTTTCAACTTCCGCGATGCGGTCGGACTGGACGACAAGGAAATCGGCATCCATTTTCCCGGGGGAGTTACTTCCCTCGTAGTATCCCACGTTACCAAAGTCTCCCAGGAGCCAGGGGAAGGGATAGGTGCTTGTTCGAATAAAACTCCCGGTTATGCGATAATAAATAGGGTTGCCGTGCACCAGACGCATCATCGGCTTCATAAGCCGAAAAATATCATTGTAAGTCTGGACATAGACATAGGGCTCAGAGTCGGTCGTGCATCGGAAGTAATTGAGCCAAATAGCCATTCCTAACGAAAAAAGGAGAGAAAGCCCAACCGCTCCCTGCTGCACTCTCCGCATGAAATGTTCGCCGGGCTTCCACGAGTCACCGCGCCACCATGCCAAACCACCACCGAGCAGCGCGCAAATTAGAGCACAGCCAAAGAGTTTTCCGCCAATTTCTCCGCAGACTGCGCTGGTACTGGTGGCGGCGAGAGTTATCTGAACTGCCTCGCCGAGATATTTTCCCCAGCTACAGGTCGTGCGCACTGCCGCAGGCTGGATGAGATAGCTAATCGCAAGGCCAAGACCAAATCCGATGGAGGCGGAAAGCACAATTGCAAACGCTTTACGCGGGATGGACAAAGCGGCCGCGCCCGCCGCGAAGACAAAGAGAAGCGGCCAGGCGATGCTGATGATGATCCAGGGAGTCTTATAATGGATGATGCTATAGGCGACAAAGACACCCACACCATAAATCGCGAGATAGCGGATGGTGTAGTTTTTGAAAAACTGGCAGGCCAGGCAAAGCAGCAGCCCGATAAGGATGGGCCATTCATAGCGCAAGACCAGCTCCAACCAATAGGGCCAGGGTTTTTCATGACCGTTGCCGTTGGAACCAGTCTGATACCAGGTCGCAAAGGTCAGATAGAGTCCTTTCACTCCGTGCCAGTTCAGGAACGTTCCGGAGTAAAAGAAAACAATGAGGAAGATGGCTGCGGCAGTGACGATCGCCAGGTCGGCGATATCCCATTGCTGGCGCGCTCGATTCACCTCTTCCATAGGAGTGAGACGGTGCGAAACCCAAAGCACGGCAGCGGCCAGGAAAGCGCTGCCGATATGAATAATGTAGGTCTCCTTCGTAAGAATCATCCCGGCCGCGCCTATTCCGACGCACCAGAGATAGCCTCGGGTGCCAAAGCGCCAGAGACCGAGAAGCCCAAGGATAAAGAGCATGGAGAAGAGGAGGAGCCAGACCTCGTGGATTGAATAGCGCCCGTAGAAGATGAACCCGGGCGAGATCGCCATGGCGAGCGCGGCGAGACGACTCACTTTACGTCCGACCAGCGGTTCGAATTTCAGCGTGAGAAAGATCGAGCCGATGCTCGCCAGCACCACCGGGAGGCGCAGCACCCAGATGTGACGCCCGAAGAGCGCTTGCGCGACCAGGAGAACGTAGAAGTGCAGCGGACCGTGATAGTTCGTCGGGTCGTAGCGGTAGAAGCCGGTCTTCATCATTTGGTCGACAAACCAGCCGTTGATTCCTTCGTCGAAATGCGCCGGCTTGATGGAAAGAAGGAAGAACCGAAGGAAAGCGCCCAGCCCGATGATGCTCCAGAAGATCCAATCGGTGCGCGCCAACCGCTCGTGCAGCGAAGGAGGAGCGGGCTCAAATTCTCCTCGCGCGGGCACTTCTCCGCTGCTAGGTAGCGGACCAATGCGCATCTTGGTGACAGGCGGCTGTGGGTTCATCGGGAGTAACTTTATTCGCTACATTCTGCAACATTACAAGCCGGCCTCCGTCACGAACGTCGACGCCCTCACTTACGCAGGAAATCTGGCCAACCTCGAGGGGGTGGTGGAGGAGCACGGCGATCGGTACGAATTTTTCCAGGCCGACATCGCCAATGCGGACCAGATGAACACACTTCTGCACGAAGAGCAGTTTTATGCTGTCATCAATTTCGCAGCGGAATCGCACGTCGACCGCAGCATCAATTCGCCGCAAAATTTCATCCACACTAACGTCGTTGGAACGAGTGTTCTCCTCGGTGCCGCGCGCAAACATGGCGTGCAACGTTTCATCCAGATTTCGACGGACGAAGTCTACGGGTCATTGGGCGAAAGCGGACGCTTCACCGAGCAGTCGCCTCTTAATCCCAGCTCGCCCTATTCGGCCAGCAAAGCCGGTGCCGACCTGCTGGCGCTCGCCTCCTATCATACCTATGGGCAAGACGTGATCGTGACCCGTTGCTCGAACAACTACGGGCCCTACCAATTCCCCGAAAAGCTCATTCCGCTCATGATCATCAAGGCGCTCAGCGACCAGCCTCTGCCCGTCTACGGCGATGGCATGAACGTCCGCGATTGGATTCATGTAGAGGATCATTGCGCCGCGATTGTTGCCACCCTTTTCAAAGGCAAGCCCGGCCAGGTTTACAACCTCGGCGGCTGCGGTGAGATGTTAAATCTGGATGTCGTGAGGCTGATTCTCGATCGACTAGGCAAACCGTCAGACCTGATTTCCTTCGTGACCGATCGACTCGGCCACGATCGCCGTTATGCGATCGATTCCAATTTCTCCGCGCGCGAACTGGAGTGGCATCCGTTGCACGAGGCTCGGGAAGGAATTGCCGCGACCGTCGATTGGTATCTGCACAATCGTGCGTGGTGGGAGACGCTGCTCAAGCGGACGGAGCGTTTCGATTAAGCGACGAAACGCCGCTTTGCCGAGTCACTGGGCAACCAACCTGGCCAGTTCGGTTACAGGAAATCTCGAGCGCGCCCGCACTGAGGTTTCTGGTGTACCGCCCCCCACGTCCGATGGACATGAAGGGCGGCTGTTCCCCCCAGAACGCTCCATTTTTAAGATTATTAACTGAAAGCTGCAACAAGAAATCTCCGGAAATTGGTTACAACCTCCGCAATCATCAGAAAAACTCACGCTTTAGCGGATCACGTTCGCGCGTTACCGCGACGATAAGAATTGATTTCATCCGCAGCTGGCGCGGGGACTGCAGGGCCTAACGAGTATAGCTCTGAGCTTTGCTGTCAAAAAGTAAGACCCCAGCTACGCCGCAAGGCCTCGCGTCGCGCCAGAGCTTAACTACGTGTGCCAACTGTCGGAGCCGAAAATCTTGTGCAGCATGGTCGAGAAACAGAGCAGGGGGCTATCCGAGTTGGCTGAGAAAGTCTAGCGCTTTGGGAAACTCGCCTTTGTCCAGCATCCCGATTGGTCGGTAATTCTCGACGGTCCGAGATGCTGCGTCTTTTCGCTTCTTATGGACGTAATACATGACATGGGCGGCCGCGATATTGAAGCGTTCCTCAGGCTCTACAAGCTCAAGGGAGTAATGAAATGAAGAATCAATCTGATCGTCAGTGATGCTCGTAAGATCTGTTGCACGTTTGATTGCCTCTTGAGGGATTGGCGCAACGACTTGAAATGCCACCGTTCCCAACGGAACACTTCGATAGAAGCGAAAATATTCGCGGAGTTGGTAATGGATAAGGTGAATCCAGCTCGTAAAATAATGCTTAAAGTCCTGATGAATCAGAAGGCTTCCTGGAACTAGATTTGGAAAGAAACTTCGCGCGATCTGACCGGCGAGGTCCTCCGTTTTCATTGCGTCAACCAGTAGGATTTTGATTGGCCCACCGTCCCACTGATAATGTCTCAAGTCTGTTTGTACTAACTCGACTCGGCCGCCTCCATGCTCGCTTACGATCCGGCGTGCCTCAGGAAGAAAGCTTTCCCCGGCCAGATATCGACAGTATGGAATGCGCGCCGGCATCCAGTCTTCCCACTGGAATATGTCAAAGCCGAGGACTTTCTCGTCCTGATGATGATCGGCCGTCGAGCCGTGACTCAGGATACCTTGAGCGAGCGCGATTGACGTTGAACCCAACCAACAACCGAGATCAACAACCGCTCCCTCTTTGCCAACATAACGAGCCGCGCTTTCGTAAAAGAACACCATTTCAGCGGGTGAAACCATCCCAATCCTGACCTTTGGGACCCAAGTCTCTGAGCCGTCTACCGGTTTATCACCCGTCGAACCAAGTTTTCGCCTTACAGCTCTAAACAGCGGCCATTTTCGCATTCAAATCTCCTTCCACCCTAAGCGTGGATCTCATAGGGTAGCATCATTTCCGGGCGGTGTTTGAGTGAATGTCTCCTCGGCAACACTCACGCCTCTTCCTGGGCTGCGCCAGCGGGCTACTTAGTCTTAGTAACTAACCAATAACTAGCAGCACTCTAACTCTGTGGATTACCGCTGCGAGAGTGACAGCAGGCGCCGACGGAAGAGAGATCCGCCTGTCCTGGCATGAGGGTCAGGGCGCGTTTGTCGTGCGCGCGAGAGCGACTCGTCTCTGATTCTCGAGGATGAGCGCAATCTCGGGTCGTGCTTCCATGAAGGTGATCGCGTGGGGCGGCTTTATACTCGTTAGGCGAATGAGGTGAAAGCCGAGACGGCTGCGAATTGGGCCGCTGATTTGCCCAGATTGCAGTTTTTCTGCCGCGGCAAAGACTTCCGGCAACATCCGCTCCGCCGCAAAGTAATTGAGGTCGCCGCCGATTTTCTTGGTCGCTTCGTCTTCAGAAAATTGGGCGACGAGGTCATTGAACGATTCGCCATTTGTAACTCTCCGCGAAAGTGTCGCGGCGAGTGTTTCCTTCGCTTTGAGCACTTCAGTGGGATAACCATCCGGTGCGGCGAGAAAGAGATGGCTCGCGCGGAGACGGAGCGGTTCGCCAAACTCGGCCAAATGCATCGTAAAATAGGCGCGACATTCCGAATCGTCAGGCTGAATTCGAGCAGCGATCGTTTTTTCCAGCCAGCTGCGGATGCGAAGATTACGCGTCGCCTGGCGGCGAAGTTGCCAGAGGTGAGTATCGGAGGCCGCGAGCGCATTCCTCCACACGTTATCACCGTCAAATTGCGCGCGAAGCAGGTTCATTTCCCGCTGGAGCGCCGCCTTGTCGACCGGCTGACCTGAGGCTGCGGCGTTGAATTTCTCCTCCGCCATGAGGGCTTGCAGGAGTTCGCGTTTTCTTGCCTCCTCCACCGCCGGCACGACCTCATCCGGGTTGCTTCCATTCGCAAAAAGCTCGTTGCTCCAGGCGCTATCGAGATTGCGATCGTAAATGCCGGCGCGTCCTACAAGCGCGAGGAGATCGCCTTGCCCAACGACGCGCCCGAGCCAGCGCCGGAAGGCGAAAGACCTCGTCAGGCATTCGCCTGCACCGAACCCAAGCGCGATCGCCAACCCCAGCGCCAGGAGACGGCGCATTAGCGAAAGGCTTCGGTGGCCAGAAAATAGAGCGTTACCTGCCCAATGATCTGCAAACTCTCGGGACTCAGCTTATCCAACGTGTCTTCCGCGGTGTGCCACGGCGGATAATCGAAATCGATCAGGTCGATTGTTGGGACGCCGATTTCATTAAAAGGCGTGTGGTCATCGATGATGTCGCCGTGAGAATAAGTAAAATGGCTGCGCACCTGCAGGGCCGAGGCCGCGGTAAAGATCCCCTCGGACAGAGCGGCGGGAGAGTCGACCGGCAAGGTAATGGTCAGGTTGCGATCGCCGATCATGTCCCAAATGATTCCGCCTTTGTAGAATTGCGCGTGCTTGGCAGCCTTGGCCTTTCTTGCGAAGAAGCGGCTCCCGTAAAGACCATCACTACGCGTGAAGTTCTCGTAGGCTTCTTCGCCATCGAAAAAGATCAGCTCAATCTGCCGTGCGAGATTGGGATGTAGGTTGAGCACGCGCCCGAGCTCAATCAGCGCTCCGGTGCTCGAGCCGCCGTCATTCGCGCCTACGAAACGGATCGAATCAAAAGTCTTCGTGTCGTAATGGGAGCCGACAAAGAACAGCTTCCCATGTTCCGGTTGATCAGGCCGGCGCGCGATGATGTTGACGAATTGGACCGGGCCGCGTGGCGTGCGGCTCGCGAAGGGCTGATCGATGACCTGCCAACCGTTCGCTTCCAATTGCTGATGGATGTAGGCGCGCGTTTTCTTGATCTCGTCCGATTCCGGCGGGCGCGGGCCAAGCTCGACAATGGCTTGCACATGTTGAAATGCGTTTTGTCCGGAGAATTCTTTCCATGGCTCGCCATAAGCCGTTGCATTTGGTCGCAGAAACACAATTAGGACTACGACCAAAAGTCCCAGGGCGACGAGGGCATAGGCGATGTAACTCCGCCACTGCCCGGCCAGAAAAGTCTTTCTCGTCGTCGGTCGGCGCGGCGGCGGGCCGCGCCGCTTCTTTTTGTTAGGCATCGGGCGGCAAACCGAGAACGGTCACGACGCGCTCGAGATCGTCGTTTCCGTAAAATTCAATCTCGATTCGGCCGCGCTTTTCTCCGTAGTGGATGGTCACGTGGCTTGCGAGATGTTGTTGCAGGCGATTCTCGAGATCGCTGATTGCGCTCGGGCTGACGGTTTCGGCGCGCTTGCGGCGAGTGCCATCGAGTTTACCGAGGAGCCGGGCGACCATGCGCTCCGTCGTGCGCACGGTCGAGCTTTGCCGCAAAATCCTTTCCGCCATGTAGACGTTGTTCCTCCTGGGTTTTGAGTCCGAGCAGCACCTTGGCGTGACCGACGGAAAGCAGATTCTGCACGACCCAGCCTTGCACTTGCGCATCGAGGTCGAGCAGGCGCATGCAATTTGCGATGGAGGCCCGGCTCTTGCCGACTTGCTGCGCAATGTCTTCCTGGCGCATGCCAAACTCGTTCGCCAGTCGCGCGTAAGCCTGCGCTTCCTCGATCGGGTTGAGATCGGCGCGCTGCAAGTTCTCGATCAGGGAAAGCTCGAGGACTTCAAGATCCGTTGCCTGCCTGACGATTACGGGCGCTTCCGTCAGTCCGATTTCCTTGGCCGCGCGCCAGCGGCGCTCACCGGCGATTAATTCAAACTGACCGTTCATCTGCCTGACGATTAGCGGCTGAATGATTCCGCGTTGCCGGATGGAGTCCATCAACTCGTCGAGTGCTCCGCGCTCAAACTCGCGTCGGGGTTGAAGCGGACTGGGGACGATATTCGTTAGGCTGACTTGCTGGACGCGTTCGCCTGCTTCGGGCTCGGGCGGACGCAGGGCGGGGGAAGCGCTGATCAACGCGCCCAAACCTTTGCCCAAACCAGTTTTCGCCATCGCGCGCTCAGGCTATCGAAAGCGCGGGTCGAGCGCAACTGATCTGGGGAAAAACGTCGCTGGCGTAGCAGATTCCGTATTGCGTCTCCACCTGCCGCTCGATTGCGCGCGGGCGCGAGCGCACCTAGCCTCCAGCGCCATGTCTGCGCGACGTATTTTCACTCTCGGTCATTCTCCTGATCCCGATGATGCCTTCATGTTTTACGCCATGGCAGAACGCAAGATCGACCTGCGCGGCTACGAGTTTGAGCACCGGCTGGAAGATATTCAGACGTTGAACGAGCGCGCCATGCGCGGCGAACTCGACATTTCCGCCATTTCCATTCACGCCTATGCCTACGTAAGCGATCGTTACACGCTGCTCTCCTGCGGGGCGAGCATGGGCGATGGCTACGGCCCGATGCTTGTCACCACGGCAGAGAAGGGCCTGACGAACCATTCGCCCGACGAAGTGCGCGATTGGCTGCGCGGCCAGCTCATCGCCGTGCCTGGAAAAATGACGAGCGCTTTTCTCGCTTTGCAGCTTTTCCTCGGCGAATTCGACCACATCGTGGTGCCGTTCGACCAAATTTTCGAGGCGGTAAAATCTGGTCGCGCGGGCGTTGGTCTGATCATTCACGAGGGTCAGCTCACCTACGCTGTGGCCGGTTTCAAAAAGCTGCTCGATCTTGGCCAATGGTGGAAAGAGGAAACGCGTTTGCCGCTCCCGTTAGGCGGGAACGTCCTGCGCAAGGATTTGCCTAACGACGTTCAGCGCGACCTGGCGCAAATCACCCGGGAGAGTATCGACTACGGCCTGGCTCATCGCGAGGCTGCGGTCAATCATTCGCTGCCCTACGCACGCAACATGGACGCGGCGCTCGCCGGCAAATTCATCGGGATGTACGTGAACGATTTCACCCGCGACTACGGCGAGAGCGGTCGCGCGGCGATCCGCGAATTTCTGGGCCGGGGCCATGAGCGCGGTTTTGTCCCGGCGCTGGGCGAAATAGAGTTTGCCTAACGAAAATACAGTCTTCTTTACGGTTTGGCTTCGTCGCTCTTTTTCTTTCCGGGTTGCACCTGGCTCTCGACGTAGCTGGTGACTCGATGCAACTCGGTGTGAAAACCGGAAACGAAATCGCTTGGCCCGTATTCGAAAAGAACGACAAAGCTAAAGGTGAAAAAGACGAAAAGGACAAACCAAAAAAAACTGCGGATGAGACCCACGCGCCGAGGTTAGCTGATTGATTTCGGGCGGTCAACGACTTGAAGTCGAGCTTTTCGGACTATCTTCGCGGCGCACAATGCCGCGCTCGCCAGAGTGCGCGAGGCATGCTTCGCTAACGGCATGCGCGTGCCGCTGCTCGACCTGAGCGAACAATATCGGAATCTGGCGCAGCCTATTCGACACGAGTTGGATGAAATTTTGCGCACGCAGAACTTCATTCTCGGATCGAAGGTCGAAGAGTTCGAGCGCGCTCTGGCCGAATATTGCGGTGTGCAACACGCCATCGGCGTTTCCTCGGGAACGGACGCGTTACTCGACATTTTCATGGCGCTCGGTTTTGGGCCTAACGACACCGTCATCACGAGCGCCTACACTTTTTTCGCCACCGCCGGATGTCTCGCCCGATTGGGTGCGAGGCCGGCCTTCGTCGATATCGATTCCGCGACTTTCAACATTTCGACCGACGCGATCGCGCGCTTTCTCGGGACGTGCCGCCGTAACGGGAAGGGACAGGTGATCGATTCCGTGGGAGGACTTGTTAGGGCGATCGTTCCGGTGCATCTCTTTGGCTTGTGCTGTGAGATGGATGCGATTAGCCAGCTGGCCCAGGAATATCAACTCACCCTGATCGAAGATGCTGCACAGGCGATCGGGGCGGAATATCCTTCAGCCGACGGCCGGCCGCGCCAGGCGGGGACGATGAGCGCTGCCGGTGCGCTCAGCTTTTATCCTTCGAAAAACCTCGGCGCTGCGGGCGACGCCGGAGCAATCATCTGTGACGATGATGAACTGGCGGCGCGCCTGCGCACTTTTCGCCAGCACGGAATGGAGCCGCGCTATTTCCACCAGGTGGTCGGCGGCAATTTCCGCCTGGATGCGTTTCAGGCCGCGATCCTCAAGGTGAAGTTGCCACATCTCGACGCCTGGTCGGCGGCGCGCCGGCGAGTGGCCGATGTTTACCGCGAAAAATTCGAGGCCGCTGGCCTAACGACGACGCTGACGCTGCCGGCTGAGCCATATCGGGATCGTGGCCTGACGAATGATCACATCTATCATCAGTATGTGATCCGGGCGCCGCGCCGCGATGCGCTGCAGAAGCATCTCGCCGGACGAGGCGTCGGGACGGCGATTTATTATCCGCTCGGCTTGCACGAACAGAAGTGCTTCGAGTATTTGGGTTATCGGCCAGGCGCTTTGCCCGAAACGGAGCGGGCTGCACGCGAGACGCTGGCTTTGCCCATTTATCCGGAACTCACTTCCGAGATGCAGGAATCGGTCGTCGACGCGATCGCGGAATTCTACTGCCTATGACTAACGAGCTGGGTTTTATTCATGAGTTCGTCCCCGGCAATTCGGAACGCAGCCTGCTGATGTTGCACGGTACGGGCGGAAACGAGCAGGACCTATTGCCGTTAGGGCGAGAATTGGATCCATCGGCGAGCTTGCTCAGTCCGCGCGGAAAGGTGCTGGAGAATGGCCATCCTCGCTTCTTTCGCCGGCTGGCGGAAGGTGTCTTCGATCTCGAAGATTTAAAGCGACGCACGGAGGAGCTGGCGGATTTCGTTGTCGCAGCGGCGGAACATTATGGGCTCGATCGGGAGAAGATGGTGGCGGTCGGCTATTCAAATGGCGCCAACATCGCGGCCAGCATTCTGCTGTGCCGTCCCGAAGTCTTGCGCTCCGCTGTTCTCCTGCGCGCGATGGTGCCGCTCGAACCCGATCAATTGCCAGACCTGCGCGGGACGCGGGTCTGGATCGCCGGGGGAGACAGCGACACGATTATTCCGCGCCAAGAGACAGAGCGACTGGCGGAAATGCTCGCTTCGGCGGGAGCGGAGGTGACAGCCCGTTTTTTCCCGGCGGGTCATGGCCTAACGAATACGGAGCTGGCCGTGGTTCAGCGCTGGCTGAAGCCTTAGCCCCTGCTGGTGATGCGGATTCGTTAGGGCAAAACGACCGGCGGTTTGAGCGCAGCTTCTTCGAGAGCAGCGCGATCCCATTTGCCTAACGATGAAGCCGCATCATAAACGCTCTGCGCAAAAGTGAGCAAAAGATCGTCTGGTGACGCAGCGTGGCGTACCGCGTCGTAAGGCAAAACGAATTCCCGCAGCGCCGCGTAATAGCTCGCCTCTGCCGGTTGCACTTTGGCCTCGCCAAACCCCGGCGGTTCCGGATAAGCATAGGAATAGTAGACCGGTGTCGGGCTGGAAGCATTGCCGGGCCAAAAGCCGACGCTGCTCACTTCCTGCGCATAAGCTTCGCGCGTCACCGTATCGGGCAAATGCGGGATACCCCCTGGATGCGGCGGCGCTGTCCGTCCGGAGAAACGTGTCACCGCCAGGTCAAAGCTGCCCCAAAAGAAATGCACCGGACTGCACTTCCCGCAGAAACGGGAGCGGAATTTTTTCAGGACGCGATCTGACTGCCGCAGCACCTGCCAAAAACGATGTGCCTGCTCCGGTACGTAAGTGCGATGGGTCTCATCCTTGTCAAAGGGAATCGGGTCGGCGATCTCGTTAGGCATAGGATCGATTTTCACCGGCAACGCCAGCTCCTCTAAAGCATTCATGAGTTCACGGTAAAAGCTGGCGACCGATTGCGACCCGAGTGGCAAGACTCGCAACGCGCCGTCGCTTTTCAGAACGCGGAGCTCGTGGCTGATGAAATCGAAGCGGATCTCAAAGGTGTCAAAACGATGAGGAATCGGCGAAGTCGTTAGGCCGCGTGATGTGAGGTAAAGCGTGACGTGCCACGAGTGATTGATCCACGGTGTAAGGGCGAGGCGCACCTTGCCCACGATCTGGGTCCACATGTGAAGCGTCTCGGCGGTAGGTTGCCATTCGCGGAACGGAAGAGGCGGCCAGATTTTTTCGCGATCGGATTCGGAAAGGAGGCAGGCGGTGGATTCATGTTGTCCGGCAATCTACCTTATCGGCAAAAAAGTTGCGACCGCAGGCGAGCCAGCCTATATCACACGCTCGTTCTTCCCACGGCGCGGGTAGGTACCGAAGTGGCCAAACGGGGCGGACTGTAAATCCGCTGGCTTACGCCTTCGCTGGTTCGAATCCAGCCCTGCCCACCATCCTTTCTTGCAAAAACTCCCGTGCGTTCGGCTCGGGCGAGCGATTTCTTTACAAACCTCAGTCATCAGATGCAGATTCGTGCTCACGCATCACCTGCCTATGATCAAATTCATTCTGGGAATTATTATTGGAGCCGCTGTTTTGTTACTCGTGGAATTTCTCTGGGCGACCCGCGGCGGGCTCAGCATGGCCACCGCCGCCAGTCCGCTTCCGGGAGAGCGTTACCTCGTGCATCATGCCATTGACACTTCGATCGGCCGCGCTGCGCAAGATCAATCACCGGTCTCGCCAGATGAAGCTAACCTGATTGCTGGGGCCAAGGTCTATCAGCAATACGGCTGCATAGGGTGCCACGGGAGCTACGGCCAAGGTCCTGGCGAGTTGTCAAAGCGGATGTATCCGCACATTCCGCCTCTTCTCCCGCCGTCGACCGGTGTGACCGACGATCCGGTCGGTGCGACTCGCTGGGTGGTCAGGAATGGAATACGCTTCAGCGGTATGCCAGCCTTTGACGGTATGCTAAACGAGACTCAGCAGTGGCAGGTATCTCAACTGCTGGCCCACGCCGGTCAGTTATCTCCCGCGGTCCGGAAGGAACTCGGCGGAAAGCCCGAGTAGATTATCCTCCAAGAGCCACAACCTGGCTCCTCGGTCCTAAGAGTTAGTCTTGCTTTGCGGATTTATCGTGCGCTTTGTGGCAGCGATAGCCGGGAGACGAAGAAACGCTCGACTTATCCTGAGTGTCGGTCAGATATGCAATCCCGGCAGCCGGCGCGTGGGCTGCAGGCCCAGGGACGTGACGCCATCAATTTTCCAGCCCTTCCGTTCAGAGGTGAAGCTATAAAGGTAGGCGCGCGTGGTTCCGTCTGTCGTCGTTAGGTACACCTGCATCATCGCCATGGCCCCGGCGACCTCGACGGCGCCAAACTCCACCTTTCCCGCCTGAGTCATGCAGGCAAAGTCGCGCCGGATCATTTGTTCGAATTGCGCGCGGGAGAGTTTCTGCTGCACGACGGAGGTCGCCTGTTTGTAGGCCGCATCAAAATCATCTGCCCGCAAGGCCGAAAGCTGATGGTTGACCACGGCATATAGCTCGCGGGCTGCTGGGACAGGAAGGCGCTCGCGCGAAACATAGGTCGCGACGACCCCGGCCCCACAAAGGGCAAAGAAGCAGCAAAGGAGCGCAGCCTTAACTCGTTGGTTCATCGTTAGGCGGGACGGCTCGGATCGATCCGGCGCAAATACTGGTAACTATAAATGCCCGTGTCATGGCCGTCGCCCCAGCTTGGTTGGAGCGCGTAACCTCCCACCATTTTCCAGCCGCGCAATACGAAGCTCTGCTCGTTGTAACTAACCTTCGGCCTAACGAGATTGCCGAGCACGTCAGGCTCGCCGCCGCATGCCGCACAAGGACAGGCTGTGCGCAGGAAGCGCAAAGGAAGGAAGGTCTCGCTCCCGTCGTTCCACTGAATAGCAAGCTCGCTCCCGATTTGCTCGATGTTGGCCGGCTCGAGGCGCATAAAGATAGACTAGTCAGCTGAAGCCGAGAGGCAATTGCCGGAGCACGATTGGCAATGAATGGTGGTCTTAAGGCGCGAGGTCACTGCAAGCTGGGCTAAGAAGCGCCTGTGCCAATTTGGGAATGAGTTTCGCACGTCTTCAAGCGCGTAGTGGCCGCGAGCGTTGACCGAAGATGGCCGTGCCAACCCGGACCAGAGTAGCGCCTTCCTCGATTGCGATTTCGAAATCGCCGCTCATTCCCATGGAGAGCTGGGGCAGGGGCAGCTTGAATTCGCTTTCCATCGCATCCCGCAGGTTGCGCAGGGCAACGAAGTGGTGGCGCGACATCTCAGCCTTCGGGGCAAGCGGAGGAATAGTCATGAGTCCTTCAATCGTTAGGTGACCTAACGAAAGTAAGGCTTCGAAATCGCGCCGTAATCCCTCCGGCGAAAAGCCGTGTTTGCTCGCTTCTCCCGCCACATTGACGTGGAGCAGGACGCGCGACCGCGAACCATCCTCTGCCGCCACGCGCTGCATGTCTTCAGCCAGGGGGAGTGAGTCGATTCCGTGAAACAATTCAAAGAGCGGGAGCGCATGCCGGAGTTTGTTCTTCTGCAGATGACCAATGAAATGCCAGCGCAAGCGCGAAGACAGAAGGGGAATCTTCGCCCGCGCCTCCTGCACCCGGCTTTCTCCAAATAGCGTCTGGCCCGCCTCTACCGCGGCCTGAATTCTCTCCGCCGGATGGGTCTTTGAAACGGCAACCAGCCCGACATCGTTAGGCATGCGGCCGCTTTTGTTGACCGCCTCGGCCATCCGCGCCTGCACACGCTCGAGGTTGTGTGCGATTTCTTCCATAGGCGCATTATTCATTGTGCGCCGGGAGCGGCAAGAATTCTCCGATGCCGAGTGCCCTCCCTAACGAATGGATTCGGATTGAAATTTCTTCTCCTTTTCCTTAAGCCGTTGCCATGCAACGCGCTGCCATCTTTTTGGTTCCTCTTTGCCTTCTGCTTCGAGCGCCGGTCATGGCGGCGGAAAAACCCTCCGCGCAACCCGGCATGGCTCAGGTTCCGACCTGGTCCCGCGATGATCTGAACTTTTTCTTCCACGGCTCGATGGGCACGGAGATTTTTCCCGAGCCGATCTGCGCACTTTCATCAAGGTTTACCCGGAGCTGTTTCCCACTTCAAACCTGGCTCATCTCGGCCTCATTGCCGATCCGGATTTTGGCTGGCCCATCGGCCTTAGTCGCAAGACAGCGGTGAAACACCTCGGCAATTTGCCGGCTGTCGGAATCAAAAGCTGAGGCTGTGACAAGAGCTTTTGCAAGACTCCTTGCTCACGGGAGCTAGAACAACGCCATCATCTGGCGGGCGAGTTTTGGACCAATGCCGGCTTCCTCATGTTTGAAGTAGACGAAGGTCTCGGACCATTGGCCGCTTTGTTGCCCAACGATGTCAGCCCAATGTTCAACGTCTGCGGTCGTATAGTCTTCGCGGCGCAAGCGCAGATAGCCGTAATCGGCTGTGGCAACCGTCGGTGTGCTGAGTTTCTCCGTGTCGGCAAGGCAGAGAGCGATGTTTC
Source organism: uncultured Verrucomicrobiae bacterium (assembly GCA_963786175.1). Taxonomy (GTDB): domain Bacteria; phylum Verrucomicrobiota; class Verrucomicrobiia; order Chthoniobacterales; family UBA10450; genus JAICXG01. The sequence goes on along the minus strand of CAWAYD010000013.1, from coordinate 321,443 downwards.
GTTCGCGCAAAAGAGCAAAGACTTCGTCATCCAGCCAGGACGGATGCCGAAACTCGAACGCGCCGCGCATGGTCGGTAGCTCACGCAGGAAGGAGCTCAGGACGTCCGCGTCTTTTTTGAAGTTCGGGGGAAGTTGGAAAAGGATGGGACCGAGACGCTCGCCCAGGTCCGAGACTACACGACAAAAATAGTCCAGCGTATCCTGGCAATCGCGTAATTTGGACCAGTGGGTGATCTTCTGCGGTGCTTTAAGGGCAAACCGAAACGTTTCCGGCGTTTGCGTTTTCCAGTTCTCGATCGTCTTGGGCGAAGGAATGCGATGAAAAGTGTAATTGATCTCCGTTGTCGTTAGGCGCTCGGCGAAATAGGCGAGCATTTTGCTCGCGGGCAAATCCTCCGGGTAAAACGAGCCCTTCCATTCCGTGTATTGGAAGCCCGAGGTTCCGATCCAGGTTTTCATGCGCTTCCATCATGCGTTGGGAATCGCAGGCTGACAAATTGTGTCCACTACCTCAGCCTAAGCTTTCGAGGCGCCCTGTTTCCTAAGAGCAGTCCTGGCCAGGCGACTAACGAATATCGTTACACCAATCGTGGCGAGGAGGCCGACGCTGAGAAAGACCCATTCCAGAGGCGTATGACCTTTCTTGCTCCCCCCCAAGCCGGCTTTTCCGATGGCACCGAGATAAGCATATAGCACTGTTCCCGGCAGCATGCCGACGGCTGAGGCAAGGAGATAGGGCCAGAAACCGATCGATGTCAGGCCGTAGAAGTAATTGCTGAGATTAAAAGGAATCAGTGGGCTAAGCCGGAGCAAGCCGACGAGCTTCCATCCCTGTCGCCCGACTGCCTGATCGATAAGGCCGAACTTCTTATTCTTGTGGGCGAGTTTTTCAACGCGCTCTCTAACCAGGTAGCGCGCAACCAGAAAAGCGAGTCCTGCGCCCAGGGTCGCGCCGCTGAGTGCGATCACCGTTCCACCGACAATGCCGTAAACCAGACCGGCTGCGATCGTAAGAATCGAACCGGGCAGGAAGAGCACGGCAGCGAGAGCGTACGCGCCGACAAAGATGAAGGCCCCGATCACGCCGAGATGACGGATCCAGTTTGTAAAAACCTTGACCCATTCTGCCACCGGCAAAAAGGAAATCGCGACCGACAGGGCTACGAGCCCGAGGACAAGGGCGATCCATTGCCAGTACTGCCGCAGCCATTTCATGAGCGCGCGCGGCGATAGAGCCAGCCGGTGAGCTTGCGGACGCGCGGCGTGAGCCGCTGCTTGTTCCATGTTTCCGCTGACTTTAGGACCAGGCTGCTAAAAGTCGGATAGGCAAAGACTGTCGAGGAAATGTCTTTCAAGCCGATCTTGTGTTGGATGGCGAGAGCGAACTGCTGAATCAGTTCGCCACCGTGTTCGCCGACGATGGTTGCGCCGATCACTTGATCGGTCCCGCGCCTAACGAGCACCCGCGCGAACCCTTCCTCCGCTCGTTCCACCACGGCCCGATCGACTGCTTTCATTTCCTGCTCAACCAGATCGTATTCCACCCCCTGTTTCCTGGCGCCGCGTTCCGTCAGGCCAACGGTCGCGACTTCCGGGTCCAGATAGGTGCACCACGGGACTGATGAGTAATCGATTTTCTCTCGGAGGAAATGGAAGGGCACGAGCGTGTTTCGAATCGCAATCCGCGCGTGATAGTCGGCCACGTGAGTGAATTGCAGCTGTCCGATCACGTCGCCAATCGCGTAGATGCCGCCCTGAGTGGTTTCAAGATGATCGTCGACCGTCACTCCGCGCTCCGTGAAAGCGACCTGTGCCTTTTGCAGGTTCAGATTCTCAACGTTAGGTCGTCGTCCCGCCGCGACGAGGAGGGTATTGGCCAGAATGGTCTGATCGCCTGCACGCAAGCTTAGACCGTTGTCCGTCTGCCTGACCTCACTGATTTCCGCATTAGTCAGCACTCGCAAGCCCTCTGCCTCGAAACGCTCGCGGACAAACTCACTCACCACCGGATCTTCCTTGCTCAGCAGGCGTGGCCCCTTTTGCACAATCGTGACCTTCACCCCGAGCCGCGCAAACATTTGGCCTAACTCGCAACCTATCGGCCCGCCGCCAACGATAACGAGCCGCTCGGGCTTCTCCTTCAATTCATCAAAGATGGTTTTATGGGTATGGAAAGGCAGACGGCCTGTCCCAATTGCTTCGGGAATCATGGCACGCGATCCGGTAGCAATGACAAAATGCCGCGCGCGCAAAATTTTCTCGCCAACCTTAAGTTCGTTAGGAGAAAGGAAGCTTCCCTCCCCGTGAAAGACATCGACGCCTAACGATTCAAAGCGTTCCGCTGAATCTAATGGCGCCAGCTCGGACCTTCGAGCTCGCATGCTCGTAAAGACTTTTGCGAAATCAAACTCCGGCTCGATGTCCCGCGCGCCCCAGGCTGACGCATTCCGCATGCGATGCAGCAAACGCGCGGAGGAAATGAGCGCCTTGCTCGGTACGCAACCAAAGTTGAGGCAGTCGCCTCCCATCTTGCCGCTTTCGACCAGGGCCACGCGCGCCCCGAGCGCAACCGATCCGGCGGCGGTTACCAGACCAGCCGTGCCCGCACCAATTACGACAAGGTTATAGGTTCCGTCGCCTTTCTTCATCAGGTTAGGAGGATCGGCGACAACGGCTATTCCCGGACGTGCTACTCATGCCCGGGAGGGATTTAGGTCAACTTATTAATAGGACGCAACTGCAAACGTCGCGCGGCGTTGCTATTTAGGTTACGGGCGGAGGTGAAGTGTGAAGCAACAGAAATAACAAAGGCGCGGAGGATTTCTCCCCCGCGCCTCCGAGTTTGGTGTTAATGACTTAGGGCCTGCCAGCCTGATCGTTATCGTGCCCCTTCTTCTTTTTCGGCGGCGCGTGGCTAGCTGCGTGAGCCTTGGCTGCTTCTGGCCCATGCGCGGCCGCTGGGGCGTGGTGCGCCGTGTGGGAATTCATTTGAGCGGTTTTTGGCGTTGCGTGATGCTGCGCCACTTCTCCGTGATGGGTTTGCGTCGCGGATCTGGCACCTGCGGTGTGCTCCGCTTTCGCGACGTGTTGCTGATGCGCAGTGTTCGCAACGTGTTGCTGATGGGCAGTGGCCCTCTTCTCAGCTTGCCGATTCGCGTTCTCGGTTTTGGCATGCTGTGCCGTCTTTTCATGTTGTGCCGTGCGTTCCTGCGCAGCGGTTGGCTTTGCATTCTGCCCTTGCTCGCGATTCGCAGCCTGAGTTCCCATCTTCGAGTTAGCCGCGGCGTTTGCCGCAGGCTTGGCGGCTGCGTTGTTATTTTGCTTGTTTTGCAACGCACTTACGGCCTCCGCCGATGGCTTGCCGTTATTGGCTTTCGCCTGCAGAGCAGGATCGTTCTTGGCGGCTTCCACTGTGGACCGCTGTGTTGAGACAGGAGCAACGCGGGGTCCTTTTGCCGCCGCTTTTTCCGCCGCAGTGGGTTGTGCCTGGACACCGCCCTTTCCATTGAAGCTCGGTTGCGAGCCCGAAGGATTATTTACGACCTCCCGATTAACATAGGTCGTGTTAATGACGTTCGTGTTCACCCGGCTAACGGCGGTGTTATAATGGAAAGTGTTACCTTGCCATCTTCCGCCGACGTACCCGGTCCCGACGTATCCATAACCGTAGTTGATTCCACCGTAGAACCCGACGTGCGGGCCCCAATAACCCTGGTGAAACGCGTAACTGCCGTTCACGAAACCCCAGTAGCCTGGTGTCCAAAGGTATCCGACCTGCGGTGCAATAACCCAGAGGCCCGGTACCCAGTAGTAACCGTATGAACCGTAAGACCAGTAGCCCGGCGTCCAGATGTAACCCGGACCAGGGCAAAGTGGTTGTTCATAAACAGGGATAGCCGGCGGAGCGAATCCCACCGAAACGGCAACATATGCCGACGACGAAGCCAGAGGCAGCCCGGCAAAGAGCAGTGCCGCGAGCGCAAAAGTAGATAGTTTATTTTTCATTTTCAGTATTGGCTTGGATTAAAAAGAGAGACGCGCCCGGCGCAGGAAATATTCAAAGCAATTTCCGTTATGCCGATGTAAACGCCCTCCACTTAACAATATGAGAATCGATGCGGACGCACGAGTGCGCGTATCGTCACGTAATTTTCCTCTGACCTGGGAGAAACTATGTATCGACGCGCGGCTGCGCAGCCAGCGTGCGATGTGTGCGTCACACCTCTTCCAAAACCAGGCGAAATGCGGTGAAGCGCCCGCTAAATTTATCTGCGTGTTCCTTCTGAAGCGCAGGCGCGAAGGTCTCGCGATAGCGATGATAATCTTCGAGCGATTGGCAACGGTACTGCATGACATAGCTCGGCTGTGCCCCGACCGGCTCGCGCATCTTGTACATGCTGCATTCATGGAAGCAGCCAGTCCGGAGCACATCAGGGATGTGCACGTCTTTCATCCAATCGCGCCACTGTGTCTCGACCTCGGATTGAATGGTGATAGTGACGCTGTAGACGATCATCGCGCAAACCGGGTTACAGAGCTTCCCGGCATGTTGTCTGGCTACTGCAAGCGTAACATGAACATCCCACGACCGAAGGTAGCAGCGTAAAGTGAGTTACCCGAGACTTGATATTCAAGATCAGTCACGGGAACGTTAGGCAAACCTTGCGCCGGTGCATGCCAGGTCGCTCCGCTGTCGCTCGAGTTATAGACACCTACATCTGTCGCCACATAGAGACTGGAGCCGACAATGACGAGGTCGTTGACCGGTGCCTGCGGCAGGTTGCCAACAATACTCGACCAGGTGCTGCCGCCGTCGCTCGTTTTTAAGATGTACGGTAACGGCACGCCCGAGCGAAAGCCGGAGAATGTTGCATAGGCAATCTGCGCGTTGGTTGGATCTACGGTTACTCTGGTAACCCAGGTGCCGGGCAGGTCCGAATCTGTTACGCGTGTCCAGTTAACACCCAGGTTAGTGGTAAACCAAAGACGTCCATCATCCGTTCCCGCAAAGATACGATTGGAATCTGTCTTGGCGCCGGCAACAGTTGTGACCGTGCCAAATGGATAGTTCGGATCGCGGCCTGGGCCGCCGGTAAGGTCAGGACTAATAACCGACCAATGGACGGCGTGGTCCACGGAGCGATTCACCTGATTACCGGCATAGTAAAGAACGGCCGGGTTAGCCGGGTCAAACTGCAGTGGGCTAAGCCAGTTACGCCGGGATGAAGTCGTCGCGTTGGTGAAATCGGAGCTGGTGTTCCCACCGTCGGTTGAGCGGAGGCAATCTCCGTATTGGCTGCAACCATAGACGAAATTTTGGTTCGTGGGATCGATCAATGCCTCAAGGCCATCGCCACCCACATAGGTATTCCAGCCAGTGCCACCATAGGAACGATTCACGCCGTTGTCCTGCGCACCGCCCACCACTCTTCGGCCATCCTGTTCACTTACATCCACGCTATAAAATTGCGTAAACGGCTGACTGACCGCGGAGGTCCATTGGTCGTTGGATCCGTTTACATCCGAGCGATAAGTGCCTCCGTCATTGCCGAGGTAAACCCGGCCCGGCACCTTCAGGTCCCAGGCCATCGCATGGTGATCGGCATGAGGACTAAATTCACCGGTGAAGGACACGCCGCTGGTTTTAGATTCGCAAAGATAAACGCCACCGGCAAAAACATGAGTCTGGTCGAGCGGGTCGACCCATACTCGTCCAAACCACCAGCCATAGCTCGATTGCGCTCCGGCGAGAGTAGAGTTAGGCGAAAGATTCGTCCACAAATCGCCGCCGTTATCCGAACGATAGAACCCTTGGAAGAAGCCGCTGGTCTGGTTCACAATCGCGTAAAGCCTTTGCGGGTTGGACGGCGCGAGCGCGATCCCGATCCGGCCGACCGTCGAAGAGGAACCCGGAAGACCGTTCGTTAGGCGGGTCCAGGTCGTTCCGCCGTCGATGGAGCGAAAGACACCCGAGCCGACGCCGCCATAAGTGCGCAGGTCAGGCTCGCGGAAATGATCCCACATCGCAGCGTAGATGCGGTTGGGATTCGTAGGATCGATCGCCAGATCAACTGCTCCAGTCGTATCATTGTCGCCCGCCAGCTTGCGAGTCCACGTAGTCCCGCCGTCGACCGACTCATATACGCCACGATCGCCGCCATGAGTGTAAAGCGATCCGGCTGCAGCCGCGAAGATATGCTGTGAGTTTGTCGGGTCGACCATCAGCCGGCCGATAGCTCCCGAATTCTTCAGGCCTACGCGCTTCCAGGTCGCGCCACCGTCGGTCGATCGATAAACGCCGACGCCACCATAAGTGATACTTCCGCCGCCAGGATTTGCCTCACCCGTGCCGGCAAACAGTGTTCCGTCCTGAGTGATGATTAATGCGCCCATCGACTGCGGATTTGTCGCCGGCCAGATCGCAGTGAAGTTCAAACCCTTGTCGGTGCTTTTCCAGATGCCGGCGGTTGCCGCCGCCACATAAACTGTATCGGTTGCCACCGGATCAATCGCGATATCTACTACGCGACCGCCAATGTTGGTTGGGCCGGCAAATTTCCAGCGAGCGGCCGCACGCACCGGATCTGACCTTGTTTCTTCAGTCAGCGCAGCTGCCTGCGCTGCAGCTTTCTCCAGCGCGCCGGCAGGAATGCCGCCGTGAACGACCCGCTGCGTAACAAACCAATCTTCTGGTGGAACCTCTTTTTGTTCGCGTTTGGTTTCCCGGACCTGATCGCGATCCCGGACTGTTCGCATCATCGAACCGGCCGGAATGGAATGCAGCAAGACTCCGATGAGCGAAAGAGTGAGCAATGCAGCGATAGAATAGCGAATGCGTTTCATTGAAGAGCCAATTGTGGCGGACGGTGGTGGGCGCCGTCAAGGCCGCTGCGGGGCGCGCTTCCTCATCGAGTGAAAAAGGGGCGCGCCCTGCCGTCAGCTTTTCGCTCGCCTTTTCCAATCGCCTGCGGCAGTTTCGGTTTTGCTTGCTGGGTTAACCTCTCACCACCACATCCACGCCATGAAGAGAGTGAGATCAGCGTTGTTGGGTCTCGTTTTTATGACGGCTTCGTCTTCGACGTACGCCGATTGGCGTTTGGGCGCAGAGACTGGTGCGCTTTATGAAAGCAATCTCTCAAACTCCGATCGCGCCTCCGATGTGCAAAGCGACTGGGCTTGGGAAGGCGGGGCCCACGCCTCTAACGGGCTCCAACTGACGCGCGACCTGCGGCTGGATTTTGGAACGGATGTCCGCGGCGCCGCCTGGAGCGAATACGACGCCTTCGATCGAATCGGCGCCGGCGTTTCAACCAGCTTGCGTTATCGATTTGGTCTGGGCCGGCTCGCGCCATGGGTTTTGCTCGACGAGCGGATTGGCTATGATCATTTTCAGCAGAGCGCGCAAAGCCGGTGGGACGAAACGGCTGCTTTCCGTGGAGGAATATTTCTAAACGAACGCCTGGCTTTCGAAGCGGGATACACCTTTGAGAATCTCGCCTCCGCCGGCGATTTTTTTGATCGCCAAGGCCATCGCCTCGACGCGGGAATGATTTTCGATCTTACCTCGTCCTTGCAGGTCAGAGTAGGATACTCCTATCGCAATGGCGGAGTCATCTCCTATGCGGTCCCGCCGCGCCCAGATGTTTTTCGCATAGCAACGGTCCGGATGGGGGACACCGCGTTTGGCATTTATCCACTCTACAATGCCTATCGCTTCCGTGCCGAGACGCAAGCGGCTTCGCTGACAGTCGGTTATACGCTGACAAGGTATCTCTCGGCGCAAGCGGGGTATGAGTACAGCGTCACCGTCCACGATCCGTTAAGTTACGAAAATCATCGCTTTGAAGCGAAAATTGCCTTCGCCTACTGAGTGAGACTCTCCCGCACATCAACTCTTTTTGCAGCCTCCAGCCGCAGACCTGGCGGCGAGTATCTCATGGCCTACATGATCGCCTGCCTGCTGGTAGCAGCGGGATTGAGCTATATCGAGGCTGGCACGCTGGAAGTCACAGTGAAAGATCTAACGGGTCAGCCAGTTTCTGATGCAGTCGTCTATGCAAGAGGCAGCGGAACCCAGCTCACCCGTCCGCCGAAGCAGCAAATCATCGACCAGCAAAACAAGCAGTTTGTTCCTTATGTTACGGCGGTCCAGGTCGGCACGGCAATCCTTTTCCCTAACAAGGATAACATACGTCATCATGTCTACTCTCTCTCACCGGCAAAGAAGTTTGAGCTGCCACTTTATACCGGCGTGCCGGCAGCGCCGGTTCTTTTCGATAAGGAGGGATTTGTGACCCTGGGTTGCAATATCCACGATTGGATGATTGCTTACGTTGCTGTTCTAGCGACGCCTTATTTAAAGGTGACAGGAAATGACGGACACGTGAGACTGACCGATCTACCATCGGGCAAGTATACGGTAGAAGCCTGGCAGCCTCTCCTGAAGCGTAAGCCGGAAGAGTTGGCTCAGGTTATCGACCTTTCGAGCTCCAGCAGCAAAGCCATTGCCTTTAGCATGGAACTAAGGCCCGACTTTCGGGCCCGACGTGCGCCCGACTTAAGCACCGGAGGATACCCCTGAAATTTCGATTCCGGCGGTTTCGGAGCCGTTTACTTTTCTTTCTTATTGTTCTCCTGACCCTTTTGCAAAGCGCGACCTATCTGGTCGTTCGTCAGGCCAACCGACAGCATGCTTTAGACGAAATCGAATCGCGTTTGCGTGCGGGCGCTAGAATCTTTGTTAAGCTCATCGAGCAACGCAATCAGCAGATTGCGGGAGCCGCGGCGATCGTCTCACGCGACCACGCCTTTCAACAGGCTTTTGCCGGAGCAAGTCAGGACCGCCTGACAACTCTGTCCGCCCTGGAAAGCCTGCGGAGTCGAGTGAGTGCTGACTTTGTTTTCATCGATTCGCTGGAAAACAAGCTCCTCTTCGATAGTCATCGGCCGACCTTGCACGATGTACCCTTTCCTTTTCCTCAGTTGATAGCCAAGGCGGAAAAGAGTGAAGCGGCCAACGCATTTGTCATCATTGACGAACAACTTTACGTCATGGCGGCGACGCCACTCCTCGCTCCCGAGCCAATTGCCTGGCTCTGCTCGGGGTTTCGGATAGATGATGACTTCGCCCGCGAGATATCGACCTACACTAATTTGGAGATTACGTTTCTAAGTCCGCCAAAGGTTTTTGCGACCACTTTTGACGGTCGGCAACGAGCAACGCTTATGGCAATGCTCGGCGGCAGTCGACCTCCAGATATGCAAGTGACTGACCTTCATCTCGCGGGCGAAAGATTCGTGAGTTATTCTGTGTCGCTGCTGGCGGAGAATGCAAAAGTCGTGGCGCTTCTCCAACGATCGCTCGACAAAGAGCTCGCGCCCTATCTCAAACTCGAACGAACGTACCTCGTTCTCGCGCTCATCGGTCTCGTCATCTCCGCCGCCTTGGGAACCTGGATAGCCCGGGGAGTCTCGTATCCCGTGCTGGAGCTCGCCCGGGGCGCCCATAAGATCGCGGAGGGCGATTACCGGCATCGGGTGAGAGTGAAGCAACAGGACGAGTTAGGTTTGTTGGCCGGTATGTTCAACAAAATGAGCGACGGCCTGGCGGAGCGCGATCAGGTGCGAGATTTGTTAGGCAAAGTCATCTCGCCGCAAGTGGCCGCGGAGTTATTGCAAAAAGGCGTGACTCTCGGCGGAGAGGAGCGCGAAGTTACGGTGCTGTTTTCGGACCTGCGCAATTTTACCGGAATGTGCGAAGCGCTCCCGCCGCAAGAGATGCTTGCGATTCTTAATCATTACTTCACCCGCATGGCGGCGGTTGTCGAACGGCACGGTGGCGTGGTCGACAAGTACGTCGGCGACGCGCTCATGGCTTTGTTCGGTGCGCCGCTCTGCAATTCCGACGATGCCGATCACGCCCTAAAGGCAGCGTTGGACATGGTCGCAGCGGTCGACGACCTAAACCGGGAGTCGCGTGCCCGAGGCGTGGCGGCGATTGGTGTAGGCATCGGGATTAACACCGACGTGGTCGTGGCCGGCAACATGGGGTCGGAGAAGCGACTCAATTACACCGTGATTGGCGATGGCGTAAATCTCGCCTCGCGTCTTGAAGGCCTAACAAAAACTCCGGAGTATGAAACGCGGATCGTCGTCAGCGCTTCCACCCTGGCAAGGGCGAAAGGCCGTTATCGCACTCGGCGACTGGGGGAGGTGACGGTGCGCGGCAAGCAAACCACTACGGAAATCTTTGCCCTTCTTGGTCGCGAGACTACGACAGATCGCGAATCCAATGGCCTAACGAGATAGAGATGGATTCGCGGCCGATTCTGGGCTTTAAGTTTCGCTATTGGAACGAGGACGACATGACAGTCACGATTAGTTTCAACTCCGTTTCAGTACGTTGCTGGAGAGTTCCGTCTGCCGGTGACAAGAGCTTTCGCTATATTCAGGAGTTCATTCCCGACGACCTTGGCGGTTCCGGGGCACTAATCGGCTAGTCGTTAGTAGCGAGAGGGGCGACTACCGATCCGTTAGTATCTCCGATGTCGTTCCCTGGTGGCAGGCAGACATTTGATCTCTGCGACTAACCGCCAATTTGTTCTTGTGATCGGAATGAACAGACAGAGTCAGCGCCTTCGCTTCTCCTGCCGGCCTGGCACCGAGGGGAGAGTCTTGCCGGGTAAAACACCTGGCAAGACCCTGGAATTCCTGACAACCAAACTGTGGCTAGCCGCGGGCGGTCTGCGCCAGCACAATGAGCAGCGAGACGAGCGGCCAGGCGACCAGAGCGATCACCAGCCCCAAGACTATCATCTCAATGATGTAGTTGCGCCGTTCCTCCCGTGCCAGCAGGTCCTGGCTCATTTGACGGAAGGCGCGTAACTCGGGCCTTGGCCGGCGTTTGGCGGGCGGCGCCGCGATCGCGACGTTATCCGCCGGCTCCTGAAAGGAGTAATCCGTGCGCGGCATTCCGCAGCAGAGACGTAACTCGCGGCTCTCGTGGTGAGCGAGAGTTCGTTGGTTAGTTGATGTTGATATGGCTTTCATATGTAGTGTGAGTTTGCGATTTGTGTCTTCCGACAGCCGGAGCTAGTCCAGTTGACCCGCAGCGCCTGCTACAGGGAAAACCTGGCCGACGCCTCGCCGCATGCGAGGCTAGCGCAGATCAGACCCCGACCGTCCACTGCCGGAGACCGGCCGCGTTGATCGAAGAGTATGAGGTTTTCATCGTGTCCAAAGCTAAGGGCGCTTTTTGCACCTGTCGAGTCCTGTGGAGTGAAATTAACTGTAACTTATTTAAGACAGGATGGTTACGCGTGCAACATTCAGGTGACAATGAGACACAAACCACAGGAATCTTCGTTTAAAGCCACGCCACCATTTTAACGTTAGCTCGGTAATAAACCAACCGTTTAGGTAGCGTCCGCCTTGACTGCCCGCTGAAGAAAACGCCGTTACTTGACCACCACCGTTACGTGTCGAAAAGGTTGTAGTGACCAGTAGGCAAAAATATCTCGCCCGGGCGGTTTCTTGGTGAATTGCAATCGCCAGTAAATCGATACCAAATGCTCCTTATCGCAGCGAAACCGGCTGAAGGCTGCCGTCACCGGCGAGAACTTTCGATAGGCATCATCGAGTCGCGCGACCGTATCGTGATGTGCCAATACGACCATCCCGCCCAACGCGAGTACCACCACGATCAGCAGCGTAAGAATCAATTTCATAGTTTCCGCCAACCATTACTCAGCAATCCTCCAATGAAAACCCAAAGTTCACCTTGCCCTGAGGAGCGCCGCCCTAGCTGTTCGGAGATCAGTCCTTCAGTTTTCTCGGACGAAAGTATTGGTGCGCTGGTGAATTCGCCGCCGTTTGATGCGCTTGCGCAAAGGCTCTAACACGCCTATACGCCACAAGGCCACGATGACATGAGCGAGCCCGCGCCAGCCACAACCGAGCAAACTCTTTGGACGGGCACGGTCTCTAACTTCCATTATCTTGGGAAATGGTTGACCGCACTCATCCTCCTCATTGCGGTCGCGTGCAGTTTTCTGCTGCCTTTGCCGGACCTCGGTCTTATGCTCTGGGCGGCGCGCGTTGCCCTTATCGTGCTCGCTCTTCTCCTCGTGGGTTGGATTCAACTCGATCGCAGTCGTCGTCGTTATGCCGTCACCAACAAACGTGTCTCCGTCGAGTATGGCATCATCAACCGCAATTCCAACGAAGTGCGCATTCCTGACATCCGGAGCATTAATCTGCAGAAAAGCGGCCTGAGCGGTTTGCTCGGAATAGGCCGGGTTGAATTCTCCTCGGCCGCGGGCGACGACGCCGAAGTTATCTTCTGGAATACTCCCGAGGCCGAGAAAGTGCGCGATCTTGTCCGCTCGCTCCAGCCTTAGGGAACGTCGTTCGCCTTCCCTAAACTAACTCCGTCAGGGAGAAGCTAACCTTGTGATCAGCCAGCTTCTCCCCTAACGAACGACAATTAGCGGGGAACTACCGTCTCATAAACCCGGTTGGTGCCGGTACCCAGGAACCATACCTGGTTACCATGCCCGGCCGTAATACCTACTGGTGAGCTATGGACAAACTCGGCTGACTCCGTCACGACACCATCGGTCGTGATCGAGGCGATCTTGTTAGCGCCAAATTCGGTAAAGAGAAGGTTGTTGTTATTTCCCGGTCGAATGATGGTAGGTGTGCTCGGTGTGGGAAAAATGGTGATGTTGAGCGCGGGAGTTACGCGCGCAATCTGCGGGTTGAACGCGCTTGAGATCCAGATGTTGCCATCCGGGCCGGCTGCGATCGAGCTCGGCGAATCAACCCCGGTAAATTCATTGATCGCTCCCCCTGGCGTGATACGGCCAAACTTACCTACCGCCTGCTCGGTAAACCACATATTGCCATCCGCACCTGTCGTGATATCTCCGGGGAAAGCATTCGGGGTTGGTAAGACGAAGCTGGTAAAGATACCAGTCGAAAGATCATAACGCCACACTGCGTTCGCCGTTTGATCCGTGAACCAGATATTGCCATCCGAGCCGGTGGTAATACCTACACTTACCCCGAAGAATGAAAACTGCCGCTCGGTTACTTCGCCGCTCGGAGTTACGAAGGCTATCGCACCGGTCGAACCCTCGCCGAACCAGATATTGCCGTCCGGCCCAGGAGTAATGAAGGCAGGATTACTTAGCGTTGGCGTGGTAAAGAACTTCATATTGCCGCGTGGCGTAAGGCGCGCTACCTCATTGCTGTTGGAAAGGGTGAACCAGAAGTTGTTATCCGCCCCAACCGTTATCGAAAAAGGTTGGCTCCCGCCGCGGATGGGAAAGGTTTTCACCGGCGATTGTGCGAAAGCGCTCGATCCGAGGAGAACCAGGGCCGCGAGACCGAAGGCGAAGATAGATTGGGAGAGTTTACGCCGAAGACCGGCGATTGCCGGATCGGCCCGATGAACATGACTTGAAAGTTTTTCCATCGCCGACTCTAGGCATCCTTATTTCAGCCAGCAACGGAAGAAAAGTAACGTCGTTGTTACCTAATTTTGTTTGAAGCTCCCGGGGTCAAATAACCTTCTGCGGCCCAAGCGGATAACAGCAGCATTTCTGCTGTTTCTCCCTCTTTCGATCTTCCGTTAAGAATCGCCTGGCAGCCTCGGGAGATCTTTTGGAAGGGCTGCTCCTACTTCTTCGGTTCTGGCCCGGAAAGATATTGGATTAAAGCCTGCTGATTCCAGGCGTCCCAGCCTTCAACAATTTTACCTTGCGCAATCCGAAACCAGCTCATCCCGCGCATGCTCACTTCCTTTCCGGTGGGTCTCAGCCCTAATCCGGAGCCCGTATGCGTGCCGGTGAAATGCCAGTGCACGCATACCTTTCCGTGCTCGGCAACAGTGTCCAAGATCTCGATCTTCATGTCCAGCAGGGTCTCGAGAAAGGTTTGATGGAATTTGGCAAATGGCTTCGGCCCCGCAATGTCCACGTTACCTTCCTGATGACCAACTGAGTCCGGACCGAGTAACTCGTAGATAGTCTCAGCGTTGCGTTCGTTCCATACGTTGTTGAACCAGCGAATCGCAATGCTTCGGGCGGACTCAGGGTCATTCATATTCCAATTGTTTGCTTCTGCTGCTCTTCCTCCGAGCGGCGATGACTCGTCAAATTTTGCAGGAAAATAGCAGATAGGCAGCTCCGAGAAAGCCGGACGCACCGTTTGCGCCAATCAATCTTCGAGTGGCCGTCATGCGCTGGAACCCACTGCAGCGAATAAGTAACCGAAGGTAAGGTGGTAGCTGCAAGTGAACTCGATCTGAGCCCCGTTCATCATCTCGCACTTGACACTCGTCGCGCGATTGGGAATTCTCGCCGGCCATGACTCAAACCAACTCGACGTTGCAACGCTGGGAACCAATCTTCCTCAGCATCCTGCGCATTGTCATCGGCCTGCTCCTTCTCGAGCACGGCACGCAAAAGCTCTTCCACTTCCCGCCACCCGATCATCCCATGGGGGGAGCAGGCGGTCTGCCGCCACTAATAAGAGTCGCAGCCTGGATAGAACTCATCGGCGGTATCCTGCTTTTCCTTGGACTCTTCACCCGCCTGGTGGCTTTCATTGTTGCGGGCGAAATGGCCGTCGCCTATTTCATGGCACACGCGCCCGGCGGTCTTTATCCCATCAAGAACCATGGCGAACTTGCCGTGGCTCTTTGTTTCATCTTCCTTTACATGGCAGTGGCCGGCGGCGGTAGCTGGAGCATCGATGCGATGTGGAGAAGGTGATGGCGCTTGTTCAGGACCGGATTGAAGGCGCCACCGAAAACCAGGCTCACTCCGGGATGGCCGATAACTATCAGGAAATACTTAAGCACGCACGTCACTAAGTTATTTTTCTCTCAGCGATAGGAGACGAATGACCAAGACTGCTTCTAAAATTCAGTTTAAAGCGAAGCTCTTTCGACCAGCTGAGAGCGCGAAGGGTGACTCCTGGACCTTCCTCATCTTGCCAAAGAACGCTAGTGCGAAGCTTCCATCGCGCGGCGTGACGGGAATCGAAGGCACCATCAATGGTTCTCCTTTCCAGGCCTTGCTCGAGCCGGACGGCCAAAAAAGCCACTGGCTCAAGGTGGACCGGAATCTGTGCAAAGCTGCGGGCGCAGAGGCTGGCGACGTTGTCACCCTCGAGATCTCGCCTGCGGCAGAGGAACTGGAATCCAGGGTCCCGGCAGATTTGCGAAAGGCTCTCGCGGCTGCCGCCCCGAAGGCGCGAGCCTTGTGGTCGGACATCACGCCGATCGCGCGCCGAGATTGGATCCACTGGATCACTTCCGCCAAACAAGCGGAGACGCGCGCGCGCCGGATCAAAAATGCCTGCTCGATGCTCGCGGCCGGGAAGCGACGCGTTTGCTGTTTCGATCGGTCTGGCTTCTACAGCAAAAGCTTCAGCGCTCCTAAAGCTGCGACTTAGAGGACCAATAGAAGCTCAACGCGCCGGGCTGCTGTTGCCCGCTCGTGCTTTTTTCGCTTCGTCAATCACTCGCTGCTCGATCTCGCGCGGCATTTCTTCGTAGCGACTGAATTGCTCGGAATGAACGCCGCGTCCGCCGGTAAGTGAGCGCAGGACACTCGCATAGCGGTAGAGTTCCATCGCGGGAACGTCGGCGCGGACGATTTGAAATTGTCCGTCGACATCTGTGCCAAGAATTCTTCCGCGACGGCTGGAAAGATCGCCCACGACTTTGCCCATGCAATCTTCGGGAATGCGCACCTCGAGCAAATTGATCGGTTCGAGCAAACAAGGCCGCGCTTTCACGAACGCTTCCTTAAACGCCCAATAGCCTGCGACCTGGAATGCGATGTCCTTCGAATCCACCGGGTGCATCTGGCCATCGTAAAAAATCGCCTCCACGTCGACGACGCGACAGCCGGCGAGAATTCCTTCCGTGCACGCGATCTCGATGCCTTTCTGGACCGACGGCACGAAGACGCGGTCTACGCACTGGCCGGAAAGTGATTCGCTAAACGCGATGCCAGCGTTGCGCGGCGCGGGCGCGAGCTTGAGCGCGACTTCGGCGAATTGCCCTGCGCCGCCGGTTTGCTTCTTGTGGCGATACCTGTGCTCGGCGCGGCCATGAATCGTTTCGCGAAACGGCACCCGCGGCTGGATAAGATTGAAATGAAGGTGGAACCGCCGCTGCAGACGCTCAGCGATCACGTCGAGATGCAGTTCGCCCTGCGCGGAAATGATCGTCTGATGCAACTCAGGATCGACGCGAAAAACAAACGCCGGATCTTCGTTGTGCAATGTCGCGAGGCCCGCGGCCACTTTGTCCTCTTCACCTTTCGCCTTGGGCTGCAGCGCGGCGTGAATGTTCGGGCGTGGATACTCCGGGACGGGAAGTTTCACCGGATGATTCGCGGCGCAAAGCGTGTCGCCGGTGTGCGTGTTCTTGAGTTTCACCGTCGCGCCAATGTCGCCCGCGCCGAGACGCGACACCGCCTCGCGGGTCTGGCCGTTGAGCAGAAAAATCTGGCCGATGCGTTCCGTGACGTTGCGGTTGGGGTTGAACGAATCGCCGCCGGTCGTGATTTGCCCGGAATAAATCCGAAAGAACGAAAGCTCGCCGAAGTGTTCTTCGTTCATCGTCTTGAACACCTGCAGCACCGGCTCTGTGCCGCCCACTTTCACTTCGAGTTCGGCGCCGCTGCGCGCCTCTTCTGCATCGGCCTTCTCGCGATCGAGCGGCGAGGAACCGTATTTCGCGATGAAATCGAGCAGGCGCCCAACGCCGACGTTCGATGTGGCTGAGGTGCAGAAGAGCGGGATGAACATCTGTGCCTGCACCGCCGCGTGAATACCCGCGCGAAATTCCTCCTCCGACAAGGAGCCTTGCTCGAAGAATTTGTTCAGTAAGGTGTCGTCCGATTCCGCGATGAGTTCGATCAACTCACGATGCAGTTGTGTTACGCGCTCTTTCCATTCGCCCGTCGCCGGCTCTTCGCGAAACTTCCCATGGCCGTCGGTTTCATACGTCACAACTTCGCTGCGCAAGACGTCGAGCACCTGATTGAAGTTCGGCCCCGGATTGATCGGCACGTTTAACGGAAAAACTTTCGGTCCGTAGTGTGCGCGCGTGTCGGCCAGCACTTGATCGAAGTGCGCGTTCTGTTTGTCCACCGCGTTGATCACGATGACCTTCGGGATGCCGCAGTCCGTCGCACAATTCCACACCCGCTCTGTGCCCACACCGATGCCGTGTTGCGCATGGACCACCACGAGCGCGAAATCCGCCACGCGCACGGCCGCGAGCGCCTCGCTGATGAAGTCGAGATAACCCGGGGTGTCGAGGATGTTCAGCTTCTTGCCCAGCCACGTGCAATGGAGCAGCGACGTCTGGGTGGAAATCTGGTGCTGCTTTTCGCTGACGTGATAATCCGAAACGGTCGTGCCTTGCGCAATGCTGCCCATGCGCCCGATCGCGCCCGCGCACGCGAGCATCGCCTCGCTCAGCGTCGTCTTGCCGGACGACGCGTGACCAACGATGGCAAAATTCCGAAGATCCCCTGCAGAAGGCGTGGCCATAACTCAAATCCGCTCCTCCTCTAAGGACGCCTCGAATTCGTCGCGAGCGCAAGCTGAAATCTCAGATTCCTTTCGCGGGCGTATCACGGCCATCGCTTGCCGGGATTCGATTCAGCGAGCGATGCGTCTCTGGCAGCCCGAAATCACAGTACGAGAAATTTACTCTCGCCACTGGCATCTGCGGAACTAAAAGAGGAGCTACCGATCAGAGGCAGGTAGGGCGCCCCGCCACGCATCAAGACCCATGCTCCCAAATGCGAGCAGGCCAAGTGAGCCAGACTTGGATATTTTGGCGATCGGGCTGTCGATCGAGCGTTTTTGCCCGGCGCTGATCGGGTCGCCCACGTCGCCCCATGCGTAGTCCTCGATTCGATAGCGGTATTTGAAGTCCTTAGTGCGGCTGACCTTTATACGAACCCACCCGTACTGAGTGCCGAATCCGTTGTCGAACTTAAATCCGATAATACCTTTACCCGAATTGAAAAACTGGCCGGTCCCGTAAACGCCCTTTAACTCACCGAGCCCTGGATTTCCTGCGATCGAGCCAAACTTCCCATTCGAGATAAGGCTTCCGGACTGCACATTAGATAGGAGCTGAGTCCTGACATCCGTTTGGTAGGCGCGTGCCGCGGCTGACACAATTTCCTTCCCTTTGATGAGAAAGAATGCCGAAGAGTAAAAGGAATGGCCTCCGCTTGAAAAAAGATCAAACACCAGCGAGGCCCGGTTACTAAGTGGGAGTTGGACATAGTCATCCTGTTGCCGTTCCGCATCAATGACCGCGTCAACTTTACCGGAGTAATGGATCTCGGCATCCGCACAAGGCGCGCCGACAATCGCACTGGCCGTGCCGGCGGTCGCATAGGCGAGCCATCTTGTGTTGGAAATAGCAACTGATTTAAGCTGGCCATTCGCCTTCATGGAAAAATTATGCCGGGAGCGGTTGGAGAATGTCAATCCTATGTTCCAAAGAGATAGCAGGTAGAAATTCGAGTTACCCCTGACAACGGTTGAAAAGATTTGGTCATGTACGCTTTCGCAGAGAAGCCAAAAGCAATCGGCAAACTCGGTTCGTCGAGTCTACGCGCGCTGGCTTCATTATCTCAACCCCGCACTTCCAAGTCGACGCTTTCATGGGGTTGGATGGCCCGCTCGACGTATGACAAAGTTGTGTTACGAGTTTCGATCTCGCTCGATCCACCTTCAACATATCCCCGAATAAAGAACCCAATGAATCTGATCTTGCCCGTGCCGATTGCACGGCGTCGTCCAATCCTTCTCTGCCTCGCTCTTGCGTGTTCGTGTGTTGGTCACGCTGTAGCGAGATCTCCTATCTCATTGGAAGCGTTGCAACGTGACGGCTACGGCTCGGTCAAACTGACTAAAGGCTGGAGGAACAACACGCTCTTTGTTCCAGCCGAGATCAATGGCAGGAAGATTGAACTGCTATTGGATACCGGCTGGGGCTCCGAAGGCATTACCGTCGGACGAGATCCGTCCGAACTCCATATCGTGCCGGAAAAGGGCGTGGAAATGGGCGTCACTGCCAATGGCACTCGGTCCCCAATGCGGCATGGGATCGCACAATCGGTCGTGATGGGAAATGTGCGTGTCCAGAATTCACGGATCTATTTTGGCCGATTCGATGTTTCCGGATTCCTTGGTCATGGCTTCCTGAAGAGAAGCAGCGCGATCATCGACCTGACAAATCTGCGGCTCTATTTGCGTCCTCCGGGAGCAGGTCGCCGGGTCAATCTAGGGCCGGCTTTAACCTCAATCGGTCTGGCTGAGGCGCCCTTCTTTGACGCGCCCGGCGGGAGTTTTGTCGTTAATGTCGAAGTCAACGGCGTGCCGGCCCAGATGGCTTTGGATACAGGAGCTCAATATCCGAGCTCGACATCCGGTTCGCCAAGATGGCAAGCACCAAAGGCTGGGGCCGCCGAAATGTGTACCAGGAAGATGCCGCTGGCGTCTTGAGTCCGGCTGATTTCGCGGGAACAAAGACTTTCAAGATCGAGGGGATTCCGATCCGGACGCCGACAGTTTTTCTCGGCAGATTCGCCGGTTACGACCTCACCCATGGCAAAATGGTCGGCGTTTTGGGCCTGGACGTTATAGGTCTCAACTGGGGAATTATTGACATCGCTCAGCAAAAATTTTACTTCGCTAAAGCGAATTAGCGGACTTGCCTGGCGGCGGTGAAACAGACCATGTGTCGATCTCTCCGGCGCTGCGCTCAAGGATGCTGACACTCGCTCATCGGGAACTAATCTAACTCGCAGTCCTATGATCACTTCAATTCACACCTTGATTTACTCCGACGACGCGAAGGCGACGCGGGCGTTTCTGCGCGACGTGCTCGGCTGGAAGTATGTGGCCGAAGATTGGGATAACGACTGGCTCATCTTCAAATCGGGACCTAGCGAGATGGGCGTCCACCCGACACATAGCGTCTGGGAAGGCAAGACCTATGACCATCCGCGCCAGCACTCGATCGCGATCATGTGCGATGACATCGATGCGACGGTGGAGGAGTTGCGGACGAAAGGAGCGCAGTTCCGCGGCCCAATCGAGGAACGCGAGTACGGCCGGATTGTCATGATGATCGTGCCCGGCGCGGATGACATACAGCTATACCAGCCGACACATAAGCTGGCCTATGACCTTTAGGGCGATTCACCCATCAGCGAGGAATTCTTAATTCCGCCGGGACGCAGCTCCCGTAAGAAGTGACTTACTCGCGCAGCTTTTCGCCTTCGCCTTTCGACGGATTGAGCCTTGCGTCCTAGTTTGGGCCAAGTTTCCGTTGCTCGTCGGGTGAAGAGCCTTCCTGCGGATGACCAGTGGGCATGCGCCCGTCGCGCCATTCGCTAATGATCAGAACTCGAAAAGGCGCTGGTTTGTCGGCAGATTGCCGTTGTTGTCGTTAGGCTTCATCGCGCGGTAGAATCGAAGGAGGCAGCTTCCCGGCGATTATTCCCATGCAATCGACAATTCCTCGCGCTCCTTTCTGCTCCATCGTCGTGCCGGTGCTAAACGAAGCGAAGTTGATTGACGGATTTCTGCGACATCTGCGCTCCATTGCTTCAGAGGCGGAGACGGTGGTCGTCGACGGCGGCAGTCGCGATGGCACCAAGGCGATCGCCGAAGCACTCGCCGACGTCGTGCTCTCCGCTCCGAAAGGTCGCGCGGTACAGATGAACGCTGGCGCGCAAGTAGCACGTGGAGAAGTCCTTTGGTTTCTTCACGTCGATCTGCAAGTGCCGCCCCGCGCTCTCGAACTGATGAGTGACGCGCTCAACGATCAGGGCATCGTAGGCGGATGCTTTCGGCTCCGTTTCCCAAGCGACGCATGGATTTACCGCATCAGCGATTCGTTAGGTAACTTCGGTGTCGAAGTCTTTGGGTTCGCTCTTGGAGATCACGGCATTTTCTGCCGCCGCACCAGTTATGAGCAGACCGGTGGTTATCCTTTAGTTCCCATTCTCGAAGATGCCGAAATTTATCGACGGCTGCACAGGATAGGACGCATGACGCAGTTACCCGCTGAGATAGTAAGCAGCCCAAGGGCCTATGAAGCATGCGGGCCTTACCGGACCACTGCGGTCTACTTCCTTATCCTGGTGCTCTATGTGCTTCGTGCCCCTATTCCCTGGCTCAACCAAATCTATCGGCGCTTACGTCACGACTTACGGTAGCATCGGACGCCGCTGGACGCGGTTAACGTCCGTCGGGTGGGGTCGAGAAACAACTAATGAGAATTGCTGTAAGTGGCGTCGTATCGGGTTTCGGTCAGGGAAGCGCGGTCTACTAAACGTCATTGATCTGCCTGAAGGATTTTTTTCAGGGATGAACCGTCGTCGTAGCGAATGTCGCTAATTCTCCATCCAGCGTTCCAGATGTAGGCCGCCGAGATGATCCCCAAAAAAACTAACCATAGGGTCTCAGAATGGCGCTTTCAAGGTGCAGTTGCAGTAGGAACTTTAGACCGAGGTCAGATAGCTAGCGCCACGAGATATCTTCTAGAACAATTCGAAGAGTCGCTGAACGATAGCTAGCGCGCCGACGCTTCCCGACGGCACCAAAATCGCTTGGATGAAGGGTTGCTCGTGCAGGGGCGCGAAAGCGCCTTTCTTTAAGCCCCGGATTTCGTCGATTAATTCGCTCAGCATTCCTCGCTTAGTCTCGTCGGCATAACTCTGTGATCTGAACCTCTCAAGGCTGTCGATCGCGGCCAGGCGCAATTTTTCAGCGGCGCGCCTCAGAAGAATGGCACTTCCAAGCGCCCAAGATGCGTTCAAACCAAAAATCAAGATGATCGCGGGCGGCCACGTCCAGTTGTCGAAGAGAGAGATTCTCGCTAGGAGCATGAGTGTGAGAACAATCCACGGGTACCAGACGAGGCGTGCCACCACCTCAGTGCGTTTCGCGACGAAAAGAATGTTATGGTACGGGGCCAGCTGTTCCTCGGTCAGCGGCGGGAGTCGGCCGGCCCGTTCAAACCCCTTCGGGGGCCACGAGCTAATCCCTCGTGTGAAAATTCGAATAAAGTTTCGATTCAATTGGATCGCGTCGACGATATAAAAGGTCAGGAGCATCATTGCGAGTGCGGCGGCCCAAATTACCCAACGATCGAACGAAAACGCGAAGGGTCCTCGGGCCGGGACAACGGGGAATCCGAACATCATAAAAAGGCTCACACAGAAAAGGAGGTAGATTGAAAAATAGGTCCCGACGCGAATGAAGCGCGGCGCAGGCTTGTTGAAGCGAAGGTATGCATGCCACATCTCCTCAGCCGCGAACACCTTCCCTTCTTCAAACCATTCCGGGTGCCGACGGCAAAGTGCGGCAATACTCCAGGCAAATCTTCTTTTCTTACGTTCCTCGAGGCTTAGCGGCGTGAGTTCGAAGCTCTTATTTATTTCATTCTCATTGTCGCGCATGGCGACGTGGGCTTTGAGCATGAAATGAAAAGCTAGGAGAAGAGCGATCAGTCGAAGCATTTCGCTTGGCCAAACACTAATGCCCGAGAAGAAAGCCAGAGGCTCCTGTATTGCGTCCGATCGCTGGGAGAGGTACGAGACAGATAAAATGATGAGCGGGATTCCCGCGACCAGTAAAATCTCGCTGGACAGCGCGCGCGTAAGTCTTTCCCAGAAGTCATCTTTTTTTCTGTCGCGAATCATGAGTTCATTGATCCAGAAAGCCAATAACAGGAGAAATAGACCAGTCAGGGCAAAGGATTTTCTTACATTGCTTTGCGCCCACCAAGAGCTGAACCAATTTAGTTCTGATCCCATCGCTAGAACTTCACCGCCGTCACTAGGGTGAACTTCCAGTTGTTGGACGCCGTTACGGCCAACCTCGAAGAGGTATGGCTTGCTTATCAACTGGTTCAGCTCAGCCTCGGAAAGCTCTTCGGTTGCAAGCAATGTCGCAACGAATGTGGCGGTTTGGTCACTGTCCCGAAACGGGGCGAGCTTCTTTTGGTGTTGGGAAAGAACACTTCCAAAGGGGGACACGATAACGAGGTTGTGTGTGTCGTTCCAAGCATCTCGAAGCTCTAGGTGCGCGTCGTAGTTGTTGGTGAAGAAAACCGCGTCAGGAAATTCAGGGCGAAGGGCGCGGAGAATCATTAGCTTGTCGAAGACGTCTGTGCCAAGAAGGCCGATCGCGCGGATACGGCGGCGGTCGGGTCCGCGGTAGGTACGGATATCCAGATTCTTCAACTCATGAGCAAGCCGCCGGATAAAGTCGGATTGATCCTGTCCTTCGGTCACCTCGACTGTGGCAGCGCCAACGGTCGCGGTTTTCGCGTTGGCATTCGCCTGTTCCGGCTTCCCTTGGTCACCTGGGAGCCGACCGTCGATACCGTGTAGATAGTGGTATAATTCGACTCGAGGGTCCTTTGTGAACATTTCGCCCCAAGACCTTCCGTATTTGCTATCCCACTCACTCAGAACCGCAACGCGGTCCGGGATGGTTACGTCTTTTGCCCCGGGGAAGAGAACGCCCCGCAATCCCAGTTCCCGTATCATCGCATCCCGAAGGATGTCGTCGGTCGCGATGGTCCGAATAAACTTGATTCCTGTAAGCGTGCCGTCTTTATAGGACTCGATTTTTTCCCGCACCTGTTGTTCAGTTGCGTCGTCCTTGTCCAGCAGTTGGCTTGCCGGTGCAGTCGCCTTTGCCGAAAGAATTTCTACGTTTTCCAGATCCGACAACTCGCAAACATTTGACGAGCGAGCCTCTTCGATCATCGCCTGTAAGTTATTGGATGTCGGTGGTCCTATCACCTTGATGTCTGCGCGATCGGTTCGAATTTGCTGAATCAACCATCCGAGGAAGTGCAAAGGTGTTGAGTTGAAGTTGGAAGCCGGTAGCCACATCACTACGGCGTGGTTCCATTTGGCTTTTCCCGTCTCTCCCACAGGGGAGACGCGAGTACACTCTTCCCACGGAATCAAGAGAGTGCCATCGGAACTGGAACTGCTAGAACCTGGCGGGAAAGGCGGCCATTCCAATGTTACGAACCCTATATGCTCTCCATCGACGGGAACGAAATAACTCTCGCTAAGCCCCTCCAGGACGGCTTCACGTCCACGTAGTCGCAACTCTCCTTGTTCGGCGTATGGACCCGAGTTGAGCATTACAGCGAGTACCAATACCTTTTCCTTTGCAGAAAGGTCTTCGATCCTCGTCTTTAGTGCCTGTAGGGAGTGGCGGTCGCTTTCCCCGACAGAAACGCCCTTAGACGATTTGGAGGCCTCCAATTCATTTCTTCGCTTCTCCGCGACAGCCAATGGATCCTGCCAAAGTCGCGCGTCGACATCCTGAATCGCCGCGACGCCAATTGATTTTTCTAGCGGTACCGGTGGCCTCGCTGAGGTCAGCGGCCGATATTGCGCCACGATTCCGCCGAAGAGGGCCACCAACGGCAACAATGTCGACCACGGTACTTCAAACTTGCGGTTAGGGTTTTCCGCCACGGGGTTTTACCTTTGGTTCGCTCACCGGAGTCATACTCCGCGATAGGCGATGAGCGATTTCATCGGCGCATGAAAGCGCAGTCAAGAAAAAAATTGATGAAGTTACGGACCTTGGCGGTGTCGGGGACTCAAGCAGCAGGGGTGATGGTGCGCGATCGTTCGGCGTTTGCAATTCTGGGATCACAAGCTCGCGGAGACTTTTGCCTAAGGGCTTAGCTAGCGCCTGCCCAATCCTGCTTCAATCCTTCAGACCCGTGGCGGTGATCTAGCGGCAGTTCATGCTACTCCCATGGAACATTGCGCACCGTCGGTCGCGCCGTCTAAGCTCTTAGCGATCTGCCTGAAGGATTTTTTTCAGGGATGAACCGTCGTCGTAGCGAATGTCGCTGATTCTCCACCCAGTGTTGGTGTGCGTGAGGACGTAAACAATCCGGGTGGGTTTACCAATGTTTTTGAAGCGGACGGAAACGTGTGTTTCTCCTTTCGCCGTTTCGGGTGGCGAGATGGAGAAGTTGGAGATCTGCATGTCCTGCGCGTTGTAAAGCGGATCGCCATCTAGCCGGCCGACCTCGCCTTTCGCTTCGCGTTGGTCTCTCAGGTAAAGCTTGAGGAGAGGCCCGTCGAAGTAGTGCGCTAGCAATTGCGTCTCAACGAGCGGATCGTGGCTTGAGCGGTGCGCCTGGTAGAACTGTGCGACAAGGTCTTTTGGCATCAGGTCTGTCGCGGCAGCGATAGTGGTCGTGAGCACGGTAACGAGTAAGAAAGGTAAAGAGCGCATGAATGTTATATATCGGTATCTGCTTCGCGAGGAAAGCATCCAGCCTGCTCTTTCAGGCTCTGCGAGCAATTCGCGGATTTTTCGCGGCATCGGCTTTTATTCTCGGCGTTCATCTAAAGCATTAGCAACACAAAATGGGTTGATAGTTGGCTGTCGCCGATCGTAAGGGAAGGATTGTCGTGGGAATGCGTCTTTTGTCGCGGCGAAACCGATGGCTAGATCGGCGTGAGGAACATCGCGACTGAAATCCTGCGAAGACGGCAAAAGACTGCAGTTGAAAGTCGTGACATCGCCATTCATAGAGGTAGATACCTTTTTCGTTCCGGATGGTCGTAGCTATCTAGTCACTGCTTCTCGCGAACGTCGTCTTGAAACCGAGGCCGGTCGGCGTTGCTTTCCATTTTAACCATGCGTTCCAGAGAGGCAAGCTGATGTGTGACTCCGCATAATGACCTTGACTTGTCTGGAGTACTAGCCCTAAGGATATGCATGAGAATAAGGGTTAATAACTGCAACTCGTTTGTGTCCCGTTGCTCTCTTGGGTTAGCTTACACAGTGGGTGCTGCGGGGATTCTCGCCGCCTCGCCTGCGTACGCAGGGCAAAATGGCGACGCAGCTGGCCGCGCTCCATGGGCAGTCACCGCAAGCCTGGTCCATGCCCGCGAACGCTTCCAAGCCACGACGCTCCTCGATGGGCGTGTGCTCGTGGAGGGCGGGAACGACGGTGCAGTTACGTTGAATAGCAGTGAAATCTTTGATCCCGTCAGCAAAACCTGGGCGATCAGCGGCAATTTGTTAAAGGGGCGTTCCTTGCACAGCGCGACCTTGCTGGCTGATGGTCGCGTATTGGTCGCGGGGGGCGAAGGCGCCAATTACAAAGCGCTTAATTTAACTGAACTCTATGACCCGGCGAGCGGAACGTGGGCAAAGACGGGCCAAATGGTCGACGCTCGCCAAGGGCATGCCGCGACCGCGCTACAGGACGGGAGGGTGCTGGTTGTGGGTGGGTTCGGACTTCACGGCGATCTCGGGAGCGCGGAACTCTTTGATCCTGCTACTGGTACGTGGACGTCGACCGGCGGTCTGGGAATGCAGGTAGACGGTGCTACGATTACTCTGCTAACGAGCGGTGAGGTTCTTCTCGCAGGAGGTACAAAGCCTCATACCACCAGCGCGATGGCGTTCCTTTACGATCCCGCGACCGGCGCGTGGCAGCCTACGGGCAGTATGCACGTTGCCCGGTCCGCTGCTACCGCGACGCTGCTCGAGAGTGGCGAGGTGTTAGTCGCAGGCGGCGGATCTAACACCGCAGAGCTTTATGATCCAGCGACCGGCGCCTGGACCCTGACCCGCAATCTTAATTATGAGCGTGCTTACCATACCGCCACCCGGCTATTGGATGGTTCAGTTATTGTCACGGGGGGGTTAGGCGAGAACGGGCCGATTCAGAGCGTGGAGAATTATAACCCTGCAACAGGGAAATGGCAGCTCGATGGTGCCTTGAATCTGCCGGTAGAATATCACGCGGCAGCGCTTCTGCAGGACGGCGCAGTCGTGGTGGCTGGTGGCCACTATCTCAAAGCGGAACGGGATGCGACCATCGCCGTTTCCCAAGTCGGGCCTCCTTAGGAGTAGGAAACGTCCTTTAAGGTCGGCCAGCCGGTCACTCTCGCCGAGATAGCTTCCTTGTTATTAAGTCGCCCGCCGGGTTAGAGTTGTTTTGGATAATCTCTCTGTCTTTTTTCTTGCTGAAGGCGAGCAAACCGCCGAGTCGGTCATGACTCGGCTAACGTCCTTTATTAGAGGCGCCGATCAGAGCCTCGATTTTGCCGTTTATGACATGCGTTTCAGCAGCGTGCTCCGGGATCAGTTAGCGACGGCTTTGCGCGAACGCGCCGGGGCCGGGGTAAAGATCCGCTTTTGTTTCGATGGCGATAAACCGTCCGAACCGAATGTCGCGGCCGGTCAGGACCCGGCGCCCGCGGGAACGAGCATGTTCATTGAGTCGTTAGGCTATCCCTGGCGCCGTATTGCCGGCCGAAAATTGATGCATAACAAGTTCATTGTGCGGGACGGGCAATCGATTTGGACCGGCTCGACTAACCTGACCGATGACGCGTTTACCCTCATGGAGAACAATGTTCTTGCGGTCGATTCGCCGGCGCTTGCTGGATACTATACGCAGGATTTTGAGCAGCTTTGGGAAAAGGAGAACTTTGAAGACACTGGCCGGATCATGACTCAATCTGCGGGGCTGACTTATTTGAATCACTCCGTGAAAGCCCGGGTTATGTTCTCACCTGGCTGGGGCTTGGAGATTGACACGGAGATTGCGCGCTTAGTGCGAGCGGCTCGACGGCGTGTGCGTATCTGCAGTCTGTTGATTAACTCGGGCACACTGATCGACGAGCTCGGCCGTTTGGTTCGTGAACACCGGGTAGCTGTCGACGGCATCTATGATCGGACCCAGATGAGTGACGTTTATCGTCAATGGGAGGAAGTCCCATCAAACCGATGGAAGATCGGAGCACTCCAGGAACTCGTCGCGCGGGCCGGCCTGGTGGGAAAAGATTCCACCCCGTACACGCCGACCAGTCGCCACGACTTCATGCACAACAAAGTTTTGGTCATTGATGATACTGTTGTCACTGGGTCTTTCAACTTTTCGCGCAGTGCTCAATTCAACGCCGAAAACATTCTTTTCCTCGAGAGCCCGGCGCTGGCCGAGACCTTTAGTACTTACATCGATCACCTGAAGACGAAATACGGTGGATGAGAATCAGACCCGGCTTTATGCCGAGTCCCAAGGCTAAAGTTCAACGGTCGCCCAGAGAACTAGTGGTTAAGGGAAAACTAATAACCTGCGGCCATCCCATCCTTGCGGGATTCACTCGCGCCGAGATAGACACGCTGGCCCTGATGCATTTCGACCTTGATCGCCTGGTAACCACCGTAGCCACCGACATCGTAGCGGACCTCATGGCCGCGCTTCATTAGCTCGCGCGCTGTTTCGTAGGGAATGCCGCTTTCCAGTTCGACATAGCCGCCCTTTTCCATTTTCTCGTCGGTCGGTTCGTTGTCCCCTTCATGTTGCCAGCGCGATGCATCGCCCGCTTCCTGCACGTTCAAACCGAAGTCAATCTGGTTGGTCAGCACCTGGACATGGCCCTGTGGTTGCATACCGCCGCCCATGACTCCAAATGCCTCCCATGGTTTGCCATCCTTCATGACAAATCCGGGAATGATGGTGTGAAAAGGACGTTTGCCCGGGGCATAGACATTCGCGTGGCCTGGCTGCATGGAGAATAACTCGCCGCGGTCCTGAAACATGAATCCGAGTCCGGGCACAACGATGCCGCTGCCCATCCCGCGATAGTTACTTTGAATAAGTGACACCATGTTGCCTTCGTCATCCGCGGTGCACATGTAGATGGTATCGCCTTGCTCCAAGGCCGGGTTACCCGGTGCAACGGTTTTGGCAGCGTGTTTCGGATCGATCAGTTTCCTTCTTTCGGTCGCGTAGGTTTTCGAGAGCAATCCTTTCAGCGGAATCTTGGAGAAAGCAGGATCGGCATAAAATTTCGCCCGATCAGCCCAGGCAATCTTCTTGGCTTCGATCAGGGTATGCAAAGTGTCGGGCGAATTGCGTCCCATTGCCTTGAGGTCAAATCCTTCAAGGATGTTCAGGATTTGCAAAGTGGCGATTCCCTGACCGTTTGGCGGTAACTCGAAGACGTCATAGCCACGGTAGTTAGTCGAAACCGGCTCGACCCACGTGCTGGTATGTTGCTCCAAATCCGCTTTCCGGAGATAGCCGCCGTTTGCTTGCATGAAGGCGTCAATCTTGTCGGCTATCTCCCCCTTATAAAATACGTCTCGACCTTGTTTTCCAATCAAACGCAAGGTATGTGCGAGGTCCGGGTTCTTAAAGATGTCGCCGGCTGCTGGCGTCTGTCCTTTGCCATCCAGTGTATAGGTTTCCAGGAAAGCGCCGGGCAAACCTTTATAAGCATGAGGACCAAAGGACCAGTAGTAGGCAATGAGATCGCTGACCGGAAAACCTTCTTCGGCGTACTTAGCCGCCGGCGCGAGATCTTCGCTTAGCGACAGTTTGCCAAACTTCTTTTGCAGCTCCGACCAGGCATCGACACAACCTGGCACGCTGATCGGCAGCATACCGGTAGGTGGAATGGTTTTGCGATTCAGTTTGGTTAACTCATCCTTGAGGTGGTCATAACTCAATCCGAGCGGCGAGCGTCCGCTGCCATTGATGCCATAGAGTTTGTTCTCCTTGGCGCTGTAAACGATGGCGAACAGATCGCCGCCAACGCCATTCGAGACCGGTTCCATCAGACCGAGGGTGGCATTTGCCGCAATGGCGGCGTCGACCGCGGTCCCGCCGCGTTTCAAGATATCGAGGCCGACCTGCGTGGCTAAGGGGACGCTGGTGCAAACCATCCCGTGCCGAGCTACCACTGCCGATCGGGTCGCAAAGGTTTTGCCGGTGATCCGATCGATCTGAGCCTGCGCCAGGTTTGCAATCAGAAGTCCTGAGGCGACGAGAAGAAATCGGAAATGCATCGGCAATAGTAAAAGCTGCGACTCGCAACGCAAGCTCAGGGTCAGTCTCAGTCACAAGGTGTGGGTCCTGTAGCCGAAGGTGCGAAAGGGAGCTTTTGGCATAAAACAGAGCTCGTTGTTTTTCGTGTTGACCTCGTCAACCCAACCCAACCATCATGCCTTGCCAGTTATGGAAATGCCTGACGACTCTAAGCCGCCACCTGATCCGACACCGATTATTGGTTCGGCGACGGACATTACTCGCGTCACCCATGCGGATCCGAAACCAGCGCATGAGCGGACTGCCGACGAAGAAGCCGGGCAAACCAACTGGGAAGCGATCGCCGCCAGCGCGGAATTCAAAGAGTTACTTAAAGCCAAGGCGCGTTTCATCATTCCGGCGATGTGCGTTTTCATTGTCTATTACTTTGCTTTGCCGGTGCTGGTCGGTTATGCGCGCGACACGATGAACAAACGCGTTTTCGGTCCGGTCAACCTTGCCTATCTCTTTGCCCTCTCTCAGTTCTTCATGGTTTGGATCATTGCCGCGTTCTATGTCCGCGCGGCGAACCGTTTCGATCGTCAGGCAAAGGATATCATTTCCAGGGACTCGGCACAGCGATGAGTGGCTCCGAGTTAGCCTTAGTAGACAATCATGGCCGATAAATCCGGCACTTAACGAAGTCTCTCATTGTAATGACTCCCGCGCTCCTGATGTTCCTGTTCTTCGTCCTGATCACCCTCGGGATTACCTGGTGGGCCGCGCGACGATCGCGCAGCGCGGCCGCGTTCTTTACTGCCAGTCGCCGAATCACGGCCTGGCAAAATGGCGTCGCGGTGGCGGGTGATTACATGAGCGCCGCGTCCTTTCTCGGGATCGCCGGTCTCATCGCTTTCTTTGGTTATGACGGCTTTATGTTTTCCGTCGGATGGCTGGTCGCTTATCTCACCGTTCTGCTCGTGGTTGCGGAACCTTTGCGCAATGCCGGCAAATATACGATGGCGGATGTCCTCGCCTACCGGCTAAGTCCGCGGCCAGTCCGTGCGATGGCGGCGCTGAGCACGATCACGGTTAGCACCTTTTACATGATTGCTCAAATGGTCGGCGCGGGCGCCCTGGTCGCGTTGTTGTTAGGCAGCTCACATGTCAGTTATCAGACTGCGGTGATTGGCGTTGGCATCCTGATGATTATCTATGTCGTCTTTGGCGGAATGCTCGCGACGACCTGGGTGCAAATCATCAAAGCAATCCTGTTGATGGCCGGAACGATCCTGCTGAGTCTGCTTGTGCTTGCTCACTTTGGCTGGAGTCTGACCGACTTTTTCAACGCCGCGACCCATGTTACCTATCATGACAAAGGTGTCTTGGTGACGAAAAATTTCCTTCAACCCGGACTGCGCTATACCGCTGCCAACCATGGTGCATTGGACTTAATCTCGTTAGGCATGGCTCTGGTTTTTGGGACTGCCGGTCTGCCCCACATCCTGGTTCGTTTTTACACGGTGCCGGACGCAAAGACTGCGCGGATTAGCGTGGTCTGGGCGATGGTTTTGATCGGCAGCTTCTATATCATGACCACGTTTCTCGGTTTCGGCGCGGCCACGATTGTCGGGCGCGACCACATTGCCAGTCATGGCGGCAACAACATGAGCGCCCCGCTCCTCGCCCAGGCCCTCGGTGGCGACGTGTTCTTTTCCTTCATCGCCGCGATCGCCTTTGCGACGATTCTCGCGGTGGTTGCTGGCCTGACGATCAGCGCTTCGACCTCCTTCGCCCACGATTTTTACACGTCGGTCATTCATCACGGAAAGGAACGTCAGCCCGGTGAAGAAGTAAGAGTCGCGCGGATCACCGCCTTCTTCGTCGGCGCAATTGCAATTGGGATTGCCATTCTCCTGGGGAAGGATGCCAACGTCGCCTTTCTGGTCGCGCTCGCTTTTGCGGTGGCGGCTTCGGCCAATCTCCCGGTGATCGTACTTTCGCTTTTCTGGAAGAGATTCAACACCAGCGGAGCAGTTTGTGGTTTGGCCACCGGACTCCTTGCCTCGTTAGTCTTGATCGCGATCAGCCCGTCGATTATGAAGATCGATCCAGCGGGAACCGCCGCAGCAGCGCGGCATCTTATCCAGCGGCCCGCGATCTTCCCATTGGAGAACCCGGGTATCCTGAGTATCCCGCTCGGATTTCTCGGCGCCATCCTTGGCACTTTACTCCGGCGGGAGCCTGAAGCCGAAGCCCGCTATGCCGAGCTACTCGTGCGCGCGAACACTGGTCTCGGGGCGGAACAGGCGACGCCGCCGTAGGGTGATCTCCAAGGAGCGGGCGTAGAAAGCAGAACGATGGGTGGCAATGAAACGCTTGGCCAATGCCAGGCCCTGATGATAGTCCTCACTCTATGAATCCAAATAAAGCACTTTGGGAAAAGGGCGATTTTACCCGCATCGCTGCGACTATGCGCGAAAGTGGAGAGGCGGTCGTCCGCCGGTTCGGAATTACGAAAGAGCTTAAGGTTCTTGATCTCGGTTGCGGTGATGGGACCACGGCGGTGCCGGCGGCAAAACTTGGCGCCGAAGTCCTGGGCGTCGATATCGCGCGCAACCTGGTCGAGGCGGGCAATCAACGTGTGGCAGAGCTTGGCCTGACCAATTGCCGGTTTCAGGAAGGCGATGCCACCAACCTGGAAGACTTACAGAGTCAGTCGTTCGATCTCGTGGTGAGTGTTTTCGGAGCGATGTTTGCTCCCAAGCCAGCCGACGTCGCGAAGGAGATGGTACGCGTGACCAAACCCGGCGGGCGCATCATCATGGGTAACTGGATACCTAACGATCCCACGCTTGTGGCTCAGATCCTGAAGATCAGTTCCAGTTACACGCCACCGCCGCCCGAAGGTTCCATCAGTCCAATGACTTGGGGAATAGAAAGCAACGTCATCGAGCGTTTCGACGCTGCGGGTATTCCGCCCGAACGGATATCCTTTGCCCGCGAAACTTTCACCTTTGATTTCCCCGGAACGCCCGCCGGCCTGGTCGACGAATTCAGGAAATACTACGGACCAACGATGAACGCCTTCGATGCCGCCGAAAAAGCTGGCAAAGCAACCGATCTCCAGAAGGAGTTGGAAGACCTCTTTCAAAAAGAGAACCGCAGCTCGAGCCCGAATACCACCTCAATTCCGGCCACCTTCTTACAGGTGACTGTCGCATTGTAAAAGGATTCAGCCAGGCGGGAAAGGACCTTATGACGGTAACTTCCACGCGATCTCCTCAGATCAC
Organism: uncultured Verrucomicrobiae bacterium; assembly: GCA_963786175.1. Lineage (GTDB taxonomy): Bacteria > Verrucomicrobiota > Verrucomicrobiia > Chthoniobacterales > UBA10450 > JAICXG01. The sequence continues at coordinate 288,265 of CAWAYD010000013.1, read as the reverse complement.
TCTCATTTCCTGGGGTCGAATGCAGGTCGAATAGTTTGGCTCCGTTCGTGGAGAGCCTCCGCTCTGCGGGCGACACGGACACCTTCGAAAATTATGCTGAAATGACAAAGCCCGGCAGACTTGCTGCGGGGCTCGCATGAGGTTATTTTAAGTTGTTATTGATCGAGAAGGCATCCAGGAGCATTGAGCTGCCAGAGGTTGCCATCGTTGAAGTTGACGTAGCCCGGAACGAAGTTGCTTTCCCACCAAACTCCCTAACGCAGTTTGATTCGCCGCGGTCGTTACGACGAGCCAGTATTTGACGCCGGCGGTCAGTGTTGGAGCTGTGCGAAGCGAAGCGGCAAAGCGCAGTCGGCCGGCGTGTTCCTACCGCTGAGAGCAATGATGGCGGGCCACATTGCATCGTTATAGATGTCGACCGTGAACCACCATGCAGAGGTCGGAATCGAGCGTCAGGCCGATGTTGATTGCCTCGGAATCGCAGTTCGAGTAGCGTAGAAGGGATACGCGAGCCATGCGTAGATGTTCCGTCAAAGCAGTTTGTCGGGAACACCAGAAAGCCGTTGTTCGTGTCATACATACAGCTGTCTCGTTTTGCAGGTTACTGTAAATTACCGTTGCCGGTGGCGCGGCCTCCCGCATTGGTATGACGGGATGATTCCGATGGGGCCTGTATGGCCCGCCGGCAAAGACTGCTCCGCAATACAAGGTCGCGAGAACGTGAGACTGAGCTTTTTTATAGTTGACTGGTTCATGAACGCTGGTGTGCTGAAGATTTCCAAAATGCGTGTCAATATTTTTTGCGTGCCCAACGAACAAAAGTCTGGCGACAAAAGGGTTTGTGGAGAAAAGCTAACTATTCTTTAAAATTACAATGTCTGCAGGTAATTTCAGCCTCGCAGCCCACCGGTCAGATAAGTGTTGTTATCGGCTAACTTCGATGCGCTCAGGTATTTAACTTCCTTCAATATCGTAACTGACTATGACGACCCGACGTTAAGGGCTACTCATGAAGCTTTCCTCAGACTTCTCAAGAGGAGTATATACGGGACCTTATCACTGTCGTCCTTGGCTTTGGTGCGATGAGACTCTCTGGTCGAGTTTTCATCATGCAGAGCCAATACAAATGCGCTGGCTGGGTTCCGGATTAATTTCTTATGAGTGGACCCTGCCTTGGACACCGTTGGTAGCTCTTCGGGAATTCAGTCCCGACCAGCGGGCCAATCTCCTGAATACAGCCTGCTTTCTAGCGGCGCGGGCGCGGGCGTGTTGCAACAGCTGGCGCAGTCCGCCGGTTTCTCGCCGCCGGCAGGTGGTGGCACTCCGCAGGTTACTCCTCAACGGCGGCGCAGATTCCCCAGCAAGTCGTGCAACAAGCGGCGGCGCACGCGGAAACACACGACCCATCGATTGTCGATCGGGTGAGCGAGCTGTATGCGCAGCATCCCACCCTGATCAAGAGCCTCGGCGTCGCGGCGATGGGCATGGCGTTATCGCACATGGCCCGCAACCGTGGAGTCTAGGCCTCGCTAGCTAAATCCGGAGGAAAATACTTTGACATTGCCGCTGAAGTCAGGTGGCAACGTGGAGTTATAGATAGCCACATCGACCGACGTTGCTATTCCACCAGTTACAACGGTTGGATGGTTGTTCGGGTTACTTCCACATCCACGTACGCAGTCTCACCATGAGATCGAGCGCGAACGATAGGCCTATTTAAGTGCTGTCCACTTTTGTCATGGCCCGAGGTGGGAACCAGTGACTGCGATCCCCTTGGAGCGAGATGGAGAATAGCGGTCATCGCCTGGATAGGTTGCGATCACCTTTTCCGTGTCGGTTGAACTGCCGGGAACGGCTATGTCGGTCAGTGTGGCGGTGGCGGTGGTGCCGTTAGTCAAGACGCTGATCGAGGTCGTGATGTCCTCGCTGATAATGTCCGGTGCGCCATCGCCATTCAAGTCGCCGATACTTAGCTGGTAGCTTGTGCTTTGACCAATCCTGAATGGCCGTGCCGGCGCAAAGGTAGCGTCGCCGTGGTTATAAAGCACATCGACCCGGGGCGGAACGGCGCAGGAAACGGCGATATCCAGGGAGCCGTCGCCATCGAGGTCGGCAATGGCGAGTCCGCTTGCATAGCCGCTGACTGACCATGGTACCTGCGGTTGGAAGGTGCCGTCGCCATTACCAAGCAGCACGCCGGCGGTGGCATCGGCGTAGTTAGCGACCACGATGTCTTGTTTGCCATCCGCATTCAGGTCACCGGTAACGACAAACTCGACCTGGAACCCGGTCGGGAAGACTTTCTGAGTCTGGAAGGTGCCGTCGCCGTTCCCTAAAAGCACACTTACCGTACTGTCGTTGTCGTTCACCACCGCGAGGTCGGCAAAGTTATCGTTGTTAAAATCGGCTGTGGCGATGCTGTAGGGAGCGCCGCCGGCGGCATATGGCACCACGGGCTTGAATGTGCCATCGCCGTTGCCTAACGAAATGTAGGCGTTGTTAGCGAAGTAATCGATGCTCGCGATATCCAGCACGCCATCGCGATCGAAGTCGCCGGCGACGATCGCAACTGGAAAGATGCCGAGGTTGTTAACGATGGGATCCTGGAAGGTGCCGTCACCATTACCGAGAAAGATAGCCACCGGACCATCCGTGCCATCCCCCTGACTCATGGCAGCGATATCTGGGATTCCATCCTGGTTGAAGTCCGCGACAAGAATGCCACTGGTGAAGACTCCCGTAGGATAAGTGACTGGTGGCTGGAAAGTGCTGTCGCCATTACCGAGGAAGACGCCCATGGAACTCACGGAAAAGCTGGCGTTGGCCGTGGCGACATCGGCAAATCCGTCGGCGTTGAGGTCGGCAATGACTGCCTGCGCAGGTCCGCCCGAAGCTGGAACCACGTTGGCCCGGCCAAAGCCGTGAATGACGCTAAGTGGATCGAGCGGTGCAATGCCAAGGTTAACACCGGCGGTGGTGTCCCGAACCTTTACGCTTTGACTCGGTGTAAGGACGCCCAGACCAGTAACCGTAGCCGTGAAATCGTAATTTTGCGCGTGCCGAGAGTCAGGCTTCGCAGTCAGCCTGGTGGAACTCGAAGTCGTGCCTGTAACTGTCACGGTCACGCGTCGAGATGTAACAATATCTGGCGACTGTGCCGTGCCACCGTAGCTTGCGACCAGAGGATGATCGCCGGGAGCAAGAATCGTAGTGAGCACGGCTGTGCCGGTGCGATGTCCCGGCGCCGGATGCGTGCCAACGACTTGGATGCTGCCGAGGGAGATTTGCCCATCGAGAAAAGTAACGGTGCCGCCGGCAGCGGGTTCGTCGTCGGTGGTCACACTCGCTGTGAGCGTGATCTTCTGCTTTACCTCAGCCGTCCGCGGACTCGCCGTCAGCGTGATTTGATTGGTCGCAAGCGCGACCGGCGCCGTCAGGAGAGCGGCGGATGCTGCCAGCCCAGCGAGGATAGGGCTTGAGCAGCTAAGTTTCGGAATAAGAAACGACATCATAAGAACCTCGATCGTGAGGAACGAGATTCCTTATGTCGAGTAATTTTTTGCGAGCTGCCAAATGCCGTGCCGGCCAGATGGGCCGACAAGGAACAGAGTGCGGGGTTGCGTCTTGTTTTGAGACATGACGCCGCATCTATGTCGTTTTACCCGTGCCTTCGAGCAACGAAAGACGTACGCGACGATTCTGTCGTGGGCTTGTAAAAAGCGCAGTTAACTCCGGCACGGCAGGATGAGATCGTCATCCCGCCACACTTACAATGGCTGAATAGTTGTTCGGACTACTTCCACATCCACGTACGCAGTCTCGCCATGGATTGCCTCATCCAGGCCCAGTTCTTCGTGTGCGTCTTCGACACGAACGACTGTTACGCGATCAATAATCCATAACATTCCATAGGTGAAAACGAAGGCCCAGACCGAGGAGAAGATGACAGCAGCACATTGTTTCAGGAAAAAGCTAGAGTCACCCGCGAGCAGACCGTTGGTCCCGCCGTTGGCCGCCGGGTTCCAGTCAGTGGATGCAAAGACTCCGAGTAAGATAATCCCGATGAAACCGCCAACACCATGTACACCCCAAACGTCGAGCGCATCATCCCATTGCAGCTTGTTCTTGAGTGCGCAGGCGTAATAGCAAACCACCCCTGCAACGAGACCGATGATCACCGCCGTTGCTGGTGAGACATAGCCCGCCGCGGGTGTAATCGTGGCAAGGCCAGCGACTGCGCCAGTAAGTAGACCAAGAAACTTCGGCTTCTTCGAAACTCGCCAATCGACGCAAAGCCAGGCTATGGCGGCAAAGGAGGCGGCGACATCCGTGTTCAAGAAGGCGACCGCGGTGGTCGAATCGACTCGAAATTCCGAACCGGCATTGAACCCATACCAACCAAACCAGAGGAGACCGGTGCCAAGCGCGACCAGTGGAACACTGTGCGGACCGCGATCGACCACTTTGCGTTTACCGACATAAAGAACGGAAGCGAGCGCGGCGATTCCGGCGATGTTATGAACGACGATGCCGCCGGCAAAGTCTTTCACGCCCCATTGGCCGAGCAGGCCGCCGCCCCAAACCATGTGGACAAAGGGAAAGTAAACAAAGATGAGCCAGCCAGTCAGAAACCACATGTAAGCCTTGAAGGTGATGCGGTTGGTGAAGGCGCCGGTGATCAGGGCCGGAGTAATGATGGCGAACATCATCTGGTAGGCGCAGAAAACGATCATGGGGATAGTGTCGTTAGGCGAAGGGGTCGCGAGAGTGATGCCACGCAGCCCGGCCCAGTGGAAATTGCCGATGATCCCGAAAAAATCTGTGCCGCTTTTCTGATCACCGGAGAAACAAAGCGAAAACCCAAAGGCCCACCACAAGACGGTTGTCCAGCCCATGGAGACATAGCTCTGCATCATGATCGCGAGCACGTTTCTCCTGCCCACCAGGCCGCCGTAAAAAAAAGCCAGACCGGGAGTCATGAGCATGACCAGGCTGGCGCACAAGAGGGTGAAACCGGTATTTCCAGTATCGAGATGTAACATAGTTTTCCTTCGTTGGGCGCGGAGTATGGGCGGGTTGGCGCAAAGATGTCAATCCCACAAACTAACGGATCGTTTTCAGGGATCCGGTGCCCTTAGCGGAGGGCATTTTCTCTCCGACCGCAGGCCTCGATTAACCAGGATCAGGCCGGGGTAGGTTGACGGGAGAGAATGCCGGATCGCATCCTCCCTATTTCGCCATTTCGGACCGGCACTTTCGCGGGAATAGAAATAATTCCACTCGGAAGCCTCAGATCGAGGTGTCGAGGAATTTCAGGTCAGCTCTTTTGCAATGCCGCCAGGGCCTGCAGGACTTCCTCACTGTGTCTGGCTGGTTTTACCCCGATAAACGTCTTCACTACCTTACCGCTCGGATCGATAATGAAGGTGTTTCGTGCCGCTATCTTCATTCCGTTATAATCCATGACCGAGCCGTACTCTGCCGACACTTTCGCCTCGGTATCGGCGAGGAGTTTGAAGTTCAAACCTTCCTTGGCGCAGAAGCTTTTGTGGGACTCGGCGCTATCTACGCTCACTCCCAGGACAACGGCATGGAGCGCGTCGTACTTTGCGAGGTCGCGCTGGAAGTTATGCGCTTCGAGCGTACAGCCGCCGGTGAAATCCTTCGGGTAGAAATAAAGCACAACCCATTTGCCGCGATAATCCTTCAGGTTGACCGCGGTGCCATCACCGCTCGTAAGGCTGACTTCGGGAGCGACTGCCCCTGTGGCCGGCGGCGGTGCTTGTTGAGCGGCCCATGTGAGCGTGATGGCGAAAAGAAAGAGAATGCTCGAAACGAGTTTGAGTTTCATGACTGAAAGTTAGCAGTGATCGGAGAGCTCAGAAAGGGAAACATCACGCTATCCGGTGTGTGGTCGGCACAAGTTTGGTTCATCGATTTTTTCTTGTGCATCGAATGGGCGCCATTCCAGGATGACTCATGGCGAACACTGATACCCGGATCGACGAAATTGTTGACGGCGTCTACCGCATCTCCACCTGGCAGGAACCGTACGGCATTACCTTCAATCAATTCCTCATCGCTGACGAACGTCCGGCACTTATCCACACGGGGATGCATCACCTTTACGACGCGGTGAGTGGCGCGATCGCACAGGTGCTCGACCCGACAAAGCTCAGCTGTATCCTACTCCTCCACTGGGAGGGCGATGAGAATGGCGGGATGGAGCGATTCATGCGCACTGCGCCGCAATCGGAGCTGATGGGTTCGCTCCTCTCGATTCAGCTCAACGCCTCCGGCTTCGGTTTCACCGAGCGGGTGCGCGGTTTTCGCGACGGTGAAGTCCTCGACCTTGGCCGACATAAACTCCGCTTTCTCGAGACGCCGCATGTCCATCATTGGGACTCAATGATGGTAATCGATGAGACGACACGCAGTCTCTTTCCCTCCGACCTCTTCATTCAACCGGCCGATCAACCGCCGGTCGTAACGGAAGACCTGTCGCGCCCGATGCTCGACCTTTATCGAGCAGCTGGGATCTTCGCGCATGAATTTCCGATTCGCCACGTGGTCGATCGGCTGGAACAAAGTGAGCTAAGCTGGATTCACCCGATGCATGGTGGCTCTTTCCGCCGGGAAGAATTTTCTCGTTATGCGCGAGCGTTGCGCGAGAACGAGTTTGCCTATCACGGGATGTTGCTCGGCCGCGAGATCGCCAAAGCTGCGCCGATGTAGAACCTGATATCGTTCCTGCAGACGAGTAACGCCGAACGGTTGAAGATTTTGACAGCGCGAAATTTGGAATGCCGAAAGGCGAGGGGATGGCGCCTTATCGCCTTGCCTTAGTCCGGCAACTCCAGTTAATTCTGCCTACTTTACGCCGTTGGCCGGATTCCAGGAGCCTTGTAACTTGCGCACATAAAGGATCTGGCCCGTGTGATAGGCGTTGTGGGTGCTGATGTGAGAAATGGTCGGTGCTACCCAGGCCAGCTTTTCCTCCGGCATTTTTTCCACCTCGGCTTCCAAGGCTTTCATCACGCGGTCGAGCCGCTGCACAATGTCGTCCCAATGCGCAGCGTCGAAGTCATTAAAAGTCTCGTCGTTGTTATTGGGGTTGGCGGGTTTTTCCCCGCGCAAACGGGCCAGCGCATTCTCGTTCCAGAAAACGAGATGATAGGCCAGCATCCCGACGGAGTGATTGGCATTAGGGTCGAGCCTAGCCTGGGCGTTGTGCGGCACCCACTTCGCCTGCTCGGCTGTAAGACCGGCGACCGCAGCGTTCATCGGGGTGAACCACTCCGCTTTGTCGTGGGTGCTATGGAGCTCCGATAAGATGAGCGAACGGAGCGTAGCCGGCGCCGGCGTTGGCGACGGGGTGGCCGGCGTTTGCGCGCAGAGATTGGTGACACTGACCAAGACGGCCAAAAGGATGCTAAGAACAAATAATCGACTCATGCGCCAGATCGTAACCATCCAAAGCGCGCCTGACACACAAAATTTGCATATCTGGGAGACAAGAATCCGACGATCACGGACACAGTTATCGAACTAATGAGTGCAATGGAGGAGGTCCGACTGCGACCGCGACATTCCACCGGCAAATCATGGACCCGAACTTCTCACCCGGACCGCAAACGCCGCGATGTTGAGCCGCAGGCGCTATGCTCCCGGTGTAGGTAACGTTCTCACGATAGATCAGGTCTTAGAAGAGAGAGAGACGAACTGGTGCAAATGACCACTCAATAGGTTAAATGCCGATAGGAACATCATTCTGACTCTCGATCTTGTTATTCAAGCTTAAGGTTCCGAAACAGCATGGCAGAATGAGGGTCGTCATTGAACAAGACGATGGGTATCTACAACGATGAAACGCTGATCGCGATAAACGATCGATCCGGGCGGCGGTCGCTGCAGGAAAGGCGCTGCGCCATGGGGGACGCCAAGATTTTCCGCGGGGAAGGCAAGGCGTAGTTGTCGGAGGAGACGACTTTTATACCAGTATTGATCGCTGAAGGCGTCGGCGTCGAGAAGCCAGAAATCAATCTGTTGGTCGCGCACGGCCTTTTGTACCACCGCGGGGTCGGTGGCGTATTGAGCACGAGCGATTTGCAACCCGCGATCGCGAAGCGGCAGGTAATACCCGGGATGAAAAGGGACCGCGCATTCCGCCCCGACGACGACAGAACGCCGCGAAAACGTTGGGAGATTATCGGCTTCGTCGGAAAGTGAAGCAATCCTCGCTCTAATTGCTTGCCGGGCGACGAACCGGTAAAGATCGGGATCAACCCCTCGGATATAGCTTGCACTCGGAAATGTCGGTAGGAGCAGCGGATAATAGAGAACGATGCCAAGAAGAAAGGTGAAGGCGGCAATGATCACCTTCTGGCGAAGTGGGGTTTGGATTGTGGGATTCGTCGCCAGCCGTCGCAGGCCGGCATCCATCATGGCGAGCATTGCTCCGCCACCGAGAAGACTCAGAAGCACGCGAGTCACTGACGCCGTATAGCGATTTGGCAGGTAAAGATGGAACAGCAGCAGGTGCGCGATAAGGAAGAGCGACAGCGAAGCCGCGATGATCAGAGGAACGGGCCGCGCACCGCGGGCAATCGATTTTAGCAGTGGAAATTGGTTGGGAAATCTCCGAAGGAGCGGCCAGAGACAGCCAGCCAGAATCCAAGGTGGCCGCGTCGGCGGCACGTGCACTCCAACATTCTCCGCCACCCAGTAGCCCCACCGCGACGAAGAGAAAATGGGGACGCGTCCGTTCGGACCAAATTCACTCATCCGTTTTGCCTCGGCGAATGTTACCAGCGGTCCGAAAGCTGCCGTCTGAACGAGATAGGGCAGCAGACAAACGACGACAACGAGCAATGCTGCGGCGAACAGTTTGTAGTCGCGATAGCCGCGCAATTGCACCAACTGCCCGCCGCTTTTCCAGCGCAAACAAGCGAAGCCTAGCACAGCTAGACTAAGGAGCGCAGTTGGCGGAAAGAACAGAGCGCCCAGAGCAATCGAAAGAAGAATCCCTGGGAAAGAATCGCGCTGCTGGTAATAGAGAAAGGCAATGAAGAGCGGATAAAAAAATGCCCGCGGCGTAGCCGACGCAAGATCGCTGTTCAACCAAAGAGATTGTGTCAACACGATGGTGCTAAAAGCCGCGACGGCTGCAGAGCGAAAGAAGCCGCGCGCGAACCCAAAGAAGTATCCTGCGGCAATCAGACTCAGTGCTGTGGGTATCAACTTACTCGCCAGCAATGGATTTAGCCCCGCTCTCGCTAGCAACCAGTAGAGATCGGCGTAACCGGGCGGCGCGAGAGATTGAAAATAGTCCGCGATCGGATCATTGGGGAAAAGCCGAGGATCCACGAATCGAAACATCCAGAAGACATGCTCGCGCACGTCGTCAGCGAGCGTGAACTCCGAGCCAAACGCCTGGCGCAAGGCGAGGAAGGCGCAAGCGAGGGCGTAGAGGATTGCGATCGCAAGCCATGGCCACGCCTTACCGCCGTTGCCCTGATTCTGCTCCAGACCACTCCACCGTTGAAAGCGAGTAATTAACGGCACGAATCCTTTCGGCGTCGCGGCAATAGGCATGACCGCGCTGACATTACTTTATGACCAATGGCCAGTATACACAAAGGTGTTCACCTGCCGTGTCTCCAAAACGGGAGGTGACAATGGGGTTGCGTCTCAAGATCTGACATTTCGGCCTGCTGGTGACAGAAAGACGAGCCAGCGGGGGAGTCGACTCACTCGGCCTACTGTGTAGAGAAAAACGCGATAAGTTCGGTCGCGAAGTGTCGAGTAGACGGCAATCTGCCCGGAGGTATTGATGCCGTGGGCCGAGGCGTACTTGCCGCCGAGCGTGCCGAGCGAGGTCATTACTCCGTCGCTATAGAGAAAGGCCGGATCCGTGACTCTACGCGACGATGCTGCAGATTGACCGCCTATCTGGCCACTGGCGTTAATACTGTACGCCTCGCGATAACTCCACCGGCTGTTGGAGCCGAGTGCGCCGACGTCGGGGACGGTGTAAGTCTGCGCCAGAGCGGAAAGGGCGACAGAGATAATGAGGAGTGCCAATGTCGTTTAGGGTAACACTGAGTATCAGGGCGGAGTCAGAACGATCATTCCTGATTGTTCAATGCCTCGGGTCTTTCCTATCGGAGCCCAAAAGCAATTCGCCCAGGAGGCGTCCGCTTTCCGGACGCACTCCTGGGCGATGATAGCTAACTACTGTTAGACTCTGACTGCTTAGCGAGTCAGGCTGTTGATCAAGGTAGCGCCATTGGCGCTGCCCCAACCGGTCACCAGGTCAAAGCCAGCAACACAGGAGAAGCCACTGTTGCTGCCAGTCGTGATGTCATGGAAGTTACTCGTGTAGTTGGCGCGTTCACCGATTGAGTAGAGCGCCGGGTTCACGAATCCCAGGGTCGAATGACCCTTCGAGACTCCCTGCTGGTTGGCGAGGGAAAGATAGCCTGCCCACTCCGGAGCGGCAAAGCTTGTGCCACCCCAACCGCCGCTGCAGGTGCCGTCGTAGCAGATGTAGTTTTGGAAGTCGCCTTCCATCGCCACGTCCGGTCCATTACGCATCGTTCTCGAAGCGTCGTTCGTTGTAGTGACAACTTTCTTGTTATGTTGGTAGGATGGGAGGGGCACCGAATCAATCGAGATGCCACCGCCGCTGTCGAACCAGCCAGTCTCCGACGCCCACGAGCCACCCGCGCCATTGGTCACAAGGTGAGTGCCTCCGACGGAAAGAACGTTGCCGTCTTCCTGTGGCCAGTTGAATTCTCCCGCGCCCCAGCTGGCGCTGTCGCCAGAAGCAGCCGCGAAGGTTTGTCCCTGCGAAGCCATTTGGGTGAAGAGCGGATCGTCCACCTGAGGATCGGCTGGCTTCCACGACCAGGAGCAGCTAATAACCTTACAGGAGTTATCGGTCGCCATGCGACTGAGCATGGACTGGTCGGTGCTTCCAACATAGACAATGACCTGGCTCAAACCGGGCGCCATCGAGATGGAAAACTCGATGTCGAGAGACTGCTCGGCATCATCGCAAGTCGTGCAGGTCGCAGGCGTGCCGTCGGTCGAAAGCAACGTAACCGTCGTGGTCAGCGGCGGTCCAAACATATTGAAGTAGTTGGTGTAGTCTGCCGGGTTGGTGCCAACGTACTCCAACAATCCAAGCTTCTGACCTGAACCGGTAAGTGTGCCAGTGGTTCCATAGTAGGCAGCCCGCAAGTCCGTACCAAGGAAGTAACCTCCTGGGCCCGATCCGGTATTAGCGGTAATTGCGTTGGGTCTTTGGCTCAGACTGGAAGGACGCGGAATCGCGTAGTTATCCAGGCCATTGATGTTCCAAAGCTTCGTGGAAAGGTCCACGGTCGGCTCACGGTCCGGTCCGTAGAAGGTCCGATTCTCCGTGGGATGCTTATAGACATTCATGGTCACATGGAATGCTCTTTCGATGCTTGCCACATTACCGTCGACCTCAACGATCAAGCGGTTAGGCGACTTACCGGTCACAACGAAGCCATTGTTTTGAGCGAATCGAACAACAGCATCATAGTCAGCCTGACTCGGCCCAAACATATCAGTGTACTGATTGCCAGTCAGGTAATGCTGATAGTTAGGGCTGGCAGGATTATAGAGGCTATCGATAAATGCGTCAGCCCCAGCTCGGTCGCGCAATGGCAGACCGATCACCAGATGCAGTCTCTGAGCCGGATTGAGATGCTGCACAAATGCAGCCCGCTGTTGAGTGATGGCGTCGCGCACATGACGCGTCGAGAGCGCCTGTGACTGCGCTGACGCGCTAGTGACTCCAATGGAAATCAGAAGCGCCGTTGAAGCGGCCATGGCCGCTGCAGACTTACTTTTGAGATATGTTGTCAGTTTGGATTTTATCATTTGGTTTCAAGTTTCGATCCTCGGGATTTTCCCGAAAGAGCGAGTTATTGAAGCGAAGGGAGACATCGCTGTCGAGCGAATTCTTACATTACGGTCATTTGACTGGCGACCGTTTCCACCCTAAATCCACGATTTTCCTCGTGACGGCGTCCTTGTTTCATCTGTTTGTAACAGAACCGTAATGTTATCGCGCGGCCGCCGCTAGTTTCCCGTTCACGGTTTGCGAACCGTGGTCTGAACCAAAAATGGGCGACATTGGGGCCCAAACCGGGTCGCTGAACGAGGCCAACGTCCGATTACGATTGTCCGGTGTCGTACGCGGCCGGCAACGGATCCGAAAAACACCTGCCGCAGCCTAACGATGAGAGAGGTGGAACAACAAAACCGCGGCTCCGACGTTTTCGCTTTACGCGGCGATGGTAATGGGTCAGAGATCGGATCCGATTGTTCTGACCGTGCCGAGCCGAACGGCTGGGTCGAATTTCCGGTGAGCATCCGCAGTTTCTCACGAGATTTTTGGCGGAAATTGATTGATCCGCGACCAGAACCAGGATGACAAGCCGCGAGATTGATATAGGTTGCTTTTCACGCTAACCCATGAAAAGGATTATTCATGAAAGACGTCGCATCTGAGCGTCTCCACACTTCGTCCAGGCTGTTCGCTTTCACGCGCTGGGATGCGGTTCCGGTGATGGCAGAAACGCTGCATTGTGCCTATTTCTTTGCCATGTTCTACCTTTTCCCTCGGGTGCCGCTCTGGGTCATGCTGCCTCTCGGCTTTATCTATTCGATCAGCATCTCCTGGAACATCAACGGCATCTCGCACAACTTCATTCACAACCCCTATTTCCGCTCACCGCTCCTTAACCGGCTGTTTAGTATCATGGAGTCGGTTACGGTCGGCTTCAGCCAGGTTTTTTATGAGTGCATTCACATGCAACATCACAAGGGAAACGCGGACCGGCCGGACGGGAGCGGAGATACGGTTGACTGGATTTCTATTTATAAACACGGGCACGACGGCGAGGCGGAGCATCCGCTAAAATACACCTTCCTTAGTTTCTTCCGGGAAGATCCCAAGACTGTCTTTCGCGCGTTGAAGCGGAAGAGCCCTCGCGAAGCCTTTTGGGGAGTGACTGAACTGGTTCTGTTTGTCGGAACGTTTGTTACTCTTGGTGTGTTGAACTGGCATTACATTCTGTTCCTGCTTGGATTCTGGTATTTTGGTCATTGCCTGTCTTATCTCAATGGTTATTACCGCCACTATGGAGGTAACCCGGATGAGCCGATCGCGTGGGGAGTTAGCAGCTATGACAAGCTGTATAACTGGATCTGGTTCTATAACGGCTATCACGCAGAGCATCATTTTCGACCCAAGGTGCATTGGACGCGCATGCAGGCTTTTCGCGACCAGATCGTCGATCAACAACGCGCTGCCGGTGTGCGGGTGATTAAACCTCCGCACGCCCTTGGCTTCCTCGATCCCGACTTACCCAGGTTAGGCGGAAACAAGCCAGGCGAGAAGGTCGGCGACAGTCATACTTCGCAGCAACCCAGCTTTACCGGGGTCTCCTAGCCGGGAAAAGACGCAGGTAAAGTCGAAGAAGAAGTCGGGATCTCGCGAGTGCTACGGTAAGAGGGTGGCGGCAAGGACCGCGATCTTTGAGTTGTTAGGCAAGCTGATGCTCTGCACGGTCTTTGCCGCATCCACGGCAAACCTGTAGCTGTAAAGGTTGAAGGTGCGGTTGTCTTTGGTCCCATTGCTCGAGTTACGATAGGCCATCGCGACGGCTTCGGCTTCGCCGGGGTATCGTTGCGGCGTGAACCAGTCGCTCAGATTTTGCACAAACGGTGTGCTAGTTCTGTCAGTGTAATGAACAGTGAAGGTTTGCGAGGTCTGGTTGCCCTGTATGGCGGTTCCCATCAACATAAGAGCCGAGTATTGCCCTTGCGGCAGAGTGACCGACTGGCCAGTGCAGCCGATCGCGTCGAGCTGATTGGCCGGTCCGAAGGTAAAGAGCGTGTTGCTCAAGACGCGCGCCGGCGTAAGCAGATTCGCTGAGTAGGAATTGCCCAACCCGTCCAGGCCGCCCGTCGTGTAGGTCGAACCGTCGATATAGATTCCGTTAAGATTATACTGAGACGATAAGTCTACCTGACTGCCATTACCCGCCGTCCCGACGGCAGCGCTCACGGCCAGGGTAAAGGGAAGAGTCTGAGTTATGTCACCAGAGGTCCCAGTAACAGTTATGGTCGTGAAACCAGTCGTAGCTGACGGAGTGGCTTTGAGCTGAATCTTGCGTCTGTCCGCCTGCCCTTTAATTGATGCCTTCACCCCTTTTGGGAGCCGCGACAGACTTAGATCGACCATGCCGTCAAATCCACCAAAAGGCGTGATGGTGATTGTCGCGCTGGCGGTCGAATTCTGATTGAGGAAAACGTTGCTCGGGCCGGACAGGGTAAAGCCACTCGTGGCGACGGCGCTGTTAATCGCGGCGGCATACTGCGCGGCCAGTCCATTGCCGACAAAGTCGTCGTAAAGCCACATGAAGCCACCGTTGATACCGCATTGCGCGACCCATCCACTCATGATGCTTTGCACCTGACTTGGGGTATCGTTCAAATCCCACAGACCTGGCCAGACAGGCACGTCGCCGAAATCCCAGCCTACGCATGGATTATTGCCGCTGCCGCCCGCGTAAGCCTGAAGGTGAACACCGTCGACCGTGCCGGGAAGCCGAGAGTTAATCTGGGTGACGACATTCTCCCAATAGGAATTGTTATCAAAGGGATCTGGATTCACCTTATAACCCAGGTGGCCGAGCATGACCCCGAAGGCTACCGTGGTCGCAGTGTCAAAGCTGTTTTCGTCATCGAAGTCAATCGCATCCAGCGATGGAATAGCGGCTTTAAGAGCGGCAAAGTCTTTGTAAAGGATACTGTCCGGTCCGGTGCCTTGTGCGTTCACCAGGGCTTTGACGTCCTGCCAGTCTCCGAAGTTAGACGAACCAATGCTAAAGGTGATCCGCTGCACGGTGCCCTGTTTCAGGAGCGCCATGTTTGCCGCAAAGTCGGGATGGGTCTGGTCGCCGATGTAAATACCGTTCGAGGTCAACGGAAACTCGCCGTTAAGATTTAGGTCACCATTACTTTTGACCTCCACACTCCAGACAATGACTTCCGTGAAGCCTGAGTTTTCAAGCTCGGCGATATTGTTCGCCGCGTTGATATAAAGCGGGCCACCGCCAAAAATCCCGGTGAATCCACTCTGAGCGGATGCCGCAGCACTGAATATGGCGACCGATGCGAGTGAAAGAAACCGGGTCAGGTGACGAATAACAGATGAGCGTTGAGATAAGACTGTTGATTGCATTTTCGAGATTGAACCGAGGATGGTTGTATGATTTCTGGCGGCAAAGTCAATCGCGGTTTCACCGCGGCTCTGTGGCGATTTTCCGGGATCGATCGCGCGAGCGAACTGTGTCTTGGAAATCTGCGCCAGAGCAACTGGAGGCCGGCCAGCAAACAAAATTGCGCGGGTAAGTTGCGCGCGGTGACGGGTTGCGCGCCATTCTGGCGGGCGGATCTTTGTGGCCTAACGATTAAAGGGTTGCCGCAATGAGCGACCAGTCTTGCCTCCAGCGCAGAGAATGCATTTCCCGATTGCGACCTTCGCAATTCGATTCCAGTTTGCATGGGCGCGGTCGCGCCCGCGCACTCCCAATTATGGCACGCTCAAAAGGAAAGAATGTGGGCCTGATCGGACTCGGGATCATTGGTTCCCGAGTCGCAGGCGCTTTGCGCAAGCGGGGACTCCAGGTCTTTGTCTGGAATCGGACGCCAAAACCGGAGCAGAATTTTGTCGGCTCGCCGGCGGAGGTAGCGGAACTCTGCGATGTCGTGCAGCTCTTCGTGGCGGATGACGGAGCGTTGCTCGAAATGACGAAACAGCTCGCGCCCGCGCTTACCGCGCATCACATCATCACCGCGCATTGCACAGTTGGGCCTGAAAGCATGCGAGCCGCGGCCGAGATCGTGCAGCGTCGCGGAGCGCGTTTCCTGGAGGCGCCGTTCACCGGGAGCAAAGTCGCGGCGGAAAATGGCCAGCTTGTTTACTATGTGGCGGGCGACGACGCGGCGCTGAAACAAGTGCGACCGATCCTTGAGTCGAGCAGCAAAGAGATCGTCATGATCAGCGACAAGATTGGCGACGCTAGCGTGATGAAAGTTGCGACCAACATGGTGACGGCGGCGACGGCGCAGGTGGCGGCGGAAGCGCTCGCGCTCGTGCGCAACTCGGGAATTCCCGCGGAGATTTTTAGCCGGGCGATGAAAAGCAATGCGACGAACTCGACCACCATCGAGATGAAAGTGCCCATGATGATGGCCGGCGATTTTGAGCCGCATTTTTCGGTCAAGCATATGCTCAAGGATGTGCGCATCGGAATGAAGCTGGCCGAGAGCTTCGGAATCGAACTGCCGGTGACCAAAGCCGCGGGCGAAATGCTGCTCGATGAAGTGAAGAACGGTCGGGCCGACGCCGATTATGCTTCGGTTGCGCAGAAATATTTTCCGGTTTCGAAGCCATTCGTTAGGCCGGACCCTCCCGCGAAGGGCGAACCGGCAAAGACCGGCGAGGAAATGAAAAGTCACAAACCTATTCCCTTGGACTCACCGCAAACGCCACCGAAAACCGAAGCGAAGATCGAGACGGCGAAAGAAAGCGAAAGCGGTGCAGGAAAGGAAGAGGTGCCGGAAGGAGTGAACCTTTCCGGGGGATTTCGCGGCTGGCTCAGCCGTTTTCATTCCTCCTCGCGACGCGAAGTCTAATGCTCTTCGATCTTTCCGATCGAGTGAAGCTGCGTCTGACCGGCGCCGATCGCGTCCGTTTCCTCAACGGACAAGTCACGAACGACGTACGGAAAGCGAATAGCAATCTCTCGATGCCGGGTTGCGTCGTGAACGCGAAAGGGAAGCTCGACGCCTTCGTCTTCATCAGCGCGAACGACGAGGCGCTTTACCTGGATGCCGATGCGGAACTACGCCCGAATCTTCAGCCGCGACTGGAACGATACATTATCGCTGACGATGTGGAGATTACCGACGTCAGCGAACGGGATGCGCTCTTTCATGTCACGAGCGAAACGGCGCCGGCCTTGCCTAACGAATCAAATTGGCGCCGAACGAGACGCTTCGGGATACCCGGCTGGGATCTCGTTGCGCCGGCGAGTGAAGGTAAACTGATTCGGCAGGAGCTTGCTGCAGAAATTCCGCTTTGCGATGCGGTCTGCGCAGAGCAGTTGCGGATCGAGCACGGTGTTCCGCGCTGGGGCCGCGAGCTGACAAGTGAAATCATTCCGGTCGAGGCGAATCTCGCCGAGGACGCGATCGATTACGCCAAGGGCTGTTATATCGGCCAGGAAGTGATCTCGCGCATGAAGATGTCCGGGCAAACGAACAAACGACTTTGCGGGCTTACTTCTTTGCCGGATGCGCCGCTGACAATTGGCATGCGCCTAACGAGCATGAATGACGAAGGGAAAGAAATTGGCTGGATTACGAGCGCGATTCGCAGCCATCGATTAGGGAAAGAGATCGCGCTCGGCTACGTAAAGCGCGGCCACAACGAAATCGGAACCCGGCTCAAGGCAGCCGATGCTTCCGGCCAGGATTCTCAAACGATCGAAATCGTCGCGCTTCCATTTTGTTAAGAGCGATTGACCCTGTCGAAGTGGTTTCCTAGGTTGCCGCCTCATCCATGGCCAGTGTTTCCGTCAAAAACATTTTCAAGAGTTATGCGGGCGCGAAACGCGCTCAGGTCATGGCAATCAACGACGTCAGTTTCGAGATCGACGACCATCAATTTGTTGTCCTTGTCGGCCCGTCTGGCTGCGGAAAATCGGCCATCCTGCGAATGATCGCCGGTTTGGAGGAAATCTCGAAGGGCGAGATTTACATCGGCGATAAACGCGTGAACGACATGGCGCCGAAGGATCGTGATATCGCGATGGTCTTCCAGGATTACGCGCTCTACCCGCACATGACCGTTGGCGACAATCTCGCCTTCGGCTTAAAACTGCGGAAATTCTCCAAGACGGAGAGCAAACGACGAGTATCGGATGCGGCCAGCATTCTCGGAATCGACTCCTTGCTCAACCAAAAACCGGGAGCGCTCTCTCCGAGTCAGTGGCAACGCGTCGCGCTAGGGCGAGCAATCGTTAGGCAGCCGAAGGTTTTTCTGCTGGATGATCCGCTTTCCAATCTCGAGTCGAACGCGCGGGGGGAGCTGCGCGGTGAACTCATAAAGCTGCACCAGCGCCTGCAGACAACCATGATCTACGTCACGCAGGATCCGGTCGAGGCGATGATGATGGCTGATCAGGTCTTGGTCCTGAAAGATGGCGCCGTGCAACAAGCCGATGCGTCGCTCGCGATTTACAAACAGCCGGCCAATTTGTTTGTGGCAGGATATTTCGGAAGTCCTCCAATGAATCTTGTTGCCGGCAGGCTCAAACAAGACGGTGACAAGATGCGCTTTGACGAAAGCGGCGGCGGCACGATTTCGATTATCTTTCCGGCGAACGAGTGGCCGGGTGCTCAGAATTTTTCTAACAGGAACGTTATCTTCGGCATTCGCCCGGAAGATTTACAGGTCGCGAAGCTGAGCCGCAAAGAAATCCGCGCCGCGGGGAATGGCTTTCCTGCAATAGTGGACCTCGTCGAGCCGATGGGCGCAGAGACGCATCTCTCTCTAAGCACCGGCGCACACAGTTTGATCTGTCACAGCCGGGAACCCTTCGATCGTGGCGAAGCCGGTCATCGGTTCCAGTTCGAAGTGAATCTTGCGATGGCGCATTTCTTCGATCCCGAGACAACCAACCGCTTGTTCTAGAAAAACTTACGCGGGCATTTTTTGCCCGCAGAGATTACTTGCGATTGGATGCGCGTTGCGCGTATAAAAGCGGATTCGCCCTCTCGGAATAAAAGGAGACCATCGTGAACCAACAACTACTCGCCGAAATCGGCCGCACACAACGCCTGGAAATTCTCAACACCCTCAAACGTACGCGAGGGTTATCGGTCAACCAGCTCGTCGCCAAAATGAAGATGAGCTACATGGGAATCAAACAACACTGCATCACGCTCGAACGCGATGGCTATCTCGATACCTGGCGACGTCCGCAAAAAATGGGCCGACCAGAGATGGTCTATCGCCTGACCCGCCGGGCGCACGGTCTTTTTCAGGCCGATAGCAACGCATTCACCCTCGACCTGTTGAAATCGATCGAGGAAATCCACGGTCCAAACGCGCCCGAAAAGCTGCTCTACAATTTGTTTGAGCGAAAGACGATCGCGATCAAGGAGAGGGTGAAAGGTGAGACGGTGGAAGAAAGGGCAAAAGCACTCGCCGCGATTCGCGATGAAGAAGGTCACATGTCGCAATTCGTCAACGAGGCGGGCGAAGGCGGTCCACAAATTCTGGAATGTCATTCTCCAATCATGAATTTGATCGAGAAATACGAGATCATCGGACGATTGGAACAGGATATGTTTGAGAAAGTGCTCGGCACGGCGGTGCGTCGGGAAGAGACGCGCACCTCAGGACTTTACGAAGCGGCTTTTTATTTCGCGCTGTAAGCGCTGTCGGCCAACCGCCTGCTCTGCCAAGCACCATGACAGGCCCAATTTCGTTCTTTCCCCGGTGACAAATCTCGTTTGGTTAAACGATGCCCGCGCAATTTCCGGCTGCCATCATCGAGAATCTTCAGCCGCTGATTGAAGGCGGGCATTACCCGATCAAGCGCGTCGTGGGCGAAGACGTTGCGGTCGAAGCGGACGTTTTCAAAGACGGCCATGACATCGTCGCCGCTTCGTTGAAGTGGCGGGTAGTTGGGCAACCGAAGTGGAATGAGACCGCCATGCGTCTGGTCGACAACGATCGCTGGCGAGGAATTTTTTCCGTCTACCAAAACGCGACTTACGAATACACGATCGAAGCCTGGACCGACGTTTTCGGTGGCTGGGTCCATGAGTTCGCCGCGAAATTCGATGCCGGTCTGGCCAACCTAACGAGCGAAAAACTGGAGGGCGCCGGCCTTCTTACTGCCGCCGCGAAGCGTGCCCGGGGCGCCGATGCCCGCCGCTTGCGGGAACTGGCGGAGAAAATCCAACAAGGCGACAACGCAGAAACGAATCGGATCGCCCACCTGGGCGAATTGGAAGTACTCATGTCCACCTACGCCGAACGTTACGGCGGGACGCAATACATTCCTCCGCCGCGCGTCGTCGTCGATCGCGTCGCGGCGCGCACTGCGGCTTGGTATGAATTTTTTCCCCGTTCCGCCGAAGGCCGGTCCGATCGAGGTTCGACCTTTCGCGACTGTCTTGGTCGGGTGGACGACGCGAAGGCGATGGGCTTTGACGTGATTTATTTCCCGCCGATTCATCCGATTGGCCTAACGAATCGCAAAGGCCGGAATAACTCTGTCATCTCTCGACCGGGTGAACCAGGCGTGCCTTATGCCATCGGCAATCGCGAACTTGGTTGCCCAAACGGCGGGGGCCACAAGGATATCGAGCCCGCCTTAGGCACGCTGGAAGACTTTGCCTGGCTGGAGAAGGAAATTCGAAAACGCGGGATGGAGATCGCGCTCGATTTCGCGATCAACTGCTCGCCCGATCATCCCTACGTCGCCGAGCATCCCGAGTGGTTCTACAAGCGTCCGGACGGCACGATCAAATACGCCGAGAACCCGCCAAAAAAATACGAGGATATCTATCCGCTTAACTTTCGCTGCTCAAACTGGCAGGAGCTATGGGATGAGATGACGAGCATCATCCTGTTTTGGGCGGAACGCGGCGTGCGGACCTTTCGG
Source organism: uncultured Verrucomicrobiae bacterium (assembly GCA_963786175.1). Taxonomy (GTDB): domain Bacteria; phylum Verrucomicrobiota; class Verrucomicrobiia; order Chthoniobacterales; family UBA10450; genus JAICXG01. Next base: position 267,476 of record CAWAYD010000013.1, on the reverse strand, counting down.
GTCGATAATCCGCATACCAAACCGGTTGCCTTTTGGGAGTATCTGATCGGAAAAGTGCGCGCGAAGTTTCCCGACACCATTTTCCTTTCCGAAGCTTTTACGCGCCCAAAAATGATGAAGGTCTTAGCCAAGGCGGGATTTAATCAGAGCTATACTTACTTCACCTGGCGCACGCAAAAACAAGAGCTAACCGAGTACTTCACCGAGTTAACCCAGACGGAGATGCGCGAGTACTTTCGCGGCAACCTCTTCACTAACACGCCGGACATTCTTCCTTTCCATCTCCAGACTGGCGGCCGAACAATGTTTCAGATTCGCGCCGTCCTCGCGGCGACTCTCTCCAGCCTTTACGGCATCTACAGTGGATTTGAGCTTTGCGAGAACGCTGCGCTTCCAGGACGCGAGGAATATCTCGACTCCGAGAAATATCAGCTGAAAGAACGCGACTGGGATGGACCCGGTAACATCAAGCAACTCATCACGAGGCTAAACCGAATCCGCCGCCAGAATCGAGCGCTGCATTTTTACGACAACCTGCGGTTCCATCAGGTCGATAACGACCAGTTGCTCTTTTACAGCAAAATGACCGCTGCACGGGACAGCATCGTGCTGATCGTGGTGAATCTCGATCCAATCTATATGCAAAGCGGCTGGATCGAAGCGCCGGTGGAATCTTTTGGCGAAATCGGCAGCGACAGTTACGAAGTGCACGACTTATTGACTGATCAGCGCTACGTCTGGCATGGGAAACGCAACTACGTTGCCTTGCATCCGGGTGTTCAACCCGCCCATATTTTTCGGGTGCGCCGGCTGTAAAGATTTAGCCTGCGCCCGTGGCTTAACGCCTGGAACGAATACTTAGCCCGCGATACGACCTGAATAAGAGTTAACAATTCGATTCTTGCAGGCGAGCGACGATGCAATTCTGGATGTGGCTCATCCGTTCGCGGCTGGTGGCAGTGCGGTCGTCGAATCCGTGCAGGTGGAGGAGCCCATGGACGAGGTAAAGTCGCACCTCGTGGCCTAACGATGTCCGGTAGTGACGCGCCTGCCGTTGCGCGGTCTCGATGCTAATGAAGATCTCGCCGTGTTGAAAGGTGATGACGTCGGTCGGCCCGGCAATTTGCATAAAACGGCGATGCAGATCTGTGATCTTTCGGTCGGAAACGAGAACGACATGAATTTCACTTAGACTCGTTAGGCCAACGCCTTCCTCCGCCGCGCATAGGGAAAGCGCGTGACGGGCGAAAGTTTCGAAGCCCGCGAGATCCAAATCGATTCGGCGCTGGCGATTGAGAATCGAAATCTGTGGGAGCGAGACCGGCTTCATCCCTGGCGTAAACGATCGAGCGTGATGAGTTCGCGATAAAGCTTCTCCAATCGCGGTGTCTGGACCCGGGCTGCCTGGCCGCGACGGAGGGGTTCACCCCAGATCGCTTCCAACTCCAACGGTTTGCCGGCTTCGTAATCGAGCAGGGTTGAAGGCTTGTAGGCGTGCAACCTTGTTGTTGTGCCCTGAAGGAGCTCGAGCGCAAAGGCTGTTGGAATGTTGTGACCGTACGCATTGGCGATGGCAATGGTCTCGTCCATGAGGGCGAGAGCTTCTCTACGCGAACGCTCGTCGGCGAGGAGAGCGTCTGTATCCACGCCACCGGCGACAATCGTCAGGCCGTTGAAGGGGATGTTCCAGACCAGCTTTCGCCAACGTTCCCGCGCGAGGTCGGCCACGACAGTGCAGACGACGCCGCAACGTTTGAATTCCCAGGCGAGATCGTGTGTCCGCGGCTGCGGGAAACCTTCGAATTCGCCCAGGCGCAGCCGCCCGGCATCAAAGCGTTCCACCACGCCGGGAGCGGTGCGGTTGAGCCCGATAAAACAAAGACCGCCCAGGATTCGTGCGGCGCCAAAGTGACCAGCAAGAAACTCCTCATTCCCGAGGCCGTTTTGCAAAGTGAGAATCATGGTCTTCTCGCCTAACAATGGCCCAATGAGTGATGGAAGATCGCGATTGGAAGTGGTCTTGACCGCGACGATGACCAGGTCGCACGGGCCTATCTCGGCGGTCGCACGATACGCACGAACGTTAGGCACGTGAATGTTCTCGCCTTTGCTCACAATGCGCAGTCCGCGCTTGCGAATGGTCTCGTAATCGCTGCGCAGAAGGAAATGCACATCGCGGCCCAGGTAAGCCAACTTGCCGCCGTAATACAATCCAATCGCGCCCGCGCCGACAACGGCAATACGATAGTCAGGCAGCAAATGACGGGTGCGCATGAAACGCGTCAGGAGCGACAGTGGGAGAAGAGAAGGATTTTGCTTTCTTCGCCCTATTCGTCGCGCTCGTCATTTAAGTTGGTGGCCGCTGTTCGGCCTGGAAGTTACGCGTAATAAGTCGGGCACCTTTGTTGAAGGTGAAGTAAGCCCAGGCCCATTGGAAGAGGACAGCAAGTCGATTTCGAAATCCAACCAAATAAAGAATGTGGACGAAGAGCCAGGCGAGCCAGGCAAGCAGACCGCTAAAGTGGGCGAAGTTCAGATCGGCTACGGCGCGGTTACGACCGATGGTCGCAAGGCTGCCCTTGTCCCAATAAAAGAAACGCTGCGGCTTGGCTCCCTCGATCATGTGCAGGATATTTTTTGCCGCGTGCCGGCCTTCCTGAATCGCGACCGGCGAAACACCTGGAAGGGGTTTGCCATCTTTGGCGGTGAAGTTGGCGAGGTCACCGATCACCTGCACTTCGGGATGACCGGGAATCGTTAAGTCATCCTGCACGATGACGCGTCCAGCGCGATCGACTGGCACGCCTAACGTTTTTCCGACCGATGAAGCGGCATTCCCCGCCGCCCAAATCTTCACCCGGCAGGGAATGAACCTGCCCGCCACCTCGAGCCCGTTCTCGGTCAGGTTGTCAGCGTGCGCGCCGGTGATGACTTCCACGCCGAGTTCCTGGAGCTGGTCGAGCGCTTTCGCCGAGAGATCTTCAGGAAAGCTGGCGAGCACGCGCTTGTCGCCCTCGACCAGAATCACGCGCGCCGTCGAGGGATCGATGTGGCGGAAATCTTTCGCCAGTGTCTGACGCGCGATCTCGGCAATCGCGCCCGCCATTTCCACGCCGGTCGGTCCTCCGCCGATGATGACAAAGGTCATCGCCGCCGCGCGCACAGCCGGGTCGTCGGTCCTTTCGGCAAGCTCAAACGCCATCAGGATGCGACGCCGAACCTCGATTGCGTCTTCCAGGCTCTTGAGACCAGGCGCCAGCTTTTCCCATTCGTCGTGTCCGAAGTAGGAATGGCGCGACCCAGTCGCGAGCACGAGATAGTCGTAGTGGTACGAGCGTTCGCCGGTGCGCACCAGTCGGGCTGTCAAGTCGACCGACTGCACTTCCGCGAGAATAACGTCGATGTTTTCGTATTTCGTCACCACTGCACGCACCGGCGCAGCGATGTCGGCTGGCGATAGCGCAGCGGTCGCGACTTGGTAAAGCAATGGTTGAAAGAGATGGTAATTAGTGCGGTCGATAAGTGTCACGCCGACCGGTTTGTTGCCGAGATGCTTGGTCGCTTCCAAGCCGCCAAAGCCCGCCCCTACGACTAATACTCGAGGCCAGCTCGCTTTCGGATTTTCCATCGGGGTACGATGGCCGGATTCCCCGGAGGGTAAACAGAAAATCGGTTGTCACCTTCGGATGCCGCGCTTATCTTCCGCGCCCTATGCCGAAATCGATCGCGCGCAGCAAAACCAGAAAAGCCGTGGCCAAACGATTCAAGATCACCGCTACCGGCAAGGTGTTGCGCTCGCATGCCAAGCGTCGACATCTCATGTCGGCGAAGAATGCCAAGAGTAAACGGCAGCTCGCAAAGGCAGCGGTGCTCGACAAAACCGACGTCCGGCGAATCAAAGCGAACCTGCCCTTTGCTTAAGATCGACCGACGCGACGCGGATTTTGCGGCTTAATACTTGACGTTGTCGACCGCCTCCTCCTAGAACGGGCGCGTTCAATGAAAATTGCGTCCTTTCTTCGCCTGTCGGTTGCTCTCTTTCTCGCGCTGTCGTGGTTGAGCCCAACTGCTCGAGGACAAGCGAGCAATGCGGACCGTGCGCGGTTGCTCCAGAGCCAGGCGAACCTGGCTCCGCTTCCTCCCAGTGCGTCGGGCGAAGGTGTCGACCAAAACTATGCCGTTTCTACGCCTAACGATACCGACCTCGGCGACCAAGCCATCCTCAAACGAGTGGAGAAATACGATCCGTTCACCCTCGAATTGGGCGTCCCGATTTACTACACCTCCAACGTTGCTCTGGTCGATCGCGGGGCAATGGGCGACACCATCATCGCACCAGTCGTGGGACTGACCTATGCGCCCAAGATCACAGGGGCCCTTTACGGTGAGTTCACTCTGCGTCAGCAATTCTTCTACTACCAGGATTTCACGAGCTTTAATTTCGCCAGCTTTGACGGGATCGCTGGCGTGTCGTACGCAATTCCGAAGGCGAACAACCTCATTCTGCACGCCGATCTTGATTACAACCGCCTCACCGGCACTGACAATTTTGACGACTTTTTCTCCAACGTTGCCCTCAACCTTAGCGCCGAAATGCCCATTGCCATCGGACGCGCGCAACAGATATCGTTCGGCGCAGCCGCCAGCGTGAGTCTTTACGCCACGCCCACCCCTCCGCAGCGGAATGATTTTGGAGTCTACGCTGGATATTTCGTTAATCTGACGCGTAATCTGTCTCTGAGCGCCGCCGGCCACGTGGTCGTCAGACCCTATGACAGCGGTGGGCGCACTGATGTGAGCGAAATCATCTCCGGCAGCGCGAACTATCGCATCCGCGATTGGTTTACGGTGAGCGCCATTACGACCTTTGTCGCCAACCAATCCAATCAAAGCGTTTTTGATTACGACGTTTTTAACATTGGGGGCGGCCTTACTTTCAGCTGGAAATTTTAGCAATTCACGGACTCGACCAAGAGCATTGCCGGGAACGGTGTAACCATTAACAACGGAGTAACCTTAAGCGTGAATGGACCCGAAAGCTTCGGTCTATGTGAATAGTACCGCGCCCGGCGGTTAGTTGGCTCGGGGTTCCATGACGTCCCTCCAATCTTTGCCTCGCTCTCCAAATGTCGTCTGCGAGATAAGCCAAATGGAGGAGAAAGCTTGACGCGGCTTGCGCGAAGCGGCACAAAAATGCCGAAGCCGTCACGCGGAATGAAGACGATCGACCCATTACACCCTTCGCAGCACCGTTATCACTATCCTGTTTTAGCCCGGCTCCGGCAGTGGAGCTTGCTTCTACTGCTTCCGCTGGCAGTGAACTCAGTCGAGGCGGCTCGACTGAAGGAAGCTCGCGTGACCCAAGTGGTTAAGGACGTAAAGCTGTTGCCTGGGCAAGCTACGCCGCGCCCAGCTCAGGTGCGCGACGAAGTGCGCGACGGGACGGCTGTTCGCACTGGAGTCGAATCCCGCGCCGAACTGACCTTCACTGACCAAACCCTTGCCCGCATCGGCGCCAACTCCATTTTTAGCTTTAGCCAGGGCACCCGAAACCTTGAGCTGGGCGGCGGGGCCATGCTCTTGCGTGTCCCGAAGGATGCCGGTGGCGCCCAAATCACCACCTCCGCTATTACCGCTGCCATCACCGGCACGACCATCCTGCTCGAGTATCATCCCAACGCCTTTTGCAAGTTCGTCGTCCTGGAAGGCACCGGGCGCATTTTTCGCAACAACCGCATTGGCGAATCGGTTCTGGTGCACGCTGGTCAGATGTTGATCGTCAACCCAAATGGCAAAGGTCTGCCCGAGCCGGTCGACGTCGACCTCAGTCGCCTAACGAGCACATCTCTTCTCATCACTGGCTTTCCGCCTTTGGCCAGTCAGGACCTGATCGCGCATCAGATCGAAATACAAAATGGGCAAAAGAGCGAAGGTGGCCTCATCCAAACCAATCTTGTCATTTTCGGCGGCGGGACTGCGGTCTCGTTGCTTGATCCCACCCAAGTCGCGCTGGCCGACCAGGCTAACAACAATACAACCCGTCGAAACAGTGAATTGCCTTCACCTACACCGACGCCAAACGGCACTCCGACTCCTACGATCAGTCCGACAGCTACTCCGACCACTACTCCCACGCCAACACCCAGCGCCACTGTTACTCCTACGCCGACGCCCAGCACGACGCCTACTCCCACTGTTTCGCCGACCCCGATTAAAAATGGGACACCGCCAGTCATCACTTCGCCGAATCCGTATATCATCAACAGCGGCACTACGATCACCACCGATCCGACAATTACGACTAATGGCGTGACTGACTTCGGGAGAATCTATCGCGGGTCGACGGACGACGGCCCTGCGTCTGTCTGGTTCTTCGGGAGCACATCGGATTTCGATAACATGATCGGTTTCGACCAAAACCTTTTGTTGGGCGACCGCCTTCCCATCGCCGCCTTCAAGTTTTCCGCCCTTATCCTGGCCGGATCTCCCACCGTCCTCCTCGGGAATGGCGGTCCGAATAACCTGGCCTTGATCAGTGTCGGTAACTTAACCTCAGGCACACCCGGGGGGACGCTGGATTTTTCAAATCTCAATCTCCTCTTTCTCGCGACCGTGAATGGTTCCATCACCCTCGGCCCGGAACTGACTTTTCAGAGACGTTCCTAACCTTGCCTTTTATGCGCGCGGAGCAAACTCCGTGCTGACGTTTGATTCTGCTGTTTCCGGTGCGTCGATCGTCGGGCTGATTTCAGAGGGCGACATTGCGGCGACCAACTCGTTTACCGTTGCGGAGACAAGTGGTCCGCCTGCCCCTAACGGATTCATCGTTTCCCTCCTCGCCGGCAAATCCATCACCATTGGTCAAGACGTGAATGTCTCGATCACAAACAGCGACGTGATGAGCTCAGCCCTCATCTTTCTCAATAGCCTCGCTGATACGACGATTAACGGCGAAGGCGGGGTGAACCTAACGATCAACAATCCTGGCGCCATGATTACAGGGCCAGCCTCGTTAGGTTTGGCGACCGGGGGTAATCTTACCGCCAGTACAATTAACCTTACTCTCGATAATGGAGATGGCGGCGTGATCGGGGGGGAAGGCTTTCTGAGCTTCAACGTCGGCGGAACGGTTAGCACGACGGGCGACGTCAATCTTATCCTGAATAACGGCGATACCGGCGGCACCATTAGCCCGCTTGCTTCTATCCTTGCGGAGGCAGGCGTGATTTCAATCGGCGGCGCGTTTAATGAGGTCATCGCCAACAATAACGGAGGCACGATATCCGGGGACACCAACCTGCTCCTGGACTCGATCGGCGCCGTAACGACCGGGGGCGACGCCGAACTCGCGATCGATAACTCCGCCTTCAGTAGCGCCGGATTTGGCACCGGAGGCGATATTACCTCCAACGCCCTTATTACCCTTTTCGCTCCGAGCGTTTCAACAGGAGGTGGCCTTTTCACTTTTCTATTCAACGATGGCGGCGGACATATCGGAGGCGACGCCGTTATTCTCGCCGACATCACCGGTGGTCTCAGCACACAAGGGAGTAACTTGTTTTTCGATGTGCAAAATTCTGCCGATACTAACGGCAATAGCACGCTTCCCGGCGGCACGATCGATGGAGACGCGAGCGTCGTCGTTACTGCTGGCGGAGCTATTTCCAGCGCTGGTCTGGCTGAATTCGCGGTCCTGAATAATGACGCCCGATTTCTAAGTTTGGGTGGAACAATCACCGGCGACGCCACAGTAGCTCTGACCTCCGCTAGCATTGAAACGACGGGGTTCTTTCAGCCGCTGGTCAACAATACCAATGGCGTTATCGGTGGAGACGCTATTGTGGCGGTGGGAGTCCCTGGCGATATCAACATTGGAGCGGAAACCTTCTTCAACATCTTGAACAGCGGCGGGCAAATCGGGGGTGACGCCGACTCCACGCTGACGGCGGCCAATTACTCCAGCGGGAGCAGTTTTGAGTTTCAGATTCTGAACGACAACGGAAGTATCGACGGCGATGCAATCCTGACTGCCGCTTTCTCCGGCAACCTAACGAGTGATAGTGATGCCACTATCCAGATCAGTAATACAGGCGGCTCGATTGGCGGCCAGGCAAGCATTAACTTCAGCGCTAACTCTTTCACAGCGAGTTCGCTCTTGATGCAGATCAACAGCGCTGGCGGTACGATCGGTTCCAACGCAGCGATTGCTCTGAATATCAATGGAAGCCTGACGACAACCGGTGATACCACCGTAGGTATCGATTTAACCTCCACAGACGTCGATCGCTCATCGAAGAACAACACCAAACAGCCGGCTGCCATCGCCTCGATTGATTTCGAGGGAGGCTCCTACGAAGTTGGTGGCACCTTCCGCTCTACAATCACGGGCAGCGACGGTGGTATCACCGTCGGCACCGCTTCACTCCACGCCGATATCGTAAAGATCGGCGCCTTTGGCACCAATGGCAGCCTGACGATCGGCGGTGGCAGCATTTCCGGCGATACGCTTCTGAAACTCTATGCGCCGGGCAGCAACGGCACGCTCAACTTTGTCTCAAATGTCACGCTCAGCAGCAACAGCAGTGTTATTCTCGCCGCTAACACCGTCACGGTTAACAACGGCGTGGTGGTTACGATCGCGGGCGACGATGGAGTCAATGCCTCGGTCTACACCAATGTCCCGAATTATACGGGTTCGGGCGGTAACGGAAGCACCACGGGCACGTTTGCTGGCAACGGCGCGGATACCTTGCCTCTCGCTGAGGCGCCGCCTTTCGATGACACAGGGGAAAAAGGAAAAACATCGGGTTCAACCGCAGGTTCGCAGTCATCCAGCTCTAACGGAGGCGGAGGGAGAATTCCAAGTCTCTCGCGTAAGGCCCATGGCGTGATCGCAAGGGTCACCGACTCCAACCAACTGCTCGATTTGGCAGACAAATTTGCCCTTCCCGGAACAAAACCGGGTGGCGGTGTGCGAGCGACCGGCGGCAGGATCCATTATGGCGGTAAAAACGATCCGAAGCGTTCGGATTCTGCGTCACGCCAACCGGCAGGCAACGGCAGCGGCAGCCGCGCGGACAGGTTAGGTAGATCTCTCCTGCGTTGAGTCGGGCTGCGAAACAACCAGGAATTGCGAGAGCTCCTTTTCTCGTTAGGCGAGCGACCTCAGTCCCGCAGTCGCTTTTCGATGTAGCCTGAGCCAAGCGCAATTCCGGCGACGAGCAAGGCGCCCGCGGTCGCCAGCGGCACGGGATCGAAGGGTGGGTGCGGCAGGCTAACGACCCCGCTTTCATCCGTCTCGGCCGGTTGCGCCACATAGCGGCCGTGCCGCGGGGGCTGAAAACGATCCGCGAATTGTTGCAGTCGATCTGCCAGCGCGCTCCCGCTCATCGGGGCACCGTGTCCGCAGGCGACAACGTTAGGCCGCAGCTGCGCGAGCCTCTGCACCGAAGCGCGGGTTGAATCCCAATCGCAATTAAAGGGCGCACCGCCGCGGGTGAGTTGTTGTTGCCCGCCGATCAATCCGCTCCATGAATCCATATCCATCGTGGCCAGCGCGTCACCCGCCAGGAGAAAGCGATCCGAAGGGCGAAAGAACGAAACATGCCCTGGCGAATGACCCGGAGTCTCGATGCATTCCCAATCGGATAAACCTGGCAGCGTGCCGGAAGGCAGTTCACGCACGCGTTCGCCGAGGTGGCGCGCACGATGCGGGATGAACCGCGAGAGAAAGGCCATCGCGCCGCCGATCGTGGGATCGGGTGGTGGATAATCCGAGTGGCCCGTAACGAAAGGAAGTTCGAGGCGATGGGCGTAGATCGGCACGTGCCAGCGTCGGGCGAGTTGCCGCGCCGAACCGGAATGATCGAAATGCCCATGGGTGAGATAAATCGCTTCCGGACGCGAGCCGGCACCAAAACGGGCCTCGGCGGCATTGAAAATTTGGTCGGCTCGACCGGGCAACCCGGAGTCGATTAAAGCCCAGGACCCACCGGAATGTCCGACAAAAAAAGCGTTCACAAAACTGATCGGCAGCCAGCCGACATCGGGAGCAATTCTTTCGATCACCTTCATAGAGTGCAAAGCCTGCAAAAATAAAACGCAACGCCGTCCTTATTTTGTCGTATCCCGCGCGAATGGATTGACGATCTTACAATCCGCTTCGACGGCGTGACTGCAACCCCATTCGTTAGGCAGGAACGTTTCTGTCGCAAAGACCGTTACGGAATCACCAGGACCTGGCCGGGCTTGAGATCGCTCGGTTTCGAGATCGCTTCCGAGTTTGCCTCGAGGATACGGTGCCAGCCGTCGGAGCTGTGATAGAACTTGCGCGAAATGGAAGCAAGAGTATCACCGCTTTGCACGGTATAGTGGCGCGATTTTCCCGCCTTTTTCTCCCGATCGTTAGGCTTTTGCTTTGCGCGCTCCTTTTCCTGTGTCGCGGCCAGTTTTTGCGCCGCCCAACGTTCCCCGAGCTGTTGGCGAAGGTTGAGATTTTCGTTGTTCAATCGCACCAGATCAGACCGCGGAACCATCGAATCGTTTGCCAGATTGGTCAGTAAAGCCAACTGATCCCGCTTCATAAAGCCCTTAACCTCCTCCGCGCGTTTGCCCGTCGGCACAAAGGTAAGGAAGCGTTTGAAATGATGCATTGCGTTGAGTGGGTCCTGCATCTTGTCGTCGTAAATGAGCGCGAGCTTGTAATGGATCTCGGCAGAGGCAGCACTGCCGTCGAGCGCCTTCTCATAAAGATTGATCGCCTGTGCAAAATTGCCTTCAGCCGCCTTGGCATCCGCCTCGGTGCTCAACTGCACTTCGCGCGAGGTGATCATTCGATTGCAGCCGGCAAGGATGCCTAACGAAATTAACAGGCCAAGGGTGAGCCGGCAGATTCCTCGTTCGAACATTTCGCTAGTAGCGTGGAACATCTGGATCGATTTCCTGCGACCAGGCATCGATGCCGCCGGCGACACTCGACACTCGCGGAAATCCTGCTCCACGCAGAAACTCCGCTGCGCGGTCGCTCCGCATGCCGCTATGACAAAAAACAAAAATCTCCCTGGTCCGATCCAACTCCCCAAGTCGCTGTGGTAATTCGCCGAGGGGAATTAGCTTCGCACCCTCAATGCGCGCCATCTCGAACTCAAAAGGTTCGCGCACGTCCAGCAACACCAGATTCTGGCCGGATTGCATCCGCTCGTGCAATTCGCGCACAGAGATTTCCGGGACGGCCGCCGTGAGATCGAGCGCACCGTGGCAAAAGCTTTCGTAGTCGACCGGCGCAGTGATTGAAGGGTGATCGCCGCAGACTGGGCATTCCGGATCATGACGCAGCTTGAATTCGCGAAACTTCATTTGCAGCGCGTCAAAGTGCACCATGCGCCCGATAAGCGGCTCACCGATCCCGAGGATCAACTTGAGCGCTTCCGTTGCCTGCAAGGTTCCGACAATGCCAGGCAGAACGCCGAGCACACCGGCCTCTGCACAACTCGGGACCGCGCCTGGCGGCGGAGGTTCGGGAAACAAACAGCGGTAACAAGGTCCGCCGAGATGGGGAGCGAAGACACTCGTTTGTCCGTCGAAGCGAAAGATTGACCCGTAGACATTCGGCTTCCGGGCAAAGACCGTGACATCGTTTGAGAGATAGCGGGTGGCGAAGTTATCGGTCCCGTCGATGAGCAAATCGTATTGGCTCAAAATTTCCTCTGCATTCTCGCTTGTGAAACGGCAGGCATGCATTCGCACTTTGAGATGAGGGTTAATGTTCGTCAGGCGTTCCCGGGCCGATTCGGTTTTCGGTCGTCCGATATCGCTGGTTCCATGGAGAAGCTGGCGATGCAGATTCGAGAGCGCGACATGGTCGTCGTCCACGATCCCAAGCGTGCCGACACCCGCAGCCGCGAGATAAAGCGCCGCTGGCGAACCGAGTCCTCCAGCGCCAAGACATAGCACTCGCGCCGCCTTTAGTTTTTCCTGACCTGAGCGACCGATCTCGGGCAGCATGATGTGCCGCGAATAACGTCGTCGCTCTTCCTCACCCAGCTCGACCGGGACGCCATCGTTAGGCAAAGCTGTCGCTATTTCTTGAGCAGATCCCATTTGATTCCTACGATTCGCTGATCCGTATAGGGCTTCAAGGATTTCGGAAACTGGAGGTAAATAGCCTGTGGCCGTTCGACAAAGCCGGCACAGCCAAACTCCGTTCCGGTCTCGGAGCGCTGAATTGTCATTACGCGGTTCTGACGAATCTGAGTTTGCAGACGCCGATCTTTCTTCGGCTCCTGCCAAAGGGTATAAACCTGTGGCAGACCGCACTTCTCGATCACCTCGGTAAAACGCGCCGTCTTCGTCTTCAGGACCTTCATCGTGCCGATGGTAGCCGAGCGCGGAGAACGAGCCCAGCATCGATCATGATATCCGTCATTCGTTCCTGGTCTTGTGGCGAAAAAAAAGACCGCCAGAGGACTACGGCAAAGAGGATCAGACTACCGTTGCTGCATTCCTGCCCTGGCGGGGTTCGTTAGTCCCCAGTCCATAGCCCCTGACGGAGTCTGAATTTCCCGCGAAGCATTGCCGCACGCAATCGCTTTCTCCAAAGCGATGACATTGAATCGAGCCGTCCGTTCTTCCAGGTTGAGAATTGGCAGGCGTTAAGCCACTTCGTTCTGCAAACGAGCAAGCAGTTCCTTAATCGCGACACGCTCCTGTTGCATGTTGTCGCGATGCCGCAGCGTAACGGTGTCGCGTAGCGCCGCGTCGCGTTCCCCAAGCGACTCGAAATCGACCGTGACACCGAATGGCGTCCCGGCTTCATCCTGCCGGCGATAACGCCGGCCGATCGCGCCGCTCTCGTCGTAGAAAACGTTCATGTGCGGACGAAGGAGCGCCTGCACCTCGCGCGCCTTCGCGACGAGTTGCTCGTTGTTTTTCAGCAGCGGAAAAACGCCAACCTTGATCGGCGCGATCCGCGGATGAAAGCGCATCACGATGCGCGTTTCGCTTTTGCCTTTTTCATCAGTGACGGTTTCCTCGTCGTAGGCTTCGCAGATCAGCGCCAGCACCGTGCGATCGACGCCGGCGCTCGGCTCGATCACGTGCGGAACGAAACGCTGCTTCGTTTCCTCGTCGAAATAATCGAGCGATTTGCCGCTGGCGCTTTGGTGCTGCGCCAAATCGTAATCGGTGCGATAGGCGACGCCTTCCAGCTCCTGCCGGCCGAAGGGGAAATCGTATTCGATGTCGTAGGTGCCTTTGGAATAAAAGGCGCGATCGGCTTCCGGCACGCTCAAGACATGCAGCTTTTCGTTAGGTAAACCAATGTTCTGCGTAGAACTTCAGCCGTTCGTCCTTCCAATACTCGAGCAGCTCCGTCCCTTGCTCCGGCCGGCAAAAATATTCCAGCTCCATCTGCTCGAATTCGCGTGAACGAAAAATATAATTGCGCGGATTGATCTCGTTGCGGAAGGCCTTGCCGATCTGCGCGATGCCGAACGGCAATTTTTTGCGCGAGGTGTCGAGGACGTTTTTGAACTGTTGAAAAATCGATTGCGCCGTCTCCGGCCGCAGATAAGCAAGCGACGATTCATCTTCGCTCGCGCCGAGATGGGTGCGAAGCATCAGGTTGAACGAACGCGACTCCGTCAAATCCTTGACCGCCGCAATTCGGCGCAGTGTTTGACGCCGTTTTTTTCCGGCAACTGATCAGCCCGCAGTCGCGCTTTGCAGGTGCGGCAATCCACCATCGGATCGCTGAACGTATCTTCATGTCCGCTGGCCTTGAGCGCGGCGCGGTGGGTGAGAATCGCGCCGTCGAGGCCGACGACGTCGTCGCGCTCGCGCACCATCACGCGCCACCAGTAATCCTTCAGGTTGCGCTTCAGTTCGACGCCAAGAGGACCGTAATCCCAGACGCCGTTGAGCCCGCCGTAGATCTCGCTCGCCTGAAAAATAAACCCGCGCCGCTTGCACAGGCTGACAATTTTTTCCATCCGCTGCGATTCGTTAGGCGGCATGGGAAATAATTTGGAAGCCAGAAACCCAGAAAGGAATCACGAAATAGGAAATGGATCAGGAGTTCGTTTTCCTGTGTTCCTATTTCGCGACTGTCACTTCGGTCTTAACCGAGTTGGCGATGAAACAGTTCTCGTGCGCGAAATGATGCATCTCGTCGATTTCCTGTTCGGTCGGCTGTTTGTCGCCCGAGAATTTTAACTTCGGATGCAATTCGACGCGCGTGATCGCGAGCTTGCCTTCGGAATTCTTCTCCATATGGCCGACGGCTTCGTCGGCGTACTCGTCGAGGAGAAATCGCTTCTTACAAGCCGCGGCCAGGAAGGTAAGCATATGGCAGCTGGAGAGCGCGGCTACGAACGCTTCCTCAGGATCGACATTTTGCGGATTACCCAAATAAGCGGGCGCGGCGCTTGCCGTCATTTCGTGGCCGCCGTCAAAGCTCCAGGTATGATCGCGATTGTAAGTTTTGTATTCGAAATCGGGCGTCGCGCGCTTCCAGGTAAGCGTCATTTTGTGTTCGGACATGCCTTTTAGATAGGCGCGGGCCGGGAATTGGCAAGGGACCTAATTCCCCTCAGCCGTGGAACAAATCTTGCATCTCCTAACCTGTCGCGATTCGCGGTGGCGGGTCAGACCGTGCCTCCACTCATCGGGGTTTTGAAATGACGAACGAAGATTTACAAGCGCTCCTCGCGGCCATGCTGGAAACCGGCGATGGGGTCTCCGATTGCCTCTTTATCAGCGGAAAACCGCCGCTGGTCGAGCGTTACGGCAAACTGCAGGAGCTGCCGATGGAAGGACCGAATCCTGCCTTGGAAGCCACGCATATCGAGGCAATCGCGAATCTGCTCATCGGCGATAGCGAAAGGCTGCGGCACGATTTTACCACCACCGGTTCGTGCGACACGAGTTACGCTCTCGGCGAGATCGCGCGCTTTCGCGTCAATATCTACCGGCAAAGTGGCCGCGTCGGCATTGTCATGCGCAAACTGCAATCGCAGGTGCCGAGTTTGGAATCGCTGGGCCTGCCCCCGATTTTCCAAAAGATGGTGACGGAAAAGTTCGGCATCATTTTTGTCACCGGCAGCACTGGCAGCGGCAAAACGACGACACTAGCCGCGATCTTGAACGAAATTAATCGCACTCAACCGGTGCACGTTGTCACCCTGGAAGATCCGATCGAATTCACCCACCCGCATCAAAGGGCGGTCTTTAGTCAGCGCGAGCTGGGAAAGGATTTTTCCAGTTTCGCCAACGGCTTGCGCGCGGCCCTGCGCCAGGCGCCGAAGGTCATCCTGGTGGGCGAAATTCGCGATCGCGACACGATGGAGATTGCGCTTACCGCCTCCGAAACCGGTCATCTCGTCCTCAGCACGCTGCACACGATCAATGCCGGCCAGAGCGTGAATCGCATCCTCGGCTTCTTTACCAGCGATGAAGAGAAACAAATTCGCGAACGGCTCGCCGACACGCTGCGTTACATCGTGAGTCAACGTCTCGTCAGCAAAGTGAACGGCGGTCGTCTGCTCATTACTGAGATCGTGGGCAGCAGCCTGCGCACGCGCGAAACGCTGCTTTACGGCGAAGCCGAGAGCCGCACCTTCCAGGAAATCATCGAAGCCGGCAGCACGCTTGGCTGGCATAGCTTCGATCAATCGCTCATGCGCGCCTTTGAACAGGATCTGATCACAGAGGAAACGGCGCTCCTCTTTTGCACTCACAAAAACAAAATGCGCCGCGACCTCGAGATGACGAACAAGCTGCGTTACCCAACCAACGACGAGCCATCAGGCCTGAGAATGGCCAGTATCTAAAGAAAATGAAGAACGATAATGACGATCACCTGAGGCAGGAGCTCCGCCTTGCTCAGCTCGAGATAAAAGTTTTGCGCGAGCAGTTGCTCCGATCTGTCGAGCAAACTCAACTTTTGCGAGAGAAGCTGAATGAGCTTCCGCAGCAACCGGAGCCTTTCACAACCGAAACGTCAGCACCGCTTGAAAATGTCATTCCGCTGACCTCTGCGAATGCTGCCTCTAACGAATTGCCCAGCGCAGGCCCGCCTTGCGTGCTTTGTGTGGAAGACAGCGAAGCCAATTATCGCTTGATCGAAAGCGTTCTGCAGGATCGGCCCGGCACAAAAGTTCTCTGGGCCGAAACCGGCCAAAGCGCCGTCGCACTTGCCCTCGAGAAACGGCCGCACCTTGTCCTGCTCGACCTCGATTTGCCGGACATGCACGGTAGCAAAGTGCTGGAAAATCTGCAGGCACAGGCGGCCACCGCGAAGACACCGGTCATCGTGATCAGTGCCGATGCAACCCCGAGCCAGATCGAACGCATGCTCGGCGCTGGCGCGCGCAATTACCTTACAAAGCCTTTCGAGATTCGGCGTTTTCTCTGCATGTTCGACGAAGTCTGTGGTCCTTGCTTAGCCAGCGGCTGTTAGGAAAACGTCATTTGCCGTTGCGACCGGCTGCACCGATTATGCCGCCTTGATGCAGAGGCGCCATTTCCTCGCCAGAGTTTTCGCATCGCTGACCGCCCGCCGAATCCTTCTTGGCCTCATCCTTGTCGGGCTGCTTGTTGGTGGTGTCGCCCTGCGGAGTTTCACCTGGCGGGAAACGAAGCACCTTCGTTATCAGCGAGACATCGTAAACGGATTCTACTGGGGCACGCAGACCCTGGCCGAAGGCCACAAGCTTTCCCCGGGAGAACAATCGGATTCGTGGCGGGTTTTCGTGCGCGGCTACCTCGGCCTTTACGATCGGGTGCTGGACGATGCCTACGAGCAGAATTACTACCTCGATTATCCGCCGCTCCGGCTCCTGGTCATGTCCATCTGGGCCAGAGAAGTCCGGGCGAAATTTCCCGGAGCGGAGGACGGAACGCCCGAGTACGTCGAGCCGCTCCTGATGGTGAACACGGTTTTCGAACTGTTCACGGCGGCGGGAATTTTTCTGCTCGTTAGGCTGGGAGTGCGACGGGCTTCGGGCGCGACCGACTCCAACCTGCTGCACCGGCTGCCTCCGGCGGAGCGCGGCTGGGTTTGCGGCTTGCTCGCCGCGAGCATCGCCTGGCTGGAACCATCGATGATTCTGGACGCGCACGCCTGGCCACAATGGGATTCCTGGATTCTCCCTTTTTATTTGTTCGCCGCCCTTGCTGCGCTCACGAGGCGGTGGTTCTGGTGCGGTTGTCTGCTCGCGATCGGCGGGATGCTCAAGGGCCAGCTTCTCTTCGTCGCCCCGTTCTTCATTTTTTGGCCTCTCTGGCAGAAACGCTGGGCGCGTGCTGGACGCGTTCTTTCCGGATTCCTTACCACCAGCGCAGTGCTTGTTTCCCCGTGGCTTCTGCGAAACGGCTGGGCTTGGATGGAAGCGATTGGAGTCGCTCTGGTCGCGACCGCACTTTTGTGGCGCATTACGCCACGGCATCGTGTTGCCTGGATTGCTGGGATCACCGCCAGCGCAGCCTTCGTCATCGGCGCTTTCAACGATGGTAGCTTTGCCTGGCTGAAGATTGGATTTCTCTATGGCAGCGAACGCTACCCATATCTCTTCATCAGCTCCTGCTATAACCTTCCATCGCTGCTTTCCCAGCTGGATCTTTCACTCAAGGAGCCGTTCTGGTCGCCGCAAATCGGCTCCCTTCATCTCACCTTTACCTGGCAATGGACCTTGCGTGCCATCTATCTCGTGGCCCTGATTCTTTGCGCGCTCGGCGCGGCGCGACATGCCCACCGGCGCGACCCGCGGCTACTGATCGCCATCGCCACTCCGTGGCTGCTCATGTTCGCGCTCCTCGCCCAAATGCACGAACGCTACCTGCTTTGGGGTGCCGTCCTCACCACTGTCGCGCTCGGGGTGAGCGTTCGCCTAACGACACTTCATTTTCTCTTTTCTGTCATGAGCGCGACCATGATCACCCACGTTCTCTTACTGGATAAGAAACTTACGCCTACTCTTTCTACGATCGATTTTCTGGAAAACATGCGGCCGCTTGCTTCCTGTGTCCTGCTGGTCTGCGTCGCGATTTATTTCCGCGAAGTTATCTCGACGCGTGCGCCGGCTTTCGCTGCGCGACGGGTCCGCCCGGCGCGCGAAAACGCGCCGCTACCGCTGGCCGTGGCGGAGAAAGCGTAGCTTTGGATCAAAAAAGTTGCTCGCAGAGGCGAGCGCGCTAAATCTACGGACGCCCGTTTTCCGGCGCGATTAGCTCAGTGGTAGAGCGCTTGCTTCACACGCAAGAAGTCGCAGGTTCGAACCCTGCATCGCGCATGATGCCGTTACCACTTGTAGCTTTGCAGCTCAGCGGTCATACCGTGGCTCGCTCTTCGGCTTTCCCATCATGAGACCAGTTGGGTAAGCTAGGACAGCGGAACGGAAGCTTTTTTCGGTAAGGAGCGTTCACTACCGCTCGAGGGTCAACCGAACCAAAGCCCAGCCGGCGAGAAGCTCGCTCGCCCGCGTCGAAGTGGTGAAGCCATCTAGCTCTCGCATGAATCGAGCGAGAGATCGCAGTCTGAATA
Organism: uncultured Verrucomicrobiae bacterium; assembly: GCA_963786175.1. Lineage (GTDB taxonomy): Bacteria > Verrucomicrobiota > Verrucomicrobiia > Chthoniobacterales > UBA10450 > JAICXG01. The sequence continues at coordinate 248,938 of CAWAYD010000013.1, read as the reverse complement.
TTGTCAATTTCTGTCTTTGCATTTGGGCAGAAAATTGGTGTGATCCGGCGCGCTAATGGACGCGGCCATAATCCCTAAGTGTTAGAACAACGAATTGCTCCGTCAAAGAATGGACCTGATCGAACGCTTAGATCATCTACTCGAAAGCACGATGAACGACGCGAAGACGGCCGCGGAGAGCCGCGACGTGCGAAGGCCATCCCGCAAGGCCTTAGCCAAGTATTCGCCGCCTCCATCCTTGGAGTGTGACCATTGAATGTGGCGCCGCGTTGTCCACGTCCCATCGACGCCGAGCTGCTCCCCCCGCAGGTCAAGGAGGGATGCCTGACCCTGCTGAAGCAGTGCGGGCACCGGATCTCCGAAATTGACTGAGCCGATTTGACTGACTCGATACAGGTCAAGGATGTGCGACTGGGCCAAGGCCATAGGGCCCCAGCATTCGGCGAAGCCGTTAAGCTCTAGGATCTGACTGCCCGTGAAATGATATTCGCAAGTCCGGCAGGTGTTGTATAGATCTGCCACGTTTTCCTGAACGCGAGTGACCACGCCATTGTTATCGAGCAGTGCCGACAGTTCTTCGGCTTTGGCCTTCACCTCCTGCATGAGCAGGTTGGTCTCGACAGAAACATCGCGAACGGCGAGAAGGCCCGTTCCTTGTAATTGTTGCAGGTCGCCGGAGTAGACCACCTTTGGCCGGGCCTTGGGATTTTCTTCGTCACGAACGACGCTGAAGTGCGCCATAGTTTCGTTCGCTGTGGCTTTGTGACCCTTATTCACCAGGCAGAGCCAGGGTTTGACCACAAACTCAGGAAAGGCGCTGCTCAAGACGCGAACCTGAAACGCGACATCGATCAGGTATTTTTTCCACTTCTGTCTGCGACGTCACCATGATTCGTTAGGAACGGCGAGGTCGCGTTGTCTTCCTCTTCCCCCGCATCGATCGAGGACGATTTCACCTCGATCAGGTGCAGGGTGTCGCCTTCGCGGCGGAGGATGTCAATCCGCACGTAGTTCTTTTCCCAAATGGCCGCCGCCTCGAAGACAACGGCATCGAGGCTTGCGTCGATCAACTCCCGCGTGCGGTTGAAGGAGCGCTGCGGGTCACGCTCTTCCACGAGGTCGATCCCCTGTGGATACTGTGCCTTTGCCACTGTCTCGACCATGAATCCGCCATCAGCAAGGAACTGGAGGTATTCGTCCTCATCGAGATTCGTCGGATACGATTTTTTGCGGTAGTAAAGCTTAGTCCGGCAATCATAGCAGGCTTTGAAATCCGATTTTGTAAGGTAGGGACTGGGCACCGGTTAATGGTTAAGTGTTAGATTCACATCGTTCCACGAAAGCCACAGTCTGGCGACGAACGAAAGCTGGATAATTCACTTCACGTTACCTTTGGCGGGGTGGATCGGATTTTAGCTTCCCGCTCGCGAATACGGATTGACTTCCCTGACGCGAGCGGCATCCCATGGCGTGTGCACAGTCTAGCCGACCTCGCCCAAGCGCTGAATCGCTCGCCGGTTTATTTGCGCGGCCTGCAGACCCGCTTTGCGCTTCCCGTGCTCGAAGGCGCCGCATACTCGGATGCCTACGCGGCATTGCTTCAGACTCTGATTCACTTGCGCATTCTTGGTGTCAGCGAGAGCGCGCTACTTCGACTGTGGGAAATTGAAAAGAAATTACTGACGCTACTCAACGTGGATTCAGCTGATTCTGCGACGTGGTTTCTGGATTCGTGCGGTAAGACTTCGCACCGTAACCGGCGCTTGATTCTTTCCAGCTACGACCTCGGGGTCCCTATTCCGTCGGGCATGTTGCAGCCCGGTCTCAATTTCCGCGCATCATTGCCTGAGCTTTTCGCTGGAAAGGACATGGGAGAGGACGCGCTGCGGGTATTGGAAAATTACCTCAAAGCGCGAGATGCGATCCAGCGCGAAGTGAACAACGAATTGCCGCAACTCCGGGCCGCGCTCAAGCGCGCGCGCTCCTACCTGCACTGACGCGGCCGGAGATGCTTCCGGCGGCGGACGGGTATCGCGCCAGAAATCGTCGCACTCCAACCGTAAGGAGAACTTACTGCCTACATGTAAACGCATGGCCTTGCCCGAAACGCTTTGCGCGCCTCAACGAACGTGGGAAAACGTTGGAACGAGCGGGTGAGCGCTATGAGGATTTAGTTTCGAGCTCACAAAACTGGACCTAGCATCGCGATGGCGTTATTCCAAAGTCGGCGCGTGATTGGCCACTGGCTAACCATCTCCGCCGTCACCTCGTGCGATCGGGCCAGGTACTCATCCTGACGGCGGCGCATTTCGGCGGTGAGAGCGGAATCACAGAGCAGGATATTGTTCTCATAGTTCAAGTCGAAACTTCGCCGATCCATGTTGGCGGACCCGACCAGGGTGATCTCACCATCCAGAGTTAGAGACTTAGTGTGAAGCAGGCCACCCTCGAATTCGAAAATGCGAACCCCGGCCGCCAACAAGTCGGCGTAGTAACTGCGACTGGCCGCCTGCACGATGAAAGAGTCATTTCGCGCCGGCAAGATGATGGTGGTCTCGACACCGCGATAAGCGCTTGCGCAAAGAGCGGTCTGCATTGCTTCATCGGGCACATAATAAGGAGTGGTGATGCAAAGTTCGCGACGCGCTGCATACATCAGTGATTCGAACACCTCGGGCATGGCGGAATTGCGCACCGTCGGGCCGGTGCCGATCACCTGCGCGGCAAAGCCAGGCTCTCCGGGTGGTAGTGGTCGCAGCAGGAGGTTGCGAATGTCTTCGTCCTCGTGCGCCATCCAATCGGCGGCAAATAGATATTGGTTCTGTCGTGCGATCGGGCCTTCGAAACGCATTAACGCGTCCACCCATGGAGCATACTTTGCCTTGATCCGAAACTCCGGGTCCGCACAGTTCTGGCTCCCGCAGTAGGTAATCCAATCGTCGATGACCACGAGCTTGCGATGGTTACGAAGGTCGACGCGACTTAGCAAAGGCCGCAGCAGCAGATTACCGATCGGGAGAGCAGTCTTGGCACCTATATGAGCATCGCGCATCGCCTTCCAATGCTCCGAGTCGATCATGATTCGCGATCCAAGACCGTCGGCCATCACCCGGCAGGTGACTTTGCGCGCCGCAGCTCGCTTCAGCGCTTCGACGACCTTGAGCCCATTGTTATCCGGCAACCAGATGTAAAAGATCAGATGCACGTGATCCTTGGCGGCATCGATATCTGCGACCAGCGACTCAATGCTGGCATTGGAATCCGCCAACAGTCGCCCGCGGTTACAACCGACGGGTTCAAAACCGTTCACCGAGTGGCCGACGCGGAAGAGATGCGCGTAACGCTCCGGGATTTGCGCCTGTAGAGCGGGCGCGTCTGTGCCAGGCGCGTCCACGACACTCGGCATACTGGCGAGCACGTCCCGCCTGCGTCGCATCCGAAGACGACCGATGTTGGTTTCGCCGAGGAAAAGATAAAAGATCATGCCCACCACGGGTAAGGCGATGATCATCACAATCCATGCAATCCGCGATGCCGGTTCCCGGTGTGGTCGCAAGATCACCCGCGCGATCACCGCGAGGTGGATCAGAAAGAAAAAGAGTGCTCCCGGCGCGAAGAAAAAAGAGTATCCGGTCATACCTCGCCGAGTTCTTTACCAGAGTTCGGACTCGCGTTCGAGTCCAAGACCGAAATGCGGTCTAACTTACACCTTGTCCGCCGATAACCCCACACAAGCGCGCGTTCGAAGTCGGCGGGCTGGCAGGGCCGACCGCTTCACAGAAGCTACCGGCTTGTTTTCTCATTCAAGCCGCGCGTGATTTGTCGGCAGCCAGATAATCCTCCCGGCTCAGCACGCTGCTCGGGCCAGAAATGGCAGAGCAGCCAGGGCGTGAATCTTTATTTCAACCTGAGAGGAAACTAATGGCCAAGGTAGCGCGCCAAAGCGAAGTCGGCCCTGTGACTGGTAAAGGTGGCTTGAAATCCGACGGCGACAATATTCCCATCGGACTGAAGAACGGCTCCGTTGGCACCTCCGTTGAGATCGCCAAACGAGGTTCGCACCTGTCCGCCGACGCCAAACGTGGAATCGAGTGTGCCGCGCGGAGTCAAACGGGCCAATAAGAAGTCGGAATCGGAATCTTCGGTGTTCGCATAACCGACGGTGATAATCTTGCCGTCGGCTTGCAGGAGAACCTCGTAGGCGCTCTGACAGCAGTTACCGAAATCGATCTGCGTAATCCCGTCGCGACTAAAGGTGGTGTCCAGGACGCCGTTTGGAGTATATCGCGCCACGGCGAAGTTTTGAGATCCTCCGTTTTGGGAGATGGCAAATCCGGCCGCGATGATGCTGCCGTCCGTCTGCAGAGCGGCCGACTGGGCCCGATCAAAGTTCTGATCGCCAAAATCGGTGTTCACTTTTCCGCCGACGCCGAATGTCGTGTCGATCGTGCCATTACTGAGATACCGCACGGCGGCAAAGTCATAAAAGGTCGCCGGGTTATTACTTGAACCGACGGCAATAATCTTTCCGTCGGGTTGAATCAGGACTGAAAAGGCGTCGTCCTCCATCCCGAAGAAATCGGTCGTGACTGTGCCGCCGCTGCCAAAGGTAGTGTCGAGACTTCCATTGGGGTTGTATCGGGCCAGCGCGAAGTCTGTATTGGACATATCGCCAATAACGACATCGACGAAAACGGTCCCGGCGGCGATGATTTTCCCGTCTGATTGCACAGCGATTGCGTTCGCATAACTGCCCTCGGGGAAAGTCGTAGTTACGATTCCACCGACACCGAATGAGTTATCGAGCGTCCCGTTCGAGTTATATCGAACCACTTTGAAATTGCCGAGGAAAGTGAAGAGGGGAAAGGCGCCCCCCGCAACGACGATCTTGCCGTCAGGCTGCACCACAACCGATGACGGCACCCCCGCCAGGCCCGGAAAGTCTGTTCTCACTTTGCCCCTGCGGCCGAAGGTTGAGTCGAGAGTGCCATCGGTATCGTAGCGCGCCACAACAAAGTCTTCGTCGCTAAAGTCATTCTTTCGGTAGGTTTCTCCGACTACTACCAATTTGCCATCAGCCTGGACCGTCACGGCGTTGGCGATGTCGGTGCTATTGCTAATATCGGTCGTCACCTGACCGCCAACACCGAAGGTCGGATCGAGATCTCCGGCAGCCGCTCGCGCCACCTGCACGTTGACCAGGCAGCTCAGGGCGATTGCCGCGACGCCAAGCCCCGGACGATGAATACGGAAATGGGAAAGTCTTGAGTCAATGATTTGCATGGATGGTCCTTTCGTTGCTGTCCTAAGTCCCATAACACAAGGCGCCTTTTCCACCAAGAAGGGCACAGTAACAACCTTGTTACGTAGGTGCACTATCGAGGTCGCTCAAAGTCGACAATCGAACCCCGAGATCTTCTGGCTCGAAGATCAAAATACCTCCGCAGTCGTCCCAGTAACGTCTATTTCAACTCGTTAGGCTAAAACTTCTTCGTTACGCGCACGTAGACAAATCGCCCAGTCGCGTCGTATGTGAAGCCAGGATATCCGGTGCCGCTTCCCTGTTCGCCTGAGGCTTTTGGCGGATCGGTGCCGAAGACATTGTTGCAACCGACCGTCAGTACTAATCCTTTTACCCAACGCTGCCAGGTAAGAAGACCATAGTTGACGTCCTGCGTTCCCGACGACTCAGAGACGGCGCCCTTCGCGTCCCGGGCTACGTCCTTGGCATCCTTGGAATATCCAGGGATCGGCTGGCGCTCGACGGTTCGAATGAGTCCGCTGAAGTCATAGGAGCCTTGAAGATCGAACAACCATTTCTCACTGACATAGTGTTCCCGCAGGTTGCCGGTGTGCTCGTGAAAACCATCGATGTAATTGACTGAGGTCACGACATCGAAATTATTCCAGGCCCAGTCGATCCGAGAGTTACCGCGCCACTTATAGTAGCCTTCATTGGAAGCTCCTTCATCCGTGGTTCGGCCGGCGAGGTTGCCTTGTTTATATAACGGGAAAAGGAACTGATCGAGGTAAGTGGCCTGGTTAATCCAGGTAAAGATACCGTAGGGCGTTTCCCTTTGATACTGCAGGCCGAAGTCGAAGCCGCGCGCCTGCTGCGAGCCGAGGTTTTCGCTCGGAATAATAATGCGCGTTATTTGGTTGTTCTCGTCGCGTTCTACAAACTGACCGGGTCCAAGTGTTCCTGCTGCTTCCAAAGCAAGAATGCTATCGGCCGTCGGGGTAGCCACCACGCCGTTGCGTTCGACATCCCAGAAGTCGGTCGAAATACTGAGACCGGGAACAAACTTTGGTGAATAAACAAAGCCACCGCTGAAGGAACGCGAGTCTTCCGGTTGCAGGTTAGAGTTGCTGACGATGAGAATATTTGTTTCCGGTTCGGACTTGCCGCCATTCAGAGGGTCGTGGGACAGACCCAGGGTCGAGATCGGAGCCGCGAATAACTCTTCGAGGGTAGGCTGACGGAATCCTTCTCCCCAGGTAGCACGGAGAGTGAGTGTCTCATCGATCGGTTGCCAGCGCATGCCGAGTTTCGGTACGAGGACGTTTGTATCGTTGTTCAGAAAGTCTTCGAATCGTGTAGAAGCGGTAACCTCCAGGTTGTAAAAGAAGGGTATTTTACTGACCGGGCTAAAGACCGGAATATCAGCTTCCGCAAAGAAGGCGTAGGATTTTCTCCCGCCATTAACTGCCGGGACGGGAGAGTTACCAGCGATATCACCCGCCACATTCAGCGCGTCGGGATTTTCATCCAAAGTTTCACGGCGGAATTGTCCACCGAAGGCAAAGCCAACGTCGCCCGCCGGTAACTTAAAGAGCGAGGTCGTATAGAGAGTGGCATCTACGGTTGCAAGTTTGGAAGTGTCTTCGTCTTTCGGATGAACGGTGGCGAAGGCGACAGAAGCCTGATTGGAAGGAATCGGAACACGAAAGTCGCCAAATGGATTGAAGGCGACGGTGGTACCAATGTATTGCGGCGAAGCCGGATCGAAAATAGGATCGGCCTGATTGACGATACGATTGAAACGCGAGATAGAAACCTGCTGGCCGGTCTGAGTGTTTTTTGACTGGCTGTAACGAAAACCAGCGTCGTAACCCCAGGTGCCGTCAAAGAGTTTGTCGCCCTTCACTCCGACCGTAGTGAGAAAGGCCTCGGTTTCGTTATCGAAGAGACGGTTGCCGAACTCAGCCAGACGGGCGCGGGAACCGCCAGAAATGATCTGGTCGAAAGGATTGAATGGGTTAAAAGCGTCCGGCGGCAAGCCCGTATCGGCAAAGGTGGGAGTGTTAGGAGGAGTCACTCCATTCAGGGAAGAATTAGGCGGGATGGCGAGCGTGGTCTGGCCTTTGGTTTCGAAGGAGCCGGTGGCGGGCGGAGCGGCTTCGTTATGAGTCTTGACGTTCTGGTAAAATCCGTCGGCATAGAGCACCAGTTGGTCGCCAAAGAACTTATGGTCGGCTGCCACATAGGCTCCGTAGCGCTCAGACTCAGGAAACGAGAGTGAGAAGAGATTGAAGTTATACCCTGGCAGAATGCCTCCGGTAGCGCGCACTCGATTAAGGTCGTAAACATAGGAGCTAGCCGGGGCCAGGCCGTTGGTAAGATTAGGAGCGGTGCCATACTCGATGCCGCCAGGGTTCAGGTTCGGGCCGCCCGCCGCCGCGGCGACGTCGCTGCTAAGTTCAAGGTTATAAGGGCTGGTATTGGAACTGAGAAATGGGGGACGATTCGAGAACCCGCGGTCGTGGTTGGCAATCGAGTTACGATGATAATAGTTCAAAATGCCGGTAACATTGGTATTGTCGTCACCCACACCAAAGATCATGGAAGCGGCAAATTCGCTCGAGTCCTTGTCGAGGGTATTGCCATACTCCGAGCTTACCTCCGTGCCGCGGAAATCATGGCGCAACCTTATGTTCACCACGCCGGCAACAGCATCGGCGCCATAAGTGGTCGAGGCGCCATCTTTCAAAATCTCGATGCTTTCGATGGCGGCCTGGGGAATGGAATTGAGATCGACAAACATCTGACCCACTCCGACGCCACCGTTGTTCCCCGTGGGATACGGAGCGACTCGTCGGTCATCGATGAGGATTAACGTCGCGCGCGGGTCGAAACCACGCAGGGCGATTGTGGCCGCGCCAACCGCTGAGTTAGTGCCATTCTCGTTGTTTGAAACCGGCACGCCGTTGGCGTTCGCGATCGGGAGGTTGCGCAGAAGCTCTTCCGTGTTGCGCTCGCCCGATTTGGAAATTGTCGCGCGATCGATGTGCAACACGGGATTAGGGCCAACTTCTTCTGCGGTAGGAATATTTGAGCCAGTCACGATAATTCGCTCCACCGTTGCCTGAGGCGGCTGCGGTTGCTGCTGTTGCGCCGGCGATGGAGCCGCGGCTTGAGTCGACCCGGCCGCTGGAGTCGCTGTCGCTCCAGGTCCGGTCACGGCATTCTGCGCGGCGGCGTAACCCGCCAAAGAAAACAGCGCGATAACGCCCAAGACGTGCGCTGTGCGAATAACTCCCAGGCCTGCAAGCTTCGTGTTAGTCATATATTTGTTAGGGTTTCAACACGGGCTTAGTAAGCGGCTCGTCAGCTTTCAAGACATTTTTTATAATTTTTTTATCAGCCGCAGTTCTGCTTCATTTCGCACTTTTTCGTCCCGGTCTGCCGGTGAAAATTCAGTGCTCGAAGGCTTGATTGGCTGAGGGAAATTTGCGTGCCGGCGCGGCTAACGTCCGGAGGCAAGTCGTTGCAAGCTTAGCCGCACAAGATCCTCTGCGGTTACTGTTTGCTTTCCGCTTTGCTGAATATCGCGCACCGCCTTGTGCGCTTCGACTTGCTTGTATCCCAGCGCGATTAGAGCAAGCACTGCTTCGTTGGCCTGCTCCTGTTCGGGCGTCGGCGCCTGTGCACCACTTGCCACTTCCCAAGCCGCGGCCACACCGAGCTTGTCTTTCAATTCCAAAACAATTCGCTCCGCCGTCTTCTTTCCGAGTCCACTGATTTTCGAGAGCGAAGCGACATCCGAGTTCACCACTGCAGCTTTGAAATTGCTCACGCTCATTCCGCTCAAAACTGCCAGGGCCAGCTTCGGTCCGATCCCGCTCACATGATTGACCAGTAGTCGAAACAAATCGCGCTCCGCCGCCGTCATGAAGCCGTAGAGAATGTGGGCGTCTTCCCGCACGTGAAGATGAGTGAGGATTTGCACATTCGCACCGGGCGCCGGGAGTTTGTCGTAACTGGAGAGGGGAATGAAAACCTCGTAACCGACGCCGCCGACATCGACGATCGCCTGAGTCGGAAGCGCCCTCGTTAGGCGCCCATGCAAGAATGTGATCATGTGTTTTTCATAATGAGGGTGAGATCGACCCAGCGACCCTTCGCCAGGTCAAAGCCGTGGGTGCTAAACTTTCGATAGCCAATCGGCAGCGCGGGGTAAAGCTTCTCCGCCACCGCGCTCGGCAGAACGACAAAGTGCGGTCCTGCGCTGGCGAGGAATGGTGGGATCTGGTCGGGCTGCAACGTGGCCACGTCGCGATTTTCCTCCCGGTTATAGCGCAGAAAGCCGTGTACTCGACTGCGGAAAAGCCAGACCAGACTCGGCGCGTCAAAATCGTAGGCCGCAAAGTCCATCTCTGGCTGCAGATAAGGGCTGGCCTTTTCGAAAAGCACAGCGGAGGGAAAGTAGGGCGCGATCGCCGGGAACCCGACCAAGGCGACCGCCAGCATCACTGTCGCGGTCGCTCCTGCCGTCCAGAGCAGGATACGCTCACCTCCTTTCGCCCTCAGCAAATGCCTAACGAATAAGACTGCAAGCAGCGGAAACGCCGGCAGGATGTAATGAGGCAGTTTTGTTTTCACCACGCTGAAGACAACCACAATGACCCCAACGCCCGCGATGAGATAAAGGTCTAGCGTATCGCGCCGCTGCCAAAGCCGGCGCGTCAACCACGGCAGCCCGATCGACCAGGGCGCGAAGGTGAGGAAGATCGTCACAAAATAAAAAGGCAGCGAGGCAAGCGCGGAGAGAATGGAAGCTCCACCGTGTCCCTGCATTGTTCCAAAGGAGCGGCCAATCACATGTCGACCCAGTCCGACCAAAAGAAATTCACCATGAGTTCGCGACAGCGCCGGCACACCCCAGAGAGCAATCAGCCCGAGTACGAGCAGAATTCCCCTAACGAATAAAAAACGTCGGGCAAAATCTGGCACCGGCCGGCAGAAACGAAAAACCGCCACCGTCCCTAGCGGCATCCAGGCAATTGGTCCCTTGGCCAGGAACCCAAGCGCGAGCGAAAGATAGAAAATCCACCACCACTTGTGCAGACCCTTTGGCCTGACGACCGCGCTGCGCCAGCTCCCGTTAAAGCGATCGCGCAACAATTCATAACCCGCCCATTGCGCCAGAGTCATAAAGAGCACGAGCCACATGTCGGCTACGGCGGCTTTGCCGTGCACAAAAGTTTGCACGCAAAGCGTGAAGACGATCGCTGCCCAAAACCCGAGGCGCTCGCGACCAAGCCGGCGGCCCCAGGAGAAAATCGCCGCCGCGGTTAAGGCTGCCGCGACCGCGGAAGGAAACCGGGCTGCGAAAGGGTTCTCGCCGAAAAGGTGATAACTCGCCACCTGCGCCCAGTAAGTCAGCGGTGGTTTGTCGAAGCGGAAGCGGTCGTTGAAGAACGGCACGACAAAGTCGCTACGCTCGATCATTTCCCGGGAGGCCTCGGCGAAGCGCGGCTCGTCGCGATCCACCAGGGGCAGCAACCAGGTGCCGGCGAGATGAAAAAGCAAGCACCCGCAGAAGAGGGCGAGAAAATTGCGAGTTGCAGGTTGCAAGAGAGCGATTGAAAGATGGCGACAGCCGAAACTCAACCGGCAATTTCTCAATGCAAAAAATTGCGCCGGCTTGGAAATGGTTGCTCATCATTTGTCTGGCGCTGGGTGCGATCGTGCTCGCCTTTCATTTCGACGCGGCCCTGGGTCATTGGGTCGCGCAACATTCCAACCACACCGCCAAAATGGTGATGCGGAATGTGAGTCGTTATGGCGATTGGCCGGAGCACATTATTGCCGGACTGCTCGTCGTCGCGATCGCGGCCCTGCGCGGCAACAAGCGCTGGGTGCAGATTGGCCTAACGATGATCATTGCCTGCGCCCTGGCGGGAATCGCGGCCCGCGGAATCAAGATTGCCTCCGGTCGCGCTCGACCCTCAGTCAAATACGAGCTGGGCTGGAATGGGCCGCATCTCAGTCCGAAATATAACTCCTTCCCAAGTGGCCACACCGCGGCGACAACGGCTTTTTTCGGCGTTCTCTTTTTTGCTAACCGGCGACTCGCGCTCGCGCTCCTCCCGATTCCTTTGCTCATTGCGGCTTCGCGCATTTACGTCGCTGCGCATTATTTGTCGGACGTGGTTTGCGCAGCGATTCTTGGGATCTTCTGCGCGTGGCTTTGCGCTCGGGCGATGCTCGGCCACGGTGCGCGACGCGCGGCTGGAAGTCACAGCTAACTAGTAGCGGCTGCTCGCAGCTACTGAAGATTGTAGACTTCTACGAGTCCCACTCCCGTGCCGCCATCTTCGCCGCGCACGATCGCTGTGTAGCTTCCCGCCGACAGCGTCTCCAGCAGGGCTGATTCCAGATCATTGCTGGGCGGAATCGTCGTCGCTTTGATCTCTGCTTCCTGGCTGCTCCCATCACTGCGCAGTTTCCAATTGTCGTTCGAATCGATGAGAGTTCCGCTCGCGTCGTATACCTCGAGAATCGGATCGCTTAACGCACCCGCGATGGAAAGCGACGGCCCAAGCGCGCGGAGTAGAACATTCGCGGGACCATTCGGCGTGCCTGCGCCGACAATAAAACCGCCAATTAAAACGTTGTCGTCGGTTTGCACCAGGCCGCGGGTCGAAATGTTGGCCAGATTCGCATCATTGCCCGGACTTACCCCGTACGCTTCAACCAGCCCGATGCCGGTTTCGCCAGCGTGACCTTGCAAGACGACTGTATAAGGGCCGGGCTCAAGGATCTGCCAAAGCGCCGATTCCAAATCGTTAGTCGGCGCCAACCCGGAATCGCTGATCTTCTGCTGGTTGGGATCATCTTTCCAATTGTCATTCGAGGCCAATAACGCGCCGGAGGAATCATGAAGTTCGATCGTTGGGTCCCCGAGCGACCCCGACATCGGCTAGCGAAGGTCCGATCCCACGCACGACCACCGTCTCCGGCTCCGAGCCGAGAATGATAAATCCAGCGATCATGACATTCTCGTCCGTCTGAACATCCGATCGCGTGGAAATGTTCTGCAACGGGGCGGAGTGGACATAAAGTTCGGCGCTAGCGATCAACCGGGACCGGACTCATTCCTGCCGCCAGCGATGAGAACGCTGCCATCGAGCAGCAAGGTCGCCGTGTGAGAATCACGACCGACGGCAAGGCTATCAGTGCTGCTCCAAGTCTCAGTCGCCGGATCGTAAAGTTCCGCGCTCGCCTCGTAGCCGTTGTGGCTGCTGCCTCCTGCAACCAATACCTTACCGTTGGTTGAACCAAGTAGAGTAGCGGTGTGCCCAGTTCGAGCTGTCTGGAGACTTCCGGTCGCCGTCCACATTTCGGTTTGTGGATCGTAGAGTTCCGCGCTGCCAACAAAGCCATCGGCGTTGGAACCTCCCACGACGAGCACCTTGCCGTTGGGCAAAAGAGTTGCCGTGTGGCCCTCGCGGGCAGTGACAAGGCTGCCAGTCGCCGTCCAAATACCGCTGCTGGGATCGTACAATTCGGCGCTCGCGAGAACGCCCACACTGTTGCTGGTGTAGTAATCATCACCACCAACAACCAGCACCTTGCCGTTGGCCAAAAGTGTTGCCGCGTGGTTCTCGCGAAAGGTTGTAAGGTGGCCAGTCGATGTCCAAGCGCCAGTGGCGGAATCGTATAATTCCGCCGAGTCAAGCGGGAAGGGGCCATAACCATCATACCTACCGGCTGCAACCAGCACTTTTCCGTTAGGCAGCAACGTTGCCGTATGCGAGGTCCGGGCCTCTTTGAGGCTGCCGACGGCTGTCCAAGTTTCAGCGGAAGGATCGAAAAGCTCCGCTGTCGGTGTAGAAAAAAAGCCGTTCCAGTTGCCTCCGGCAACGAGGACAGTTCCATCGTTTAGCAAAGTAGCCGAATGCCATTGGCGACCGGAGTTCATGCTACCAGTCAAGGTCCATGTGCCCGTAGTGGGGTCGAAGAGTTCCGCGCTTATTAACCCCGAGTCATCGCCCCCTTCGACGAGCACCTTGCCGTCAGTCAGAACCGTCGCAGCATGGCCTTCGCGGGCGAACGTCATGCTCCCGGTGTTTTCGAAGTGATCTAAACCCGCTTCGCATAGCCTGACGAAGACGAGCGCCACGAAAGCGACTAAGAGGCCAGGACGCATCATCCCGGCTATGTCTGAGCGCGAACGCAGGTGCGGTGTTCCTGTCGAGAGGAATCGATTCATACAGAGACACAGCTTAATTTCGCGAAGAATGGTTGTCGATTTTGATCAGGAAAGCGTTCACTTCGTTAGGCGTCATGGCGGAGAGGGTGGGATTCGAACCCACGAGGGCTTGCGCCCTGCCGGTTTTCAAGACCGGAGCCATCAACCACTCGACCACCTCTCCGAAAAAAATGGCGCGGGGCTATTTGTAATACGATCCGCCGCACGCAGCAAGATCGTTAGGCAAGTCAAGCCAGTGCCTAACGAGCAAGTGCTCTCAATCCTGAATTGCCTGGATCGCCTGATCCATTCTCGCGAGCACTTTCCCGCGCCCCAGAATCTCCAGCAGATGATAAAGACTCGGCCCGGCGTTGCTTCCGGTCACGGCAAGACGCGTCGGATGGACGAGCGCAGCGGGCTTTAGGCCGAGTTCGGCTGCGGTTGTTTTCAAGGCCGCCTCAATCGAGATGGCGTCGAAGTTTTCCAACTCGGCAAAGGTATCGCGCAACTTTTGCAGACGGGGTTTGTTCTCAGGGATGAAATGCTTCGCTACGCCTTCGGCCTGATATTTGATTTCGTCCGTGAAATAGAACCCGCCGTAAGCCGGCAATTCGGCGAAGATGCGGAACTTTCCTTTGCAGGTATCGAGTGCAGCGCGCACGTAATCGTCCGGAAATTCTGTCAGATCAAAACCGGCTTTGGTGAGCGCGATCCGCGCCAGGGCATGAAAACGTTCGTCTGGTAACTCGCGCAGATATTCGCCATTCAGCCAGGTGCATTTCGCGAGATCGAAGATCGCGCTCTTGTGATTGAGCTTTTCCAGTTCGAACAGCCTAACGACTTCGTCGATCGCGAGCTTTTCCCGATCGTCCTTCGGCGACCAGCCAAGGAGACAGAGATAATTACGGACGCCTTCCGGCAGGTATCCGTCGTCGATGTAGGTCGTGATACTCGACCCCAGGTCGCGCTTGCTCATTTTCGAGCCGTCGTGGTTGAGGATGAGCGGCATGTGCGCGAAACGCGGCGGCTCCGCGCCGAGGGCACGATAAAGCTCGATGTGTTTCGGCGTGTTCGAGAGATGATCGTCGCCGCGGATGACGTGGCTGATTTTCATCTCGATGTCGTCCACCACATTAACGAAATGGAAAATCCAGGACCCGTCCGGCCGGCGCAGAGTCATGTCGGGATGTGTTTCCGGATTCGTTAGGTCAAAATCGATTTTGCCGCAGATAATGTCGTCCACCACCACATGCTCGCGCGGCGAGCGGAAACGGATCGCGCCATGCTCTTCGAATGTATGGCCATCTGCATCCAGCTTTGCCAGGTGGCGCTGGTAGATCTCGTCGCGCTCGCTTTGGAAATAAGGACCGCAGTCGCCGCCCACCTGCGGGCCTTCGTCCCAATCGAGGCCAAGCCAGCGCAATCCGTCGTAAATTGCCTGCGTTGCTTCGGCGGTATTTCGCGAACGATCGGTGTCTTCGACCCGAAGGATAAACGTGCCCTTGGTGTGGCGTGCGAAGAGCCAGTTGAAGAGGGCAGTGCGAGCGCCGCCGATGTGCAGATAGCCCGTAGGCGAAGGTGCAAAACGAACACGAACATCCGACGCCATATTTCGTTAGGCTTTCTTCACTTCTTTCGCCCAGGTATCGCGCAAGGTGATGGTGCGATTGAAAACTAGTTCGTTAGGCCGGGAAGCGGGATCGAGCGCAAAATAGCCGAGACGCTCGAATTGATAGCGCAGCTCCGGCCTGGCTTCGCCTAGTGACGGCTCGCATTTGGCCCGGACGACTTCGAGCGAATTTGGATTGATGAAGGACTTGAAATCGCCCTGGGCGTCGGGATCCGGCACGGTGAAAAGTCGATCGTAGAGTCGCACCTCGGCCTCGATCGCCTGCGGCGCGCTCACCCAATGGATGGTGCCCTTGATTTTGCGATGGGACGTTGCGCCACCGGTTTTGCTTTCCAAGTCGGCAGTGCAACGCAATTCAACCACTTCGCCTAACGAGTTCTTGATCACTTCCTCGCATTTAATGATGTAGGCGTACTTTAGCCGCACTTCGCCGCCGGGCTTGAGCCGAAAATACTTTGGCGGCGGCGTCTCCATGAAATCGGCCCGGTCGATAAACAGCTCCCGACTGAAGGGTACCTTTCGTCTTCCGGCCGCCGCATCCTCAGGATTGTTGACCGCTTCCAGTTCTTCCGTTTTCCCCTCGGGATAATTGCTGATCACGATCTTGAGCGGATGCAGCACCGCCATGCGCCGCGGCGCGACGCGATTGAACTCGTCACGCATTGCGTACTCGAGCGCGCCGACTTCGGTGAGCGACGGATATTTTGTGATTCCAATACGGTAGGCGAAATCGCGCAAGACACTTGGCGTGACGCCACGCCGGCGCATGCCGGAAATGGTGGGCAGCCGTGGATCGTCCCAGCCCGTGACAATGCCTTCATCGACGAGCTGTTTGAGCTTGCGCTTACTCATCACCGTGTAGGTGAGATTGAGCCGCGCGAACTCATACTGATGCGGCAGCGGCCGCGGCAATTCGAGCGCCTGCAACACCCAATCGTAGAGCGGGCGATGCACTTCGAACTCGAGCGTGCAAAGCGAATGGCTGATGCTCTCAAGATAATCGCTTTGGCCATGGGCAAAGTCGTAGGTCGGGTAGATGCACCACTTGTCGCCGGTGTGATGATGGGCGGCGTGCCGAATGCGATAGAGCACAGGGTCGCGCAGCCAGACGTTAGGCGCCTGCATATCGATCCTGGCACGCAATGTCCGCGCGCCATCAGGGAACTCACCCGCTTTCATGCGCCGCAGGAGATCGAGGTTTTCGTCGACCGAGCGATCACGATACGGTCCATCCTTGCCCAGTCGGCGAAATTCGTCAGTCTGCTCCGGCGTCATGTCGCAAACATAAGCTTTGCTTTTTTGCACCAGCTGTTCGGCGAACTCATAGAGCTGGTCGAAATAATCGGAGGCGAAGAACGGAGTGCCGTCGGATTTCAGGCCGATGTTTTTGTCCGCCCAGCCGTCGATCAGCCAATGAATGTCGGCCATGATCGAGTCGACATATTCCGTTTCCTCCTTTGTCGGGTTGGTGTCGTCCATCCGCACGTTGCAGGTGCCCCCGAATTCGCGCGCGATGCCAAAGTTGAGACAAATTGCCTTGGAATGGCCGACGTGGAGATAGCCGTTAGGCTCGGGCGGAAAACGAGTGTGAACTTCCATGCGCTTTCCGCTCCGCAGATCTTCTGCCACGATATCACGAATGAAATCGGACGGCTGGTTTTGGACTGGCTCAGACATGCAACGGCGCGACGGTAACCATTCCGCGCGATCTTGTCATCCCGTGGCGGGTAACGAATGAAGGCGGTCTACGAGTTGAGCGATCTTCGCCGCTGGATGGATGAAGAGGGCGAAACCGCACCGCCCATCCGGCTTGGCGTGTTGGGCGATCCGGTGGCGCATTCCCTTTCGCCGGCGATGCAAAATGCTGCGCTGGAAAATTGCGGGCTCGATCTGCGCTACGCCGCTTTTCGGATAGCGCCTAACGAGCTCAAGGAAGTTCTCGAATTATTGCAACAACTCGATTTCGTCGGGGTCAACCTCACCGTTCCGCACAAGATCGCGGCGCTTTCCCTGGTCGACGAAGTGGAGGAGCTGGCACATAGAATCGGCGCGATCAACACAATCGCTTTTCGCGCAGGAAAATCCTTAGGCTGGAATACCGACGGACCTGGTTTTGCGCGCGCGATCCGGGACGAGTTCTCAGTCGACCTGCGCGACCTGCGTGTGCTGCTTCTTGGTGCGGGTGGCGCGGCCCGCGCCCTCGCCTGGCAATGCGCCTTCGAAAATTGTGAACGACTGGTGTTGGTTAACCGAACTTTTGAAAAAGCGCAGGCGCTCGCGCGCGAACTGGGAAGTTATTTTAGCGGTCCGAGCGTGCTCGGTCCTGAAGCGCGCCTGGAAGCAGTGCCCTGGAACGAGGCGGCGCTTGGCCAGCAGATTGCCCGCATTGATCTTGTGGTGAACGCGACAACTCTCGGTCTCAGACAATCCGATCCCCCGGTCCTGCCCTATTCGCTGCTCGCGCCGCACCTCATGATCTACGACCTGATTTACCGAAAGACCGCTTTTCTCGCCGCGGCGCAGCAAGTCGGTGCGCGAGGCGGGAATGGCCTGACGATGCTCCTACATCAGGGCGCGCTTGCCTTTGAGCTTTGGTTTGATCGCTCCGCGCCGCGTTCTGCGATGAAGGCCGCCCTCGCCAGCCTTTAGCGACTGGGTCGTTAGGCCAAACCGAGGCAGGCCTGACGAGAAAACATCACCCTTTGTCCCTCGATCTCCCCCCCGCGTTCCGCAAAGAAGCGCTCCAGTTCCTCGTTGTAATGGCGCCCATCATCCTCGCGATTGAAACTGAGGCAAACGTGGCCACGTGGGTTGAGATGCTTGCCGAGGTCGTCGAGGAAGAATTTCCATTCCTCCACTCCCCAGAGGCCCGGTGTCTTGTGGCCGTTGAAGCAAATCATGAAAGCCGTGATGAGATCGAATTGCTTGCGCAATTGCGGCAGTCGAACAAACGGCTGCACCCGCCAAATGACCCGCTTGAGACCAAACAGGCCAACCATTTCGCCGAACATCGGCACTTCATCGATATCCAAACCAAGAACGTCGTGACCGAGATACTTGGCGATGAAGAGAAAGTATCCTGCTCCACAACCAAGGTCGAGAATGCTCTTGCGGGATCCAGCATCAAGACCCAGAGCCCGGATGCGTCGCAGGTTCTTGTCCATCCACTTTGGGAGGTCTAGATATTTCGGCCATCCGCTGCTCGAAAGATCGCGCGGATTTCTCCGCTGAATGTCTTCGAAGGCTTCCGAGTCGATCGTCTCAATAAGCTTCGCCGGATCGAGATCGATCCCACGATGGCGAACAAACAAGTGCCTCCCGGCGCTCGTCAAAGCCTTACCGTTTGTCAGTTTTCCGACCTTTTCTGCCAGATGCATGTTCCAGATTCTCTTTCTTTGGCTCTTTGACTCCATTGGCGAGCGTGAGGTTTCATCAGTCGTAAGGTCGTAATTTAATTGTCACGGTGGTGTTGTTATCCCTTCGAAGTCTCCCGGCCGAATCACCGGCGGGCGACGCAAAAGCTTGCACACGTTTTCCCGGAGTCGATCTCGACCTTGCGCAGCGCGACAACGACGGAGCACGTGCCCATAGTTTTCCGCTCCTCTTTCGAAACAGGCAAGCGTCGCACCGTACGCGTAACGCAAGCCTGAGGAAACGATCACCGGTAAAGGTCGAGGTGAATCTAACATTGCATAGCGCTCGACCCAACGTGGATCGTCGCTTAACAGCGCACTACTTAACTCCCGCTCAAGAAAGCGGCGCGGTGACGAACCGAGCCAAAGGTCGTGGACGAAAACAGCCGCCGGCAATTCGCTGCGCAAGAGACGAAATGCCAGCTTCAGAGCGCGAAAATCCTTCGGTCCGTCGATCAGAACCACGTCTCCGGCTTTGATCATATCCGGCAGCAATGCGATCGAATCGCCAAATCGGCACTCGACATTTTCACAATCGCGCAGTCTTTCCGCGGCAAGCGCGACATCAGGCGAGCCGGCATCCGATTCCAGACTAACGATCGGGATGTGCGGGAAGAGACGGGAAAGGACCAGAGTGCTTTGGGCGCGAGCCCGGCCAGATTCGATGACGCGCTGCGGTGCAAGCGGTCCAGCGAGCACGTAAAAGAAAAACAGCTCGCTGCGGCGAATCCCCTTATGCGCGTGAGTAAGATTGCCTGTCCGCTCCAGATAGGAAGGGAGAAGCCGTTCCGCGTCGCCTAACAATTGCTCCCATCTCTTCGTCATTGAGATATTCTCTGAATCGAACCACGCGAGTGACGCACTCGCGTTCCGTCGTCATTGACGCACATCTTCGTGCACGATACACCGTTGCGGCATGCAGGAACGCCGGGCACGCCACGCGAGCTATGGACCATGGTTGGTAGCTCTTGGCGCTGCGCTCTGGGGCACGGAAAGCGCGTGGCGCATTCCACTGAACAATCTTTTCGCCGCCGAGGTGATCGTTTTTTGGGAGCACATTCTCATCCTGCTCATGTTTCTCCCGTTGCTTCTTGTAAGGATAAGAGAGCTGCCGAAAATCGATCGCCGCACCTGGGCCTATCTCCTTTTTTCCGGATTCGCCGGGTCGGCCGTCGGAACGGTGTTTTTTACTCTCGCGCTCAAGCACGGCAATCCAACGGTGGTCAATGTTGTTCTCAATATTCAGCCAGTCATCTCGACCCTTGCCGCCTGTCTCCTGTTCGCCGACCGGCTTGCTCCCCGCTTTTATCTTTTCGCCGGGATCGCCATTCTCGCCGGAATTTTTCTTTCCGTCGATCACCCCGAGTTGATCGGAGTCTCCTTCGAACGCGCTGGTTTGAATCTAGGCACCGGGTACGCCCTGATTTGCGCTCTCTTTTGGGGACTCTCCACCGTTGCCGGACGCGGGGTAATGACTGGGATGTCTCTTCGCCTCGCTGCCAGCCTGCGCATCGCCGTGGGCTTGGTTTGCATGACCATCATCCTGCTGGTGAGGGGGAAAATGAATGCCGCAGCCCTCTGGCCCCCCGCCGCGCACGCCAGCCTGACGATCGCGGTCGGCGCACTCGTTCTCCTCGCCTCTATCTCGGGCGGAATTCCCTTGCTCATTTACTTTGAAGGACTTCGCCTAACGAGAGCTTCCACTGCAGGTTATTTTGAGATGATGCAAACGCTTGCGGCAGTCTGCATCACCTGGGGCTTCTTTCACGCTGCTCTGCGACCGCACCAGGTCATCGCCGGTCTTATCCTCATGGCAGCGGTCGCGATGGTGCAGCGCGTGCAGGCCGAGATTATCCAGCCCTAAACCTGTCGTCCATCGTTTCTCAAGCCGCCCCATCTGCCACAATCGCCGAAAGCCAGTTGCGTCGCTCCCTGATCAACGCGTTCTTTCTCGTCGATATGAAGTTCCATCGTATTTTAACCGTCTTCGTCGTCCTTCTCAGCTTTCAGGTTTGCGACCTCCTTGCGGCGGAGCCCGGATCGGCACCATCCGCAGAGAAAAAGCCAGTCTATAACGAGTATGAGGGCGTAAAGATAGAAGACGATTATCAGTGGCTGGAAGATGATAACAATCCGGCGGTCAAAGCCTGGTCTGACGTCGAAAACAAGCGAACCCGCGCCTATCTCGACAATCTGCCCGGCCGGAGCAAAATCGAAGATCAGCTCAAGGCTTGGTATGCAAAAACTTCACCCAGCTACTCGTCTATTGTCTCCCGGCCTGGCGTGTTGTTTGCCCTCAAGTTCCAGCCTCCCAAACAGCAACCTATGCTCGTTAGGCTTGATTCGGCTAACAGCCTTAAGTCGGAAAAGGTACTGGTCGATCCCAATCAAATCGATCGCAAAGGCACAACCGCGATCGATTGGTTTGAACCTTCCCTCGACGGCAAGAAATTGGCCGTCTCTCTTTCCAAGGGCGGCAGCGAAGATGGCGAGTTGCATTTTTACGACGGAATGACGGGAAAAGAACTTGGCGATACCATCGCCCATGTTCAGTATCCGACCGCGGGTGGCAGTGCGGCTTGGAACGCGGACGGAAACGGGCTCTATTACACGCGCTTCCCGCGCAAGGGGGAGCGCCCGGATGCTGACTTAAACTTCTATCAGCAAGTCTACTTTCACAAACTTGGCACGGCCGATAGCAGTGATACTTACTCCATTGGGAAGGATTTTCCCCGGATCGCCGAGGTTCTGCTCGAGTCATCGTCCGACGGGAAATACATTGTCGCCTCAGTGGCGAACGGAGATGGCGGCGACTTTGCTCATTATTTGTTGAGTCCGAATGCCACCTGGAAGCAGATCACTCAATTTAGCGATGGCGTGAAGCTGGTTCGGATTGGTCGTGACAACGCCCTCTATCTTCTTTCCCAGGCCGGCGCCCCGCGCGGTAAGATTCTCCGTCTGCCGCTCGATGCTCCGGAGTTAGCCAAAGCAGCCGAGATTGTCCCGGCAAGCGATGCGGTTATTCAGCGCTTCGTCCCGACCACAAACGCGCTCTATGTCGCGGACTTGTTAGGCGGACCTTCCCAATTGCGGCGTTTCGATCTCCAGGGCAAGAACGGCCAGACGATTACGATTCCCGACATTTCCAGCGTGCAAGAGTTAGTGGCGGAAGACAGCGGTTCTGCTCTTTTCCGAGACCAAAGCTATACCGAGCCATCCACCTGGTTTGAACTTGTTACGGATCAAACCGAACCGAGAAAAACCGCCTTGATCAGCACGTCGCCAGTTTCATTCGCTGACATAGAAGTGACACGCGAGTTCGCGACATCCAAGGATGGAAGCAGGATTCCGCTCAATATTATGCGTCGCAAAGGCGCGGTGCTCGACGGAAGCAATCCTACTCTTCTCTATGGCTATGGAGGTTACGGGATCAGCATGTCGCCGGCCTACGAGTTTTCGCGCCGGCTTTGGTTTGACCGTGGCGGAATCTATGTCGTCGCGAATATCCGAGGCGGCGGCGAATTCGGCGAGGAATGGCACAAGGCGGGCAACCTAACGAAAAAGCAAAACGTCTTCGACGATTTCGCTGCGGCCGCCCAGTATTTGATCGAAAAGAAATACACCAGCTCTGAGAAGCTAGCCCTCCTTGGCGGAAGTAACGGCGGTCTGCTCATGGGCGCCATGATTACTCAGCATCCAGATTTGGTGCGCGCCGTCGTTTCCATGGTTGGTATCTACGACATGTTGCGCGTGGAACTCGCGCCGAACGGCGCTTTTAATGTCACTGAGTTTGGGACGGTAAAGGATCCTGACCAGTTCAAGGCTCTTTACGCTTATTCACCTTATCATCAGGTTAAGGACGGCACTGAGTATCCAGCGGTTTTGATGATGACTGGCGCGAATGATGGTCGCGTTGCGCCTTACCATTCGCGCAAAATGACTGCGAGGCTTCAAGCCGCGAACAAGTCAGACCATCCCATTTTCCTGCGCACTTCGACGAGCGCGGGTCATGGCATCGGTACGGCGTTGAGCGAGCGAATCAAGCAGGTAGCCGATATGTATAGCTTCCTCTTTGCGCAGCTGGGGATGCAGCACTCTACCTGAGTGGAGGTAACGATTCTGTTACGACACACTGCTTGAGACAGATGCGAATGGATCGAACTATTGCGCCATGCGCTCGTTTTCTTGCTTACGAAATGGCCTGACAAAGATATCCCCGGCCGTTGTCCTGGGAGCTATTTGCTGCCTTGTTACTTCTCTTAGCACGGCCTCTCCGTCATCTTTTCAGGTCAATCCTGATGCCGGCGCCGGCGATGTGATCGTCCATGGCAAGTTCGGCGGACTTATCTTTGGATTCGAGATCGATCCCACCAACTCGGACGGACTTCTTTCCGAAGCGGTGTTGAATTCCGACGGAACTGTCTCGGCCCGCGTGGAGACTTTCAGCCAATCGACTGGGAGAATCCTGAAGGTGCTCGCCGGCTCGGAATCTCAGGATGACTTTGTTACCTGGGGTATTGCGCAGTCAATTGGGTTGGTGGAAAAGGAGCATGTTAAGGGTCTTTCCCATGTTGAGCGTGTCTTCCGGACGATTAATCCCTTGTCTGGTAATCAAATTAATGGAATCTGGACGCCGCCGATCGACCGCAAGCATGTCATTAACCAGGTTAAGCCGAGCCCTGACGGCAGCTCGAATGTCGCCGTCTATGCTGTTTCAGTAAGCGACGCTCCGCCAATCCTCTTTACCTCAGACCTTGCCACTAACACTTTTGGCTCGGTGATCGATGTCACTCACCCCGACTTTATCACAGAGGCACCTCCTGTAATCGCGTTCGATGTCGCGCGAAATCAGGTCATTCTCGGGCATGATAAGCCTTCCGGATTTATTGAGCCGCCAGTGCTCGGCTTCGTTGACCTGGCGACCGGTTCATTTGTCGAACGCACCGGACGGGGCCTGGGAGTTATCAATGGCATCGCGGTCGACTCGGAAGATGGAATTCTTTGCACGGATACCTCTTTCGACTCCGGCGCCCAGTTTTTTAATCTGGATGACTTTACCGGCATCAACGTTCTGCTGCCGGGTGCGAACCCTCAGAATTCGACCGCCAGCGGTGCCGACATCGAGTTCGATCCTATCAACAAACTCTTTCTCATCGCGCAGCCATTCTCAGACGGAATGCTCGACAATGGCAGCAGCATCCAGGTTTATGACCTGACAGGTAACCTGGTGGAGTCGGTTAATGGTCTAAACTTTCAGGGTGGCGATAATGTCTTTCCTATTCACATTGCCCTCAATCCGAGCAGGCGAATCGGCTTTGTGAACGGACCTGATCTAACAACAGCCATTCAATCCTTCACCTACTGAGTTATCCGCGCTTCGTGACAATGTCGTTATTTGCCGTAACGATAAGTCATGAACCTATCTCCCAAATTTGAAGAGGCGCTGGTCTACGCCACACGTGTCCATGGTGGCCAGTTGCGCAAGAAGACCAGGATTCCCTACATCGGCCATCTTCTGGGCGTGACCGCAATCGCGATGGAATATGGCGCGAACGAGACCGAAGCCATTGCCGCGCTTTTGCATGATGCTGTGGAGGATTGTGGGGGAGTCGAAAGACAGCGCGAGATCGAGGAAAAGTTCGGTCCTGAAGTCGGCGAAATCGTCGCCGGTTGCACGGACAGCGATCAGACTCCCAAGCCACCATGGCGGGAACGCAAGGAAAAATACATCGCCCATTTGAAGACCGCTTCGGCGGCGACGCGGCTGGTTTCGGCTTCGGACAAGCTGCACAATTGCCGGGCGATCGTGCACAATCTGCGCGAGGAGGGCGAAAGCGTTTGGGATCGATTTAAGACGGGCAAGGAAGGCGCGCTGTGGTATTACCGGTCATTAGTTACCGCTTTTTGTGAGCATGGGAGAAGCGCCCTTATCGATGAACTCGACCGGGTCGTCACCGAGATGGAGCAACTCGCCGAGCAACAGGCACAATCCTTTACTCGTTAGGGCTTGTAAGCGAAGCCGTCGTTAAACCAGTTATTGCAGCATTCGCCCGAACCGCCCCAGATGATCATCCGCTCTCCATCCCAAACCGCTGTGTGACCGGAGCGCGGCGCCGGCGCATTCGTGGTCGTAATCGCGGTCCACTTGTTATTTGCCGGGTTATATTTAGCGCCTGTCCCGACCGGGTTACCAGCTGCATCCGAACCACCCCAGACGAGATATTCTTTCCCGGACCAGACGGCCGAAGGACCGAGTCGCGGAGTGGGACCATTCGTCCGGCTTATCGTACGCCAGGCGCCGGTCTTAGTGTTGTATACGGCCCCGTCCGGAAGCGGTCGGAACCGCGAGTCCACTCCGCCCCAGATAAAAAGATTCACGCTATCCCAGGCGAAAGCGAAAAAGAGCCGGGGCGATGGCGCGTTGGTCGCCGAAATCGGGGTCCACGTGTTGGTCCGCGGGTCATAAAGTGCACCGTCATTCACATAGGTGCCGAGACTAATCCCGCCCCAGACGAGCATCTGGGAGCCGGTCCAGACTGCGGCCATGGAATTTCTTGGCGTCGGTGCTCCGACAGTACTCATCGCCGACCATGTATCGGTCACCGGATCATAGAGTGCGCCATCATTTACATCACCGGCAAAACCAATCGCACCCGCCCAGACAATCATGCGATCGCCGGTCCAAACCAAAGCATGACCAAAACGCGGAGACGGTGCGCCGGTCAGTGAGGTCGGCTGCCACTCATCTTTTACCGGATTGTAGCGGCCGCCGGTGTTAAGGAAGTTCAGACCGTCATCTCCGCCCCAGACAATCATTTCGTGACCGGTCCAAATAGCTGGCTGACCCTCGCGGCCGCTGGGTGCGTTGTCGGTCGTGGTCATAGCCCATTTGTTTGTCGACCTTTTCCAAAGTCCGCCGGTATCCGCAAATGGAACCATCGAAGAATCCTGGCCGCCCCAGACGATCATCTGGTCCGTTCCATCGATCCGGGTGAAAATGGCGGAATGCGCGGTCCGCGCGGTGGGAGTATTACTGGCGGATATGGGAGTCCAGCTATCACCTAAAACGGTGGCAGCTACAACGAAAGGAAGCAGAAGCAGGAATCGTCGGATAATCATAAAAGCTCTTGGCCAATTCTTTTCTACTTGGACGGAAGGTGGCGAGTCAAGATTCTTATCCCGTGTCGATTTCGAAAGGAGTTACCTGAAAACGGTTATTTCTTAGACCGGTTGTTCGCGAATAAAACTTTAGCAACGGTTTGGGCGGCGGTAAGGTCGCGCCGTCTATCCTTTTCTCGTTAGGCAGGTATCCCGGCTTCCGTAAGGATTTGATTCGCGGTTCCGGGCAGGAGAGTTGAGCCACCGCTCGTCCGCCCTTGCTCTGCCCACTCGGGCGGTGCCCGGCGTGCGGAAGTGTGTTCTTCCCCGGTGCGCCCGGAGAAATCGCCGGTTGGCAAAAACTGGCTAACTCACGAACTTTAGGGAATGCACCAGGACGCAGTTATCTCGAAGCGCGAACTTTTCCGGCGCTTGCATCCGCGACTGGCTGCCTGGTTTCGCGGGACGTTTCCGGACTTTACCGACGCTCAACTCCGCTGCGTTCCTTCGATCTTAAGATACGAGTCGATCCTGCTCACTTCGCCCACCGGCAGCGGCAAAACCCTTGCCGCCTTTCTCGGGGTTTTCGATTACCTCCTGCGTTTGCTCGACCGCGGCCAGCTGTCGTCAGGAGTGCACTGTCTTTACGTCTCGCCGCTGCGCGCGCTGACCTACGACATCGGAAAGAATCTCCGCGCGCCTATTGCCGGGATGGGATTGGAAAAGGAGCTGCTGATTCATGTTCGCACAGGCGACACGAGCGCGAGCGATCGGGCGAGATTTCGCCGGCGTCCGGCCCATTTTCTCGTCACGACGCCGGAGAGTCTGGCCGTGCAGTTGGCGCAGGAGAGTTACGCTGCTCACCTAAGCACCTGTCGCTTTGTCATTGTCGATGAACTGCATTCCTTCGCGGGGAACAAACGAGGCGTCGATCTGGCGCTTTCGCTCGAACGGCTGGAGGAACTCGTCAGGCATAATGGCGACCTCTGTCGCATTGGGCTTTCTGCCACCGCCGCGCCCCTGGCTTTGCTGGCGCGATTTCTTGCCGGCGATGATCGACCGTGTCGCATTGCACAGGCGCGGATCGAGAAGGATTCGATCGTCGAAGTTTTCTCACCCATCAGGCACAAGCCTTACCCGCCTGCGGGTTACACCGGAGTGCGACTCTATGCCGAGTTGGCGGAGTTGATTCGCAGCCGCCAATCCGTTCTCGTTTTTACCAATGTGCGCTCGGCCGCGGAACAGATCGGTCTGCGCCTGAAGGAACTGCTCCCGGACTCAGCCGATCGCATCGAGATCCACCACGCTTCGCTCGATCGCAGCGTGCGACTGGAAGTCGAAGACCGGCTGAAAGACGGCGAGTTGCGCGCGGTGGTCTGCTCGACCAGCCTCGAGCTCGGGATTGACATCGGCGCAGTTGATCTCGTGGTCATGGTCGCCACACCCAAAGGTGTTTCGCGTGCCATCCAGCGCATCGGTCGTTCCGGTCATTCCCTCAACAAGAGCAGTCACGGCGTGCTGGTGGCGACGAACATTAACGACCTGGTGGAAGCGACCGCTACGG
The DNA here is from genome assembly GCA_963786175.1 of uncultured Verrucomicrobiae bacterium. Classification (GTDB taxonomy): domain Bacteria; phylum Verrucomicrobiota; class Verrucomicrobiia; order Chthoniobacterales; family UBA10450; genus JAICXG01. The sequence continues at coordinate 221,755 of CAWAYD010000013.1, read as the reverse complement.
CGCGACTCGTCAGGCAAGGCGTGCTGGATCCGATCAAGATTCTGGAAAAGCCTAACGACGTCCTGGCGCAACATGTCGTCGGGATGGCGGCGCTCGCGCCCATCGGGGTTGAAGAGGCCTTTGCCATCGTCAGGCGGGCTTATCCGTATCGGGAGTTGGAGCGCGACGATTTTGAACGCGTGCTCGAATATCTCGCAGGTGGCGGCGAATCCCTGCGCCGGCAGTACGCCTCGCTCTTTGGCAAGATCATCGTGGAGGAGGGAGTAATCTCCCTCGCTACGTCGCGGGTGGCGCGCGAATTCCTGGTCAACATCGGGACCATTGTTTCGGAAGGATTTGTCACGGTGCTTCTCGGACGACGGCGCCTTGGCTCGGTCGAGGAAGGATTCATCAAGCAGCTTCAGATGGGCGACCTGTTTGTCCTTGGCGGCCGAGTCGTCAGGCTAATTGAGAGCGGCGTGCAGGAAGTGCGCGTGGAAAGAGCTGATGGCCAACTTCCGACCATTCCGCGCTGGAACGCGGCCAAGATGCCGCTGACCTCGGGACTGGCCAAGGCCGTGCGCGAGTTACGTGCGGAGCTGGATGCCCGCCTAACGAATGCGTCGCCGGCAGAGGCGATCGAGTGGCTGGTTGAGACTTATCAAGTGTCGCTCGCCAACGCGCAGCCGATGGTGGAATTCTTTCAGGCACAACGCGCCCTTTCCGAAGTGCCGGTCGGTCGCAAGCTTCTGGTCGAGCGCTACCGCGAAGGCGAGCATTCACACTATTTCTTTCATGCGCTCATTGGGCGGAGTGCCAACGATGCTCTCTCGCGCATCGTGGCCTGGCGAGTAAAGGAGCGCATCGGCGGCAACGCGCTCGTAACGATCGACGACTACGGATTTCTTCTCACCTTGCGCCGGTTCCAGGAGCTGCCGCTTGCGCAATGGAAAAGTTGTTTTCGACCCGCCGAGGCGGAGGAGGATTTGCACGCCGCGTTGCGCGGATCGGAGCTGGTGAAATGGCAATTCCGCGGTGTGGCGCAGACCGGTTTGATGGTCCCACGTAATTTGCCCGGACGAGAACGCAGACCACGACAGCTCAGCTGGAGTTCGGAGGTCCTCTTTCGCGTCCTCGAGCAACACGAGCCGGATCATCCGCTGCTCGAGGAATCCTATCGTCAGGCGACTCATACTTTTCTCGATGCCGAGACGACGTACGCGTTTCTCGAGGAAGTGCAGAGCTATGAATGGAAATTGCGTGAGTTACCGGTCATTTCGCCCTTTTCGTTTCCGATATACGCGAGCAAGATCAAAGAAAACATGATGCTGGAGGACCCGGCTGCGGCGCTGGAGCGAATCTACTTCGAAATGTATTCGCGGGTGGAGCGAGCGACGGGAGAAACGCTCAATTGTGAACCCTGAATCGTTAGGCTTCAAAGACCATTTTTCGCGGCAAGCGGCGGACTACGCGAAGTTTCGGCCTCAGTACCCGCGCGCGCTTTTCGAGTTTATCGCAACGGAGGCGCCTAACGACGATCTGGTGGTTGATTGCGCCACAGGCAACGGCCAGGCCGCGCTTGGGCTGGCCGAATTTTTTCGCCAGGTCATTGCCCTCGACGCGAGCGTGAAACAAATAGAGAGCGCGCAGCCTCACGATCGAGTCCAGTATCGTGTCGCGGCGGCGGAGGCGACGGGGCTGCCGGATGATTCCTGCGATGCGGTTACGGTGGCACAGGCGCTGCACTGGTTTGATCTCGACTCGTTCTATGCGGAAGTGACACGGATCTTGAAGCGCGGAGGCGTAGTGGCGGTTTGGGCTTATAACTATTTGCGTGTTTCGCCCGAGATCGATGCCGTGTTGCGGCGCTTCCACGACGAGATCGTTGGACCTTTCTGGCCACCAGAGCGCAAGCTTGTCGGACACGGCTATCGCGATTTGCCGTTTCCTTTCGCGGAGATCGTAGCGCCGGACTTATGGATCGAGACAAAGTGGACCATCCAGCATTTGCTTGGCTACCTGAGCACCTGGTCGGCGACGCAACGTTACCAGGCAGAGAAGGGCCAGGACCCACTAGGTTTGATCGAAAACGAACTTGTCGCCTTATGGGGAGACGTGGAGGCAGAACGGCTGGGTATTTGGCCTTTAGTCGTTAGACTAGGACGTACCTCATAGCCAGGTAATGGTCGTCGTCTCCCAGGAAAATTAAAGAAGGCGGACCCAATGGTCCGCCCTCCTTTCCGTCGAGCAGCTTCTCCCCTAGCTTTTGCTCTGCGAAACTACTTCGTTCAGCTTGAAGATCGGCAGGAACATCGCGATCACGATTCCGCCGACGATCACTCCGAGAAAGACGATCAGCATGGGCTCGATCAGCGAAGTAAGCGCATCGAGCATGGCTTCGATTTCCTCGTCCCAAAAATCCGCCATCTTTTCCAACATTGTATCGATGCGGCCAGTGGACTCGCCCGCGGCCACCATGCGCAGCATCATGGGCGGGAAGATTTTCTTTTTTGAAAGCGCAACCGAAAGATTGTCGCCTTTCTCCACGTCCCCACTCACGCCTTTGATGCTTTCTTCCACCACGAAATTGCCGGAGGACCCGCCCACGATGTCGAGCACTTCGAGAATCGGCACACCGCTACGAATGAGCTGCGCAAAGGTGCGCGCAAAACGCGACATCGAGATCTTGTGAATGAGCGGACCGAAAACCGGAAGCTTGAGTTTCCAGCGATCGGCCAGCTGGCGGCCGCGGGTGGAGCGCAGGAAAGTGCGCACTCCGAAAATGACACCCCCGATGCCGAGGACGAGGAAATACCACTTCGCCCGCACGAAATCGCTCAGGTCGAGAAGAAATTGCGTCGGGGCGGGCAGCTTGGCGCCGAAATCGCGAAAGATTTCGCCGAAGATCGGCACCACCCTGACAATGAGGAAAGTGGTGATGAGAAATGCGATGCAAATCACAATCACGGGATAAGTCATGGCGGATTTGACCTTCTTGCGCAGGCGCGCGCTGGATTCGAGAAAGCCTGCCAGTCGGTCAAGAATCTCTGCAAGGAGACCGCCAGCCTCGCCCGCTTTCACCATACTGACGAAGAGACGGTTAAAGACGCGCGGATGTTTGGCAATGGATTCGTGAAAGGTCTCGCCGCCCTGAACGCGCGAGGTCACGTCGCTGATGACGTTGCGCAGGTTTTTTTGGCGTTTTGGGTCGGCCTGTTCGTAAAGTGCAGTAAGCGCCTGAACGAGCGAGATGCCGGCCTCAATCATGGTAGCCAGCTGGCGTGTGCAAAGGACCAGATCAGTTTCCTTGACCGACCAAACCTTACTTTTCTTTCGGGAGACAGCCGCTTTTTGTTGCAGAGAAAGAACCATGAGCCCACGGCCCATTAGACTGGTGACAGCGTTGTCCTCGTTGATGGCGTCCTGGATACCATTTACGATATTGCCGGCGCCATCCCGGGCTTGATAGGAGAAGGTCATCATATGGTTGCTATGGTATTTCGATTCAATATAGCAGCTAGGGTGCCATTGTGGCGTGCCGACAGTGATTAAAAAGTGATCGCCGCCGACGAACTCCAGCAGGTGAATCCCAGGCTCTGGCTGTGGCAGGCTTACGACCCCCAGGTGAAGTCCGATCTCTTCTCCAGCGCGCTGCTCGGCGCGGACGGTCTCACGCTCGTTGACCCGATTCCTCTTACGTCTTCTGCGCTCGCGGATCTGACTGACAGGGGGAAAATCGCCAGGATTCTCGTGACCAACTCCAACCATTTGCGCGCGGCGCTGGATTTCGCGTTGGACTTTGCCGCCCCGATATTTTGGAGCGAACAAATCAGCGAAAAGATAGCAGGAGTTGATTCGGTTCTGATTGATTCGGCCACGCAGATCGCGAGCAACATTACTCCGCTTGCGATCGATGGTGCTGCTTCCGGCGAAACCGCATTTCATCTTGAGGGCGACGGGGGCACAATTGTGCTCGGCGACGCGCTGCTTCACCTCGAGCCTTATGGATTTGCCCTGCTTCCAGCCAAGTACTGTTCGGATCAAGAGGCGATGCGACGTTCCCTGCGCCAGTTGCTCGATTGGCCGTTCGATCGGCTGCTTTTCGCTCATGGCTGGCCAATCTTGTCCGCAGCTCGTGTGCGCTTGGAGGCGTTGCTGCGATGAATGGGTCTATGACCACTCGAAAAGCGCAGGCCCCTCACTCCTGAGATTTTCCCTATGGCTTCTTTGACTCCCCATGCCGAGAGAGAGAGTGGTTTGATTCGCTTCCTTCGGCTGATTCGTTTTTCCCATACGATTTTCGCTCTGCCCTTCGCCCTCGGTGCGCTGCTGGTTGCGACGGACGGCAGACCGCCCGCCCGGCTGCTGTGGCTCGTTTTGATTTGTATGGTTTGTGCGCGGACCGCGGCGATGCTTTTTAATCGCGTGGTCGATTGGTCGCTCGACCAGAGGAACCCGCGCACTGCTTCGCGGCACAATCTGATCTCACGAGCCGCAGCGATTCTCTTTCTAGTCGTGAGTTCTGGGGCGTTCCTCGTAGCCGCGGCAGCGATCAATCAGCTCACACTGATTCTCTCGCCGGTCGCGCTCGCATTTGTTTTCTTCTACTCGCTGACGAAACGGTTTACCGCTGCGAGCCATTTTTTCCTTGGGCTCGCCCTGGCGATCGCGCCGATCGGCGCCTGGATTGCCGCGACTGGCCGGCTTGCCCTCGCTCCGCTGCTCCTCGGGGCCGGCGTCGTGGCCTGGGTGGCGGGGTTCGATCTCATTTACGCCACGCAAGATTTCGAGTTCGACCGGCGGGAAGGGTTGCATTCTCTGGTCGTTAGGCTGGGAATTGCGGGGTCACTGCGGCTGGCGCAGTGGCTGCACCTGGCGATGCTGCTTGCACTCGTCGCCTTTGGCTGGGCGGCGTCGTTAGGCGCGATCTATTTTGCCGGAATGCCGCTGGTCGCGGCCGCGCTTTGGTTCGAACATCGCAGCGCGGCGCGTCTCGATCTGGCGGGAATCAATCGTGCCTTTTTTCAGAGCAACGCGTTTGTCAGCGCCGTTTTTCTGGTCTGCGTGTGGGGAGCAGTCGCAGGCAGTGGATGATATGGCAGGCTCCAGGTTACGCGTTGCGGGGCAGCGTTGCTACATCGCGTCCAGCTCGGCAACCCGCGCCACATGCCGGCCACCCTCGAAATCCGTCGTGAGCCAGACCCGGACAATCTGCAGGGCCAGGTCCTGCGAAATCATGCGTTCGCCTAACGACAGGACGTTGGCATCGTTGTGCTGACGGGAAAGCCGCGCGCTTTCTTCGTTCCAGCAAAGAGCGCAGCGCACGCCGTGCACTTTATTTGCGACCATTGCTTCGCCGTTGCCCGAGCCGCCCAACACGATGCCGCGATCGCATTCGTCGCGAGCAACCGCTTCCGCCGCCGGACGAATGAATTTTGGATAATCGACGGGCTGTTCGCTTGTCGTGCCGAAGTCCTCGACTTCATGGCCTAACGATTTCAACAACTCCTTGATTTTCTCCTTGTAGCGAAAGCCGGCGTGATCGGACCCAAGAGCGATTTTCATTCTCACTTTCATAAGCAAAACCGGCATTGGTGTCGAGCGGCCGGGATAATCCAGTTTTACAAGCTGCTTGCCACCCGACCGGGAATCGCGGTTTCGAGGCGTTATCGCGCCTGAGCAATTCCGTTTTGGGTCGTGTCTGATCGGTCACGCGGCAGGCTTTGCCAAAGAATGACGACCAGCCGCCAGGCAGAGATTGCGCCGGCGATGCAAATGCCGATCCACAACGACATAAGGCAAATCGCGAGGAGGCGTTGGGTTTCGAGAACGGTGTGCTGGTTAAGAGGCATTCCGTTAGGCTGGCTGAGGGAGATGAGCGGCGACGTTACGAGCAGCGGATAAAGGCATACCAAACCCAGAAGCGACGTGATCACAGTCGTGGCGGGCGGCAACCAGCGCCAATCGGGTTCTACGAGGTTGATCCAATGCTGTGCGAGATTGATGAACAGGATCACCAGCACTGGGATATAGAGGGACGTGACAATAGGTGCGACGTACAATCGCGCACCGCCGCTGCTGACGACCAGAAATGGGATGCTCCCGTGATTCCACCACCAGAGGATGAAGAGCGATTGGACGATAATGCCGGCGATGGAACTCGAACGTCTCACCTGTTTGGCCTGCCGCGCCGTGGCGGGGAGTTGTCGCGGGTCCCAGTCTTTGCGCTCCAGGATGCGGAAACGATGGATAGCGAAATCAATCGCTGCGAAAACCAAAGTCACGATGAGCAGCGCCGGCAAAGCCAGCCATGCGATCTGGACAAGCGCATGTCCAAGTTGCGAGAATGGTTGGCCATGCGCCTGTGTCCCAAACACAACCGCGGGCACGATCCCGGGTATGAGAAGAAGAAGGAGCGTCACCTTGATTGCCGTCCAGTAAAACGGGAACACAAGTGGGCCGATGAGCTGTCTTCCGAAGGTGACGGTGCGCGTTTCTTGCTGGTAGCGTGAAGCAACCAGAATCGGCGCCCCGTGTTCCTTCAGGATGGTGGCGATTTCGTCTTCCGTTAAGGGCCGTCCGAGAGCGGCGGCGCGATCGTCGATCTCAGCGCGGAGATTGGCTTCGAGCTCGGCGGCGATATCTGCGCACTGCTTTTTCGGGAGCCAGAATTTGATGGCGGTCAGGTAGCGATCAAGGAGTTGCATGGTTGATTACTTGTTCGGTCTATTTTTTCGGTAGTTTGGTCAGGCTAAATTGATCCGGGTGAGCGAAGAGTTGATCTTCTCCAGCTCGGCGAGGAGCTGCTTGAGAATGGCGCGTCCCTCGCGCGAGAGCTTGTAAAAACGTTTTTGGCGATGGTTCTCCTCACGCCATTCGCTCTCCAGAAGTCCCTGGGTTTCCAGGCGGCGGAGGAGGGGATACAGGGTTCCCTCTTCGATTTCGATGCCGAGGTTGGCGAGATCTTTGCGCAGGGTATAGCCGTAATGCTCGTGCCGCAGTTGGGCGAGGACGGCGACGATGAGCAACCCGCGTCGCAACTCGAGGCGCAGACTACTGAAGAGATCGGAGTTAAAATCGCTGCTCGTGGCTACCATGTGAAATACACTATGCGATACATAGTATGTGGAACATGGTGTGAGTTGTCAAAAAGAATTTTCTGCCCGAAAACGCACCCAAGATTCCGGGTTGCCTTCGTCGTTTTCTCACGCGATGGCGTTGGGATGATTTCGATCTCGCGTCCGCTTTACCTTGTTGCCGTCCTCCTCTTTTCTCTCCGCCTCTGCGCCGCGGAGAATGACTTCTCGGAAATCAAGGCGCAGGTAACAAAACAGCACGACGAGGCAATCAAACGTCTTCAGGAATGGATTGGGCAGGTTTCGATCGCGGCCGAGAATCGCGGTTATCCCGAGGGGGCGGATTACATGGTCAATCTCCTCAAAGATGCAGGCTTCCAGCGCGCGGAGCGGGTCGAGACCGATGGCAAGCCGGGCGTCTTCGCCAGTCTCGACGCCGGGGCTCCGAAAACCGTTGGCCTCTATTTCATGTACGATGTGAAACAGTTCGACCCGAAGGAATGGTCCTCGCCACCGACCGAAGCCAGGATCGTCGACAAGCCTGACTTGGGAAAAGTGTTGATTGGTCGCGGCGCGGTCAACCAAAAGGGACCGGAAGCGAGCTTTCTCGAGGCACTCCATGCGATCAAGGACGCTGGTCGCAAGCTGCCGGTTAACCTGATCTTCGTCGCGGAAGGAGAAGAGGAAATCGGCTCCCCTCATTTTCCGCAAGTCGTGCACAAGCCGGAAGTCGAGCAGGCGCTGAAGAAATGCAGCGGAATCTTCATGCCCTTCGCCAGCCAGGACTTGACCGGCATGGTTACCATCTCGTTAGGCGCAAAGGGCGTGATCGAAGTCGAGCTGACTTCGAACGGAGAGAAATGGGGTCGCGGCCCGCTGAAAGACATTCATTCCTCAAACAAGGCGCGCGTGGACAGCCCTGTCTGGCACCTGATCAAGGCACTGGGTACGCTGGTGAACGAGGATGGGAGCGAACCCGCGATCGAGGGCCTAACGAAAAACGTTCGTCCGCTCACGGCGCAGGAACAGCAACTGATCGATAGCGCCGCCAAGCGTCTGGACGAGGAGGAGGCGAAGAAAATCATGGGGGTGAAAAAGTGGGTGCGGGATATCACCTGGAAGCAGGCTTTGCAGCGCATGTCCGACGAGCCGACCGTCAACATCGAAGGTATTATTGGCGGCTATACCGGCCCGGGTGGCAAAACCATCTTACCGCATCAGGCGATCGCCAAACTGGACCTCCGCCTTGTGCCTGATCAAACCGCGGAAGGTGCCCTTTCCGCCCTGAAAGCACATCTGGCAAAACACGGCTATGGCGACATCGACGTAAATATGACCGGCGGCTACGACCCGAACACGACGCCAGCCGATTCTCCCATCATCAAAGCTGAAGAAGCGGTTTACAACAGCCACGGCATTGACCCGGTCGTGCTCCCGCGACTCGGCGGTTCATGGCCGGGTTACGTCTTCACCAATCCGCCTCTCAGCCTGGGGGCAGGACATTTCGGGCTCGGCCACGGGAGCGGTGCGCATGCTCCGGACGAGTATTACCTGATTGAATCATCGAACCCGAAGATCGCTGGCTTTGACGATTCGGTGATGTCCTACGTCGAATTTCTCTACCAACTCGCCAAGTAGAGCCACGAGAGGGCGATGATAGTCGCGGCAGACCAAGGCCGGGTTCTGTGAGCCTTGGCGAAGAGGTTATTATCCTGCTCGACAGCGAACAGACTGAAGGTCGCCTAACGAAGTGGTTGGGGCAGGGATGGCGACCTAACAAGTCGCGCATTTTCCAAATCGCGGCGGAACGCGGGATACACTTCATTGAGGAGTCCTAGCGGCTCTTCTTCTCGTCAGAGCTTGCGGGCTGAGTTTGCCTTGAGTGCTGCACGGTTCGCGGTGTGGCGAGACGCTTCCCTTTGACAGTCTAGGCAACGGAGTCCATAATTTCTTCACCCAGACAGTCTGGGCATGATCATTATGGCAAAAGAAAAACCAGATCTTCTTTACGGAACACTCGACATGCTTATTCTCCGGGCGCTGCAGGCCGACGAACGTCATGGCCTGGCTATCGCGGATCGAATTCACCAGATTTCGGAGGATGCCCTGCACGTGGAGCAAGGTTCACTTTATCCCGCGCTTTACCGACTGGAGGCGCGCGGGTGGATCAAAGCCGAATGGGGATTTTCGGATAACAATCGTAAAGCGCGCTTTTATCGACTGACCGCGGCAGGGCGCAAGCAGCTCGTGGCAGAAAAAGAGCATTGGTCGCGTATCTCTGCCGGGATTAACCGCGTTCTTTCCTACGCCTAAGGATGGCCGCGATGAATGCGTTACGACGTCTCTGGTACCGCCTTCGCGTGCTTCTGCACAAGAAACAAAGCGACGAGGAAATGAATCGCGAGATCGAACAACATCTGGCTGGCCTAACGAGCCGATACGAAGCGGAAGGAATGTCACCGGCGCAAGCCCGTCAGGCGGCACTGAAGGAGTTTGGCGGCGTCGAGCAGATCAAAGAGCGCGCGCGGGCGGAGCGTGTCTGGATGTGGCCGCTAGAGTTCAGTCGCGACCTGCGTTACGCGCTGCGCATGCTGGCCAAAAACCCGGGCTTTACGTTTGTCGCCGTCATGGCGCTGGCTTTGGGAATCGGTGCCAACAGCGCCATCTTTAGCGTGATCGACGTAGTTCTCGTGCGCCCGCTGCCCTATCGGGACGCAGCCCAGCTTGTCACGGTGTGGGAAGAGGCAACAAAACTCGGCTTCCCTTTTAATACGCCTTCTCCGGCCAACTTCCTGGATTGGCGCGAGCAGAATAGCGTTTTCTCCGGCATGGCCGCGACGGCTGATAAGAGTTTCAATCTCACCGGCAGCGGCGAACCGGAACGGCTCGACGGTGAACGCGTTTCAGCCAATCTCTTTTCTTTGTTAGGCGCGGACCCATTTCTCGGTCGCTCGTTTTTGCCGGAAGAAGATGCACCCGGCAAGGGCGATGCCGTCATTCTCAGTTATGGATTGTGGCAACGCCGCTTTGGCGCGGCGCGGGATCTCATTGGAAAACCAATTGTCCTAAATGGCACGAGTTATCGCGTGATCGGCGTCATGCCGCGAGACTTTGTTCTTCCCGGGCCGAAAGACCAGCTTTGGGTTCCGCTTGCCTTTGAATCGAAAGAAGCCGCCAGCCGAGGCAATCATTATCTTCGAGTTATCGCGCGCCTTAAGCCAGGTGTGACAATGCAAGCCGCAGCGCTCGCAAATGTCGACCATCGCTGCGCGTCTCGCCCAACAGTATCCGCAATATAACTCCCAGATTGGAAGTGTCATTCGTTCGATGCGAGAAGAAGTTGTGGGAGACGTCCGTCCCGCGCTCCTTGTCTTGTTAGGCGCGGTCGGTTGTGTCTTGCTGATTGCGTGCGCCAACGTCGCCAATCTCTCTGCTGGCTCGCGCTGCCGTGCGACAAAAGGAGATTGCGCTCCGCCTCGCGCTCGGCGCGGGCCGCTCCCGTCTCGTCAGGCAATTTCTCACCGAGAGCCTTCTTCTCGGCACGCTGGGAGGTGTTTTTGGCTTATTGCTCGCCGGCTTCGGCCTGGAAGTGCTAAAGCGCTTTATTCCCAATGCCATCTCGCACCCGGAAGCGATCGGGATCGATCTGCGCGTCCTTCTCTTTGCTATTCTTATTTCCGTTCTGACTGCGCTTGCTTTTGGCCTCGTGCCCGCGATGCAGGCTTTGCGCTTCGACTTGAACGCGACCTTGAAGGAGGGCGGCCGTGACTCCAGCTCAGGCGCTGGCCGTCAACACCTGCGCAGCATGCTGATTGTAGGCGAGATCGCGGTTTCCTTCGTCCTGCTCATCGGCGCCGGTCTTCTTATCAACAGTTTCCTCCATCTGCGCAATCTCGATCCCGGTTTTCGTCCGGAAAATCTGCTCGCGATGAAGGTGGAATTGCCAGAGCTGAAGTATTCCGATCAAACACAACGTTCGACATTCTACGAAGAGTTACTGCGTCGGGTCCGAGAGTTACCCGGCGTGAAAGCGGCCGCGGTCGCGAGTAATCTTCCCCTGACTTACGACGGTGATTCAATTGATATCTCCGTAGAAGGACAGCCCGATCCGCCGCCTAACGAACGGCCGAGCGTCATCATCCGCGTTGTTAGTCCGGGTTACTTTGAGACCATGGGTATTCCGCTTCTGCGAGGCCATGAGTTCACGGCAAAGGATGACGAAAAGACGGTGCCCGGTGTTGTCATTAGTGAGAAGACAGCGCGTTATTTTTGGCCGAAGGAGGATGCGCTTGGCAAACGGCTCAAGCCAGGCTCGTCCACGTCGCCGGGCCGCTGGCGCCAGGTAATTGGAATCGTCAAGGATGTCCGGCAAAACGACTTTGTCGCTGATCCGGGGCTGCAAATCTACTTCACCTATCGACAGGTAGACGCCTTCCCGCCCAACGCTCTTGTTCTTCGCACGAGTGTCGATCCACTTAGTCTTGGACCGGCCGTGCGGCGGGTCGTGCAGGAGGTGGATAAGGATCAGCCGGTCTCAGATATCCGTACCATGAGTGAGATCGTATCTGCCGCGGTCGCCCGACAACGTTTCAGCATGCTGTTGTTAGGGATTTTTGCGGCTGTCGCGCTGATTCTCGCCGGCATTGGAATTTACGGCGTTATGAGTTATTCGGTCGCACAACGGACGCGCGAAATCGGCATCCGGATGGCTCTAGGCGCCCAGAAAAGCGATGTGCTTAAGATGACTGTCGGGCAGGGACTTCAACTTGTGATCGTCGGCGTAGTTATTGGTCTGGCTGCCGCATTGGTTCTGACTCGGGTGATGTCCAGCCTGCTTTTTGGAGTGAGCGCAACCGATCCCATGACTTTCGTGACCATCTCACTCATTCTCTTGAGTGTGGCCCTAACCGCCAGTTACGTTCCAGCGTTGCGCTCGATGAAGGTCGATCCCGTAATCGCCCTGCGCTACCAATAAGGACCTGAGGGTTTCCCCGGTTACGACACCAGCCTAACGAGCGTAATGGCGGAGCGGCGCGAGTCACTATCAGCGCCCCGGACACGAGACTGGCAAGGCCGACAAAAGTGCGCGAGGTTTTGAGTTATGGGTGAGCATCGGTCGAACCTGACTCGTCGCCAGGCGGCGCGCGTGCTCGGCGGGGCGACGGCGTCGACATTGCTCCCATTTCCCGTGAGTGCCGCGAAAGCACCTGGTGAGATGTTGCTGCGAGAAATTCCTTCTACGGGAGAAAAGCTTCCCGCCATCGGCCTTGGCACGTCCGGGACCTTCGATGTGGGAGATTCGGCTGCGGAACGCGGCCCGCTGCGCGAAGTGCTTCGCCAATTCGTCAGGCTAGGCGGCAAAGTGATTGATACTTCGCCGATGTACGGCAAGGCCGAAGGAGTAATCGGTGATCTGACGAGTGAGCTGCGAGTGCGCGATCAGCTTTTCCTTGCCACCAAAGTCTGGACAACCGGCCGGCAAGAAGGGATCGCATCGATGGAACGCTCGCTTCTACGTCTGCGCACGAAACGACTCGATCTTATGCAGGTGCACAATCTGGTCGATCTCGAGACGCAGCTCGCGACGGCACGGGCCTGGAAGAAAGAAGGCCGCGTGCGCTACGTAGGCGTAACGCATTACGTCGAGTCCGCTCTGCCCGAGTTGGAGAAAGTGCTGCAACGCGAAAAGCTCGACTTTATCCAAATTAATTATTCGATCGCCGAGCGGGAAGCCGAGCAGCGCGTGCTGCCGCTGGCGCGCGATCGCGGCGCGGCAGTCTTGATCAATCGACCGTTTGCGCGCGGCGATTTGTTCTCACGCCTCCGCAGCAAACCGCTGCCAGCCTGGGCACAGGAGTTTGATTGTCGTTCCTGGGCGCAATTCCTTCTCAAATGGATTTTGGCGAACAAGAGTGTCACCTGCGCGATCCCGGCGACGAGCGATCCCCGTCATTTGGAAGACAATATGGGTGGCGGAATGGGGCGCCTGCCCGATGAAAAAATGCGACGCAGAATGACTGATCTGGTTATCAGCCTTTCGTCCTAGCTCGTCCAAAACGCTCCTTTTACGGGCTTGCCTGACGGCTCGCCATTCCCGAATTTATCGCTGTGCAACTTCTGCGTCTCGCGATGTGGTCCGGCCCTCGCAATATCTCGACTGCCATGATGCGTTCCTGGGGCAATCGTGCTGACACGGTCGTGATCGACGAGCCATTCTATGCCTTTTACCTCGCGCGCACGAAAAAGGCCCATCCGATGGCGAATGAGGTCATGAGCGAAGGAGAAACAGACTGGCGCAAGGTAGTCGTCTGCCTAACGAGAGAAGGTCTCCCGAACGCACCCCGCGTGTTTTACCAGAAGCAGATGACGCATCATCTCCTGCCGGAGGTCGAGCGGGAGTGGCTTCTCAGTCTGACGAACTGTTTTCTCATTCGCGATCCGTCCGAGGTGATTGCATCCTATCTCAAGAAGAATGATGATCCATCTCTCGAAGACCTGGGTTTCCTGCAGCAGGCAGAGATATTCGACTGGGTTCGGGAGCACTCGCCAACGGTTCCACCGGTGGTCGATGGCGACGACATCCTGCAAAGTCCAGAGCGAATCTTGCGCCTCTTGTGTCAGGCCGTCGGTGTGGAATTCGATCCCGCGATGCTGAATTGGCCAGCCGGCTTACGCGAGACAGATGGCGTCTGGGCGAAGCACTGGTACGGCGAAGTAGCGCGTTCGACTTCCTTCCAGCCTTACAAACCAAAAGTGGTGCAGGTGCCGAAGCGCTTGAGCAAGATTCACGAACAGTGCCGGGAATGTTACGAACACCTTCGTCGATTCCGGCTGAGAAGTTGATTCTTTGAAAGATGCTTCAGTCATTTAACGAAAAGAACCGCAACCTGGTGGTAAACATTAATGGCCGGCTCATTCATCGCGATGAAGCTGGGATAAGTCCGTTCGATTCCGCGGTTCAGGGCGGTGACGCGGTTTGGGAAGGGCTGCGACTTTATGATGGGCGTATCTTCAAATTGCACGAACATCTTGCGCGGCTGCGCCGCTCGGCGAGCGCGCTCGCATTTGCGAAAATTCCGCCTAACGAAGAGATAATCGAGGAAATCCGACGCACTCTGCTGGCTAATCAAATGCGCGACGCCGTGCACATCCGGCTTACCCTCACGCGAGGAGTGAAGATTACCTCGGGGATGGACCCACGCCTGAACCAGAGCGGACCAACGCTGATCGTCCTCGCAGAATATAAGGTTCCGGTTTACGCCAAAACGGGCCTGCGGCTGATCACAAGCAAGATGCGCCGTCCGCCACCGGCGATTCTCGATCCGCAGATTCATCATGCCAACCTGCTCAATTCTATCCTGGCTAAAATTGAGGCCAACGCCGCCGGGGCAGACGACGCCATTCTTCTCGACCTCCGGGACTTCGTCGCGGAGACGAACGCGACCCATCTTTTTCTCGTTAGGCAAGGTGAGCTGGCGACCAGCCGTGTGCTGGCGTGCCCTGAAGGAATTACACGAGCTACTGTTCTGGAAATTTGCGCCGCCGAAAGAATCCCATCTCGGGAAGCGGATCTCACGATCGAGGAATTCTATTCTGCAGATGAAGTCTTTTGCACCGGAACAATGGGCGAGCTGGCGGGGGTGACCAGGATCGATGACCACTCGATCGGTGAGGGCGAGGTTGGACCTCTGACCAGTCATCTCAGTAGACTCTATGGAGCCCGCACCGCCAATGAGGGGGTGCAGGTTGTCTGAGCTACCGGGGCGGTCGCAGCAAACTTACGCTAGGTTGTAAGCTTCAATCCTCCTGACTCCTCCAATTGCCGCTTCAGGCGATGGCTGTACCGGTGTTATGATGGAGTTACCATAGGGTCTCACTCATTTCCGCCCTCAAAATTGTTTTCACGGCCTCTTTTGTGTGACACCTTTTCGGTCATGGAAATGCCGCAACCGAGTGAAGGTCATCGCAAACTGGAGAAGATTGCAGGGGAGTGGCAGGGCGAGGAAACGATGTATCCGTCGCCCTGGGATCCCCACGGAGGCAGTGCCATCGGGCGCATTAGCAGCCGGATCGCACTGAACGGATTTGCCTTGATCAATGACTATGAGCAAGAACGCGACGGGAAGGTTAACTTCACCGGTCATGGCGTTTTTACTTACGATCCCAAGGCAGACACCTACACGCTTGTCTGGGTGGATTGCATGGGCGCGCTTCCGGAAGTTTTCAAAGGCAAATTCGAGGGAGACATTCTGAAGCTATCTCATGGCGGACCCGGAATGCACGCGCGCCTGACTTACGACTTATCGCAGCCCGGTCTCCTTGCAACCAGCATGGAGATGTCGCAGGACGGGAGCGAGTGGAAATGTTTTTTCGACGCGCGGCTGAAGCGTCGTTAGCGATTCGAGTGCGCAGTGACGGTTTTTTGTCTTCGCGTCATTCCGCGCGGAGGGCGATAACTGGATTAAGGCGAGTTGCCCGACGCGCGGGGAAGAGACAGGCGACGAGCGCGGCTGTGCCGAGGAGGACAACGGTCGCTCCGAGGAGCACGGGATTATGCGCGGAAACCTGGTATAGCTGTGAGGCAATCAGCCGGCCGAGCGCGAGCGCACCAATCAAGCCGACGACCAAACCAAACACGACTGGTTTCATGCCTTGCGCGATGACGAGACGTAAGACGTCAAGAGTCTGCGCGCCGAGCGCCATCCGCACCCCGATCTCGCCGGTGCGCTGTTCGACGGTGTAAGCAACAGCGCCGTAGATGCCGACTGTCGCGAGGAGCAGCGCAACGCTGGCGAAAATGCCGAGCAACGCCATCATGAGCCGTGCTTCACCGAGCGCCAGTCTGACGACTTCCTCCATCGACTGCGGCAGGGCGAGCGCCATGGAGCCGTCGATTTGGTTGAGTGCGTGTTGCACCAGCTGGGTCACTGCGGCGGTCTCCATCCGGCTTCGCACGCTGATGCTCATAAATGGAAAGTTTTCCTGCGCTACAGGTCGATAAAACTCCATATCGTTAGGCAAAGCGACTTTGCCGGAACGAACGTCGCCCACCACCCCGACGATTTCCGCCGGCACACTCGCACTCGTCACGAGCAGCGTGTGTCCAATCGGATTCTCGTTCCCGAAAACCTTGCGTGCTCCAGACTGGCTGATGAGCATGACGTTAGGTCGGCCCGCCACATCGTGTTGGTTGAAGTCTCGACCGGCGACGATGGGAATTCCCCAGGCGTGGAAAAATCCCGGCATCGTATCGTGGGAAGGCGCGGATTCGCGTTCTGGCACCGAGGTATGTTGCCCTCCGGTCGCGCGTAGAGCGTTGCGCCGTTGCCGCCGGCGAGTGGGAAATCGCTGCTTACCGCGATCGCTTCAAATCCTGGAATAACGCGCAAGCGGTTCTGAAGCTGTTCGGCAAAGCGGGCGTGCGACCCTTCATCCGGATAAGCCGCCTGCGGGAGGGTGATAAATGCCACCCACAGATGATCCGACCGAAAACCGAGCGGTTGCTGGCTGAGCCTAACGAAACTGGCGATGAGCAACGCCGCGCTTGCCAGCAGACTAACCGAAAGCGCCACCTGCGCGCCGACAAGAATTTTGCGAAACCGCTGTTGCCGCAGGCTGCCACTGGTGCCGCGACCCCCTTCTTTCAAGCCATCGACCAGATCAGCACGTGAGCTTTGCCAGGCGGGATAAATTCCCATGGCCAATCCGGTGAAAAGAGAGAGCGCGAGGGTGAAGAAAAGCACGGGCACCGAAACGCTCACGCTCTCGGCATCGAGTGGCAAAAAATTGACCGTGATTTTTGGCACGAGGGGGACGAGCTGCCAGGCGAGGAACGCGCCTAACAATCCCGCGAGCACGCTGACCATCAGGCTTTCCAAAACAAAGAGCCGCAGCACGCTCCCGCGTGAAGCGCCCAGCGCCATGCGCAGCGCGATCTCGCGTCGCCGGCCGCTGAAGCGCACGAGCAGCAGGTTGGCGACATTACTGCAGGCGATGAGCAGCACGACGCCAACCGCTGCGAAGAGTGTGGCGAAAGCGGGCCGCAATTGGACGGTCGCATCTTCCGGCAGCGGTGTGATCATTGTTTTCACATCGGAGTCGATCTTGCCGGGATAGTGGGCGCGATAACTTTGCTCGAGCGACGGCAAGGCGGCCCGCGCCTGATCGATCGTTAGGCTGGGCTTCAATCTTCCCACAGCTCGGAGAAAGGCGGTGCCGCGCATCATCCGCTCATAGGAAAAACCGGGAATGACGAATGGTTTCGTCATCCAGACATTGTTGCCATTTGGCCCGACCCACTGCACCGGCATGTTGGGAATGACGCCGACGATGGTGTGCGCGACGCCATCGAGGGTAATGCTACGCCCGATGACATTGGCGTCCCCGCCGAGCCGGCTCTTCCAGAAATGCTCCGAAACAATGGCCACGTCGGCGCCTTCCTCTTCGTTAGGCAAAAAGGTTCGCCCGCGAATCGGCTTGATGCCGAGGACATCGAAGTAGTTCGCCGTCACCCGGAAGGCGCCAAGCTGCACCGGAGATCCCAGCCCAGTGAGAGTCGCGGCCGTGCCGTTCTCAGCCGCGAAACCGTCAAAGATGGTCTGGCCCTCGCGATAGAGCTGGAAACGCGGCGCGGAGATCGGCCACTCGAGCGCTTTGGCCGTTTTCGTTCCGGAATAAAATCGCACGAGTCGACTGGAGTCTTTGAAGGGAAGACCGCGCAGGAAGAGATCGTTGATCAGGCTAAAGATGGTGGTGTTCAGCCCGATCCCGAGCATGAGAGTGATGACCGCGAGCAGAGTGAAGCCGGGCGATTTGAAGAGCTGGCGCAGAGCAAAGCGAAGGTCAGTGAGCATACGATTCGCAGATTAGGACGCGCGCAAGGGCGCACTTGGATTCAAGAAAAAGACGTCGCCGCCGACGAGTTTTGTTTACCGTTACTCGGAAAAAACGTCATCTGCCGCGAAGATTTCTGCCAACGCCGCGAAATGCAGAGCGGCAATACGATGGCGAAACCGAGTCGTCGATCCACGACCTAACGATTGCTCAGAGCCGCCTTGAGGTGAATCTGCGTTCCGCCCAGCGCGACAGACACTGGACAATTTTTCTTCGTCTGCTCGGCCGTTTCCTGAAACTTCTTGTCATCGATGCCGGGCACGTCCGCCTCGGTCTCGAGATTGATCTCCGTAATTCGAAATGCCTCGCCGACCTTTTCGAGTTTCACCTTTGCTGTCGTGCTAATTTTCTTTGGCGGAAAGCCGGCCTTCTCCAGGCCAACCGACAGTGCCATCGAGAAGCAGCCCGCTTCGGCCGCTCCGATCAACTCCTCGGGGTTGGTTCCGGTCCCGTCTTCAAATCGTGAGGAGAATGAATAAGCGCCTTCGTAGGCTCCGCTGCCCAGTTTCATTCTGCCCTGGCCGCTCTTGAGCGTGCCTTCCCACATTGCCGATCCAGTTCGTGTTGCCATGCGACAACGATTCGCCGAATCGGTGAAAATGGCAAAGCATGACAAGCCCACGACCGCAGGGGCCGGCGCGTTGGAAAGTTCTGCGACTGTCTAAATGGGCTTCCTGATTACGGTAGCAGCCGGAAGTTCGCAGGAAGCTTGATCGGCGACGCGGGCTGATCGGGATCGCCCGCCCCAGTCGCACGGCCTCCTCCGCCAAACTCCGATTCTGCGGTATTAACCGCGATCTTCGCCGGTGGCGGCGAAACTTCGGGCTGGCCTTTCGACTTCAAAGTGTCGTTGAGTTTCGGCAGCTCGTTAGTCAAAAGCCCGTCAAACTCCTTTGCCACGTCATCCAATTCACGCCGCAGCGAATCGATTCGCGCAACCTGATAGTCGGCCGGCTTGCCTTCGTAACTCAGGATGTTGCCGTAAAGTTGATCAGTGTGCTCGCGCAGCCGTTCCTCGCCGGTGATTGCACCGCCTTCAGTCGTGGCCACGATTTTCTTGCGCACCGCGTCCAGTTTGTGGTCGAAATCGGACACAGTTTTGCTCGCCGCTTCATCGGAGGCGAGCGCTTGTCCGCTTTTCATTAAGCCAGCGCGCAGGAACATGATCCGGTCCATGAGTGCGCTCTCGTCGTTGAACAAATCCTTCATCTTTTCCGCCGCGGCATACTGAGCTTGTCGGTCGGCTTCACTGAATTTGTCGCGGCGGTCGAGCCCGATCTTAATGGTGGTTTGGTACGGTTTGTTATTTTTGGTCATGCGCACGGTGTAGGTGCCAGGCAGGACGCGGGGGCCGGTAGTCCCGGCAAAAGCGATCTGCGCGCCGGGCGGCACGCGCGGCGGTTTTTCGTGCATGCTCCACATGACACGGTTAAGGCCGGGACGCTTACTCGCCGGAACGGTGTCAACCACCTTGCCCGCGCCATCGAGGACTTCGATTTTCAGTTTCCCGAAAAGGTGACGCGACTTCTGATAGTAGGTGATCACGGCGGCATCGGGCGGATTGTCGCCGTTAAAGGTTGCCGCACCTTCGGGCCAACCGCCGTTAGCTTCGATCCGTTGCTGCTGCACCGGTTCGCTGGAAACGAAGGCAGCCTCCTGGCCTAACAAATCCGGGGTAAGCGACCGCAGTGGAGTAATATCGTCGACAATCCAAATGCCGCGGCCATGGGTCGCGAGGACGAGGTCGTTAGTCCGCGGTTGCACGACCAAATCGCAGACCGCCACCGCGGGGAAATGGTTGCCTTTAAATTGCGCCCAGGATTGCCCACCATCGATCGAGACCCAAAGTCCAAACTCCGTCCCAAGAAAGAGCATCTCTTTTTTGCCTGAGTCTTCCTTAATGACATGGGCGTAGCCGCGGACACCTTTGCTTTCCTGCGGACTAACGAGTGGCGTCCATGTCTGGCCGTAATCGGTCGTCTTAAAAACATAAGGCTGAAAATCGCCGAAACTGTGGCGGTCGAAAGCGGCGTAAGCAGTGCCAGGATCGAAGCTGCTCGCCTGCACCCAGCTCACCCAGGAATTTTTGGGCAGACCGGGCACGTTGCCGACGACGTTGTTCCAAGTCTTGGCGCCGTCGCGCGTGACCTGGACGTTGCCATCGTCTGTCCCGACCCAGATGAGGTTCTGGTCTTTGGGTGATTCGCTGATTGAGAAGATGGTGGTGTGCATTTCCGCCTCGGAATTATCCACCGTTACGCCACCGGATTGCTCCTGTTTCTGTTTCTCCGGATCGTTAGTCGTTAGGTCGGGTGAAATGCGTTCCCAGCTTTGCCCGTGGTCGCGCGAGCGGAAAAGAAACTGCGCCCCAATGTAGATCGTTCCCTTTTCGTTAGGCGAAGCCACCAGCGGCGTATTCCAATTGAAACGCAGCTTTTCCTTATAGTTCGCCTCCGGCTTGATGATGCGCGCTTCGAGCGTATGGCGATTCACGCGTCCCAGGTGGCCGCCCTGATATTCGGCATAGACATAGTCCGGGTCGGCCGGATCGGTGAAAGTGTAGAAGCCATCCCCGTTGAAAAGATTTTCCCAGCGGGAGTTGGTGATGCCACCGGGATACTCCGAGTCGCCCACCCAGCAGGCGTTGTCCTGCAACCCGCCGTAAACGCGGAAGGGATCGGCGTCGTCGGCGCTCACGTGGTAGAACTGCGAGATCGGGAGATTATTCCCCTTCCACCAACGATTGCCGCCATCGACAGCGTACCAAATTCCGCCGTCATCGCCCGAGATGACGTGCTGCGGATTTTCGGGATCGATCCAGACGACATGCACGTCACCATGTGCACCATTGAATCCGCCGACGGTCGCGAAACTCTTGCCGCCGTCCTGGCTGGCAATAAGCGCGCCGTCAGTTTTGAAAAGGCGATCGGGATTTTTGGGATCGACGATCAGATTCGCGAAATAGAACGGTCGCCAAACCATCCATTGGCTTTTGTCGCGCTGTTCCCAGGTCTGGCCGCCGTCATTGGAAACGAAAAGCGCGCTCGCCGGCGATTCGACGAAACAATAAACCCGCTTCGGATTGGAAGGCGCGATTGCAACGGCCAGCCGGCCGTAGGGTTTTTTCGGAAAACCCTTGTTCGTTTCCGGCGTGATCTCCTTCCAGCTCTTGCCGCCGTCGCTCGTGCGGAAAAGTCCGCTGCCTGAGGGATCGTCAGGCGTGGCGCCGCCCGAGCGATAGATCCAGCCCTGGCGCCGGAAATCCCAGAGGCCGGCGAAGAGCACGTTTGGATTCGAGGGATCCATCGCGATCGTGGATGCGCCGGTCGAAAGGTTTGGTCCCTTCAGAGCGAGGCTCCAGGTCTTGCCGCCATCGGTTGTTTTATAAAGGCCGCGATCGGAGGAGTCGCTCCAAAGCGCGCCCGGGACCGCGGCGAAAACCGTGTTGCTGTCCTTCGGACTAACGATGAGCTGCCCAATGCGCTCGGAATTGGGCAATCCGGCCTTGTTCCAAGTCTCGCCACCGTCGGTTGATTTGTAGATGCCGTCGCCGATGGAGACGCTGTTGCGCGTCCAGCATTCGCCAGTGCCGACCCAGACGTTCTTCGAGTTCTTGGGATCGATCGTGATCGAGCCGATCGATTGCACGTCCTGCTCGTCGAAAACGGGGCGGTAGTGCGTGCCGCCGTCTTCCGATTTCCATACACCGCCGCTGGCCGCGCCAACGAAGATGGTGAGTTTGCCCGAGGGTTCGTGGGCGGCGGCGAGGGCGGAGACGCGGCCGCTCATGGTGGCCGAGCCGATGTTGCGCGCGCCCAGGCCGGAAATACTGGCGGAGCTAAACGGCGCCTGCTCGGCAGGCAGCGGCCTAACGAATAAAGGACTAACGAAGAGAAGCGAAGCAAAAAATTTTAAAAAGCGCATGATCGTGAGGTTGGTTAATTATTTGGCGGACTTGGTCGGGAACTCGAAGATGCTGTCGTCGACTGGCATGTTGGCTTCCGCCTTGTCGATGATGATCTTTTGTTTGTCGGAGGCGCCTTTGCTGCCGGCTTCGATCGAGAAGGGGAAGTAGACGTCGTTCACCTTTTCGTAATCACCGAGATCGGTTTCAACTTCGACCTGCGCCCCCTGTTCGATCCGTCGATCGATGACGCGAATCTCGAGGAAATAGTCAGGATCAAGATAGACGTAACTGACGTCGCCATTCTTGCGCGTGACCTGGAGTTTGTGCGCAGCGGTGCCCTCGACGTCTTCCGTTCCGAGATAATCGACCTTCTTGCCTTGGGCCTGCCAATTCTCCAGCGGCCCGCCAATCTCTCCCTCTTCCACCAACGACTTAGATTCGTCGTCTGACATTTTCTCCGGATCCTTGCGGCCAAAGAGCGGGAAAATTTTCCAACCGCTTGTGCCGTCGTGGGCGTTGACCAGGTTCATACCCTGCAAAATGGCATCGGTCCGCACCTTGCCCGGACGCTCTTTGGTTTCGGTGAATTTGAGTTCAACCTGGCCCTGATTGATCAGCAGTCGGCCTTCGAAACGAATCGTCTTGATTGCGTCGAGCGCGGCCTGGCCGCCCTTGGCCTGGATGTTTTTCGCGACCAAATCATCGACGGTCGGGACTGGCGAAGGCGTTTGCGCCTGGACGGCTGGGATCAGGGAAATCCCGGCCAGAAACAGAAGAATGAAGCGTGAGTGCATAACAATAGCGTAACCTTCCGAACAGGAAGGAATCGCAGCCTTATGCAAGCCTTGTGCCATCGCAAGTGGCGGCCCGTAACTTATGCCATTTCCAGAGGGTGCGGCGGCTGACGATCGATTTGCCTAACGAATCAAATTTTTCCCGAAAGCGAGACGCCGAATGTCCGCCTTTGGGACGCTGATTCCATTAACGACCGAATCTGCCGGTGGGCCAGGAGCCATACAATGAATCCGAAAATGACCCTAACGAGTCTTAGAAATCAAGACTGGCTGCAGGATGCGGGTCCTTTCAAATGCTCTCTCGGGCAAATGAGCACGAGCAGTGACGCGATCGCGAAGCAGGCAATCATGAATACGAAGCCGGTGTCGAAGGAACCGGTTCGCTGACTGAGGTCGCCAAAGATCTTGGGGCCAACGAATCCGCCGATGCTCGCGGTGCAGTTAATGAACCCGATCGCCGCCGCCGCCGCTGAACTACTGAGAAAGGCTGAAGGCAACGCCCAGAACGATGGCAGATAGGCGACCGTGCCGAAGCCGGCAAGCGTGAACACCAGAAGGAGCAACGCGTTTGAATGTGGAAGGAAGAACCAAACGGCGAACGCCAGCGCGGCCGTCAGTTGAGGAATGGCAAAATGCCAGCGGCGTTCACCGGTGCGATCCGAACTCCAACTGAGGAGGAGCATCCCGACCAAACCGGCGACAAAGGGAATGGCGCCGATCCATCCAATTCGCTGAAGGTTCGTCCAGCCGGTGAGACGCTGGAGCATCGTCGGAAACCAAAACCAAAACGCATAACCTCCGGTGTAGGTGAAGAACAGCCCGGCCGTGAGCACCAGGACCGCAGGATGCCTGAGGGCCTGCCAGATTGTCAGGTGCTCCGCCTGTGTTTTGGCGCTCCGCTCCGCAGCCAGTCGCTGCGTGATCCAATCGCGTTCGTTAGGCGGAAGCCATCGGGCATCGTTAGGCCAATCCGGCAGGATAAACAACGTCGCAATTCCGAGTAGAACGGCCGGGATGCCTTCGAGCAGAAAAAGCCAGCGCCATCCGGCGATGCCTACCCAGTGTACCCGAAGAATACTTCCGGCAATCGGGCCGCCGATCATAAATCCAATTGGAATCGCGGCCATGAATCGAGCCATCGCCTTGGCTCGGTCCTGAACAATGAACCAGTGCGACAGGTAAACGATTACGCCGGGAAAAAATCCGGCTTCCGCCGCGCCCAACAAAAAACGAGCGCCGTAAAGTTGCGCGGCGGTGTGGACGAAACCGGTGAGGGTTGTCAACACGCCCCACGTGATAAGGGTGAGCGAAAGCAACCGTCGCGCGCTCCAGCGTTCCACCAAAAGAGCGCCCGGGATTTGCAGCGCAAAATAACCGATGAAGAAGATTCCGCTCGCTGTACCGAAGACGGAGTCGCTCAGGCGAAGATCTCCTTTCATCCCGAGAGTGGCGTAAGCGATGTTCGTCCGGTCGAGGTAGTTCGCGACGTAAAGGAGAAAGAGAAAGGGCAGGAGCCGCCAGGCAATGCGCCGCCGTGCGCCTATTTCGGCGTCTATTGGCAAGGAAGTCATGACTCGCGCCGAGCATAATGTGCGCTTCGATTGCCCCACAATCGGAATCCCGCCCCATCATCGCTCCTGAGAATTCAGAATAGCCGCCTGCCCCTGTTGCAGGATGTTTTTCCTTCGCTCGCGCGCCTCACCGCCTTAGCCTCGCTTCATGATTCTCCAACATCCGCTGAGCGATCGCGAACGTGCTTTTCTCGATCAAGTCTCTGTTTTCGCGCGCGACGAAGTCATGCCCCAAGCGGACCAATGGGATCACGACGAACAGTTGCCCCGGGAGGTTTTCACTCGAGCCGGCGCGATCGGGATAATGGGAATGGCGGTGCCGCAGGAGTACGGCGGCCAGAATCTCAGCTACGTGACGGTAGCGCTCGCGATCAAAGAACTAGGCAAGGCCTATGCCGCCCTTGCCATGGACATTGCGGCCCACAACGCGCTTGCCGTCGGCCAAATCGCCCGCTTCGGCAGCGAAGAGCAAAAGCGCAAATATCTTCCGCGCCTGACGAATGGCGATTGGATAGGTGCCTGGGCTCTAACCGAACCGAATGCCGGCAGCGACACCGGCGGAATCGAGACCACCGGCGCCTCCGATGGCGACGGCTGGCGGATCAATGGTCTGAAGAAATTCATCACCAGCGGCAGGACGGCCGATTTGCTCGTGGTCATGGCCACGACCGGTAAGACGGAGAAAGGGAAGAATGAGATCAGCGCCTTCATCACCCTCAAGGATCAGGTCACGCCAGTGCGCAAGATTCACACCTATGGAATGCGGGCGAGCGATACGGCCGAGCTGCGTTTCGAGAATTCAAAAGCGGAATTACTAGGCGAACGCGGTCGCGGCCGCGAACAAGCCCTGACCATGCTCGATCGAGGACGGATCGGGATCGCGGCCCTCGCGGTCGGCATCGCAGAAGCGGCCTTCGAGCGTGCCAATTCCTATGCTAACCAGCGCAAACAATTCGGCCATGCGATCGGCGATTTCCAGGCCGTCCAATGGATGCTGGTCGATTCTGCGATGGAGTTGGAAGCAGCCGAAGTGATGACGATGCACGCCGCCTCCCTTCAGGACGAGGGTCAGACGACAACCAAAGAATCGGCCATGGCCAAACTCTTCGCTTCCGAGTCAGCCGTAAAGATTTGCGATCGCTCGATGCAGATTCACGGCGGTTACGGCTACAGCCGTGACTTGCCGATTGAGCGTTACCTGCGCGATGCAAAATTGTGCGAGATTGGCGAAGGCACTTCGCAAGTGCAGCGGCTGGTGATCGCGCGCCACGTGCTTAAGGAGGCGAAACCGCTCAAGCTTGCCCATCGCGAGCCGCGCAATCCTAATCGTTAGGCAATTTCGCTCACTCGAAGGGCGCAACCGGATCGTGGACGTGTCCGGGGCTAGACATGAGGTATGGGTAACGAGCCCATCCATTTTCTGATGCGCTGAGAAGTGCGACTGGCAGTAGCCGGCGAAGCGGAAACGACTCGGGAAGCAAACAGATGCTGAATGTTCTGAGCTAGACCATCGGGCGAAAACGCCCGACCACTTCCTGGAGCCGTTGGGTGATTTGCCCTAACGAACAAACTTCCACCGCCTCGAGCAATGCCGGGAACGTGTTCTCCGTGCTTTCTACAACTGCAGCCAGCTTGGCGAGCACCTTCTCCGATTTAGCGGCATTCTTTTTCTTGAATTGGCTTAGGCGCCGCATTTGCAATTCCTGTTTCTTGCGCGGCGTTCGCACCAGCTCGATCTCGGGCGCCTCCTCATCCGGCGTGCGATAGCGAGTCAGCCCCACAATGGGTCGGGTGCCATCGTAAATCTGCTGCTCGTAACGGTGCGCCGCAGTTTGAATTTGCGACCGCTGATAACGATTCTCGACTGCGCCCATGACGCCGCCTAACGACTCAATCTCACGAAATTCATCGAGAATCGCTTTCTCCACCGCGCGCTCCACCGCCTTCATTCCGGGCGAACCGCTCAGCATGTTCATGGTGTGCTTAAAGATCCCCGACTCCTCGAGCAGGATGGCTTGTCCATGGGCGGCGAGGCGAATCCATTCTTCGCTGGGCGTGGTAAATGGTTCGTCGGCGCTATTGGAATGACAGGAGTTTGTGCCGTTCATGTAGGCAAGCATCAGCTCCGCCGCCGTGCGCGTGAGGTTATTCTTGAATTCCGCCGCGATAAGCGAGCGACCGCTCGTCTGCGTGTGAAGCTTGAACATTTGTCCGCGCGGGCTGGCCCCAAAAACATCGCGCATTCCAATCGCCCAAATCTTTCGCGAGACGCGCGAGAGCGCGATGTATTCCACGTCAAGGCCGCAATCGAGGAAGAAGGAAAGTCGCGGCGCGAACTGATCAACCGGCACACCGCGCGCGGTCAGCATTTCGACATAAGCGAAGCCATTCGAAAGCGTATAAGCCGCCTGCTGCACCGGCGTCGACCCAGCTTCGCCGATATGATAACCGCTGATGGAAACTGGATACCAGCGCGGCATGTGCTCGGATGTCCATTCGATCATGTCGAGGAGGAAACGCAGCGACGCTTCGGTCGGGAAGATGGTTTCGTTCTGCGCCTGTACTTCTTTGAAAATGTCGGCCTGAATCGTGCCGCGCAAGTTCGGCACCACCTTCGCACCGAAACGACGTTTCGCTGCCGCGATGTACATTGCCATGATGATCGGCGCCGGTCCGCTGATCGTCATTGAGGCGGAGAAATTTGGCGCGCCGACTTCAAATCCATCGTAAAGCCGCACCATGTCCTCAACGGTATCGACCGCGACGCCGCCTTCGCCGATCTTGCCAAAAACGCCGTCAGCATCGGAGTCGATTCCATACAGGGTGGGGCCGTCGAATGCTGTGCTGAGCCGTTTCGAACGCTGATGCGCGCTGAGAAAGTGGAATCGCTTGTTCGTGTCTTCGGCGAGCATGAGGCCGGAAAAAAGGCGGGTTGGCTCTTCAGTCGGTTCCGGCTTTTTGGCGCCGCTGCTTTTCGTTAGGTTGGCACCTTTCCCATGACCGTTCGATCCGTTAGGCGATTTTTTCTGGCCGTAACTGCCGGTTTCGATCTCCGGTAAAGGTTCCAGATACATCTCGCGATACGCGCCGTTGAGATAAGGAAACTCGCCCGGCAAACCGTCGCCTAACAAATAACGCGCAATCTCGCCTGGCTCGTCGATTTCCGGCAGGGCGAGCCGGGGCAACGGCAAACCGGTTGGCGCGCGCGAAATGGGAATATCGGCTTTGAGCTTTGCCCAACGCCCACTCAGTTCGCGCCCAAACGCTTCATCCGTGCGCGCCCGTTTCACTTCTTTAAGCACGAAATTCTCGTGCTTCTCCACCGCCTCTACGACTGCTCCCAGTTTGCTCATTTTTTTCCTCGGTTTGAATCCGCCGTGATCAAATCATACAACTCATCAACGCCTGGATCACGGTGACGCTTTGCCACGGTGGCGACGATTGGCTGCGCGCGCTTGTTTTGTGTCAGTCGCTGCTCGATTTCCGAGAGCGCGGCCTTGGCGCGGTCGAGATCGGTTTTGTTCACCACCACAATGTCGGCCACGTCCAGCATGACGATTTTTTGCAACTGCAATCGCGCGCCGTAATCCGGATTCATCACCAGAACGGTCTGATCGATCAGCTTGCTCCGGAAGGGCAGCGCTTCCTGACCGGTTCCAACGGTTTCGATAAAGACATAATCGAAGTCCGCTTTCGTCAGGCGGGCAAGACAGCTCTCGGTCGCGGGCGAGAGACCACCGGCCTGACCGCGTGTCGCCATGCTGCGCATAAAGACTTGATCGTCCTGCGAGTTAATCATGGTGGCGCGGTCGCCTAACAATGCGCCTGCGCCCACCACGCTCGGATCGTGCGAAAGAATCGCGAGGCGCGCTTTCGGTTGATTGTGCAAAAAGCGCAGCACCAGTTCATCGATCAAGGTCGTCTTGCCTGCGCCTCCCGGACCTGTGAAACCGATCACCCTGGCCTTTGGCTCTCCTTTCGGTGCCTTGGATTGTTTCAGGCGGCCCGTGCCCGCGTAGGCATCTTCGATCGCGGTCAGCTCGCGAGCCAGAGCCAGATCGCGATTTTCGTGCCTTTTTTTGCGCGCCTTGCCGTAATGCTTGCGTACGTAATCCGCCATCTCGGTGAGTGAAGTCCCGGCGAAGAAAATCTGGTCGACGCCCTTGCGTTTCATGATCTTGACGTCGTCGGGTGTAATGGTGCCGCCGCCCCCGCCAAAAACCGCGATGTCGTCGGCTCCTTCGCGTCGCAATTGCCTGACGACTTCAGTGAAAAAATCGATATGGCCGCCGTTGTAGCTGGAGATGCCGATCGCCCCCACGTCCTCCTGAATAGCCGCCCTTACGATGTCGCCTGCATAACGATGAAAACCGAGATAGACGACTTCGATCCCGTGCCGAATGAATTCAAGATTAATGGTGTTGATCGCGCTGTCGTGCCCATCGCAGATCGGGACGGCAGTGAGGATGCGAACGGGTGAAGCCATGCGTGCGCATAGTAACAACTATCGGAAAGCGGGCAACACTCGGAGAAAGCGGATAGTTTTTTAAGCGGGCGCCCCGTCTGCCCCGGCACTTCGTTGCGGGCAGGCGGGGAGTCATTCTCGCGGTTGAAGGTTGCGCCGCGCACGGCATGATTGCGCGATGAACGATCCTCTCGACTTCACCGGCAAGATTGTCCTCGTCACCGGCAGCTCTCGCGGTATCGGCGCGAAGATGGTTCAAGCCTTTGACGCCCGCGGCGCGCGCTGCGTGGTGAACTACATCAGCGACGCCGAAGGGATCAACAAGGCCGATGCGATGAATGTCGCCGCCGCGCTTAAGGATCCGCTCGTGATCGATTGCGATATCACCCAACCCGCTCAGGTCGAAGCCATGGTGAAACAGATCAGCGACTCGTTAGGCGGGCTGGATATCTTGATTAACAACTCCGGGATCATTCGCGATCGTACGATCAAGAAACTCACCTTGGAAGAGTTTGAAAGCGTCGTGCGCGTAAACCTGGCCGGGACTTTTAATGTTACGCAAAAAGCCGCGGCCGTGCTGCGCGAGGGCGGGCGGATCGTTAATCTCTCGTCGGTCAGCGGCCAGATGGGGCTTTTCGGGCAGGCGAACTATTCCTCCAGCAAGGCGGCGATCATTGCCCTAACGAAAGTCTCTGCGCGCGAGTTTGCCCGGCAGCAAATCACCGTGAACGCGATCGCACCTGGTTTTATCGACATTGGAATGAGCAAAGGAATGCCGGACGAAGTAACGGAGAGTTTCAAGAAACAGATTCCGTTAGGCCGGCTTGGCGACGTGCACGAAATCGTCGACGCAGTCCTTTTCCTCGCCTCGCCGATGGCGAGCTACATCACCGGTCACGTGCTGAACGTGAACGGTGGTTACTACATGGGTTAGTCCGCGCCGCTAACTGAAGGCTGCCACGTTCCGAGTTGCCGAAGAGCCGCGTAACGGGCGGCCCTTATTTGTTCTAACTCTTCAGTGCGACTTCAAACGGCACGCCGGTTTTGGCGCGCACGTCTTCCTCGCTCACGCCTGGCTGAAGCTCGATCAGGATTAACCCGCCATCTTCTTTTACTTCGAAGACGCAGAGGTCGGTGATGATGAGATCGACAACGCCTTTGCCGGTGATGGGGAGAGTGCATTCTTTGATAATCTTTGGAGTGCCGTCCTTGGAAGTGTGTTCCATCACGACGACAACTCGCTTGACCCCTGCGACCAGATCCATCGCGCCGCCGGGGCCTTTCACCATTTTGCCGGGGATCATCCAGTTGGCGATGTCGCCTTTATCAGTGACTTCAAAGGCGCCGAGGATGGCAAGATCGATGTGGCCGCCGCGGATCATGGCAAAAGAGTCGGCGCTGGAGAAAAAGGCCGAGCCGGGGCGGGTGGTGATGGTCTGTTTGCCGGCGTTGATCAGATCGGCCTCTTCTTTGCCGGGCTCGGGAAACGGGCCGATGCCTAACAATCCGTTCTCGGATTGCAGGGTGACGTTCATTCCGGCGGGAATGTAGTTGGCGACGAGGGTGGGAATGCCGATACCGAGATTGACGTAATAGCCGTCGTGCAACTCCTGCGCGGCACGTTTCGCGAGCAGGTCGCGTATCGGATTCGCTTTTTGTGCGCTGCCGCTGCCTTGCACGGTGCGGAATTCGATCCGTTTTTCGTATTTCGCTCCCTCGATGATGCGATCGACATAGATTCCGGGAGTGTGGACCTGATCGGGATCAAGCTCGCCGATTTCCACGAGATGCTCGACCTCCGCGATGCACAGTTTGCCGCAGCTTGCGATCATGGGGTTAAAGTTTCGCGAGGTCTTGCGGTAGATAAGGTTGCCCGACTTGTCGCCTTTCCACGCCTTGACCAACGACACCTCGGCCTTGATTCCCGGTTCCAGGACATAATCGAGGTCACCAAATTTCTTTGTCTCCTTACCTTCGGTCAGCTTTGTGCCGAAACCTGTGCGCGTGTAAAAGCCTGGAATTCCGGCGCCGCCGGCGCGCAATCTTTCCGCGAGGGTCCCTTGTGGGATTAGCTCCAGCTCGAGCTCGCCGCTCAGGACCTGGCGCTCGAATTCCTTGTTCTCACCGACGTACGAGGCCATGACTTTCTTCACTTGCCGGCGTTGCAGCAGCACGCCCATCCCGAAGTCGTCTACCCCGGCGTTGTTGCCGACGATTGTCAGGCCTTTCACGCCGCTATCGTGCAACGCCGTGATCAGATTTTCTGGAATCCCGCATAACCCAAAGCCACCGGCGGCGATGGTCATGTTGTCGTGTAGCAGGCCGTCGAGGGCGGTTTTGGCGTCAGGATAAACTTTGCTCATGGGAGGGTAGACTTAACCATGGATTGCGTGGATGCCACGCGGGAATTCTCTGGAACTCGACGCACCGTCCGCCCATTTCATCGAATCGCGTTAGGTGTTGACTGAACACGGCGCGGGAACGCGTCGGCTTCATAGTTGCCGCGTTGCGTTTAGTCGCCAGATTGGGCCTTCCGATCTTTCCACCATGTCCAAATCACTCGCTCATCGCCTCGCCGAATACGCCTGTTCTCTTAACTACGAAGACCTCGCGCCGGAGGTGGTGCACGAAGTGAAACGGCGGGTGATTGATTCCTTCGCTTGCGCCCTCGGCGCGTGGAATGAGGAGCCGTGTGTCATCGCGCGCCAGGTGGCCTCCGAGTTTTCGGCGAAAAATGGCGGCACGATTATCGGCACCGCGCACAAGGCGCCACCGGATTGGGCAGCCTTCGCGACCGGCTGTTGCATTCGCTATTTCGATTATAACGACACCTATCTCTCGAAGGAACCGGCACACCCGAGTGACAACATTGCCGCCGCGCTCGCGGTCGCCGAAAGCGTCGGTGCGAATGGTCGCGACCTGATCACCGCGGTCGCGCTCGCCTACGAAGTGCAATGCCGCTTTTGCGATGCCGCCAGCATTCGCGCGCGCGGCTGGGATCACCCGACCTATGGCGCGTTTTCCACCGCAATGGCCGCAGCGCGATTGATGAAACTTGATCCCGAGAAAACGCGTCACGCTGTTAACATCGCAGGTGTCAATTGCGCGGCGCTTCGGCAGGCGCGGGTCGGAGAGCTGTCGCACTGGAAAGGCGTCGCCTTTGCCAACGCAGCGCGTTGCGGTGTCTATGCCGCCCTTCTTGCCCGCGCGGGCATGACAGGTCCGGCACCAATCTTCGAGGGCGCGATGGGATTCGAGAAAGAACTTGGAGTGTCATTAGGCGATGTCGGCCAGGTCTTCGTGAAACGGCCTAACGAAAAGAACGTGAACGAAGGGACCGCTTCCATGATTCTCAAGACGAGCATCAAGTATTGGCCGGCGGAATATCACAGCCAGAGCGCGATCGAAGCCGCTCTTTTCCTGCGCAAAGAGATCGGCGATCCGGCCAAAATCCAATCGGTGCGGATCGAGAGTCATGATGCCTCCGTCGATATCATCGGGAGCGAAGCGGAAAAATGGAAACCGGAAACACGCGAGACCGCCGATCACAGCCTGCCTTACATTACCGCGATTGCGCTTATCGATGGCGAAGTCACTGAGAAGCAATTTCAGCCCGAGCGTTTCACGGACCCGGCGATTTGGAAGTTTCTCGAGGAAGTGACGGTGCAGCGCAACGACGAGTTGACCTCGCTTTACGCCAAAGCGGTCGCAAACATCGTGCACGTCACATTGCAGGATGGCAGTATGCTGACGAAGCGGATCGACTATCCATTAGGCAACGCTCTTAATCCGGTGAGCGACGAGCAATTGGAGGGCAAGTTCAATTCGCTGGTTGTGCCCGCCTTGGGGGAAAAAGGCGCGCGCAGCCTGCTCGATGTCGCCTGGAACCTTGACGCGGCGTCCACGCCTAACGAGTTAATGAAGCTGGCGAAAATGCCAGGCTAGAGATTACACCAAGGTCCAGCCTCAACGGGACGCAGAAGCGCGGCGGTTTTACCGGCGATTTGCCATCCACAACAGTTGCAGCCTTGCCTGAAGAATTCGCGCTTTGCTAACCTCGCGCCGTTTTCGCCACTGATGCGCAAGATGCCTCTTAGCTTCTGGCACTTTGAGAGATGACTCTTTTCGCGGCTGAGTTCGGCGTCGCCAATAATCGGCTCTCAATCTCTTTGCCCGGCGCCGACCTTGGACCCGGTCGCAGTCTCTTTGTCGCTCTTTCTGCCGGCAAGGGAGTGGGTTCGGCGGTAGTTCCGTTCGCGGAGAAATTCGAAGGCTCGACAGTGTTTCTGCCTTTTCAGGCTGACCACCTTTACCTCGTGCAGATGAACGAGCCGGTCGACAAAGTGTTCCAACGCCGCTGGGAACATTGGACGTGGAGTGATCGCCAGGATTCGCCTGATGACGTCGTCTGGGATGCAAAAACTTTCACGCTTCGCCTTCCACAATCGACCTTGCCCGACAAGCTTGCCGTTGCGGTTTACGCCAAAGACTTTCGCGAGAATACCTGGGGAAGACTCATTGCCGCGCACGATCCGGCGGTTGCACCCGGGGAAGGCGACAGATATCTCCCATATTATTGGGAGGTTGATTGCCGCGTTAAAGCCGCGCCGAGGATTAAACTGCGCGCACGCCATGGCAATGACACAGAACGGCCGCGTATCTATCAGCTTTTCGTCAGGTTGTTCGGAAACACGAATGAGACCCGCCTGCCTAACGGCGCCATGACCCAGAATGGCGTCGGAAAGTTCAACGACATCAACGATGCCGCCCTGGCTTCGCTGCAACAGCTCGGTTTCTCCCACCTCTGGCTAACGGGCGTCTTGGAGCAAGCCACCGGGACAGATCATTTCGATATCGGGCATCCGGCGGATGATCCGGACTTGCTCAAGGGAATTGCCGGTAGTCCTTATGCGATCAAAGACTATTTCGATGTTTGTCCTGATTACGCGGTCGATCCAGGGAAGCGGCTTGAGGAGTTTAAGGCGCTTCTTGACCGGCTACACCGGCATCAGCTTCGAGGGCTGATCGATTTCGTTCCGAACCACGTTGCGCGCTGTTATCACTCCGATATCAAACCGGAAAGCAATTTCGGAGTCAGAGACGACCGGACAAGATTCTTCGACCCGTCGAACAACTTCTTCTATCTCCAGCCGGCTTCTGCTGGCCCACCCTTGAAGCTACCGACCTGGGAGAATGGAATTCCACTGAGCCCGACCTGTAAGTTACGCGGTTTGAAATGCGACGGACGATACGACGGTGAAAAGGAATACGGCAGAGTTACTGGCAATAATGTTGCGAGTTGGACGCCCAGTCTGAGTGACTGGTATGAAACCGTCAAGCTTAACTATGGCTTCGACTTCACCGATCCCGCAAAGCAGCGCGCGTATCCGAGCGCACTGCATCCCGACACGCCTGTCCCGGACACCTGGACAAAGATGGACCAGATCATCGCCTATTGGCAGGCCATGGGCGTGGATGGTTTTCGCTGCGACATGTCGCACATGGTGCCTCCAGAGTTTTGGAAATGGCTCATCGCGCGCTCTCGCACCCGCGATTCCTCCGTAGTTTTCATCGGCGAAGCTTATGATGGCGACCCGGCCCGGGTATCAGGCAACGACCCGATTATCTCACAACTCCGTTACGGAAAATCGAATGTGATGGTTGAGCTTCTCGATGCCGGCTTCGACGCCGTCTATGACGATCCCAGTTACAAGGCAATCAAGAGCATCTACGACGGTACCGGTTGGGCGAATGATCTTGATCGCGCTCGCTCGGACGATTTCATTTTCGGAAACTCAGTCCGCTACGCAGAGAATCACGACGAAGTGCGGCTCGCTAGCAGAGGAAATTGGGGTGGTGTAGGAATGAATGTCGGCCGCGTCGTCGCAGCAATTCTGTTCAGTATCGGGCAGGGCTCCGTCATGCTCTACAACGGCCAGGAAGTGGGTGAACCGGGCTCGGGCGCGGAAGGGTTTGGCGGTGACGACACACGTACCTCGATCTTCGACTATTGGTCGATGCCGGAGGTGGTGAAATGGACGAACGCACATAAGTATGACGGAGGCAGACTCTCCGCGGAGCAGATCAGCCTGAGAGAGAGCTATCGACGTTTGTTGACTCTCACTAACGAGCCCGCTTTCCGGAACGGTGGCTTCTTTGCTTTGAATCCGGCCAACCTTCACAATCCGAATTTCGGCCAGGTCGGGGCGGAGCCAGCCGGTGGCCATTGGCTCTATGCCTTCCTGCGTTACGACGCTGTATCCGACCAGCGCTTTCTTGTCGTGGTCAACCTGCATCCGACGAGCGAGCTACGGGAGACGCACATTGTGTTTCCTCTCGAGTCAATTCAGTGGTTGCAGTTGGCACCTAACGAAGATAGCTGGAGTCTCCGCGAGCGACTTGCGGGAGCCCTGAAGTTAACGGCCATTCGTTCGTCGCTGGAAAGCAGTAGCGGCCTGCCACTCCCGACTATTGCGCCTTTGACTGCTTATTTCTTCGAGATCATTTCACTTCACGAATAGTTAATAGAAAAGAGACAACCATGCCGGCCAAAGGAAGCCCGCTGTTTGCCTGTGCCACGAAAGCTAAGACGCCTTGAGTTGCTCCAGGACCTTCATCGCGGCGTTATGACCCGGTATCCCGCTCACCGCCCCGCCGCGTTGGGCACTCGAACCACAAAGATAGATGTTGTCATAGTCGGTCTCGACTCCCCATCGCCCAACGTCTTCCTTGGTTTCGGCGAAGGGAAACGTAAGGGCGTTCTGAAAAATGTTTCCGCGATAAAGTCCGAGCGACTCTTCGATATCCAGAGGACTCTTGCTTTCGATGCATAGACTCCCGTCGCTTGCGCGCGCCAGGCAACCCTGCAACGGTTCGCCCAGCCAGCGGTTCAATCCTTCGATGAAACCCGATTCCGCCTTCTCACGTTGCGTTTCGTTATTCTGGGTGAAAAGGGACCATGGAGTATCAATTCCGAAAAGCGTCAAGGTGTGAAACCCTTTCCTTCGAAGGTCCGGCGAAAGAATGCTGTCGTCGGTCAAGGTATGACAGTAAATCTCGCTTGGAATCTTATCAGGCAGGCATCCTTCGCTTGCTTGCCGATAACTAAGACTCATCTCTTCATAGCCTTCGTCGATATGAAACGTGCCACGGAAAGCATCTACCGGCTCATGCTTTTCATCCTTCAACTTGGGAAGACGATGTAACAGCATGTTGATCTTGAACACTGAACCGTCGTTAGTCGGATCGGGGTTGTAACGCTGGCCGGTCAGTCTGGCGAGAACGTTAAGGCCAAAATTGACAAGGAGAAATCGAGCTTCGACCGTCTCATCCTTGCCATCGATGCTAAAAGCAACTGTTCTTTTTGCGCCTGAACAGTCGAGGCGCTGCAGATCCACCCGTGTCAGTATCTCCGTTCCGTGTCTGCGGGCGGCCTGTTCCAGTTCGTGCGCGATGTGGCCCATTCCCCCCACCGGCACTTTCCACTCGCCCGTCTTGTTGCCGATAAGGTGGTAAAGGAAGCAACGATTCTGAATGAGCGATTCATCGTGCGGATGAGTGAAGACGCCAATCTTGCCGTCAGTCAACACCAGGCCGCGCACGAGGTCATCCTGGAGGTAGCGTTCGATGGCACAACCGAGCGGCTCGTCCACCAAACTACGCCATGACTCTCGCCCAGCTTCGCTGGCGGCAAAACGCTGCCGAAAATCGGCCTTTGATTCAAGCGGCTTCAACATAGTCTCCCAAACCTGCTCGGCAAAAACGGCCGCCAGACGGTAAAAGCTTTTCATTGCGTCGAACTCAGCTTCGCTTCCCGTTAGTTCGTTCATCGAGCGACGACTCGCGTCCTCGGAGACATTGCTGAGGAGCAAGCCGCTATGCTGTCCACTCCTAAGATAAGGAGTGTAGGAAGCCGTCGAGCGACGTCGTAACTCGAAGGCTAACCCGAGATCCGCAACTATCTCTTGCGGGAAAAGACTAACGAGATAGGAATAACGGGAGAGCCAGGCTTCATAATCAGGAAAGACCTGCTGCGATGTGGTGGCGCCACCGATATAATCGTTTTTCTCCAGCATCAGGACACGAAGACCCGCTCGGGCGAGATAGGCGGCGGCGACGAGACCGTTGTGCCCGGCGCCGAGAATCACTACGTCATACCTGGCTTTCATACTTTGTGGATGTCGGCATGGGTGGTAACGGCTGTGAGTTCGACCGAAAACGGCGGAGGTAAATGATGGAGGTCGCAGCCAGGCTGGTCGGCAGGATTACGAGGGGAGCGTAAATCGCTTCCCGGAATAAGATCGAGCGCACGTAACGGAAGTCATGATGGCCCGCAGTCTTGGCGTAGTGAATGGCACTGGGAAAGGTTATAACCAGGGAGAGAAGGAAGACTCCGGGCCAAAACAGATAGCGCCAAAGATCGGACTCGGATGTCGGAGTTATACGTTGGCGGCGTAACCAGAGCCAATAGGCAATGGCAACGATGACGAATCCGACAAGCGTTGAAAGTTCCTGCAAAACCAAAAAGACATAAACGGTAGTGGAGCGGATATTAAAGGCCGGTTCCTGTAACCACGGAATACGGAGAACGAACCATCCACCCTCATGCGTAAAGGCATCCCAGAAATTGTGGGTCCACGCCCCGATCAGAAGGGAAAGCAAAAGAATAGCCCATTCCTTGATGCCAGCGGTAGGACTTGGACAGATCGGGAGGAGTGCCTGACGATGGGGTGAGGGGAGGGAATAACAGATTGGCCGCGCAAAAACATAGAATAGCAGGAGCATGATGATCCCGATCGGAAGGCAACAGGTCAGGCTGCCCAGGAGCGTGTGGGAGAAGATGGCGAGATCAAACCGATCGATGTAGTAGCCGACATCCGGCGTCATGCTGCCGATGATAAGCGCCCCCAGGTTAAGTGGTGTGGGCGTGTAACGCCGCAAAGGCAACACAGCAGCTGGATGAGAAAGAGTCCAAGGCATCAGGAAATCTCAACCTGCTTTTTCCGCCGTAATCTCAAGCACGAGCGGGGTAATAACGATGGAGTCCGGGTTTTTCTGAGCGAGAGCGATCTCTCGCTTCAATTCTGCGGCGAAGTCGGCATCTATGCGGCCCAGCTCTTTCAGCCGCGCCAGACCTATGTCGATAAAGGACGCCGGCCACTGCCACATATAATCATTTGGACCGACGCAGTAGATGCGCGGCACTACTGACCGAAGCTGGAACCCATTACTCGTTAGGTAGGCGGGCAGGTCGAGTCCGACATCCGCTTTTCCTTCCGCCGCCGCCCAACTTGCCTTGACTTCCTGGGCGAAACGTTCCTGGCTCGGCAAACGTGGGATGAATCGCCAGGTAAGATAATGTCCGTATTCCTGAAACATGGCCACGCCGCCTTTCCGCATGGCGCGCGCCAGTTTCTGCACGAGCAACTCTGGGTCGCTCACAAAAGATGCCACCCAGCGGCACCAGGAAAAGTCATAAGGACCATCCGGCAACGCGTCTGTCATCAGATCCAACTCGTGAATTTCAATGTTCGTTAGGCCACGAGCTCGCCGTCTTTCCTCAAAGGCACGGACGAAGTTAGCCGAGCGCTCGACGGCAACGACTTTGCCGTTGGGTCCGACAATCTCGGCGAGATCGACGGCGGCATAGCCCGGGCCGGCGCCGAGGTCGAGAACATGACTGCCGACTGTAAGGCCAGCCTGTTGCCAGCAATTCAATGCGACTGACCGCCAGACCCGGTGTTGCAAGCCAAGGCGCGCCAGTTCTTCGTCGTGCGTCCCGAGGACGTAATCGCGTTCTGTCGACATGTTGAGATCATCCCACTAGACCGAGGATTTCCTAACCCATTTTCGTGCACCGCAGAGTGCAATTCAACCCGTGAGCAGCCCACGGTTGATGTCGCGAAGTGTTGAGCAGCCGCAAAGGAGCATCGCCTCGTCTAACTCACGTCCCAGAATCTCCAGCACGTGGCGAACACCTCGTTCTCCGGCGACCGATAGTCCCCAAAGGATTGGACGTCCAACGAGGACGGCGCGCGCTCCCAGCGCGATGGCTTTCAAGATATCACTGCCGCGCCGGATACCGCCATCGACATAAACTTCGCAATCTTCGCCAACAGCATCCACCACGCGGGGCAGCACTTCGCAGGTCGGGGGCGCAGTATCGAGCTGGCGTCCACCGTGATTGGAAACGACAAGTCCCCTCGCGCCGTGGCTTACGGCGCGGCAGGCATCATCGCCGCGGCAAACTCCTTTCACTACCACCGGCAGACGGGTTGCGCTCGCCAGCCAATCGAGATCGTCAAAGCTCAGGTCATGTTTAAAGTTATCCCGCACATAGGCCGCCAATCCCGAACCCTCCACGGCGTGGACGCTGCCCTTGCCTAACGAACAAAGGTTTTCAATTCTCAGATCATTCGGCAAGCGAAAGCGGTTGCGCGCGTCGCGCTCTCGCGTGCCGAGTCCCGGCGCATCGACCGTCAGGACGATAGCTTCCGCACCGGCGGCCTCGGCGCGTTGCACTAAGTCTGCCGTGATGGCGCGATCCTTATAAACATAGAGCTGAAACCAGCGTGGACTCGCGGCCTCGGCAAAGACCGATTCCATCGCAGTATTGGAAAGCGAACTCAGGATGAAAAGGACGCCCGCTGCTCGCGCTGCTTTAGCGGTCGCGATTTCCCCTTCGGCACAGGCGAGCCTGTGAAAGGCTGTTGGCGCGATCGCGATCGGCGTGGATACCGCCTGCCCGAGCAGGGTCGTGCGCAGATCACGGGCCGTGACTCCGGCGAGGACATGATAATAAAGTTTGAGCCGCTCCCAGCCGGCCGTGTTTTCGCGCAAGGTGATTTCATCAAGCGCGCCCCCTTCGTAATAATCCAGGACTGGCCGCGTCAGTTTGCTCTGCGCCGCGCGAGCATAGTCAGAGATATTGAGAAGGAGTTCTGTTGTCACGACTTCAGAGATATCACTTTTCGTAACTTGCTTCACCTTAGAGGTGGGAAGATTATCTCGCCGTGTCATTGCTGGCAGTCACGCGCGAAGTTAGCCCGAGTATTAATCATTGCGAGCTATCCTTTCACGCGCGCGACCAGATCGATCTGGCGCGTGCCATCGCGCAGCACCAGGACTATGAGCAGTGTCTCTCCGCCTTGGGAGCGAGAGTGGTTTCGCTGCCGGCTGAACCGGCACTTCCCGACGCGGTTTTCGTGGAAGATACCGCACTTGCCCTGGACGAAGTGGCGGTCATAACCAATATGGGCGCTGCAAGCCGGCGACCGGAAAGTCAGAGCATCGCGACCGCGCTTGCCCGCTATCGGCCCTTAATCTTTCTTGCCGATCCTGCAACCATTGATGGTGGCGATGTCCTGCGGGCAGAGCGCTCCCTCTTTGTCGGAGTATCGCGCCGCACCAGCCGCGATGCGATCGACCAGTTGCACGCTCTTTTACAGAGCTATGAGTATCAGGTAACGCCGGTGGCGGTAATGGATTGCCTGCACTTAAAGAGCGCATGCTCCTATCTCGGGAACAACCGGATCCTGCTCAATCGGTCTTTGATCGACTGGCAACCTTTGCGCCGATTCGAGTTGATCGATGTCCCCAAGGAAGAGCCGGCGGCGGCGAATGTCCTCGTGTTGAATGGCGAGGTAATTATGCCCACTGCATTTCCACGGACACAAGCGCTGCTTCAAGCGCGAGGATTTTCCATCCGCGCGGTCGATGTCTCGGAACTACAGAAAGCGGAAGGAGGCGTGACCTGTTGCAGCCTGATCTTTCAAGTCTGAGATCTTCGGCCTGCATATTGGCCTAACGAGTATGAGCGGGTGGATGATTCATCATAGGGTGCATCGAAGCGTGGTGGGTTTGAGTGGACGAACACGACTCGGCCGGTTTTCATTCGCAAAGCCCGCGTCCGATTTTAGAGTTGGGCGGACATGAGCCGCATCCAGCTTCTTTCCGACACGCTCGCCAGTCAGGTGGCGGCCGGCGAAGTGATTGAGCGGCCGGCTTCCGTGGTCAAGGAATTGGTCGAGAACAGTCTCGACGCTCAGGCGCGCTCGATCGAGGTCATGATTCGGCGCGGTGGAATTTCACTTATTCGCGTTACCGACGACGGAATTGGGATGGATCGGGACGACGCGCTTCTTTGTCTGGAACGGCACGCCACGAGCAAGATTCGCACAGCGGCGGATCTCGCGACTGTGGAAACGCTCGGATTTCGAGGAGAGGCTTTGCCCAGCATTGCAAGCGTGGCGCGTTTCCGCCTCACGACACGGGAAAAAGAAGCTGTCGCCGGATCGGAAATTGTTGTTTCGGGAGGAAAGCTTGAGACGGTGCGCGATGGCGGTGAAGCACCGGGGACGCAGGTCGAGGTGCGATCGCTTTTTTACAATTTGCCGGCGCGTCGAAAATTCTTGCGCTCGGAAAACACCGAGACGCGCAACATTGAGCACCAGCTCCATCTTCAGGCGTTCGCCCACCCGGAAGTAGCGTTTTCGTTTGTGCGCGACGAGAAGGTAATCTTTCACCTTCCCGCTACTCGCGGTTTGCGTGATCGCATTCGTGATTTGCTCGGGAATGAGCTGCTCGCGCGCCTGCTCGAGGTCGATCCGGCGCCGCATGGCAAAATCGCGGTGAGTGGTTTCATCGGGCAGGCAGGAGTCAGTCGGGCCAGCCGGGCGCAGCAGTTTGTCTTTGTCAATGGACGCGCGATCGAGAGCGCAGTCGTGGGCGCGGCATTAAAGGAGGGCTATCACACCGCTCTTATGAAGGGGCAATATCCGGTTGCCTTTCTCTTTCTAAGGGTCACGCCGGCGGAGGTGGACGTCAATGTGCACCCGGCGAAGCGCGAGGTGCGATTTCGTGATCCGAACGGAGTGCGCGAAGCGGTGGTGGCCGCCATCCGGCGCACGCTCTCGAGCGATCGCGAGAGTTGGCAGGAACAATTTCGTGCTCCTGCCTCGGAAAGCGTCCCGACGCCGGCGCCGCCTCGGCCGGTGTTTCCTTTGCCTAACGACGCAGAACAGGCGCGGCTTCCGGTTGAAATAACGCCACCACCACTAAGAGACGATTTTCAGCCTAACGAACAAAGGGCTCCTGCCAATCAGCATCAATTTCGCATTCTCGGCATTTTGAACAAGCTCTACGTCCTGATGGAAAATGCGGATGGCCTGGTTCTGGTCGATCAGCACGCGGCGCACGAGCGAATTCTCTTCGAGGAATTACGACGACGGATCGAGGCGAAAGGTGTGCCGTCGCAGCGTCTCTTGCTCCCGCAGATCATCGAGTTGGCGCCGCGCGACGCGGAATGGCTGGAGCGTAATCTTGGGACGTTACGAAAGATGGGGCTTGGAGTAGAGGAGTTTGGGCGACAGAGCTTCAAACTCGAGAGTCTGCCGCCATTTCTCAGTGGAGCCGATCCGGCGCGACTCTTGCAGGACGTGATCGATGGCTTGAAATCCGCCAGCCGCGCCGCTTCGCCCGCGCGCCTGGGGGAAGAGATGATCGCGAAAACGGTCTGCCGGCACGCGGTCAAAGCGAACGATTATCTGCGCAACGCGGAGGTGGAGAAATTAATTCGCGATCTTTTGGATTGCGAGCTGCCGTACTGCTGCCCACACGGTCGCCCAACGATGATCCAGATTTCGTTAGGCGAACTGGAAAAGAAGTTTGGTCGCAAGGTCTAGCCTGCCGTCGGCAGTTTTGGCGACTGACCGTCGCCTGATCGTAAATTCTAGATGGCTTGTTTTGAAGTTGTAGAAATTTCCGGAGTAACAGGGCGGAACTTTGGGGAAATAAACGTGCAAAGTTGCGCCTACTGTTTCCAATGCTTTGCAATGAGGGCTTTGATCGCGGGAGTTTGCAGCCGGTAGTTTTCCTCCTCGTGGGTGGGCAGGTCAGGAAACCATTTCCACCAATACATTCCAGCGATCTGCGGGCAGTGCCGCGGCAGGTCGAGCGCGACGGTGATGCAACGCTGCTGCACTTCTTCCGCATGTTCGCCGCCTGTCTTGAAAGCCCACGGCTCGGCCGCGGCGCGAGCGCTGCAGTTGTA
This sequence comes from uncultured Verrucomicrobiae bacterium, assembly GCA_963786175.1. Taxonomy (GTDB): domain Bacteria; phylum Verrucomicrobiota; class Verrucomicrobiia; order Chthoniobacterales; family UBA10450; genus JAICXG01. The sequence continues at coordinate 179,020 of CAWAYD010000013.1, read as the reverse complement.
GCCGACTTCGACGAAAAGGAATTTCTTTCCGCCGTGCGTCTTTGAGTAATTGGCAAGTTCGATGCATTTGCCCTTCCAGGCGGCCGCGATTTCGGACTCAGCGGGGTTAGGGCTTGTCGTTAGGGGGAAATAGGCCAGCACGCCGAGGTAATCGAGCGCATCCCAGAAGGTCACTTCCTGAAAGCTATCCCAGTTACCGCCGTAGGTGAGTTGACCGTGATAAACCTGGCGAATGGCGGCAATGATCCTACGCCAGCGCGCGTCGAACTTTTGCGCATAGGTAAACTCGAGTCCGATGCAGAAGGTTTGCGCGCCGTGTGCTTCGGCCAGTTTCGCCATCTGCACGATCCAGGTTTCGTAGTCGCCGAAGAAGCGATCCCATTCTTCCTGGGTCTGGAAGTTGATCTCGCCCCGCCAGAGGAATTTTGTGCCCCAGTAGGCGATGTGCGGGATGAGCATGACCGATAATCCGCGCTCGCGCGCCCAGTCGAGCGGTACGGTGATGTGACGGAAGTCATCATTGTTACGGAAACGGACGTGGCCGTCGTTCTCGATCTGGGCATAGGGATGAATGGCGATGCTGTTGACGCCTAACGATCTTAGCTCATCCAGCGTTTGCGCCATTTGCGGCGTGGCCCATTCCCAGCCCCAGGTTTGGGCGGAAACGGTCATACCTTTAATGAACTGGGTGGGTGCTTGCCGGGCAGTTCCCTGCCGCGAGCAGCCGGTGAGCAAAAGCGAAAGCGCGCAACCGAGCCTAACGATGACGGGAAACGAGCGCATCACGGAGATCATAACGGAAAAGCGAGCGGGGGCGAAAACGGGCACCGCTCGAGAGAACAAGTCCCATTCAATCCGGCACATGCTTCAACTCCGCGCGTTTCTTCGCTGCCCTGAAGGCATTCCTGGACGGCGAGCGAAGAGAACTTGAATCTCTGGTTCCTAAAATGTTGAATCCAAACGGAACCCCCGCTGCATCCTATCCCTAACTGCTATGAAATTCGTTATCGCCTATATCATCGTGGCCCTTTTTGCTATCGCCGTGCTGGCGCAAACTCCATCGACAACTCCAGGTGCAGTTTCCTCGACTGCGGCTTCGGACACAGCCACGAAGGGCGCATCCAATGCGATCCCGCCGAAGATTCCGCTGCGCGATTTCTTCAAAAACCCAGTCAGCCGCGGCTATGATATTTCCCCGGACGGAAAGACGCTCTCGTTTCTGCAGCCGTGGGAAAACCGAATGAACATCTTCGTTCGCCCGACCGACGGCGGGGAAGCCAAACGGGTGACGAGTGAGAAAGACCGCGACATCCGCACCTACGCCTGGAAGGCAAACGCATTCGTCGTTTATGCGATGGACACGAAGGGCGACGAAAATTTCCACCTCAAGCGCGTCGATCTCAAGACCAGCGAAGTGAAAGATCTGACACCGTTTCCGAAAGTGCGCAGCGACATCATCGATGACCTTCAGGATGTCTCCGAGAGCGACATGCTGATCACTCTGAACAAACGCAACCCGGAAGTGTTCGACGCGTTTCGCATCAACGTCGAGACGGGCGAGATGAAGATGGTGGCGCAGAATCCGGGCAAGGTGGATCGCTGGATCACGGATCACGCCGGAGTGATTCGCGCGGCGACCGAGACGGACGGCGTCAATGCCAGTCTACTGACGCGTCCGGACGAGAAGACGCCATTCAAGAAAGTGCTCACGACTGATTTCCGTGAAGCGCTCGGGCCGCAGTTTTACACCTTCGACAATAAAAATCTCTATGCGATTTCTAACATCGGCCGCGACCGCCAGGCGGTGGTGATGATCGATCCGAACACCGGGAAGGAACTGGAGAAACTTTATGAAAATCCGGAGGTGGATGTCGATTCACTGGCTTACTCGAAGAAGCGCAAGGTGATCACCTTTGCCACCTTCACAACCTGGAAACCGGAGCGGAAGTTTTTCGACCCGCAAACCGAGCAAATGTATCAGACGCTCGCGCAAAAGTTGCCGGGTTACGAAGTCGAGGTCGTGGCGAACGACAAGGCGGAAGACAAATTTATCGTCATGGCGAGCGACGATCGCTCGCCGGGTTCGCGGCACTTGTACGACGCAACGAATGGCAGCCTGACGAAGCTGGTCGACGTCGCGCCCTGGTTAAATGAAGGCCAGCTGGCGCACATGAAACCGATCGAATACCAAAGCCGCGACGGTCTAACGATTCATGGCTATCTCACCCTGCCGCTCGGGCGAGAAGCGAAGAATCTGCCAGTGGTGATTAATCCGCATGGTGGTCCGTGGTTCCGCGACACGTGGGGTTTTAATCCGGAAGTTCAGTTTCTTGCCAATCGCGGTTACGCCGTTCTGCAAATGAACTTCCGTGGCTCGACCGGTTACGGACGCAAATTTTGGGAAGCTTCTTTCAAGCAGTGGGGACAAAAGATGCAGGATGACATCACTGACGGCGTGCAGTGGCTGGTCAAGCAAGGCATTGCCGATCCGAAGCGGGTTGCCATTTATGGTGGCAGTTACGGCGGCTACGCCACTCTCGCCGGCGTTACCTTTACCCCCGATCTCTATGCGGCTGCGGTCGATTACGTCGGTGTCGCCAACATGTTTACCTTCATGAATACCATCCCGCCGTACTGGAAGCCGTTCCTCGATCAGATGCACGCCATGGTGGGCGATCCAGTAAAAGATAAGGCCATGATGGAAGCCGTCTCGCCCGCGATGCACGCGGACAAGATCAAAACGCCTCTCTTCGTCGCGCAGGGCTCGCATGATCCACGGGTGAACAAGGCGGAGTCAGATCAGATGGTCGCGGCTCTGAAAAAGCGGGGCGTCGACGTCGAATACATGGTGAAAGAGAACGAAGGCCACGGTTTTCACAACGAAGAGAATCGTTTCGATTTCTACGAGGCGATGGAGAACTTCCTCGCAAAATATTTGCAGCCTTCTGCCTAACGAACGGTTGGCAGATCTCGCTCGTTTGACCGCCGTCTGCTCGGAGCGGGAAAGCCAGTCCCGGGGCGGAGCGCGAATCTGGAACGTTTTGTCGGTCGCGGACTCAGACGCGAATCCCGTTCGGCGCGGTCAGCGTCGGATCGATTTGATCGCCGGTGTTGCATGTCGCGGCCGGCTCGAAAAGAATCACTTCCGTCTCTTCGTCGGAAGAGGTCCGATGTTCGACTCCGCGCGGGACGAGGAGAAGTTCGCCCGGCTCCAGGGTGACGACGCGGTCGCGAAACTCCACTTGCATGCGTCCGCGCCATACCAAAAACAATTCATCTCCGGCCTCGTGATGATGCCAGAGAAACTGGCCTTGAAACTTCGCCAGCTTCACCTCCTGGCCGTTTAGCTCCGCCACGACTTTCGGTCGCCAATGTTCACGGAATGCGGAAAACTTTTCCTCCAGGTTCACTCTTTCCATGGCGTGAAGTCTAGCACAGGATCGCGCCGGTTTTCGTTTTGCAATCGCGGTGCGCTCTTCGATGATTGCAGCCCATGACGGAGATTTCAAAGGCTTACGAACCGGCGGCGGTCGAGGCGAAATGGTATGCGCAGTGGTTAGGCGCAGGCTATTTCCAAGCCGACCCTCGCTCGCAGAAGCCAGCCTATTCCATCGTCATCCCTCCGCCTAATGTCACCGGCGTCCTCACCCTGGGTCACGTTCTCAATAACAGCATTCAGGACATCCTCGCCCGTCGCGCCCGGATGCTCGGCAAGGAAGTGCTCTGGCTGCCGGGCGTCGACCACGCCGGCATCGCCACCCAGACCGTGGTGGAGCGGCAGCTGCGCAAGGAGGAAAAAAAGACGCGCCACGATCTCGGACGCGACGAGTTCGTCAGGCGAGTTTGGGCGTGGAAAGAAAAACATGGTGGAATCATCATCGAGCAGTTGAAACGGCTCGGCTGCTCCTGCGATTGGTCGCGCGAGCGTTTCACGATGGATCCCGCTTATTCGCGCGCCGTGCAGCAGACTTTTGTCGATCTTTATCGCAAAGGCCTGATCTACCGCGGCCGCCGGATGGTGAACTGGGATCCGGTGGCACTCACCGCGCTCTCCGACGAGGAAGTGATTCCGACGCCGCAAAAATCGACGCTCTACTACGTGCGCTACGAGTTAGTGGACGCACCCGGCCGCTATCTCGAAGTCGCGACCACGCGTCCGGAAACCATCATGGCTGATGTGGCGCTGGCGGTTCACCCGCGCGATCAGCGTTACGCAAATTCGTTAGGCAGGAAAGTCTGGCGCCCGCTCGATCGGGCTGAGATACCAGTCATCGCCGACGAAGGGATCGACCCGGAATTTGGGACCGGTGTGCTCAAGGTGACTCCCGCCCACGACAAACTCGATCTTGAAATCGGTCAACGCCACGGTCTGCCAGTAGTCGACGTTCTGCATCCAGACGGCAAAATCAATTGCCCTAACGTGCCCGAGCTGGATGGACTTGACCGATTCATCGCTCGAAAAAAGGCCGGCGAAATGCTCGCGGAGCGCGGGCTGCTTGCGAAGGAAGAGCCGCACGACAGCACGGTCGGTTTCAGTGAGCGCGCCGGGGTGCCGATCGAGCCGCGCTTGAGCGAGCAATGGTTCCTGAAATATCCGCGGGTTGAAGAAGCTCGCGCGGCGGTGGGGCCCAACGAGAAGGTCCATTTTCGTCCCGAGCGTTGGACAATCGTTTACCAACACTGGCTGGAAAACATCCAGGACTGGTGCATCAGCCGTCAACTCTGGTGGGGTCACCGCATTCCAGTCTGGTACAGCAAAACCGATCCTGCGAATCTGCGTGTCGATGTCGAGCCGCCTAACGATCTCGAAAACTGGAGGCAAGATCCCGACGTGCTCGATACCTGGTTTTCAAGCTGGCTTTGGCCATTTGAAACGATGGATTCCGCCACGCGCACGAAATTCTATCCGACATCCGATCTCGTGACCGCGCCTGATATTATTTTCTTTTGGGTCGCGCGCATGATCATGGCCGGGCTCGAGTACACGGGGGAAGTTCCTTTCGGGGATGTATTTTTTACCGGCATCATTCGCGACGCGCAGGGCCGGAAGATGAGCAAGTCGTTAGGCAATTCGCCCGATCCACTCGACTTGATCGACAAATATGGCGCTGACGGTTTGCGCTTCGGCCTGATGCGGATCGCGCCCACCGGGCAGGACATTCGCTTCGACGAGAAACAGATCGAGGAAGGCCGCAACTTTGCGAACAAGCTTTGGAACGCCGCCCGCTACCGCCAGATGCAAGGCGGGGAAGTCGAGGGAGAGATCGAGCCGGCCCGTTTAACGAGTGACGACAAGTGGATTATCCTCCGGCTGGACAGCGCTATCCGTGCGACGACGGACGCCCTGCGGAATTATCGATTCAATGAAGCCGCCCAGGCGCTTTACCGCTTCTTCTGGAGTGAATTTTGCGATTGGTATTTGGAGGCGAGCAAGGCGAGCAGCGAGGATCCCGCGCGCAAGGCGACGACCCTGGCCGTAATCGATTTCGTGCTCGGTCATGTTCTACGGTTGCTGCATCCGTTCATGCCGTTCATTACTGAGGAGCTCTGGCACGGGCTCGGATACAATCTCGATCTTCCCGCTGCGCAGGGTGCAAAGACGATTCAATTCGCTCGCTGGCCGGAGCCATTGGATGACGAATTCAAACTGAACTACGGCCTAACGCCTAACGACGAGCGGTTTGCCAGCGATAAATACGAGAGCGTGACGGCGGCCCGGCGTTTACGACGCGATTTCAACATTGCCTCGAACAAGCGCGTGGTTTTCGTCCTCGTTCCCTCGCGCGAGTTACCGGAGGAAGAAGCGGCGACGTTGCGCATTCTGCTCCACGCCGAGAGGCTCGATCTCCCGGCGAAATACGAGGCAAGGAAGGGCACGCCGAGCGCGCTCACGCCGCTGGGAGAGTTGTACCTCCCACTGCAAGGCTTGATCGATGTCGAAGCCGAAGGCGCGCGGCTCGGCAAGGAAATCGCGAAGATCGAAGCGGAGCTCGCAACTGCGCGGAAAAAACTGGCGAACGAGAACTTCGTCGCCAACGCCCCGGCGGCTGTGGTCGCCGAGCATCGCGAGCGGGAAAAAAATTTCATGGAGCGTCTAGAGCAACTGCAACGGATGCGAGCGAGCCTGGAGTAAGCGACGATTCTCCACCTGTTGCCTAACGAACGGCGAAGCTGAAGGCTTGCGCTGGCATTTTATCTTTCGACAATCGAAGCGATGCGCGTGGTAAAACTTCTCCTCTGGCTCGGCCTTGCGATTCTTGGCCTGGCGTCGGTGGCCGTCCTTGCGTTGGCTCGAGGCGAGCCGATCAATGCGCTCTGGATTGTCGTCGCCGGGCTTTGCGCCGCGGCCATCAGCTATCGTTTCTACAGTAAATGGCTGGCCACGAATGTGCTTGTCTTGAATGACGACCGCGCCACGCCCGCGTTGGTGGTGGATGACGGAAAGGATTTCGTTCCGACCAGTCGCTGGATGACTTTCGGCCATCACTTCGCTGCCATCGCCGGTCCGGGTCCGCTGGTGGGTCCGGTGCTCGCTGCGCAATTCGGTTATCTCCCGGGCGCGCTGTGGATTCTCATCGGGGCAACGTTAGGCGGCGGGGTGCACGACATGATCGTGCTCTTCGCTTCGGTGCGCCGGCGTGGGAAAACGCTGGGCCAGATGGTGAAAGAAGAAATTGGCAGCGCGGTGGGCGGACTCGCCCTCATCAGTGTGCTTGCCATCATGATTATCCTGCTCGCGGTTCTTGCTCTCGTCGTGGTGCAGGCGCTGGCCAAAAGCCCGTGGGGAGTTTTCACCATGGCCACGACCATTCCCATCGCGCTCCTCATGGGCGGCGGACTTCGCTCCCGCAGGGTTGGCGTGGGATGGATGACGGTCTTTGGCCTGGTCGGCCTGGTCTTCGCCGTTTGGGCCGGCCAGTTCCTCGGACGATTTCCCACTTTGGAAGGTTGGTTTCGCCACGACCAAAAATGGCTCGCCTGGGCGATCATGATTTACGGGTTTGCTGCCTCCGCTCTGCCGGTCTGGCTGCTCCTGACGCCGCGCGATTATCTCAGCACTTTTTTGAAGCTGGGAACTGTCGCGGCGCTCGCTCTGGCTGTCATCGTGATACATCCCGTTCTGCAAATGCCAGCGCTCTCGCGTTTCATCGACGGCAGCGGACTCGTTTTTGCCGGACCGGTTTTCCCTTTTGTCTGCATCACGATCGCCTGCGGCGCGGTCTCGGGCTTTCACTCGCTGATCGCTTCCGGCACGACGCCGAAGATGCTGGAGCGCGAAGCGCGGATACGCGACATCGGCTACGGCGCGATGGTGACAGAAATGATGGTCGCGCTCATGGCCCTGATCGCGGCCTGCGTTCTTCCGCCCGGGCAATACTTCGCAATCAATGCAAAGGGTGCGCCTAACGAGGTGGTGGCGAAGGTTTCCGCGGCCGGCTTTCCCGTTATGGAGGGCGAAATGACACAGCTCGCACATCAGTTGGGCGAGGACACGATGTTCGGTCGCGCGGGCGGTGCGCCCACTTTCGCCGTTGGCATGGCGCATATGTTTGCGCGGGTCTCGGCCAGTCCGACCGCTCTCGCTCTCTGGTATCACTTCGCCATCATGTTTGAGGCCCTTTTCATCCTCACCACGATCGATGCCGGCACGCGCGTCGGCCGTTTTCTGCTCCAGGACTTGTTAGGGAATCTTTGGCGGCCCCTGGGTAATACGCAGTCGTTAGGCGCAAATCTTTTCAGCAGTTTTCTTCTTGTCGCAGCCTGGGGTTGGTTTCTTTACCAAGGCGTGCTCGATCCGTTAGGCGGGATCAACAGCCTTTGGCCGCTCTTCGGTCTGGCTAATCAACTCCTTTCCGTGATCGCTCTTTGTCTTGGCACGACCATTCTGATCAAAATGGGAAAGGCCCGTTACATCTGGACGACGCTTCTGCCGCTTCTCTTCATGATCGCAGTCACTTTCTCCGCCGGTTATCTGAAGATTCTTTCCGACGATCCGAGAATTGGATTCCTGAGTGGCGCGCGAATGCTGGATGCAAAGGTCTCGCTCCAGCCGACAAACGTCGATTTCGCGCGTCAGGCTCTCATCTGGCGGATCGACGCGCTTGTGGCGCTTGCCTTTCTTGGTCTGGTTTTTCTCATCGTAGCTGGGTGTGCCTGGCAATGGTGGCGACTCCTGCGCGGAACAAAGCCCTTCGTGCTGCACGAGAGTGAGTTCGTTAGTCTGGCGCAGCTTCCGCTGGTCGATCGTTAGGCAAAATGCGTGAGAAGGAAATGCTTGCCGTCGTGCAAGCGCTGGCGAACCAGCCAACCGCGCCCTTCCGCGAGGAAGCAGTGCGCGATGAGATCGAGGCACAACTACGGAAATGTTCGCACGTAAAATTCGAGCGCGACAGTTTTGGCAATGTCATCGCGCGTTATCATCGCGGGCGAAACGGCAAAGCGGTTTGGGCGCTGGCGGCCCACATGGATCATCCCGGCTGGGTCCGCGACCAAAGCGGCGGGATGAAATTTCTCGGCTCGGTCGCGGAACAGTTTCGCCGGAATCCGCGCACGAAATCGTTTGGCGAATTTGCGATGTGGGATTTGCCGCCGTTCGAAATTCGAGAGCGCCAGATTCATTCCCGCGCCTGCGACGATTTGCTCGGATGCGCCGAAATCCTCTGCGTCTTTCGCGAGCTGGCGGAGAGCAATGCGAATGCGACCTGCTTCGGACTCTTCACCCGCGCCGAGGAAGTCGGCTTCGTCGGCGCGATCCATCTGGCGCGCGCCGAAATCCTGCCGCGCAGCGTAACGATTCTCTCCCTCGAAACGAGCACGCCTCGCGGGACGGCAGAGATTGGCAAGGGCCCAATCGTCCGGGTCGGAGATCGGGTTTCCAGTTTCGACGGGCCGTCTACGGCGCGACTCCTGAGCGTAGCCAAAGCGAAAAGGATTCCGGCGCAGCGTTGTCTGCTGGATGGTGGCACGTGCGAGGCGACGGCCTACCAGCTCTATGGCTATAAATGTGCGGCGGCCAGTTTGGCGCTAGGCAATTATCACAACGTCACGCCCGAAGGAAAAATCGCACCCGAGTTTGTCGCGATCGACGACTTCGTGAACATGGTGCGGCTTTGCCGTGGAGCGATTCTGGACGCGGGAAAAGGGAAGGATCCGCAGGCAATGTTGCGCAAGGAACTGGAGAAAAATGCGCGAAGCTATCGCGTCTTCGACCGAGGCCCTAACGAATAAAGGGCAAACGCCTGACGACTACTTCCGTCTCAGGGGAACGATAACTTCTGAATCCTGGCAGGTTAGAATGACGCGACCATCTTCCACCCTGCGCAACGTGACCTGATAAAGCTGGTTACCATATTGCAGGCCAAATTGCTGGCCTTCCTGCATGATCTTTCCGTTCAGGATGGCAAAGTGCCCACCCGCGCCCATTGTTACCGAGCTGAGGCTGAAGGCATTTGGCGAAATAGCCGGGCCGGCTTCCGTGTTATCAATTTTTGGTCCGGGCTTCTTCCAGCCGATGGGCCAAAAGGGATCGTGTGAATCATCCGCCTCAAAGCTGGATTTTCGCTTCAGCTCAACTGTTTGAGTTAACCTGGTGGCAGCGTTTTGTTGCTCGGCGCAGAGGCTGTCGAGAGCTATACTCGTTAGGCCAAGGAAAAGCAGAAATCTTTTCATTTCTTTAAGAGCACGGTCTCGGCGTAAAGACTTACCTGTTGATATTGTGGTTGCTCCGGGACGGCGTGAATAACAACGCGCTGCAGGCTGAGAAGCGGTTCGGTATTTTCCAACTCGGCGATGGCTCGACCGAGGCCAGCGTAATCACTCTCCGGCACCTCGATTGCCCAGATGTCCTTGATCCAGTCCGACAACTCCGGCTCTTTGAAATCGCTGCTCGATTCAAGGCGGGCGCTGATTTTGTCGATCCCGCGGTCACCGAAAAAGGCGCGAATCTTGGGTGGAAACCAGGCAATGGGCGCGCCGTCCTGGGTCGTCTTTTGCAGCGCCTTATAGCGGCCGGTCGCCTCTTTCGCCTGCTGTTCAAGGTTGGCGGTCTTGCGCAGCTCGGTTTTGGAGGAAGCGGTCTTGGCCTGCAAGTCGCCGATGGTTTGAATCATCGTTACGCGGCTCTTGTTTAAGGGTCCGAGAAAGAAGGTGAAGTAACAATAGATCAGAGCGATGAAGCCGAGCGTACTCAGAAATATTTTCTGAATCTGGTCCTTGTTGAGTGTTTTCGGTTTCATTTCGCGGCCGGCTTGTCCTTGCTCTCCTTGCCCTGGTTTTCTTTCGTCGGCTCCGACTTCTTCGATAAGTCGGGCGGTTTAGGATTGAAAATCATGTTCATGATAAAGCGCGCGCTGGCTGTCGGCACGCCGGCCAGATTAACGAGGGTATCGAGGTCCTCGAGATTCTTGAACGTAACCTTGACGTCGCTGTAATGCTTTTCGAGTTGCTCGCTGAGAAGCTGCCGTAACTCCTCGGCGGCAGCCCGTGGCTCTCGGGCGGCGGCGAGGCCTTCGAGGCTGACTGAAATGGCGCCATTGTCCGTGATAGCGCCGTCGAGGCTGGTCAGCTGGATGTTGGGCGCGACTGATTGAGAGGTGATGCTAAGAAAAGGCGCCCAATAGAAACGGTTATCGATTCGGGCGTCGAGCACCCTGGTGCTGTCGATGATCTGGTGCAGCTCGGTGGCGCGCTTTTGCGCGGCGGTGACTTGTGGCTCGACCTTGGCCCACTCCGCCTGGGCGACATTGAGCTGGCTGCGAATCTGCATCGTTACATAGGCATTCCAGGCGTAGTAGAGAAAAAGAACTACTCCGAAGGAGCCCAAACCGATAAGGCCGAGCTTGAGCGGGTCGCGTTTTCGCTGTCGCTCTTCCCTGAACTCTTCGTGGAGAAGGTTGAGTTGCAGCGCCATCGTTAGGCGGCTTTCAGGCAGGAGATGGCTGCACCGCAGGCGACGTTGAGGGAGACGAATTCGCTCGCTAAGGCTTGGCGCTTTGCCGGAGGCAAGGCGACTTCACAGGTCTCGAGCGGATCCCACACTTCGCAGGGGAGCCCAAGTTCGTCGCTCAGGGTCTGCAAAATCATTTCCGTTTTCGCCATTCCGCCGGAGACAAAAATCCGGTGAATGCTTTCCTCGTATTGTCCCTCAAAAAAACCGATCGAATTGCGCACTTCCGTCGCGAGATCGAGGAGCAGGTGACGGCAACTTTCGGCCATTCCGGTGTCGCCCTGGGTCATGAGAAGACGCGCAGTTTCGAAATCGACTGCGCCTTCCGCGGTGAGCGCAGCGGCGAAAGCTTTTCCGCCGAAATCCACGCTCCGTGCCAGCATTAGCTCTGCTTTCTGCCCAATGAGCATGGTCGTTTGCCGATGACCGAGGTCGAGAAGAAGAAAAGCTTCGTTGAGAAAAGTTTCCGGGTAAGCGAACTCGAAAGCGTTAAAGGAACAGACAGGCGCGAGCTGAAGAATGTTGGCCGGCCTTTTCGTTCTGATCATCGCTTCCGAAATTTGCTTCACCACCGGGCGCAACATTCCGCCCACGAGATAACGCGTTTTTCCGCTGCTAGTCGGGGCATCGATTGGCTCACCGTTAGGTGCGACCGGCGCCATCGCTGGCGCCGCCACGGGCGCAACGTCGAGCACGAAGTCTTTGCATTCCTGATTCAGGACAGCGAGACCGTTGAGACGCAACGCGCTACGCAGCAGCTCGACCGGAGTGGTCGGTTGCTCGATGATGCGCAGGAGGGTGTCGGGATCCGATGCTGCGACCGCGCAAGCTTTCGCGCTCCCGCCCAGCTCTTTGAGAAGAAGCTTTACTTGATTGGTTAGTTCCTCAGCGTTCTCGATCGTTTCCGGGACAGCCCACGAGGCAAAATTAGTCAGAACGTAACGATGTTCGCCCTTGCGGTGCAGGAGGACGCTCTTGAAGGCGTATTTGCCAAGATCGATGCCGATTACGGAATTTGCGGGTTTGGCCATGGTCGTCGCGCTTCATAAAGCGAAAACCATGCCTGCGAGAGCGCGGTGTAAAAAAATTCGCGGCGCGCTCGCTTGCCGACCGAGTCAAGCGGCGGCCGACGCGTGGTAACCGAAGAAACCGCGTTCCTTGATCATGCGCGAGACTTCCGTCGGCACCATTTTTTCCCAGGTCGAATCGCCCGCCCGCATTTTCGCCAGCACATCGGGCGGGAAAATTCTCAGATATTCACGATGGAAATTTTCGATCTCCTGAATGAAGCCGTTGCCGACCAGGTATTGATAGAGGTGCCGCAAGTTCGACGCCACTTCCAGCTGCGTCGCTGTGATCAGTCTCCCGGTCTTCTCTTCTTCCACAGGATAAACGAAAAGCTTAAGTCCGCCTTTAAACATCCGGCCGAGCGCTTCGAGAATGCCGCCTTCGAGATTGAGGTAATACTTTTCGTCGAAGATCTCGTGCAGACTTGGCACGCCCATGGCAAGTCCGATCGGCTTGTTCGTGTACCGTGAAAGATAAGCGGCCAGCCGGTAATACTCGCCGAACTTCGAGATCAAAACCGTCCGACCTAACGAACCAAGGATATCGACACGGGCGAGGAAATCGGCGTGATTGAGCTGCCCTTCCGAGAGCAAATTTTCCAGCGTCATCTCCATCAGGATAACGAGGTCTTCCTCTTTCGTGCCGGGCTGGCGGAGGAAAGCCTGACGTGCGCCTTCCAGCATGTCGTTGGTCGCATAGGTCACGGGGCGAAAACTGCCGCGCTCAACGATGATCGATTTTCTATAGAAAACCTCGGCCGGTTGCACCGACTCGCCGTCCGCCGTGAACATGACAGCGTTTGTTAGGCCCTGGCTTACGAGTTGCAGGCTCATGAGGCGGTTATCGACTCCGGCGAAGGCCGGCCCGGAGAATTTGATCATGTCCACTTCGATCCGTTCCGGGGCCATGTTTTCGTGCAACGTGGCGATCAATTTCTCCGTTTCCGGGCAGTTGAACGCGCCGTAGATCAGATTTACGCCAATAATCCCAAGCGCTTCCTGCTGGTCGACATTGGCCTCGTCGAGCATCCGCACGTGAATGATGATCTCACTCGACTCTCCGCGTGGCTGCGCTTGAAATCGAACGCCCAGCCAGCCATGCGATTCATTATGCTGCTTGAAACTCCGCGCGGCGACGGTGTCTGCGAACACGAAAAAAGTGCGCTCCGCGCCAACCTTTTTATCCAGCCGTTCGAGTAGCAGGCAATACTCGTGATCGAGCATGGTTTTAAGCCGGGCGCGACTGACGTAGCGATCGCCGGTTCCGTAAATCGCGTCGCTGAATTGCATGTCGTAGGCCGACATTGTTTTTGCCACCGTCCCGGACGCTCCGCCCACTTGAAAGAAGCGACGCGCCACTTCCTGGCCAGCGCCAATTTCGGCAAACGTGCCGTAACGCCGGGGATCGAGATTGATCTGGAACGCCTTTTTGTTTGTCCCGACGTCCATCTCCGCGTTCATGGATTGACGATGAAAGGCTTTGGAGAGAGATCAACTTGGCAGCGCGCGACGCCGGTTGGGGGCACGACCAAAGTTACAACCGCACGCGCTCGGCCCCGTTCTCGGGGATCCAGCCCTGGAGGTCGTTAGGCAACTCTGCGAAAGACCAGCCGCCGCGCGTGCCGAGAATTTTTATTTCGCTTCCCGCAGGCAGGGCCAGGACGGCACCGGCGCTCTCCGCGGTCGCAACGCGCGCCTGAACATTTTTTCCAGTTACGATTGCAAGATCCGGACCTGCTGTGCCGTTTTCCAGCTGATAGATGGCGAACCCCGCGCCAAGCGCGATGGTGCCAAACAAGATTAGGCCGAAGATCCAGACCACCGTCCGCCGCCGGGCGAAATAAAGACCGCAGAGAATTGCCGCCGCACCCCAGAAAGCGAAGGCCGCGAGCCAGGCGTATTGATTAGGGGTGAGGAAATCGAGGTGTTGCTCGGCCCAGGTCGGAGGCAACTCAAGCGCCCGCCCTCGGTCGCGCGCCAACTGCAAATTGGCGCGCGCTTCAGCCTGGCCAGGATCCAGTGCGAGCGCGCGTTCATAATTCAAAATCGCGCGGCCAAAATCATCTCCGCGGAAATAAGCGTTTCCGAGATCATAAAACAGGTTTGGATCCCATTGCCTGCCGGCGACGAGGGACTCGTAGCCTTTTATCGCTTCCGAAAACTTTCCGGCGGCATAATCGGCATTGGCGCGGGCAAGAGTCGCGTCCGCATCGGCAAAAGCGCTTGTCGTTAGGCCAAGACCAAGCAAGAGCGAAAGTAGCGCGCGCATTTCAGGTCAGGCTATCCAGCAGGTCAATCACCTCGCGGCGCGTTTGTTCAGTGACGGCGCCGTTTCCGTTTTCTCGCCCGCTGTAACGCAACTCGTCGCTGCGCCGGAAGAGTTCCCGCACCTGCTCGTTCTTTTCGTTGGGCAGACCGAAGGTTTCGACCGCCACTTCGGCGTCGACAATATTCGGCTCCATGCCGCGCTCGGTTGCAGCGAGTGCGGTTTTGAGCTGCACGACACGGAGTGCTTCGGCGAAATACTGATCGGCCGGATCGTCTGTCCGCCGCAGCTTGCGCTCCAGTTCGCTTAATTCATGTTCCCAGGCGGCGCGGCGCTGCGCGATGCGGTCAGAGACGCGGCGGCGACGCATTTCCCAGCCGACGAACCCGATCAAACCGAGCAGCGGCGCAGCCTGCATCGCCCAGAATGCGGGTTGCAAATACGTTGGCGTAAAGCTTTGTCCCCAGCGGGCGTGATCGTTGAGCTGATAAAGGATGTCCTGCGCTTGCGGTGACGCAGTGGGGGTTGCATTCGGCGCCGGCGTTGTGGCGCTCGCGAATGCAGGTGCGGGACTGGCAAGCGCGGTGCCTTCCACGAGCACGGGGAGCTTGTCGCCTTTCAGGGTGACGTACGTTTCTTTCAACGGATCGAAATAAGAAAAAATGAGCGGCGGGACGGCTTTCTTCGGTTCGTTAGGTGTGAGCACCATCTCAAAACTCTTTGCGCCGCTGATCCCGATGTCGTCGTCAGCCTTGAAGTTTGAGCTCGGCGGATAGGTGTGCCATCCGCGGTCGTTCTCCAGTTCAGGTGCAATCACGCGATCGAAGTTGCCGCGGCCGCTGATCGTTGCCGTCACGGTCAGTGGATCGCCGACCTGAGCATTTTTTGGCTTCACCTCTGTCGTTAGGGAAAAATGGCCCACCGCGCCGGAAAAGCCCGGTGGCGCGTGGGGTGGCAGCGGCTTGACATCGATCGTGGTCGGCTCGCTGGAGAGTTTGATCTCGCGTTGTTCGCCCAAGCCGGCAAACGGATCATTGAAGAAGGGATCGTTGAACGGATCGTCCATTCCGAACATGTCGAAGGGCGAGCGTGGCCGACTCGTGCTGCGCCGCGGAACTTGCACCAGGGCGCGCGCGTCCTTGGCTGCAATTTCGATTTTGCCGCTGTGAACAGGCGTGATTGCGGTCTTAAAGGTGACGATCTCGTAGGAACGCCCATTGATGGATTCCAGCGTTTGCTCCGGCTGCGGCGTACGCTGCGAGGTAAATCCCTGACCGCTGAGCGAGGCGAGATCGATCAAACGATGCGGCACACGGGTGTTGAATCCGATTCGAATCTCGGCCGGAATCGGCTCGCCGACGTAAGCGGTTGTTTTGGGGATCACGAGTTGGACGAAAGCCATCTTCTTATCGTCAACGGGTGCGTTAGCGCCGTTGGCTCCGCCGCGGCGCGAAGTGGTGGTGCCGTCGTCGTTAGGTGAAACGTTCAACATTAGCGCTGGAGTGCGCAAGTTGCCGCCGCTTGTCCGGACAACCTGCCGCGGAATCGTGAACGTGCCGGCCTTGAGCGGAAGAACGGTATAGGTATAGAGGACGCTGTAGGTGAACCGAAAGTTGCGGCCTTCAACGAGTTGCGATTGGCCGGCGTAACGAATGTCGAGTCCATCGACCGCGATGTCGTTAGGCGGAGTCGGGTTCGAGTCGCCCGCGACCTTGATTTGCAACTGCACCGGCTGATCAACTTCCGTCTCCGAGCTGGTGAGAACTGCCGTGACGGTGGGCGCATTGGCATGCGCGGTCTTGATCCCGAGCCCGGCGATCAACAACGCAAAAGCAAAGCCGATGATGCGAGATCGGTAAGGCACCATTTTCAAAAGAACCATCGCACGTCCACCATCAAGTTTCTCCCTACCAGTCCTTATAGACAGGACGCTCCGTCTTGTGTTCATCCAGCTGGACCTTTGCCTCTTCGTCTTTCATTGCCTGAAGAAGCTGCTCTGCTTGTTTCGGACTCATCTCGCCCGGTTTCTCCGGTTCGATGTCGGCGGCCGCAGCCTCCGGTTTTTCCTTCGGCTTTTCTTCGCCTGCGCCGCGCACCGCGCCCGTCGGCGGCGGTTTGTTCGGAGTGCTGTCGGGCGAAGGAGTTGGTTCTTCGCCGTTGCCGCCGCCGTTGGAGCCAGGAGTCGGGGTGGGCGTTTCGCCTTCGTTACCCGGGCTGGGAGTTGGGCTGGAGCCTTCGCCGGGCGTCGGCGTGGGCGAGCCGTTGGCGGAGGGAGTAGGAGATTCGCCCGGAGTAGGCGTTGGCGAACCGCCCGGAGTAGGCGTTGGCGAACCGCTCGGCGAAGGACTGGGCGATTCGCCAGGCGTCGGCGTGGGTGATTCGCCCGGAGTAGGAGTTGGCGACGCGCTTGGCGAAGGCGTGGGTGACTCGCCAGGCGTCGGAGTGGGTGAGGAGCTGGGCGAGGGAGAGGGTGAGGGCGACGCGCTCGGCGAGGGAGTCGGGCTTTCGTTAGGCGTGGGAGTCGGAGTCGGCGTGGGGGATGGCTGGCGATCATTCTGGTTTTTCTTCGAGCTGGAGGATTGATCCTGATTCTTATCCGACTGACCGTTGGAACTCTGATTCTGGCTCTGTTGATTCTGATTCTTGTTGCTGTTGTCGTTCGAGCTTTGCGGCGGCTTCTTAAAAAGCTTCTGCATTTCCTGCAACTGCGGATCGTTCGGGAATTTCTTCAGGCCTTCATCGACGTCGGCTTTGGCCGATTCTTCATGGCCAAAAATATATTTCTGCGCGCCGCGGTTGGCATAGTCCGAGGCGGTCTCGGCGCGCAACGATAACGGAAGCAGAGCCAGACTAAGGATTATCAGGTGTCTCAATGCCATTGATTTCCTCGAGGCGCCGAATGTAGTCGGCGTAGTAATTGATTGTCTGATCTGTTCGGCGCAGGTCCGTCATGATGCGCAAGGCGCGGCCATATTGACGTCTCAACACGGCGCGATCGGCTTCGGCTTTCGCCTTTTTTGCGGCTTCGCTCGGCGTGATGGGCGGGGTTGGAGTCGGAGGAGCGCCCGATGAGTTTTGATCCTGCGATTGGGATTGGTTCTGCTGCTGCTGTTTTTGTTGCTGTTGCTGCTGGTTCTTCTGCTGATTCTGCTGCTGTTTTTGCTGCTTCTGCTCTTCCTGCTTCTTTTTCAGCTCTTCGATCTTCTTTTTGACGTAATCGTAGTTGTCTTTTGCGTTCTTATCTTGCGGTTCGGCCTTAAGCGTTTCCTGATAATGTTGGAGCGCGCTCTCCCAGTTGGTTAGTTTTTTCTCGTCGCTTTTTTCCGCCTCGCCGCGCTCATAAAGCGTGTTGCCGAGGTTGTAGTGGCTTTCCGCCTGGAGGTGGGGATTTTGCGAGAGCAAGGCCTGGCTGTAGGACTGCAGTGCCTTGTTGTAATCCTTCATTTTGTAAGCCGCCGCGCCAGCGTCGAACTGAATACGATCGGTCTGCCGCGCTCCTGGGTTTTCCTGGAGCGTCTTTTGAAAATGCTCGAAGGCCTCGGGATATTTTTGTTGTTCGTAAAGCTCAATCCCGGCCGAAGCAGCGCGCAAGGAGTGAACCGTGCCTAACGATAAGAGAAGGAGCACGACCGGTTGCAATGACTTCGCCTTTCGAAGTTCATAGGCGGTCTCTGTTGAGGCGCGGATCCGGCGTCGGTCGTTGATCAAAAGCCCGAGCGCAAAGAAAAATATCGCAGCCGAAAGCGGCCACTCGTAACGCTCGATCGGACGACGCGAAAGCCTCGCATTGATCTCAGCCACTTTCATTTTGGCCAGGCCTTCGCTGAAAAGCTCCTGCATCGTGCGTGGACCATTATCCAGGTGCAGGTAAATACCGTTGGCCGCTTTAGCGATTTCGCGCAGGCGAGTCTCATCGAGCTTTGATTTGACGAATTGACCCTGAGCGTCTTTCACGAAAGCGGTGCCGCCGTCGTCGCCCGGGATCGGAATGAGCGAGCCACCTGGCGTGCCGACGCCGATAGTGAAAATGCGCACGCCTGCATCCGAGGCGACCTTTGCCGCGCGGACGGCATCGCCGCTCAATTCCTCGCCATCGGTAAAGATAATGAGGGAACGATTGCCGGTGGCTGATTTTCCAAAGGTGCGCGTGGCAAGTGCAATCGCGCCCGAAATATTGGTTCCGCCCTCTGGAATGATTTTCGTGTCGAGCTCATTGATCGAATCAATCGCCGCGTCGTAGTCGATTGTGAGGGGAGCTTGCAGAAAGGCTCGGCCGGCAAAAGCGATCAGACCGACGCGGTCGCCTTGCAGGTCGTTGATCAGATCCTGCGCGGCGAGCTTGACGCGTTCGAGACGATTGGGCTCCACGTCATTCGAGAGCATGCTGCGCGAAACGTCGACGGCGAGAAGAAGATCAAGTCCTTTACGCTTCACCTCATCGTAGACGTAGCCCCAACGCGGGTGCGCCAGACTAACGATGACAAACGCGAGCGCGAGCAGGAAAAGGATGAAACGAAAGATGCGTCGCCCGCGATTCACCGTCCCCGCGAGTTGCGGAAGCAAACGCGCCGCGACAAACTTTTGCAGGTTTTCCGCGCCGATCTGTTCCGCGCGGGCGAAGAAGAAGGCGAGCGCTGGAAGCAGGAGCAAGGCCCAGAGCCAGAGTGGTGCGCCGAAGGTCATGGCAGCTTCTTCCAAATCGTTTGCGACAGGAGTAACTCGGCCAGGAGCAGACCCGCGCCGGCCATAAGGCAAACTGGAAACAGATCGCGGTACTCCTGATATTTCTTCACCGAAACGGTCGACTTCTCCATCTTGTCGATGTCGCCATAAATCTTCTCGAGGGAATCGGTGTCAGTGGCGCGAAAGAATTGGCCGCCGGCAATCTTCGCCACTTCCTTGAGGCCGGCTTCGTTGAAATCCACTTTTTGATTTCGGTAAATCACGTTGCCTGCGACGTCAGTCACTGGTCGTCCATTCGCCGGATCAAAAACCGGCACCGGCGCGATGCCATTGATGCCGGCGCCGATGGCGAAGAGGTGAATGCCGAGAGCCTTGATTGCTTCCGCAGCGGTGTTGGGCGGAATTTTACCGGCATTGTTTTCGCCGTCAGTCAAAAGGACGATTGCGCGGCTCTTCGATTTCTTGTCATTCAAACGATTGGCCGCCGAGGCCATGGCAGAACCGATCGCCGTTCCGTCCTCGACCAAACCGATGCGAACACGCTCCAGATTTTGCAGCAGCCAATCGTGATCGAGGGTTAGTGGACTAACGACATAAGGTCGGCCGGCAAAAGCAATGATGCCGATGCGATCGTTAGGCCGGGACTCAATGAAGTTCCGCGTCACTTCACGGATGGCATCGACGCGCGTGGCCGAGTCGCCGCCGACGGTGAAGTCCTTCGTCAGCATGGAGCCGGAAACGTCCAGCACCACCATGATATCGATGCCGCTTGCGTCGACTTCAGTGAGGCTCTTGCCCAATTGCGGGCGCGAGAGCGCAATGATGAGAAGGCTGAGCGCGAGATAAAGCAAACCAAGCATGATGCGACCCGCCCGCGAAGCACTGCGTTTGCCTAAGGAACGCAGCGCGGTCGTTGAGGAAAAAATGAGCGCGGGCGCGGCTCCGCGCTGGCCGCGCAACCAGGCCAGGAGTGGCACGAGCAGCAGGAGCAGGAGAAGCCAGGGATGCATGAATGAGAGACCCCAGGGCGAGTCGGGCGACCAGAAATCAGGCAGGTTCAAGCACACCTCCCTTCACGAAACGGCTGGCCTCGTCGAGCAGCAGCTGGCTGTCTTCGCGCGTCGCGTCGTAGTGCGCGAATTTAATCAGGTCGCACCGGTTGAGAAAATCGCGCAGCAGCGCCTGGTCGTCGGACGAGAAAGGGGAACTGGCGGTGAGCGCGTTGAGAAATTCGACCGAGGTTTGGCGCGTAACTGGCAACTGATATTGCTCTGTCACGTAACGCCGCAGGATATCGGAAACGCGAATGCTGAATTGATAAGGCGTGAGTTTATCGACCTCGGTTTCGCTACGGGCGAGCAAATCGAGGGCGCGTTCCCGTGGGGTTTTGGTGATGACTGGCCGATTACGCCAGCGCTTGATCAGCCAGGTCGTTAGGCCAGCGAGAAGGAGAAGCGCGGCGACGGCGCAAAAGACCATCCAGGGCTTGAGCAGGAAATAATCTATCGGCCCGGCAATATCGTGAAATTCCTGTGCGAGAAAAACCATGATGGGTGCCTAACGACGGCCAAGGCGCAGCTCGCGTTGTTTAAAAAAAGCGCGCAAGGGCGGCAGGTAGTCGTCACCGGTGCGGAGCGAGATGGTGTCGATATTGTTTCGGCGCAGCGTGTGGAAGGTCTCGGCCAGCTGCGCCCGTGCCGCTTCGGAGAAACGCGTGCGAGTGCGTCTATCGCCGGTGTTAATCTCGATCTGCTCTCCAGTCTCGGCGTCTTCCAATGTGATGAGGCCGACATCGGGCAGCGTTTCCTCCCGCTCATCGTCGATGTGAATGGCGACGAAATCGTGCCGGCGACTCGTGATCGTCAGGGCGCGTGAAAAATCTGCCGCCTGAAAATCGGAAATAAAGAAAACAACCGAACGCCGGGTGATGACATGATTGAGATAATCCAGGGCCAGACTTGGCAGGGTGCCACGACCTTGCGGCTTGAAGTAAAGAATCTCGCGAATAACGCGCAAAGTGTGAGAGCGGCCTTTTTTCGGGGGGATGAAAAGCTCCACCTGATCAGAAAACAGGAGCAGGCCGACCTTGTCGTTATTGCGGATGGCGCTGAAAGCGAGAAGGCAGGCGACTTCCGCGGCCAGCTCGCGTTTTGAGAGGGTGACACTGCCGAAGTTTCCCGAGGCGCTTACGTCCACCAGGAGCATCACGGTAAGCTCACGTTCCTCGGTAAACTTTTTGACAAAGGCGTTTCCGAGCCGCGCGGTCACGTTCCAATCAATGGCGCGAATTTCGTCGCCCGGCTGATATTCGCGCACATCTTCGAAGTTCATTCCGCGTCCTTTGAAGACGCTGTGGTAGTCGCCGGCGAAAGCCGACTGCACGAGACCTTTGGTTTTGATCTCGAGGGCGCGGATTTTTTTCAGAATTTCCGCGGGCGTGCGCTCCTCGTCGAGAGTCGAGCGTCGCCTCGGTATGCGATCGCGAATCACGGTACCGGCAATCCGGCGAAGATGCGTTCGATGACCGTCTCGCTCGTCACACTCTCCGCTTCAGCTTCGTAGCTCACGATGATGCGATGGCGCAGAACGTCGGGGCCGATGCTCTTGATGTCCTGCGGTGTGACGTAACCACGACCGTTGAGAAAAGCGTAAGCGCGTGCGGCGAGGGCGAGATAAATCGTGGCGCGCGGCGAGGCACCGTATCGGATCAGGCCCTCAAGTTCCAAACGATAACTCGCGGGCTCACGCGTCGCCCAGACAACATCGACGATGTAATCCTTCACCCGATCGTCGATGTAGATTTGATTTACGATTTCGCGAGCGGCGATGATTTGATCCGGCGAAATGATCGGATCGACATGCAGGTTCGGCGTGGACGTCGCCATTAAATCGAGGATGCGTCGCTCTTCCGCTTTTGCCGGATAACCGACGTTGAGCTTGAGCATAAAACGATCAAGCTGAGCCTCAGGAAGTTGATAGGTGCCTTCTTGTTCGAGCGGATTTTCTGTGGCGAGAACGAGGAACGGATCGGGCAGAGGATAACTCTTGTCGCCGATGGTGACCTGGCGTTCCTGCATCGCTTCGAGGAGCGCGCTCTGTACTTTTGCCGGCGCGCGATTGATTTCGTCGGCCAGGATCAAATTGGAAAAAATCGGTCCAAGCTTGGTCGAGAATTCGCCACTTCGCGGATTGTAGATGAGCGTGCCGATAAGGTCAGCTGGCAAAAGATCGGGAGTGAACTGCAAACGCTGGAAACCGGTTTGAATCGTCGCTGCCATCGTCTTGACCGTTAGCGTCTTCGCCAAACCAGGCACGCCTTCGAGAAGGATATGGCCATTAGCGAGCAGGCCAAGCAAGAGCCGGTCGACCAGATACTTCTGGCCAACGACGACGTGTCCGACTTGTTCTCGCAAAGGCGCAATCCACTGACCCAGCTCCTGAACCTGCTGGGTGATCTCCTGGGTTGATCTCATAGGCATGATGAGACAAAGGAGCGTGAATTGCGTTCGAAGAAAAGGGCTGCCTGCGCAAAGAGGTCAGCACGGACCTGCGTAATCTGGTCGTGCTGAATCGAGGCAAGCTCGGCCGCATGTACAGCAGCATCCCGAGGCTGGCTAAATTTCCCTTGTGCTCGGGAACAATTTCCCTAACTATCGCGCGCGATGTCCCCGGACTTGGCCGACGGAAACGAAAAGGCCGGACATTTTGCAACGACGCGATGGAGCTTGATCCTTCGCTATGGCGATGGTTCCACGGAAGAGGCCAAAGCGAGCGAGGCTCTGGCTGAACTCTGTCGCATTTATTGGCGTCCTATTTTTGCCTATCTCTGGCGGAGCACTTCCTCGCCAGAAGATGCAAAGGATCTGACGCAGGAATTCTTCCTCAGGATCCTGCAGGGAAAGTTTTTGCAACGCGCCGATCCTGGTCGCGGCCGTTTTCGCTCGCTTCTCTTGCGCTCGCTTCAGAATTTTTTGCGCGATCATCACGATCGCGACAACAGTCAAAAACGGGGGGGTGACATGACTTTTATCTCCTGGGATCAATGGATGGCAGAAGCACCTTCACAACTCTCGGTTCCAGCCTCCATTGTTGAAACCTGGTCGCCCGAGCGGGTGTTCGACGTGCGTTGGGCTGCGACAGTGGCGGAACGCGCTTTACGACGTCTGCAGGAGGAATGCGAAGGTCAGGGTCGCCGTCATGTCTTTGATGTCCTGGGAGGCGCGCTCACTTCCGAGCGCGATCAGGTTTCCTACGAAAGAATGGGCCGAGAGCTGGGAACCGATTCGGTCAAGGTCAAGCGACTCCTCCACAAGCTGCGTCTCCGATATCGGCAAATGCTGCGTGAAGAAGTCGCAGAGACGGTCGAGAAAACGGAGGACATCAACGAGGAACTGCGTTACCTCGTTACCTCGCTCGCCGCTGATAAGACGGGTAAAGTCGATCCGACCTAGGCGCTAGTTAGCCCATGGACTTTTACGGCCTGACTGATTCCCCGGTAACCCTTGTCGGTCCGCCTGACGAATGTCCTGAATGTCATGGAGTCTCGCGCGTGGCCAATGGCTCCTGCATTGGATGCCTTTTAGGCGCCGGAATGAAGGAAGGAGAGGAGGTTACCGCGGATGAACTTGGTTCCGCACTTCAGCTCTTTCCTGTCACTGATTATCGCTGGCGCCTGGGTAACTATGAAATCATGGAAGAGATTGGACGCGGGGGGATGGGAGTCATTTATCGGGCGCGACAACGTCATTCCCGTCGCGTCGTCGCACTCAAGCGTATCCTGAGTCATCATGCTGACTCGCGTGACACTCTCATCCGTTTTCGCCGGGAAGCGGAAGCTGCTGCCAGTCTCGATCACCCGAACGTTCTGCCTATCTACGAAGTAGGCGAGAGCGACGAGGGTGTGCCTTATTTCAGTATGAAGTTCGCCCCGGGCGGCAGCCTTCAGGTGGTTGGGCCAGCCTTGCGGGGTAAACCTCGCGAGATCGTTAGGCTGATGGCCAAGATTACCCACGCGGTGCAATATGCGCACGAGCATGGCATTCTGCATCGTGACCTAAAGCCGGGTAATATCCTCCTCGATGCCCAGGGCGAACCGCTGGTGAGTGACTTCGGCTTAGCCAAGTGGCTTGATGCTTCCAGCGATCTTACTCGCACTCTTACCGTGTTCGGGACGCCGGGTTACATCGCGCCGGAACAAGCGGAGGGGCCGGCGGCAAACCTGACCGCCGCTGCAGATATCTATAGCCTGGGAGCAATTCTCTTCGACTTACTCGCAAGCCGCCCGCCTTTCCTTGGCGACAATGCGATCTCGGTCGTCCGTCAAGCTGCGGAAAACCCGGCGCCAAGGTTACGTTCGTTAGTCACCTGGGCTGATCGCGATTTGGAGACCATTTGTGCCCGTTGCCTGGAACGCGATCCGGCTTGCCGCTATCCTTCAGCGGGAGCGCTGGCGGATGACCTCGAATACTGGCTCGATAACCGTCCCATTGTCGCCCGCCCGGTTTCGCCCCCGGTGCGTCTTTGGCGGTGGTCGCGTCGCAATCCCGCCCTCACGGCCGCGGGGCTGGGATGTATCCTGTTAGCCATGACGGCGGTTCTCTGGCAGATACACGGGAATCGACTCGAGACAAGCCTGCTGGCCAACCAGCTCGCGTCTCGGTCGGTGACAGTCTTGCCCTTCTTAAACCTCGATACTGTCCACGCCGATAAGGCAACGACTTTGGCCGTGGCGAGGGCTTTACAGACAAACCTTTCTCGCCTCGGGCCGGCGCAAGTGAGACCGCAGATAGAGGGAGCCTCGCGCTGGCCAGATACCGGTTACCTAGAAGATATCAGTAAGGAGAATCATAACCTAAGGTCACGAACCGTGCTTACCGGCAGCACAAGACTGGTCAACGGCAAACTGCATCTTTCGGTCAGGCTCATTACAGCGGGTAACGGAGAGATAATCTTCGCGCGGTCTTTCCAAACCAATCCCGAACCGGACGCGATCCCCGCTCTTGTTGCCTCAATCACTTCGCCGATCAGTTCGCTTTTGAACGCGACGGATAGGCCGTCGATTTCTCGAACAGAGGATGATCCAGGGTTAAAAGATCCCGCGGCGCGCGACCTTATTGTTTCTGGCCGGCAACTAATGTTTCGCGATACGATCGAAGATTACGATCGTTCCATTAGTTGCCTCGAGAAAGCCATCCAGCTAGAGCCCAACTCGGCTCTGGCTCACGCCTATCTCTCCAGCACGGAAGCGAGCCGAGCACACTTTTCTCCCGATCCGGAAATTTTGAAAAAAGCGGAAAAGGAAGCGGAGACTGCTCTTCGCCTGGATCCGGATTCGAGAGACGTAGTCCGAACTCTGGCTGGTGTGCTCTATCTCAGGGGTCGACTCGGGGAGGCTTTGGAAGAACAACTGCGAGCGATCGAGGTCGGTGGACCGGAGGAAGAGGTCGCCGGTTTCCGTGGGATGGTTCTCCTCCGGGCCGGCCGGCCGACTGAAGCTCTGCCCTGGCTGGAGATGGCGAGTCACTGGGCCTCTTCGCCCGGCACTTATGAGTCATTGATCGGTGACTGCTGGAGCCTTCTCACCGAAGATCAGCGCGCGGAGGCAGCTTATATTCGGGCGATGAATCTGCGCCCGGAACGGTTCGACGGCTGGGTAGGTCTTTGTCATCTTAGGTTGCTTCAGGGTGACTTCAGCGGGGCGCGGCGGCTATACAAACAATACAGTCCTCGGACCGCGGGAGCCAATCTGCCGGGAAACGACAACAGTCCGCAGGAGCTCCTGGCTCAGATCGAATTTTTTAGCCGTAACTATGATACTGCCCTGAAACTGTATACACAGCTCGCTCGAAATGAACCAAGAGGCGGAACGTCATCCTATGGCGCAGCGAGTTATTCGTCAGTCTTAGGTCGATCGCGACAGATTGCAGGCGACAGGAGCGCTGAGTCATTCCTAAAAGAAGAGTTCACGCAGGAAACGGAAGCCGCACAAGGCTCCGAGAACCCGGCAAACGCTTATATTCTGGCTGCGCTCGAAGCCTCATTGGGTCAAGCGAACCGTGCGTTGGACTACCTTCAGAAGGCCGTTTCCCTGGGTTGGCTTGATTATCGTTCGCTTCAGCTTGACCCGCGATTTGATAGCATCGCTCGCGAACCACGTTTTCGAGAGACAATTTCAGTTCTGATAAACAAAGTAATGGGATTGAAGCGAAGCGCCGGCCAATCAATGAATCTGGCCACAAACGGTGACTAAGCCATCCCCTGGAATAAGGAGAAGAAAATGAGTAATGGCAACGTTGGTGACTGGTATGATCGAGATAAGAAGCGCGCCGCCATCCTAAGGGTGCTGCGCTACCTGGTCGAGCACCCGGAAGAAGGACGAGCCTGCATCGGCAACGACGCCAGGGTCAAAGCCCTTTTCAAAGATCCGGCCATAGGGAATATCGACATTCCCGAAGACAAGGGAGCTCGGGCAATAGTGCTGCCACCAGGCGAAGCAAAGCTGGAGCATGGCGGGTCGGTAACAATCGAACTTCCGGGACCGGAGGTCACCCCGCAGTCGAACCTAAGTGACGATGATCTTCTTCGGTACGCCATTAATTATATTCACTGGCGAGCCGCTGAGGGATAGCATCTTTATCAAAGATATCTGTCAGGCGCGCGCGAAGCATGGCCAACAAATGCTGCTACTTCTCCCAGTGACCGGAGCGACCAAAGACGGTCAGAGCGGCCGAAACGAAAAGTGGGCGGTTGCCAGGTCCTGCCGGCTTGGCGGATAGAATCGTTATCAAAGTTCAGCACCTGGTAGATCACCTCGCTAATAATGAGGCTGCCAAGAGTGCCTAGCTTTTGTTGGGGAGGATAAGGCCCAAATCCCGGTTCGGGGTTCGCCTCCGTTGCGGCCTCGCGAAGAATATAATACCAAAGCGGAGTCCGCTCTCCTAAGCCCGCGGAACGAGAGAAAGCCATGTCTTCTCGCGGCGCGATATTGTCGCCCTTAACCGTGAGCGGGAGTCCAAAGTGGCTGATAAACTCTTGCGCACTGGGAATTCGGACCCTTGAGCCTCTTAGAAGAGTTAGCTCTGAAAGAGGCGGGACGAGAGCGTCCGTGCTGCCCGTTTGAGCCGGCCGCGCTTCATCCTGCCAGCGGACGCCGCGGGCGGTCGGACAATGGATGGTGTACAGCTCTTCGGTGAGATGAGTGTCGATCAAACGAGCGCGATTTACGCGACCCGGATTTGCGCCGACGAAGCGGTTCCAGTCTATGACGTATTGTGCGGAGAGCCGTTCTGCGATTCCTCCTCCGCGTTTAGTCGTGCTAATAATGGTGTCGAGGTTCTGAGAGCCGTGGTCGTTCAAAATGTAGCTGCCTCGCACCATGCTGTGCCCGAAGCGAAAGGCAGCAATCGTGAATTCGACCGGCAAAGCGAAGGGAGAGTCGGCGGGCGAGGAAGAGCGGGCAAAGAATTGAAAACGGTTTTGCTCTACTCGATGTAAGACCTTTAGCCTTACAATTCGCGGGAGAAAATCGTAGAGGACCAGCCACTGGTAGTGCCAGGTAACAAATCGCCGCGCTTGATCGAAAAGAGAACTACCTATCGGACCTGGCGAGAGGACAGGTTGTTCCTTCAATAGCTCCAAGACTTGGTTAT
This sequence comes from uncultured Verrucomicrobiae bacterium, assembly GCA_963786175.1. Taxonomy (GTDB): domain Bacteria; phylum Verrucomicrobiota; class Verrucomicrobiia; order Chthoniobacterales; family UBA10450; genus JAICXG01. The sequence goes on along the minus strand of CAWAYD010000013.1, from coordinate 151,411 downwards.
GAAACTTTGCAAAGAGAACGTGTAACTGTGCAGCGAAAAGGTTCTCGTCGCTGCGTGGATCAATGATCAGAGGCACGCCGTTCTTTCGTGGCAGGTCGTCGAGAGACGCTGAAAGCTTTTGGCCAGTGCGTGTCGTTGCCCCCTGAGTTAGTCCCAGCTTCAGCCTTTCTCCATCGCGCTCATAAAGGCAGGGCACCCCAGCGGGGTTTTTCCCGTAAAGGTGATCAAGGTCGAGTTGTGACGTGCGATAATTCGGTGTGGCCTGCACGTCCGGACCAGCTTCATTCAGGGTGCGGCCGTCCCGCGTCAGGTCATGATCGATAAATTGGCCGAAATAGACATAACCCGAAGGCAGTCTGGTCAGACCATCGAGCGGGCGCGTCCGCACCAGTCTTTTTTCTGGCGAATCTTTCATTCGCTGCCCTAGCTCGCGAAGCACATCTTCGTCGAAGGGCGGCCATTCACCCGGACACAGTCTTCCGTAGTATCCTTCCACTGTCTCCGGGATTGGGGCGCAGGGGTAGGCGAAAGGCATAGGTGTTACTAATGGTTCTAGGAAAAGATCGAACGCCTGGCAATCCTAAAGATAGCGACCTAACGACTAGTTCTTCTCGACTCGAGAGTGTTTGTTGGGCAAGAAGTCCTCCGAAAACGAAAACGGGCGGAATGTCGAAACATCCCGCCCGCTTGAGATCGTCGTTTACGGTTGGCTATTTCTGGGCTGTGGCGTCGCGCAAATTGCGAATCTTGTCGTGGACGGCTTTTACTTCCGTCTGCTGCCGGGCGACGATTTCTTTTACCGACGCAGGCAAGTCTTTTGCCATGGTATCTTTGTAGGCAGCGACCGCGCTATCTTCGCCGCGTTCCGCTTCCGCAAGAATGGCATGCCGATCGCGATTCGTGACGGCGCTTTTGATATTGATCCAGGTGCGGTGCATGGCTCCGCTCGCGCTGCCGGAGTCTTCTGGCTTGCTCTCCCCGAGACTGGTCACTTCGCTTTGCAATTCACCCGCGAATTTCGAGCGTTGCAGCGAAAGAGTGTCAAAGAGAATCTTGAGTTGCGGATCGTCTACGCCACCAGCCGATTGCCTGAAGCCCTCCTGACCGTCCTTCAGCGTTTCAATCAGGTTGTTTAGTGTGGAGATAATTTCTTTCTGTTGGCTCATGTGACTGAATCGGACGTGACCGGACGGCTGCGTCCACCGCGGGCGGAAAAAGTCGAGCCAGTTGCCGCCGTTCGCCGCACGACCTATCGTGGCTTATGGAACAAAACGTGAACGGTAAAGATTTAACAAAAGAAGCCCCGCGCAGCCCCAAGATGGTGCTAGGCGGTTATGTCATCCTTGGTCGCACGCTTGATAAATGCCGCGCCCTGCTTGGGGGTAATATCGGTGAGTATCATTTCGATTGCCCGCTCGATAACATGCTTTTCGGGTGGAAACGCATCATAGGCAACGACTTTAAGGCCGAGGTTGCGAAAGGCGCGAGCGACGAAGAAATGGTGAAGTGGGTTGACAGCCACGGGAGGCCCAAGACAGATGAGGAAAAGCGAGCGTGGCGCGAAGAAATGCTCGCATCCAACCCATATCACGATCCCGAGAAACGCGAGTGGTACGAAGAACAGTTGAAAGATCTTGCTCTGGATCCAGCTAGCACGCCCCTCTTCAATTGGCTCGAAAAGGATGACCAGGTGAGCTACCAGAAATCTGCCTAACGAACCCCGATCGACTGGCGCGGCGCGATTTCGCGTCGCGCCCCGAGCGATTTCCCAGCGGAGGCGCACTTAATAATCCGTTTTCTCTAACGTGCCGGAGTTTATCCCTCGTTAGGCTTGACCATGGGCATTTCTCTTAACCCGCAACATCTCAAACGCTACCAGCAAATTGCATGGATCTTCATGAAGTACGGACGGTCCGACCTCGTGAAGACCACCGGTTTAAGCGAAGTGCTCCAAGCGGAACAGCGCGTCGCCCCCGAAGAGGTCGCCAAGGCGAACGAGCTGGCGGACGATCTCGAGAAACTCGGTCCCACCTTCGTTAAGCTCGGGCAGCTTCTTTCCACCCGCGTCGAGCTTTTGCCGCAGGCCTATCTCGAAGCTCTCGCCCGTCTCCAGGACAAGGTCGAACCCTTCAGCTTCGCCGAAGTGGAAAAAATCGTCACGAGCGAGTTAGGCGTCCGCATTTCCAAAGCCTTCGCTACTTTCGAAGACCAGCCGATGGCAGCGGCGTCGTTGGGCCAGGTTCACCGCGCCACTTTGCGCGAGGGCCGTCAAGTCGCGGTAAAAGTGCAGCGGCCGGGCATTCGAGAGGAGATGGTGGAAGATCTCGATGCTCTCGAAGACATCGCTGATTTCCTCGACCAACACACCGAGCTCGGGCAGCGCTACGAGTTTTGTCACCTGCTCGAACAATTTCGCAAAAGCCTTCTCCAGGAACTCGATTACCGCCAGGAAGCCGGCAACCTCACCACTCTCGGGCGCGATTTGCAGAAATTCGAGCACATCGTCATTCCGGCACCGATTGACCAATATTGCACCTCGCGTGTCCTCACGATGGAGTTCGTCCCGGGAAAGAAGATCACCGATTTGAGTCCGCTCGCTCGGATGGAATTCGACGGTGCCGCACTCGCCGAAGAACTTTTCCGCGCCTATCTCGAGCAGATTTTGGTGAATGGTTTCTTTCACGCTGATCCTCATCCAGGCAATGTCTTCATTACCGCCGATCATCGCATCGCGCTCCTCGACCTTGGGATGGTCGGACGTATCATGCCGCGACTGCAGGAAGATCTTTTGCAGCTTCTCATGGCGATCTCGGAGGGCCGCGGCGACGAAGCCGCCAACATCGCGATCAAGATTGGTGAGAAGAAGGAGGACTTCGACAGCAAGGAATTCACTCGACGTATTTCGGAAATCGTCGCGCAACAAAAGGCGGCGACCGTCGAGCAAATGCGGGTCGGTCGTCTTGTGCTCGAAATCACTCAAACCTCGGCCGAAAACGGCATTCGCGTTCCGCCAGAACTCGCCATGCTGGGCAAGACCTTGCTTAACCTCGACCAGGTCGGCCGGGCACTTGAGCCGGAGTTCGATCCCAATGCTTCGATCCGGCGCAACGCCGCCGAAATCATGCAGCAACGCCTCGTGCGCAGCCTTTCGCCTGGCAACCTTTTTAGTGGTGTCCTCGAGCTGAAGGATTTGCTCCAGCGTCTTCCCTCGCGTCTGAACAAGATTATCGATGCCATCTCCAACAACGAGTTGAAGGTCAGTGTCGACGCGATCGACGAGCGGACCCTGATCGAAGGCTTTCAAAAGGTCGCCAATCGTATCACTGTTGGTCTCATCCTGGCCTCACTGATTGTCGGCGCGGCCATGCTCATGCGCGTCGATACGAGCTTCCGCATTTGGGGTTATCCGGGATTGGCTATCATCTTCTTCCTCCTGGCAGCCGGCGGCGGCATCGCCCTGCTCGTCAACATCCTCTTCTACGACAATTCGAAGCGGGATTAGCGCGAACTCGTACCTCGGCGCCTAACGAGCTTGGAATGTCCAACCGTAGGTTTCGTGTTCGAACTGCGACTGCCCCATTCGAGCGAAGAGGCGAAATCTTCCAATCTTCCGTCCTGCTGGCTTCTGCGCCGGCTTTGTTGTAATTGCTCGGCGTATGACAACAATTCGCGTAGCCGGTTTACTCGTGTTCCTGCTTTTGCAGTACTCGGTAAGCGCAGAGCAGAGGCGCCTGCTCAAACCGGAGGATTTTGCCGCGATCCGCGTTGTGGATGAACCGAATATTTCGCCCGATGGCGAGCGCATCGCCTATGTTGTCGGAACGGTCGACCTGAAGAAGGACAAGCAACCAAAGAATCTTTGGCTTGCCAAGTGGGACGGCTCGGAAAATCGCGCACTCACCTTTGGCGATAACCAGCAGACGCATCCGCGCTGGAGCCCGGATGGGAAATGGATCGCCTTTCTCTCCGGGCGCGGGAACGAGAACGACGACGACCAGCTCTGGGTTCTCTCGAGCGAAGGTGGCGAGGCGGAGCAGCTCACGCACGAAAAAGGGAGTGTGGAGGACTTTGCCTGGGCGCCTGACTCGAAGCGGCTCGTACTCGTGGTGCACGATCCAGATCCGCGCCAGCCGGAAGAAAAGGAGAAGCAAAAGAAAACGGTTCCACCGATCGTGATCAACCGGTTTCAGTTTAAGAAAGACATCGAAGGTTACCTGACGAATCGTTGGGAGCATCTCTTCCTTTTCGACCTGACGACTCGTAAGCTCGATCGCCTGACCAATGGCCAGCATGACGAAGGTCTGCCTGCCTGGTCGTTCGACGGCACGCAGATAGCCTTTGTCTCAAAGCGCGGCAATGATCCTGATCGGACCGAGAATTGGGACATCTTCCTCATCGAGGCAAAGCCCGGCGCCAAAGAACGACAACTCACCACATCGCCTGAAGCGGATTGTCATCCCGATTGGGAGAGCGCGCCAGCCTGGAGTCCGGATAGCAAGACGATCGCCTACATTCACGGCGGCGATCCAAAGAAGATCGAATATGCGACACACTCACTCGCCATTATCCCGGCGGCGGGTGGTGAGCCGAAGTATCTTACCGCCGCGCTCGACCGCAACTTCGTCCACCCTCATTGGTCGGCCGATGGCAAGTCCATTTATGGAGTTATGGAAGATGACCGCGCGCTATCACTTGTGCGTGTAGATAACGTTTTATCCGCCAGCGGAAACTCTGATCCACCACCGGTTCCTGTCGTCGCTGGTCGCAAAGCAGTGACTGCCTATGACCTGAGTCGAAACGGTCACCTGATCGTTCGCACTGCCACTCCCGATCGACCTTATGAAATCTACGCGGCGGGAAGCGCCAATCTTCGAAGCTTAACAAAACAGAACGATGCCTTCCTCGCGCAACTCGAGTTTGGCAGAGTCGAGGAAACTAACTTCAAAAGTCAGGACGGCACGGAAGTGCACGGTTTCGTTGTCCATCCACCTGGCAATAAGTCTGGCAGCAAGCCAGGGGGAGTGCTGCGCCCACACGGGGGACCGCAATCGCAGTTTGGCTATGACTTCGATTTCGAGAAGCAGCTTTTGGCCGCCAACGGTTATGCGGTTATCATGCCCAACCCCCGTGGTTCAACCGGACGCGGGACTAACTATGGCATGGGTATCTATGCTGCATGGGGCGGGGTGGATGTGCAGGACGATCTAGCCGCAGTGGATGACGCCGTCGCGCGTGGAATCGTCGATCCTAACCGACTGGTAGTGGGTGGATGGAGTTATGGTGGGATGTCCACTAACTATCTGATCGCGACTACGACACGCTTCAAAGCTGCGGTGAGCGGAGCATCCATCTCAAATATTATGGCCGGTTATGGCACCGATGAATATATCCGCGATTACGAAAATGAGTTGGGCCCGCCCTGGGTCCATCCGGATGTTTGGGAGAAGATATCTTATCCCTTTTTCCACGCGGATAGGATCAAGACTCCCACGCTTTTCCTTTGCGGGGAGAGCGACTTTAACGTGCCGCTGCTCAACAGCGAGCAGATGTATCAGGCCCTACAAACCCTGGGTGTGCCAACCGAACTGGTCATTTATCCGGGGCAATTTCACGGAATCCAGAAGCCGAGTTATGTCCTCGATCGCTATCATCGATTCCTCGACTGGTACTCGAAGTATGTCCACTAGGGCGTATAAAACTGGTCCATGGGAGTCGGGTGACCGATGGAACTTAACTGGCGCTGTCGCCCCGGAGGAGCGCATTCTTGATAAAGTTTCTTTTCGGCGCGCCCACTCGTAATTTATAGACAAACCTCGAACGTCCTCTTGAATCGCAGGAAGGAAATGTGAACGCTGAACGATGCCGGCTTGCCGCCAATAATCATGCCACGGAGCGATGGCATCTCTGGGGTCCTTACCTGAGCGAACGCCAATGGGGCACGGTGCGGGAAGATTATAGCGCCGACGGCGACGCTTGGAATTATTTCCCTCACGAGCACGCTCGCTCACGCGCTTATCGCTGGGGCGAGGATGGCATCGGCGGCATCTGCGATTACAAGCAGCGGCTCTGTCTTGCCTTCGCCTTTTGGAATGAGCGCGACCCGATCTTAAAGGAGCGGCTTTTTGGTCTTACCGGGCCCCAAGGTAATCACGGTGAAGATGTGAAGGAGGTTTTCTTCTTTGAAGATAACACCCCGACTCACTCCTACATGCGGATGACTTACCGCTACCCCCAAGCTGCTTTTCCGTATGAAGAACTCGTGAAACAAAACGCCGCTCGATCGAGACTAGAGCCTGAGTTTGAGCTTTGGGATACGGGTGTCTTAGCTCAAAACCGGTTCTTCGACATCACCATCGAATACGCCAAGGTGGCAGAGGACGATATCTTCATTCGCGCCTCCGCGCTCAACTGTGGTCCGGAAACTGCCCGGCTGCATTTGCTTCCCACACTTTGGTTTCGTAACACCTGGAGCTGGCGGCTGGATCAGCCCCGGCCAAACCTTCGGGTAGGACGTAATCACTCCGTTGAGGTTGGCGTGATCGAGGCGAGCCACGACGTCCTGGGCGAATATCGCCTCTTCTGCGAAAGACAAGATGACCTTCTGTTCACGGAAAATGACACAAACGTGCAACGGCTTTTCGGCGTGCCGAACCAATTCCCGAATGTCAAAGATGCTTTTCACGAGGCAATTGTGAGACAGGATACCGCGGCCGTGAATCCCGGTCGCACCGGAACGAAGGCTGCCGCTCATTACCGTTGCGTCGTTGAACCCGGAATGACGAAAGTGATCCGCTTACGGCTACGCAAAACCGTCGCCGAGGTCGGTGATGGCGGCCGAACCTCCGACGGGTTCGACAGGTGTGACGATCTCTTCAAAGAGCGCCGCAGCGAAGCCGACGAATTTTATCGCGATCTCACGCCCTCATGTCTCACGCCAGAGCTTGCGACTGTCCAACGACAGGCCTTGGCGGGAATGCTTTGGAGTAAACAGTTCTATTACTATGTGGTCGAGGACTGGTTGAATGGCGATCCCGCGCAACCGCCGCCGCCTAACGAACGTAAAACCGGTCGCAATTGTCACTGGACTCACCTGTATAACGAGCGCGTCATGTCCATGCCGGACACGTGGGAATATCCGTGGTACGCCGCCTGGGATCTGGCCTTTCACTGCATCCCGCTCGCGCTAGTCGATCCGCATTTTGCGAAGTCCCAGCTCGATATCATCCTGCGAGAATGGTATCAGCATCCTAACGGTCATGTCCCGGCCTATGAGTGGAATTTCAGCGATATCAATCCGCCGGTCCTAGGGTGGGCGGCGTGGAGGGTTTATAAGATAGAAGAGCGAGCGACGGGCAAGGCCGATCGCGCCTTCCTTGAAACCGTCTTTCATAAGTTGCTTATTGCTTTCACCTGGTGGGTAAATCGGAAGGACTCCGGCGGCCGCAATATCTTTGAAGGAGGTTTTCTCGGACTCGATAACATCGGTGTGTTTGATCGTAACGCGGCGTTTGCCGATGGCACCCGGCTCGAACAAAGCGACGGCACGAGCTGGATGGGGATGTTTTGCCTGACGATGATGCGTACCGCGCTCGAGCTGGCGCGCGAAAATCCGGTTTACGAGAACATTGCGACAAAGTTCTTCGAACATTTCCTCGGGATTGCCCAGGCGATGAATAACGCGGGAGGCCAGAGGATAGGTTTGTGGGATGAAGCAGACGAGTTTTTCTACGACGTTCTGCATACACCCGGCGGACGTTATCTGCCTCTAAGGATTCATTCGATAGTCGGGCTGATGCCGCTCCTGGCGGTAGAGGTGCTTGAGCCGGCGTTGCTGGAGACAATGCCCGGCTTTCGCGAACGTCTGGAGTGGTATCTCAATAACAGACCCGATCTGGCCGCATTAATTTCCCGTTGGTCCGAACCCGGAATGGGTGATCGGCGACTTATCGCCCTGACACGCGGTCACCGCATGAAGTGTTTGCTCCGCCGTATGCTCGATCCTGACGAATTCCTGAGCGAATACGGCGTGCGATCGCTGAGTAAGTTTCACAAGGAGAATCCTTATGTGCTCGACGTGCGGACGGAGCGGAAAGTGGTTAACTATGAGCCGGCGGACTCTCAGACCGGCATCTTTGGCGGTAACTCAAATTGGCGCGGTCCGGTTTGGTTTCCGATCAATTACCTGCTCGTTGAGTCGTTGCAGAAGTTTCATCATTACTACGGCGACGATTTTAAGGTTGAGTGTCCAACCGGTTCTGGACAGTTTCTGACACTAGACCAGATCGCGAACGAGCTTTCTAATCGGCTGATCAAGCTTTGGTTGCGCAATGAAAAGGGGGAACGGCCCTTCGCGCGGGCCTGTGGCGGATCGTTAGGCGAAGCCGATCGCGACCGATATCTGTTTCACGAGTTTTTTCACGGCGACACTGGCGCGGGACTGGGCGCGAACCATCAGACCGGTTGGACCGGACTGATCGCGAAGCTGATCCAGCAACAGGGCAGCCACGGCACGATCGCGCAACGCGAGCTGGCCGAGGATCTCTAGGAAGTCAGTTTGTCTGTCTGAGTTCGCAGAGACGGTTGTCCGTTGCCTGGACGCTGTCGACTTGGTCGGCAATCGAGTTTGCCGTAATCGTAGGCACGAATGGTTTAGACCCGGGGCGAACGCTGGAGGAGTTGAGAGAACTGCGTCGCCTAACGAGTGACGAACATGGCGCACAGCGCATCGTCTTTACTCCGCTCTGGGCGCAGGCTCGCGCTTGGCTTTTGTTCGTCTTTGCCCCCGCGCTCACCTTGGACTCGTGGCCCGCACTTGTCCTGTGGTCGATCACTACCGGAAAGATGCGGCCTATCCAGCAGCGGCTGGCTCAAGTTCGCCGCCATGCCGTTGCTCATCGACCTCGTGGTGGGTATGGGCACTGCGAAGGAACGGCACCCGGTCGAGAACGCTTTCCTGGAACCACTCGAGGGCAAGATAGATCACAGGCGTGATATAGAGGGTGATGAGCTGTGAGACGACAAGGCCGCCGACGATCACCAAACCGAGCGGCCGCCGTGATGAACCTTCGGAACCAACTCCGAGCGCGATCGGCAGCGCCCCCATTAAGGCGGCCAGCGTCGTCATGATGATAGGTCGAAAACGTTCGATGCTCGCCTCATGAATGGCGCTGCGACGATCGTAGCCTTCGTCGAGCCGGTGAAGCGCAAAGTCGACAATCATGATGCCGTTCTTTTTCACGATGCCCATGAGAAGGAAGAGCCCAATAACCGAGTAGAGCGATAGGGTGGAGTTAAACAGCCAAAGAGTCATAAGTCCGCCTACAACCGCGGGAACAAGAGTGGAAAGCACAGTTATGGGATGCACATAACTCTCGTAAAGAATTCCAAGGATGACATACATGACGAAAACGGCCGCGATGACAAGGAAGGGCAGGGCACTGAAGAGCTGTTGGAGGACGAGTCCTTCGCCCTGCAACTCTCCTTTCACCGTAGGAGGCAGTACCTGGGCGGCGGTCTTGTCGATGTAATTAAGGACATCGCCGAGCGCGACGCCGGATTTGGTATCGAAGCCGAAGGTAACGCTTGTGAACTGGTTGACGTGGTTCACTGACTGGAGACCGAGGGTCTCCTTCGTCGAGGTGACTGATTGCAACGGGATTAGCTTGTTCGTGCCGTTGTCCGGCTTGACGTAGATCCGGCGCAGGTTGGTCGGCTCAGATCGGTCCTTGTTGTCGGCTTCTACGATCACCTGGTACTGGTCATCGGCCTCTTTGATGAGATAGACATAGTTCTGGGAGTAGGCGGAACGGAGAAGGCTTTGAATGGCCGTGGTGGAGACGCCGTAAAGACCGGCGCGTCCGCGCTCGATGTTGATATCGAGGTTAGGCGTATTGCGAAAAAGATCGGACCGCGGCGGATTAGCGAAACCCGGATAATCCTTGAGCTTCGCCTCGAGCTTATCGGTAGCGGCATAGACTTCGTCTGGATTGATTCCGCTTAGCACATAAGTGTAGCGGCCGAAGGAGCTGCCGGTCGCACCGACGTTAATCTGCAAAACGGGTTGCGGCTGCAGGGTGGGTATAATCCCGGGGATTTGGCTGCAAGCCTTGCGCACCTCGGCCGCGACGGTCTCGATGTCTTCGCGCTGCGAACGGTCCTTGAGAAAGAGGACAGTGAACACTCCGGCCGCCGTACCGGCGCGCCCGGCAACGGTAAAGTATTTGTCGACGGCGGGGTTGGCTTGGAGAACGGGATCAAGCTGCTCCTGGAGCCGGCGCTGTTTATCGGGCGAGGCGCCTTCCTGCGTAATGAAAAATCCGCGAATAACGCCACTGTCGCCAGTCGGAAGCAGAGTGAATGGCAGTTGCTTGAAGAAAAACCAGACACCGAAAACGCAGGCGATGACCACTGGCAGGGCAATCCAGCCGTGCCCGAGAAACCAATCGAGCGAACGCCCGTATGCATCGCGAATGGGAATAAAGAAGCGTTCGACGACGCGCTCCGTCCAAGTCTTGCGATGCTTCGGTCCGCGCTCGACGAGAATGCGCGAACACATCAACGGCGTCAGGGTGAGCGAGACCAAACCCGAAGCAAGGATGGCAATGATGATCGTGATGGCGAACTCGCGGAAAATTCTGCCTAACAATCCCGGCATGAAGGCGAGTGGAATGAAGACCGCGGCGAGGGAGAGAGTCATCGAAAGGATGGTGAACGAAATTTCGCCGGCGCTGTTCAAGGTCGCGCGGTAAATCGTTTCACCGGCTTCGGCGCGGCGGACTACGTTTTCCAGAAAGACGATCGCGTCGTCGACAAGGAAACCAATGGCGAGGGTCAGGGCCATCAGGGTGAGATTGTTTACGGAATATCCGAGCGCCCACATCCCGACAAATGTGATGAGGAAGGACATCGGCAACGCCACCATCGGGATAAGGGTATCGGACGCGCGGCCGAGAAAAACGAAGATGACGAAGATGACGAGGACGAAGGCGATGAAGAGCGTCTCCTTCACGTCATCGAGTGAGTTCACGATCGACTGCGAGCGGTCAAAGGTGGGAAGCAGGCGAATGGAGCCGGGCAATTCCTTTTGCAGCTGCGGAATCAGCGCTTGAACGGACCGAGCCACCGCGACTGCGTTTGCTCCAGCCTGGCGGAAGACGGCGAACACGACCACCGAGGCGGGCGGGCTATAGCCGCGAGCGAAGAAATGCCGCGACATGCGCTCGTCCTGCACCCCGTCAATCACCTTGGCGACATCGCGCAGGTAAACTTTCCCGCCTTTCGCATCCTGCTTCACGATCAGATTGCGATAACCTTCCGCGTCAACAATCTGCCCGTTAGGCCGCAGGACGATGGAATTGTTGCGTCCGTCAAACTGTCCGGCGCCGGAGTAGGCGGTGCCCCCTTGAATCGCATTGGCGAGATCACTGAAGGTCATTCCGCGGGTCACGAGCGCGCCGGGATCGACTTTGATTCGAATGGCGCCCTGGACGCCGTAGATGCTTACCTGCGAGACGCCCGGCAGGATGTTGATCCGCTGCGAAACCTCGGTCGTGGCGTAGCGATATAGCTCGCCATCGCTCAACGTGTCACTCGTCAACGCGATATAGATGACCGCCTGATCGTTTGGGTTCGTCTTGGTAAAGCTGGGCGGGCTCGGCAGGTCGTTCGGCAACTTTCCACTCGCCGCTTGAATGGCCGATTGCACGTCAGTCGCGGCGGCGTCGACGCTCTTGGAAAGATCAAACTGGAGAGTGATGCTGGTGTTACCCTGAGTGTTCGTACTGGTGCTCAGATTCAGGCCGGGAATTTGCGTGAACTGCTTCTCGAGCGGGGTGGCGATGGTGTTCGCCATCGTTTCCGGATTCGCCCCAGGATAGGAGGCTTTGACCTGGATCACAGGGTAATCGACCGCCGGCAGGTCGTTCACCGACAATTCGTTGTAGGTAAGGATGCCGAAGACAACGATCGACGCAGTCAGCAGCATGGTCATGACCGGCCGTGCAATGAAGGGCCGCGACAATCCGGAGGAGAACTGCACAAGCTTCGTTGCCGGCGTTTGCCCGGCTTCTACCCGGGCTTCCTCAGATGGCATGCCGCGCGTGGCACTTTTTGATTCACCGTTCGCGCCGTCGGAACCTTCCCCCCGGTTATCGTTGTTCGTTCTGGCCATCAGGGCACCGCATCCGGCTCGTTAGCGACAGGCTGCTGCGCCGGGTTTGTGTTGGATTTGATGACAACCTTCGTGCCCGGTGCTAGCTGCAGCTGGCCAGCCGTAACGACCGTTTCACCTGGTTTGAGACCTTTGGTGACTACGACGAGCTCGCCATCCTGGCGTTGGCCTGGCGTGACCAGTCGCAGGTCGAGCGTATTGTCCGGTTTAACCACGAAAACGTAAGGACCATTCTGACCTGTCTGCACCGCGTCGTTAGGCACGAGCGTCGCATTTTTCAAAACGTCGAGCACAAGGCGCACGTTGACGAACTCCGAGGGCCAGAGCAGACGGTCGGGATTCGGAGTGACGCCACGCGCCTGCACGGTGCCGGTTCCGGGCGTGACAGTGTTGGCAATAAAGTAGAGAGTGCCGGGGCGCGGCGACACGTTGGTGTTCGGTGCTTGCGTCAGCACCTTCACGTTTGGCCCGCCGAGATATTTTCGGACCTGCGGCATGTCCGGCTCAGCGATCGTGAAATCGGTGTAGATCGGGTCGAGATTGTCGATCGTCACCAGAACCGCGCTGCTCGCGCCCGCCGAGACAGTATTACCGACATCCACCTGGCGGAGCCCGATCCGGCCATCGATCGGCGAACGGATTGAACAGTAATCGAGATTTACCTGCGCCGCATCGACTACGGCTTGAGCTTTCATTGCAGAGGCTTTTGCGGTGTCCCAATCTTGCTTGGCGGTGACATCTTTGGCTCTCAGTTCCTCCTGCCTCCTCAAGTTTGCTTCCGCGAGCATCAAGTCAGCTTTGGCCGAATCAAGCACTGCCTGATAGGGACGCGGATCGATCATGAAAAGCAGGTCGCCTTTTTTCACATCCTGACCATCCTTGAAATTGCGGGCAACAATCTGCCCACTGACCTGCGCCTGGACTTGCACGGTTTCGTAAGCAGCGCAGGTGCCAATTTCGTCGACATACAAAGGGACGTCTTTCGCGGTTACCTTCGCAACCGCAACCGGACGAGGCGGGGGGGGAGGTGTCGCTTTGTGACCGCTGGTAACAAAGCGGATGAGGAGAATGAGGACGACAATACCGAGAATGCCGCCGCCCAGGTAGATACTCTTGCGTCCAAAGCGTTGCTCGAGACCGCCCTCGGCTTCGTGGGTAACAGTTCCAACTTTCTGAGCAACGATCATTTCCTGCGGACTCCGTTTCTGTCCTTGGCGTGGGTGCCGTTCACACGCGGCGTGACGGCGACGCTGGCAGCTCGATTGCGAATCTCCGTGAGCACGCGAAGACAGACCTGAAGGTCTCCCCGTTCAATATTCTCTACCAATTCGTGGCGCAGATTGCGCGCGGTCTTTTGAATTTCGCCGAGCAAATCGCTCGACTTGGGTTGCAAATGGACAGTCTTGCAACGGCGATCGTGGGTAGCGCTCTGGCGTTTGATCCAGTCGTCTTCTTCAAGTTTCCCTAACAGTCGCGCGAGAGTCGGCTCCTCGATGCCGAGACGTTGAGCGAGATCACGCTGGGTGAGATGTCCACGAGATAAATGAGCGAGGGTTCGCCATTTCGCCTGACTCAAGCCGAGCGGGCGCAGGCGCTGATCGAGCTTGTGGCGCCAGACGCGCGCTGTTTCCTGGACAAGCTGACCTATCGTTTCCGGGCTGATCTTGGACATCGTTAGCGTGCTAACGAATACTGAAGGGCGGTTTTGTCAAGATTTTCACCGTGGTCGTCAACTTTCCGAACCGGATCCCGGCTATTTCGCCTCGAGGAGACTGACGCGCTTTCCTCGGTAATCCTTGATCCGTAAGATCGGTTGTAAGTGTTGCGGCTGCCAGCGCGGCGACTCTTCCGCAGCTTTTTCATCCTTCGGTTGGACCAGGACGAAGCGAGCCCGCGAGGGCAGGTTGCCAACCGTAGCCACATAACCGATCGGTCGCCGCAGATAAAAGAGATAAGGCTGATAATCGGGATCGACCGCGTAAAGCGTTTCGTTAGGCGGAATTGCGGCCTCCAGCTTCCTTGCAATAGGACGCACCTTTTCGCGGCCCCTGAGGACAGGGATGATGGCCAGCGAGTAGATGAGCATCGCGCCAGTTACGCTGATGACCGTCCAGGTAATGGTGCGACGCAATTGCACTGGCCAGACGAGGGCGTGCGCCCTAACGAAAAGTGCGAGCAACCAAATGGCGGGGGCGAGCAGTGGCAGGTTATAACGCGGGAGCGCGCCCGGCACGAGACTCACGACGATAAACGGCACGACAGTGCCTAACGACAGCGCCTTCGCGTAGCGCCGCTCCGCATTGCTTTCCAGTTTCGCGAAACGCGCGAAAGGAAAAAGTGCGACCCAGGGAAGCAGATAGGCGATCCCGCGGGGAATATTGAGCAGCCATTCTCCGAACTTGAAATCCTCGCCCGAGAGGCGTCCGGAAAACTGTCGCGACCAAACACCGGCTGCGTGTCCAGCTTCCGTCATTTGCAAATAAGGAATCCCCCAGGCGCTGAAGATGCCAAGCATCAAGACCACGCCTAACCAATGCGGTCCTCCGACGAGCTGGCGTAATTCGCCAGCCTGCCACAAGACCGCGATCACGACTGCGTAGAAAAAAAGAAGCGCGAGTGGACCTTTGGCGAGGAGAGCGAGCCCTAGAAAAATCCCGGCGCAACTCCAGGCCAGCCAGCGTTTCCGCGGCTGATCCCACCAACCAAGCCAGCAAATGAAGGCCAGCGCAGTGAGCGAAACGTAGAGCGCTTCGATCTCGATCAGACGACCTTTTTCGAGCAGGCCGAAGTTGGTCAACCACATCATAGCGGCGGCGAGGGATCCATTAGGTCCTAGGGCGCGACCGGGGATCGCCAAAAAGGCGCATGCGACTATCAGGACGGATAAGACCGACGGAAGCCGCGCCGCCCATTCATTGCGCGCGCCGAAAAGTTTGAATGAACCGGCCACCAGCCAGTTGACCAGCGGCGGCTTGCGCAGGTAAGGCTCGCTCCCGACTTGCGGGACGATGTAGTTGCCGGTCTGCAACATCGTGACTGCGGGCAAGACCCGCCGGCCTTCTTCGCTTTTCAACTCGAGCGTGCCGAGTCGCGGCAGATAAATCAGCCCCCAAACCAACAAAACGAAGAGAAACGGTTTCACCCGCGACATCGCTTGGATATTAGCTCAGAGAAGGCGGAGGGCGCGGAGAAAGATTTCCAGCGCTGGAAGTGCTTTCGCCCGTCGCCGGCGTCTCGATTCTTCTGGCGCGTCTCGCGCGCATCGGCCAGCTCGTCACCCACTCTGCTCGCCGAAAAGTTAAGAGCTGTCCTAAGGCACGACAGTCAAGGTAAGATCATTGCCATCGCCGCCTTCGTAGTTAGCCTGGAAGTTATTGCCATCTACGTTAATGATGCCGCCATCGGGCAGGTTGGCGAAGGTGTCGGCAATCGGTTTGGCGGAGGTGTTGCTAATGACTGTGAGCGTCAGTCCGGCGTGCAATCCAGCTTGCGCCCGGCCACTGAAAATGAAACTCGCGCCGCTGTTGATCGTAACTCCATTAGCTACCACTTGATCGCTATGCGCGTTGTTGCGCTGGGCTTTGAAAGTGCACTTATAGGTCGAGTCGCCATTAAATGTAAGCGCGCTTTGGATGTTGAGAGTGACCTGTTTACTGGTTTGGGCTCCCGGAGCGAGAAAAGCCCCCGGTCCGCTTCCTGTGCCGATAGTCACTTTTCCCGAGGTAAGGCCGCTACCGCCCAAGGTGCCGCCGTTGGCTCTAACCGGGCCCGGCCCGGTAGCCGAGCCGTTTATATTGTTAACTATCAGGGTTCCCTGCGTAACTGTTGTGCCCTTCGTATAGGTGTTGGCACCGTTCAGGGTGAGTGTGCCCGTACCCACTTTACCCAGCGAGCCACCTGTCTCGCCGCTGATCCCGCCATCCTGAATGACTCCGGAGAAAATCGTGCTCAAGGCATTGGTGCCGATGGAAAGGCTATGATTGCCGAGAAAGACCAGCCCATCGCCTTCGAGCGAACCGATGGTAAGCGAACGGCCACGGTCGCTGACATCCAAAGTGCCATTGCCAAACACTTCCATCCGGGCAGTATCGGCCCCGGATGACTCGTGAAACTCGATCCGGCCACCGCTGCCGCTGTTCGTGCCCGTTTAAGCGATCAGTGTAGCTCCTTCAGCATTCGAGCTATTGAAGAAAGCCGCAAGACCTACTTCCGCGCCACTCACACTTGCACCTTCGCTGGTAATCGTGGAGCTGCCGCCTTATGAGCTGGAATAAAAAATCGTCTCACCGCCACCTGCGCCACTGACTGAGCCAGACTGGTTCGTAAAGGTTCCATGGTCCGCCGTCGGCTGAAAAAAGAACAAAGTTTGGCCACCACTCACTTCGGCGACGCTGCTGCCTCGATTGATGTAATTACCAAAGCCGGCCGACGATGTGTCGACAAAAGAGACAATCCCGCTCGTTCCTCCCAACCTCGTGGAAGCAACCGTGTTAAACTCCGTTTGATTGCCCGCCATGGCTGCGCCGACGAACCCCAAGACGCCAGCGTTACCCTCTTCGTCCGGCATACTCACAAAGTGTTGAACCACACTGGAATTGTTCGTAATTCCATAGATGCCAATATTGAAAATGTAACCATAGCTGACTGTTAGTGTGTAGGCGCTGACTCCAGGATTGAACACAATGCCGTAGGCCGATGAGTTGGCCGAATAGCTGATGTCAGTAATACTGGAGGAGCTAAAGGTGACAATATCACTCGGCCCAGGGACAAGCGCCGGCGTCCAGTTAGCTGCGGTATTCCAATCACCATTGGTGGGGTTACTGTTCCATGTCTGGTTGGCCCGACTCGGGCTGGCTGCCAGTAATAGGGAAAGGACGATTAACGCGCCGGCAGACCTCTTCAAGGTGTTACAATCCGGTTTGCGAGGTTCTGGAGTGAGGCTCGTATCTTCATTATTCACAAGCGTGGAGTGGCGCATCTCTCCTATGCTCAGGCCGCCGGATTAATGTCAATGCTTTAGATCTTTTTGTATCGCGCGTGCTTTCAGCACGAATGCCATCCGCAGACGACGGCTTGTGCCAGCGGGAAAGATCATCGCTTGCGCTTGCCCCGCTTGCCAATCGTGATTGACGATCCGGTTGACTCCAGACTTAGGCCAACTAATAGCGATCCAAAGTGGGCTGCTGATGCCGAGAAAGCCATCACCGGAGGGGTCGATGCGACAACGCGCTACTCTTGACGGCGCGCCAGAGTAAAAGTATTGTGCGCGCCTAGTCCGTTGCTGGATTGGAGTGGGAGCCGATATCCCACTCTTTTTTGTCGGCGGGCTTGGAAATTTATGAACGCCGAATTCATCGCCATGCTTGATTACCTCGAGCGGGAACGCGGGATCAAACGCGAAGTCCTGATCGAGGCGGTCTCGAACGCTCTCCTATCGGCTTCGAAGAAAAGTGTCGGCGCCTCGCGTGACCTCCACATCGACATCAATTCAAAGACAGGTGAAATCCGCGCCCTGGCCAACCTCATCGTGGTCGAAAGAGTGACCAATCCGCAGGACGAGATTTCTCTCGACAAAGCGCGCAAGATCAAACCGGCCGCCCAGCTTGGAGAAGACGTTGAAGTCGAAGTGACGCCCAAGAATTTCGGCCGCATTGCCGCCCAAACTGCGAAGCAGGCAATGATGCAGCGCATTCGGCAGGTCGAAAAGGAAATGATCTACGAGGAGTTTAAAGATCGCGCCGGCGAGATTGTGAGCGGCACAGTGCGACGCTTCGATCGCTCGGATGTTGTGCTCGACCTTGGAAAATTTGAGGCCGTCATGCCGCAGCGGGAACGCGTTGTGATCGAAGACTACAACGTCGGCGATCGCCTGCGCGCTTACGTTGTTGCAGTGGAGAATGGCATCCGCGGCCCGGAAATTGTCATTTCGCGCAGCCATCCGAATTTCGTCAGGCGGTTGTTCGAGCTCGAGGTCAGCGAAATCGCCGATGGCACTGTCGAGATCCGGGGCATTGCGCGCGAAGCAGGTTATCGGACCAAGATCGCCGTCTTCAGCGACAATCCGAAGGTTGATCCGGTCGGCGCTTGCGTCGGTATGCGCGGGTCGCGCGTGAAAAACATTGTCCGCGAGCTGAACAACGAAAAGGTGGACATCATTCGTTGGAGCTCCGACCCGAAGGAATTTGTTCTGGAAGCGCTGAAGCCTGCAAAAGTGAAGAACCTTGTTTTCGATGTGGAGAAGAAAACAGCGACTATTTCGGTCGATGAGGACCAGCTCTCCCTGGCCATCGGGAAGAAGGGACAGAACGCTCGCCTAACGAGCCGGTTGACCGGTTGGGAGATCAACATCGAGAAGGAAGCTCCGAGCACGACAGTGGTCGAACAAAAGGTCGCGCAAGCTGCACAATCGCTCGCCACATCGCTGCCCATCACCGGAGAGCAGGCGATGACCCTGGTGAAAATGGGCTTTACCAATCTGGAAGGTCTGCGCGATGCTGAAATGCAGGACCTCGTTGACGTCCTCGGCGTGGAAGAAGACAAGGCGCGCGAGCTTTACGAGGCCGTGCACCGCGAGCCGGTTTCTCCCTAACGAATGGCCCCGCCTGACTGCTCGCGGCCATGAGCACATTTAGAAATTTTAATGCCAACGAAAACGACGACCAAATCGAAAACGGCCAAGCCGGCTGCGGCGCGCAAACCTGCCGCGAAACCGCCTCTGATCGCGAAGTCGTCGTCTGCATCTCGTTCGCGTAGCGGCGCCAGGCCGGTCAAAACTTCCACGTCGGCAGAACCCGAGTCAGTGGCAACGAAGGGCGATAGTCCAAAACCTGTCTCTGCCGCGAGACCGGCACCGCCGGTGACGAAGTCGGCCTTCACTCCCATCACCGCGAAGCGACCAGTCGCTCCAAAACCCACTCCGGTTGAGCCGCCCGTGGCCAAACCTGCGGCCGAGACTGTTTCGCTGATCGATCCGCACATCCCGAAACCGAAAAGATCCCCGGACGAAGCCTCGCGGCTCAATATTCTGCCGCCAATCTCACGCATTCGCGGTCCCCAGACTGTGCCTGAACCTGCACACGAAGAACCGGCGACCTCGACGGTTGCGGCAATCGAAGTGCCCGAGCCGCTCGGCGAGACTGAAGACGGCCGCAAAATTATTCACATCAAACCGCCGATCATAGTCAAGGAACTGGCGGCGCAGCTTGGCCTGAAAAACTTCCAGCTCATCAAAGAGCTGATGGATGACTACAACATTTTTGCCAACCCGAACCTGACGGTTGAGCCCGAAGTCGCGACGAAGGTTTGCGAGAAGCACGGTTTTGTTTTCGAGATGGAACGCCGGGAAAAAGGCGCAGGCGTCCACAAGCAAGTCGAAGTCGTAGCGCCACCACCGCCGCCGGTCATCGAGAAGGAAGAAGAACTCAAACTCCGTCCACCGGTCATCACCTTCATGGGTCACGTCGATCACGGAAAGACATCGCTCATGGATGCTATCCGCAAGACGCGGGTCGCGGCTGGCGAGGCCGGGGGCATCACGCAACACATTGGCGCTTACACAGTCGATTACAAAGGAACCAAGATCACCTTCCTTGACACGCCTGGACACGCGGCGTTTACCGCCATGCGCGCGCGAGGCGCGAACGTCACCGACATCGTTGTGCTGGTGGTCGCGGCGGATGACGGTCTCATGCCGCAAACCATCGAGGCCATCAATCACGCCAAGGCCGCGCCGCATGTGAAGATCATGGTCGCAATCAATAAGGTGGATTTGCCTTCGGCGAACCTCGATCGCGCCAAAAAGCAACTGCAGGATTACGGCCTAACGCCGGAAGATTGGGGCGGCGAAACCATCGTCGTGCCAACTTCAGCGACGAAAGGCACGGGGATTGACGAGTTGCTCGAGAACATGGTGGTGCAGGCGGAAGTGTTGGAGCTGAAAGCCTCCCCGACGGCCACTCCACGCGGCGTCGTGATTGAAGCGCAGGTCGAGTCCGGCCGCGGTCCGACTGCGACGGTTATCGTCCAAATGGGCACCCTGAGGGTCGGCGAGCCGTTCATCTGCGGCGATTTCTCGGGCAAAATTAAATCGTTGGTTGACGACCGCGGCCAGATGATCAAATCCGCCGGTCCTTCCACGCCCGTGAAAGTTCTTGGCTTTACCGGATTGCCTGAGGCGGGCGACGAGTTCCTGGTTATGGAATCGGAAAAATCGGCCAAGCTCCTGAGCGAAGAGCGCCTTGCGGCCAAGCGGACGGAGAAACTTAGCGTGCCACAGCGCGCCACTCTCGAAAGCCTGTTGCAGGCGGCCGATGGCAAAAAGATTTTGCGCCTGGTTTTGAAGTGCGACGCGCAAGGTTCCCTCGAGGCGCTCACGTCGTCGTTAGGCCAAATCGAGAGCAAAAAGATCGATCTTGAAATACTACACGCCGGTGTTGGGCCGATCTCGGAATCCGACATTCTGCTTGCCAGCGCCTCGAACGCCGTCGTCGTCGGCTTCAACGTCAAGGTCGAAAGCAACGCCGTTAGCGCCGCCAAACGCGAAGCGGTCCAAGTCAAACTTTACTCGATCATTTACGAACTGATTGATCAGATCAAGGAGGCGATGGCCGGCCTGCTCGATCCGGAACATCGCGAAACCGTCATCGGCCACGCCGAGGTGAAACAGGTATTCCAACTCAGCCGTGGCATCGTCGCCGGGTGTCTTGTGATCGATGGCCGCATCAGTCGGACCTCGCGTGCCCGTGTGCTGCGGCGTCGCCAACCGGTTTACGATGGCGGACTTTCAACATTGCGCCGATTCCAGGACGACGTGAAGGAAGTGCGCAGCGGTCTCGAGTGCGGTATTAAGCTGGGCGACTTCAGTGAGTATCAGGTCGGTGACATAATCGAGTGTTACCAACTGGAACAAGTGCCGCAGAAACTTTAGCGCGGCATCTGCTCACGCGTCTCCAATCCGGCAGGTGCAAGCTTGCGCTGTTATGAAACATCGACTCCTGCGCGTTAACGAACTTCTGAAACGAGAGCTGAGCGCTCTGCTCGTGCGCGAAATGGATTTTGGCGACCTGCTCGTGACTGTGAATCACGTCGATGCGACGCCTGATCTAAAATCGGCCCACGTCTACATCAGCGTCCTGGGCGAGACCGGCCCCGCGAACGTTATCGCCGAACTGGAAGCGGCGCGCGCGATGCTGCAACACGACCTCTCGCGCCACGTGATATTAAAATACACGCCACACCTCATTTTCCATCTCGACGACTCCATCGAACGCGGTTCGCGTGTTCTCGAGATCATGCAGGAAATCGAGACTCCGCCTAACGACAAGAATTTATGACTACCATCACCGCTGAACGCGAGCCCGAACGCGCCACCGCCAAGCCCGGGAACCTAACAAACGCCGCCTTTGCTGAAATCGCCCAACTTCTGCGCGAACAGGAAAGCTTTCTCGTTCTTAGTCATGTGCGGCCCGATGGCGACGCGCTTGGGAGCGAGATCGCGATGGGTCTCGCCCTCAAGCGGATGGGCAAAAAGGTGAAGGTGTGGAATGAGGAAGGATTGCTGGAAAAATTTTCCTTTTTTCCTGGAGGCGAGATTGTGACCTTGCCGCCTAACGAACCCGAGAATTTCGACGTTATCCTTGCACTCGACACTGCCACGCGTCAGCGCCTTGGCGATAACTGTCTGGCCGCGATCGGTAACACCAAGGTTTGGATTAACATTGACCATCATGCGAGCAATCCACGCTACGGTGACTTGAACCACATCGACTCGACTGCGCCGGCCACCGGGCAGATTCTCTTTGAGTTCTTGCAGAGCCAGAAACTGCCGCTGGACAAGACGATCGCGGAAAACCTTTTCGCCGCCATCTCGACCGACACCGGTTCGTTTCAATATCCGCAAACGACCGCGCGCACCTTCGAGATCGCGGCTGATATCCTGCGTTGCGGGATCGATGTAGGCCGCTTGAGTCAGCAACTCTACGAGAGCTATCCGCGCCGCCGCATCGAACTGCTGCGTGTTTTGCTCGATCGCATGCGTTTCGACGCCGGCGGCAAGGTGGCAAGCTTCAGCCTTCCGATCGCGACCGCAAACGCTCTCGGCGTCATCCCCGAAGACAACGAAGGCCTGATCGATCATCTGCGCGCTATCCAGGGTGTGGTCATCGCGATCTTTTTTGAAGAGCTAAATGACGGCAAGGTCCGCGTCAGTATGCGCTCCAAGGACGAGCGCGCAGATGTCTGCGTAATTTGTCTTAGCTTCAAGGGTGGCGGCCATAAACTGGCAGCTGGCGCGCGTGTTTCGGGGACACTGGAGGATGTCGGAGAGCGCGTGATCGCAGCGGCAGTGAGCTCGGTTGAATCGTTAGATCGCTAATCGTTCACATCGACGATTCCCGATTCACCGTTTACAGTCCCGCCATGTCTCTCAGCGCCACACCTGACGGCGTTTTGTTGGTCGACAAGGCGGCCGGCATGACATCGCATGACGTCGTCGCACTCGTTAGGCGGCAGCTGCAAATCAAGAAGGTCGGCCACTGCGGCACGCTCGATCCGATCGCGACTGGACTGCTCATTCTCACTCTCGGGCGCGGAACAAAGATCCAGGACCTGCTCATGAGCGAAGACAAGGAATACGCAGGTACATTGTCGCTCGGCCAAACCACTGACACGCAGGATCGCGCCGGTCAGGTGATGGAAGAGCGGCCTGTGCCGGACTTGAGCGAAGAAAACGTGCGCGCGGCCTTCGACAAGTTTCGCGGCGATTTTTATCAGATGCCGCCGATGGTTTCAGCGATCAAGCAGGGCGGCGTGCCGCTTTATAAATTGGCGCGTCAGGGTAAGACCGTCGAACGCGCGCTGCGACTGGTGCACGTTTACCGCTATCACATCGATCGCATCGCCTCCCCTGAGATCGATTTCACCGTTTTGTGCAGCAAAGGTTTTTATGTGCGGACCTACGCCCACGATATCGGTCAGGCGCTGGATTGTGGTGCGCATCTTAAGGAACTGCGTCGGACGCACTCGGGTCGTTTCGATCTTTCCCGCGCCGTGACCGTGGAGGAAATCAAAAACTCGCCGCCGGTCGATCTTTTGGAAAAGGTTCTGACCCTCCCCGAGGTGTCGCGCATGCGTGGTGCCTAACGATGCAATTATCCCTCTTTGGACAACAACATGAATCGATCGCCTGAATGATGTAAGAATTTCATCATTCAGCGAGTAGCTTCTGTGCCCATGCGCGTCTTGCGATCGATTCCGGAACTGGCCGATGTGCCCGGCCCGGTGTTTCTCGCCATCGGAGTATTCGACGGTGTCCATCGCGGGCATCAGGCGGTGATCGGCACCGCGGTGCGACATGCAGAGGAAGCGGGCGGCACGGCAGTCGTTGTGACTTTCAATCCACATCCGGCAAAAATTCTGCGCCCGCAGGAGAGCCCGCGGCTCCTTACCGCGACGCAGCACAAGATCGCGCTCATTCGCGAGTTGGGCGTGTCGCATTTACTGGTGCTGAAATTCGATCGCGCCTTTGCTTCGACGCCACCGGACGAATTCGTTAGGCAACTGGCTGCGGCGGCGAAGCCGCTGCGAGAAATTTGTGTCGGCGCGGAGTGGTCGTTTGGCCGGAATCGCGCCGGAAATCTTCCCCTTCTCAAGAAGCTCGGTGCGGAACTGGGCTTCAACGTGGTGGGCGTTGAGCCCGTCATGTCGGACGGCGAAGTTGTTAGCAGCACGGCGATTCGGCAGGCGGTCGAAGCGGGTGATTTTGCCGGCGCAACCCGGATGCTCGGACGAGACTACACGATTCTTGGAACGGTGGAGCAGGGGAAGCACTTGGGAAGGACTCTTGGGTTTCCGACCGCGAACCTGAGCGCCCACAGCGAGCAGTTTCCGCCCGACGGAGTCTATGTGGCCGAGGGTTTACTCAATGGAGCGCTGGTCCGCGGTGTCGTGAATCTCGGGATGCGTCCGACGATGGAATCCGAGACGCCACAGCGCGTGCTGGAGTTTCATCTCTTCGATCATAGTCGCGACCTTTATGGCGAAGATATCGAGATACGTTTTCTGGAATATCTGCGGCCGGAACGAAAGTTTGAGAGCCTTCCGGCATTACGAGATCAGATCGCGCACGACGTTGCCGAAGCGCATCGAATCTTCGAGGCCGACTCTTCGCGGCGTTAGACGCAATTTCACTTCGCCTGAAGCGAGACCAATTGCCCGCAGTCGCCCCCGCCTAACGTTGGGTGCGGGCGTTAGACCAGGCGGCACAGGCCGCGATCGCAGTCATGGCCACGGTGAGCACGATTGCAATCAGACTAACGAAAAGGAGCGGCATTGAAAGCAGGCGATAGGCTTCGACCACGAGGAAACGACCTCCGTCGGAGACAAAATACGCGAGCAAACTCGCGATAATCGCCGCGCAGAGAAGGACCGCGCCGCGGATGGAGCGACGAGGGT
This sequence comes from uncultured Verrucomicrobiae bacterium, assembly GCA_963786175.1. Lineage (GTDB taxonomy): Bacteria > Verrucomicrobiota > Verrucomicrobiia > Chthoniobacterales > UBA10450 > JAICXG01. The sequence continues at coordinate 126,792 of CAWAYD010000013.1, read as the reverse complement.
GTGGTGCCGGCAGCTTTTGCACGACGCCGGCCGTAAAACCATGGTCGTCGATATACGGCGTCTCCTCGCGCAAACGCGCATCCAGCCAATCTTCCTGTAACTGATCTTCCATCGTCGTTAGGCCGGCGCCCAGACCGCCAGTATTCTCTTCAATTTTTCTCGTCCGCGCAAGACATTCGTTTTCACCGTGCCAAGTGGAATGTCGAGCACACGCGCGGCTTCATCGTGCGAGAGGCCATTCTGGCAGCAGAGCACAATGGCCGAGCGCTCATGTAAGGGAAGCAATTGCAGTGACTGCATCAGATCGTGTCTTAGTGCGGGATCGACCGTCTGTGGATCCTGCTCGGAATCAAGCAGGCTCTGGTCGATCCCGACCAGTTCCTTCCGCTTGCGAGCGTCTTCGCGGAAACAATTGTAGGCGATGCGATAGAGCCAGGTGGAAAACTTCGCCTCACCGCGAAAGCCGCGCATGTTTTTGTAAGCGCGCAGGAAAGTCTCCTGCGCCAAATCATCAGCCAACGCGAGATCGCTTCGCGTGAGCTGCCGCAAGAGCCCGCGGATGGCGGATTGATGATTGCGGACCAGCTCAGCGAAGGCGTGGTGATCGTCCTCCAGCAGGACTCGCGCAACGAGGTCGGCATCATTTAACGGCACTCCAAGAGTTTACACCTTGGGGGAAGCGTCATCCCTCCGCACATCGAAACACCAGAAGAGAAGATAGCCGAGACCGATGATGAAGGGAATGAAGCCGATGCTCCAGGCGCCGCCTTCCCAGTCGTTGCAGGCGCCGAAGAAGACCATCAGACCAGCTCCAACCATGAGTAAGATAATGCCGCGACGCAGATCAGAACGTTGCCTAATGATCGGTGGCGGATTGAGGAGCGCTTCCGGCACGGGTTGTCCTTTTTCTACCATCATGCGCACCGTCTTGTGCATGGCACGGCTCCGCGAAAAGCTGAAATAAAGAATAATCCCAACAATCGCGACCGGCAGTCCAAAGATTGTGAGGAAAACAATGAAGACGATCGGTATCGCCATCCAGGCCATGTCGTCGTCATCGGAATGGTGATGACCGTTGAAATCGAATTTGAAGTGTTTGTTGATTTTCTTCTCGATTGCCTGGTCAAAATCGTCGTCACTGTCGACCGCAGGGGTTGCCGTTGCGACAACGGCGGGAGCAGTGGTCGCTGTTGTTACTGGAGGCGTGGTCAAGGCGGGAGTCGCTGCCACCGGCGCGATAGTCGGTGCGGTCACGGCCGCGGGTGGTTGAGGGGTGGCAATTATGGGCGATGGCGCAGCTGCGCCCGGCGGCGGGGTCGTGGTTTGGCCCAGCATCGTGAAGGCAATTGCCAGCAAGCAGGAACTGGTAAGCAATGTTTTTTTCATAGTTGTCGTTTGCATTGAGATGCAGGCGCGGTGTCGTTTGGATTCAGGAATTTCCGCGTTCCCGCGCAGAAACGAAGCTGCCTCTTCGCACGGCCAGAGGAGTTTGGACGCGACGGCGCGCGTCACGGCTCCAGCTTCTCCAATTCTCCGGGATCAGCGCGTGGCGACGAGCACGACCGATTGCGGATGAAACTCGATCGCAGCCGTTTTGGCGATCGAACTGCGTTCGCGGCCGAGGGTCTCCCACACTTTTTGGAAAAGAAGGTCCGTGCCTTTCGCCAGGACAGGGTTGATTGGCATTCGGCCGATGAACGCGCTGGTTGTGGCGGCGTTGATCTTCCCGGCGTCGAGCGTCACTCGGTAGGCATTGGCCGCATAAACGGAGAGTCCAAAGAACTGACGTTGAATGCGGATTGTGCAGGCGCCTTCGCGAAATTCCACCAGGACACGACGCAAGGGAAAAAAGCCTTCGTGCGCCGGGCTATCTTTACGGCGCAAGATCGAGGCCAGATAGCTGTTGACCTGCACCTCACTGTAAGTGAGCGGAGCGGTTCGCCCAGAGGAGGACGCTGAGACGAGATCCATGTTGATCATGGGAGCAAAATCATAGCTTTTCACCTCCGGCGGAAGATCGGCGGGCAAGAGACAGACGATCAGTGCGCCAAGACCGAGCGCGCCGAGGAGCGTTTTCGTTAGGCGAACAGCCCCGTTTTTCCATCGTCCGCGTTTCGGATCGAAGAGTCGCTGGAGCCGTTTTTGTGTCTCTTCCGCTGGCTCGGTCGTAGCGATCTTGTCTTTGATTATGCTGCTGCGGTCGAGCCGGGCGCCGCAGTTGTGACAATAAATCCTTTCCAATTCATTCTCGTGCTGGCACTCCGGACAAGCGAGCTTGGTCATGTGTCCTTCTTCGTTTTGGGTTCGGACTTTTTGGCCGGCGCGGCGTCGGGAGCAGGTTTGTTTTCCGTCTTGGCCGGCGGGCTTTCGCTGCCACCTTTTTCGCTTCCAGAAGTTTCCTTCTTGGCCCCGCTTTTATACGATTCGCTGCGGTAGTCGGTAGTGTAGAAGCCCGAGCCTTTGAAAATGAGACCCGCGCCGGTGCCGAGGAGCCTTTTTACTTTGCCTTTGCCCCATTTCGGCTGACGACAAAGTTCTTTTGGGCAAGTTTTGTAGGGTTCCGCCCGCATTGATTGGAAAGCGTCGAAATTTTGGCCGCATTTTTGGCAGGCATATTCGTAAGTCGGCATGGTCGAAGCGAATCGTTAGACTAATGGTTTAGGCAAGTCAGATTACTTGTTAGGCAGTTGCGGCAGTGTGAGCAAGATTAAGCAAAATTCAAGCCGAGCTGCCGGTCTCTCAGGCACGAGATGGGCTACCTTGACTTTCAGAATGCACCTACGTTAGTTGCGCTTCCCGTCGTGAAAAAACCCACCTTTCTTATCCCTTTGCGCTTAGGGCAGGTGCTCGCCGCGCTTACGCTGATTTTTCTTGCGGGTTGCGGGGGAGACGATCCGCGCCTGGTCTATGGCGAGAGCCAATACCTCGGTGGCGTCTACGGGAATCAACCCGTTTCCAACGCGCCGGTCGACAATGTTTCCTATTGGGACGGAGAAGGTGTCCCTGGCAAACCTTCAATCAAGATCAACCTGAGCGAGCAACGCGCCTACTTTTATAAGGGCGGTCAACTTGTCGGCATATCGCAACTATCAACCGGCCGCGAAGGGAAGGACACACCGGTTGGCGACTTCAGGGTTCGCAGCAAAGACATCGACCACGCCTCGAGTCGGTATGGCGACTATGTCGACGCCCAGGACAACGTGGTCATGCCCAATATTGACAACCAGCTCGATCGCAAACCTCCCGGCACCCATTACAAAGGTGCGCCGATGCCCTACTATATGCAGATCTCGCCGGGCTTCGGCTTGCATGCAGGTTACCTTCCCGGTTATCCAGCTTCACACGGTTGTATCCGCATGCCGGAGTTCATGGCGGTAGATTTTTTTAATTCCGTCGACGTCGGCACGCCGGTGACGATCACGCCTTAGAAACGCCATGGCGGGTGGAGTTGCCCGCGCCCGCGCAGAGGCTACAATCCTCCCTCCCGCATGATCATCATCACTCAACCGAGCGTGACCGATGCGCAGATCGACCACATCGTGGCGCGAATCGAGGAGTACGGCCTGCGTTCGCAAATCATGCGCGGCACCTCGCGCGTCGTTATCGGTTTGATTGGCCCGGAAGAACTGATTCGCGAGAAACCGTTAAGCGCCATTCCAGGCGTGGAGTCGGTGGTACCGGTGGCGAAACCTTATAGGTTGGTTGCGCAGGTCAACGGCGCGCCGCCGTCCCCGGTCGCGATTGGCAAAGTTAAGATCGGCAGCGGGCAGAAGGTCGCGCTCATCTCCGGGCCGTGCTCGGTCGAGGGAAAGCAGCAGTTGCTCTCCATTGCCCGCAAGGTGAAAAAAGCCGGGGCGCGCGCGTTGCGTGGCGGCGCCTATAAGCCACGTACGTCGCCCTACAGCTTTCAGGGTTTAGGCGAAGATGGCTTGCGCTTTCTTGCTGAAGCGCGGGCCGAGACCGGTCTTCCGATCGTGACCGAAATCATGGACACGCGTGATTTGCCGATTATCGCAAAGTACGCCGACTGTTTGCAGATCGGCGCGCGCAATATGCAGAACTTTGCTCTGCTCAAAGAGGTGGGCTGCAGCCAGCTGCCGGTCCTGCTCAAGCGTGGATTTAGCGCGACGATCAACGAACTGTTGATGAGTGCAGAATACATCCTGAGCGAAGGCAACCCTAACGTCATCCTCTGCGAACGCGGCATTCGCACCTTCGAAACCATGACGCGCTATACGCTGGACCTGAATGCGGTTCCGATCCTGAAAGCGAAGACGCGTCTCCCGGTAGTGGTCGATCCAACTCATGGAATCGGCTTGCGCGATTACGTCGCTCCGATGGCGCTCGCGGCCGTGGCGGCGGGTGCGGATGCGCTGATGATCGAAGTGCACAACGAACCGGAGCGCGCGCGCAGCGACGGCGAACAAGCTTTGCGACCCGCAGCTTTTGCCGATCTCGTTAGGCGAGTGCGCGCTGTGGCCGAAGCCGTCGGGCGCGAAGTGTAGGCTTAAGGTCCGGGCAATTGCTCGGTCAGGCTTTCATAGGAGCAAACAGTTGCCGGCGTCCTGCGCTCCCGGAAGCAGATGCGTAAAATTGAACTGTCTCTTCCTTTCGGCGAGAGCATAAGGTGGAGAAATCGAAAGACGCGGACCTGCTGCAACTTGTTGCGACGACCAAGCCGATCGCGCAGAGATTGCAGACGCTTCGTCGGGGAAAAAAGCCCGTCGTCTTTTCGCACGTCATCGACTCGGCGCGCGCGTTCCTCGTCGCGGTTATCGCGCACGAAGTTCCAAAGACGCTCTGGGTCGTCTGCCCGAGCGTGCGCGCGCAGGAGCTTTTGCACGAGAGTCTGACGAATTGGATTCCCGATGCGCTCTTCCTGCCTGAGGCGGAATTTCTCGCAGTGGAGAACGTGCTTCCTGATGAGGAGATCGCGGCCGAACGGCTCGCGCTCCTCAGCCAGATAGAATCTGCGCGGCGGCCGCTGGTCGTGGTCGCGACCCGAGCTGGTCTGGATCAACCGGCCCCCAAACGCGGAGCTCTGCGCGAAGCAGTGGTGCGCCTGCGGCGCGGATCCGCGGAGCGGATGGAGCAAATCCTGATGTCGTTAGGCAATGCCGGTTACGAGCGCGTCGTGCAGGTGACAACGCGCGGTCAATTCGCCGTGCGTGGTGGAATTATCGATGTCTTTTCCTGGCAGGCTCCGGCACCTATTCGGGCGGAGTTTTTTGACGACGAGATCGAATCACTGCGAGAATTCGATCTCGATAGCCAGGCTTCGCGGCGCAACCTGCACGAAGTCGAATTGTTGTTAGGCGCGGTCGACGATCAAGGCGGGACGGTGCGCGATTACATCGGGCGCGATCATTTGCGCATGGTCATCGATGATGAGGAAGAGGCGGCGGAGATCCTGATCACCGAAGGATCGTTGGGCGAAAACGTGGAAGATTTTAGCGGAGCCTTTGTCGATTGCGAAATCGGCCAATTCGATACCGGCGAATTCATCATCGCGGAGGCGAAACGTCGGCAGTTTTTCGATCGTCTGGAGAGCTGGCGCGAGAGTGGTGCGCGCATTGCCATTTATTTCCAGACCGAAGGTGAAATCGAGCGCTTCCGCGAGATCATGGCGGACGCCGGGATTTCGTTAGGGGAAATAGAGCTCATCGAAGGAACACTGGCGCGGGGTTTTTGTTTTCCGGCGGTCAATCTGGTGGTGCTGTCAGCGGCGGAATTATTCGGTCGCGCTCCCACCCATGGACGGCGTCGTTTGCAGCGAAGCGCAAAGTTTGGGGCTCATCGTGCTCAGATCGATTTCAGCGAGCTGAACGAAGGCGATCTGGTCGTTCATCTTGAGCATGGTATCGGGCGTTTTCTCGGCCTGCAAAAGATCGGTGAGGCGCAAAGCAGCGAAGTCCTGGCAATCGAGTTCGCCGATGATGCAAAGCTCTATGTCCCACTCGAACAGGCGTATTTGGTTTCGCGCTACGTCGGTCTTGGAAAAAAATCGCCGCCGCTCAGTTCGCTAGCCGATTCCAGATGGGCGCGCGCCAAGAAGAGTGCCGCGGCCTCGATCTTCGATTACGCGGGAAAGATGCTCGCGCTTCAGGCCGAACGTGAGACGCAGGCCGGGAATGCGTTTGGGCCCGATACGAAGTGGCAGTTCGAGTTTGAACACTCATTTCCGTTTCGCGAGACGCCCGATCAACTCAAAGCAATCGTGGAGACAAAACGCGACATGGAAACGCCGCGTTCGATGGATCGCCTGATTTGCGGTGATGTCGGCTTCGGCAAAACCGAGGTTGCGATTCGCGCGGCCTTCAAGGCGGTCATGGCCGGCAAACAGGTCGCGATCCTCACGCCCACCACTGTCCTCGCGCAGCAGCATTTCGAGACTTTCCGCCAGCGCATGCTCGAGTATCCGGTGCGGATCGAGATGCTGAGCCGCTTTCGCACCCAGCGCGAGCAGCGCCAGGTCTTGAACGAGCTTCGCGAAGGCGGAGTCGACGTTGTCGTCGGGACCCACCGTCTGATCTCGGGCGATGTCGTTTTTAAAGATCTCGGCCTGGTAGTAATCGATGAAGAGCAACGCTTTGGCGTTTTGCACAAAGAGAAATTCAAAGAGCTCTTCAAGCTGGTCGACGTGCTTACGTTGTCGGCGACGCCCATTCCGCGCACGCTCTACTTGTCGTTAGTCGGAGTGAAAGACATGTCGACCATCGAGACGCCGCCGCTTAACCGGTTGCCGGTCGAGACGGTTATCTGCGGCTACGACGAGCGGATCATTCGCGACGCGATCAACCGTGAGCTTGAGCGCCAGGGTCAGGTTTATTTCCTGCACAATCGCGTGATGTCGATCGAGAAAATGCGCGACCGCATGGCGGAATTATGTCCCAAGGCGCGGGTCGAGTTTGGTCATGGGCAGATGGATGCCGACGAGCTGGAAGCGGTCATGCAACGTTTTGTCGCGGGCAAGATTGACGTCCTGGTTTGCACCACGATCATCGAGAGCGGGCTCGATATTCCGAATGCCAACACGATCATCATTGATCGTGCCGATCGTTTCGGACTGGCCGATTTGTATCAACTTCGCGGGCGGGTGGGCCGGGCGGAGCATAAGGCTTATGCTTACCTTCTGCTTCCGCGCGAGATGATGACCGTCGGCGCGGCGCGCAAAAGGATCAACGCCATCCGGCAATACAGTTCGTTAGGCGCAGGTTTTCGCATTGCGATGCGTGATCTCGAGATTCGAGGCGCAGGTAGCATTCTTGGCACGGCGCAGAGCGGACACATCATGGCGGTTGGATTCGATCTTTATTGTCAATTGCTGCGCCAGGCGGTGGCGCAACTCAAAGGCGACAAGCTGCGTCCACGCCTGGAGGTCGAAGTCCGGCTCGATTTTGTTGCGAGCAACGAAAGCGAATACGTCGCGGCGGGTCCGGAAAAGCTGCTGCCCGCGTTCATTCCGATCTCTTACATCAGCGACTCGGGTTTACGCATCCAGGCTTACCGGCATTTCGCCGAGGTAACGACTAACGAACAACTCCAGCGCTTGCGCCGCGACTGGCGCGACCGTTTCGGCAAATGGCCGCCAGCCGTTGACAATTTGCTCCTTCTCGGCGAAATCAAGCTCGCCGCCGCCCGGGCCCGGGTGGCGCGCGTCGAGGTGCGCGAGGGCAAATTGATGCTTACCCGTCGAGGCGACTTTATCCTTGTCGGAGGCAAATTTCCTCGTTTAACTTTCGGTAGAATCGACCTCAACCTCCCGGAAATACTACAATGGCTAAGACAACTTTGAACTTCATCTGGCGTTTTCCGGTAGCGGCGCTGACCATCGTGTCCTGTCTCAGTGTGGCGGCGACTGCTTCACCCACTCACGGGGAAGAGGCGGTCAACGGCATTGCCGCAATCGTGAACGACAAAGTCATCACTTATTCGGAAGTGCGAGATGTCGTCGGTCCGCGGGAACGTCTCCTGCGCGCGCAATATACCGGCGACGAGTTGGTCAAAAGAATCACCGCGCTGCGCAAGGCGGCTTTGCAGGATTTGATCGATCGCCAACTGATCCTCCAGGCTTTCGAGAAGGAAAAATTTCAGATCCCGGAACATTTCGTTGACCAACGGGTCGACGATGTGATCAAGGAAAACTTCGGTGGCGACCGCAACGCCTTTATCAAGACGATGGAGGCGCAGAAATTTACCATGACGAAGTTTCGCGAAATCGAGCGCGACAAAATGATCGTCCAGGCCATGCGCTCCAAGAACGTCAAGTCCAACCTCATTATTCCGCCGGCGAAGATCGACGAGTATTATCGCCAGCATAAGGACCAGTTCGCGAACAAGGCGCAGATAAAATTGCGGATGATCATGATCCCCGGCCACAAAGACACCGGTGGCGCCGGCCAACAGGCGATGGCGGGGGAAATTCGCGCCAAGCTCATCACCGGTGCTGACTTCGACAAGATGGCACAAATGTATTCCGAGGACAGCACGCGCGACCTCGGAGGCGACTGGGGTTGGATCGACGACAAGACACTTTCCAAGCCACTATCAGATGTGGCCTTCAGCCTGCATCCCGGCGAAATCAGCAACGTGCTCGACCTCAACGGCAATTTCTACATCCTGAAAGTGGAAGGGCGGCAGGGCGGCGAAGTGAAGCCACTGAAAGATGTACGCAACGACATCGAGATGAAGTTACGCCAGGACCAGGCGCACGATTTACAGGAGCACTGGCTCGCCAGCCTGCGTGCGAAGGCTTTCATTAAGACCTTCTAGAGTCGTTAGTCTAGCCAGTTCTCGTTTGCTCGCGCTCTTCGCAAGGATATTGCGGAGGACAACGACATCTTTCACGTCCCGGTTGTCATCTTGCGATGCCTTGCTGAAATTGCGCGCGACATGCGCAAACGCATCGGCATTACCTTGGGCGATCCGGCCGGCATCGGTCCTGAAGTTGTCCGTAGCGCCCTAACGTCGGGCAAAATTCCGGACGCCGACTATCAACTCTTTGGCGACGAGCAAGGTTATTCGCCAGGCAAACCGACTGCGGAGAGCGCGCGCGCCGCGCAGGTGGCTCTCGAGGAAGCGGCGCGTTCTGCCGTTACGCGCAAGATCGATGCGGTCGTTACCGGACCAATTCATAAGGCCAACATGTATGATATCGGTTTTGCGTTTCCCGGGCAGACGGAATTTTTCGCCGCGCGTTGCGGCATTGAAAACTTCGCCATGCTGCTCACCGGCGGCAGTCTCACGGTTGCGCTGGTTACCAGTCATATCCCGCTTGCAGCTGTGACAAAGAATTTGGGCGGCTCAGAGATCGTTCGCATTGGCCTGCTCTTGCGCGAATTTCTTTATTGCCGCGGCGTGGCCGAACCGCGCATCGCGGTCGCCGGTCTTAATCCGCACGCCGGCGAAAGTGGCGCGCTCGGTCGGGAGGAAATCGAGATCATTGTCCCTGCGATTACCGAACTCAATGCTTCGCCATCGGTGACTCATCGCTCCCCGGCTCTATTCGCGGGACCGTTCTCACCCGACACCATTTTCCATCGGGTGGTCGAAGGAGAATTTGATGCCGTCCTTTGCATGTACCACGATCAGGGATTGATCCCGCTCAAACTACATGCCTTTCACGAAGGCGTGAATGTCACGCTCGGCTTACCCTTTCCTCGCACCAGCCCGGATCATGGCACGGCCTTTGAGATCGCCGGCCGCGGGATTGCCCGGCCGGAAAGCATGATTGCCGCCATCCGTCTTGCCGTCGAACTGGCGAAAAATCCTGGGTCGTGAGCACACGTATCTCGCCGCTTCATCTCGCGTTGCTTCTGTTCTCCTTCCTCGTCTTTGCCTGGTCGGGCTGGCGTCCCTACGACCGACTCACGTGGTGGCTCGAAGTCGCGCCCGGGATCATTGGAGCGGCCGTTCTGATCTTCACTTACTCAAGTTTTCGCTTCACGACACTCGTCTACACCTTGATTGCCCTGCACATCATGCTGCTTTGCATCGGTGGTCATTACACCTACGCCCGGGTGCCGCTCTTTACCCGGATCGAGCCTTACTTTGGCTGGCATCGCAACCACTTCGACCGGCTCGGACACCTTATGCAGGGCTTTGTGCCGGCGCTGATCACGCGCGAGCTTTTCGTTCGGCTACGAATCGTGACGTCAGCCGGCTGGCGTTTTTCCATCATCCTCCTCATCTGCATGGGAATCAGCGCGCTTTACGAGCTAATCGAATGGTTGACTGCGCTCATCGGAGGCGCGGCCTCCACCGCGTTCCTCGGCACCCAAGGCGATCCCTGGGACACGCAGGAGGACATGTTGATGGCCTTGATCGGTGCATTCTGCGCACTCCTCTTTATGAGCTACTGGCAAGACCGGCAGATGCGACGCCTTCCCTCCCACTGGTGATATCTAACCGATGAGGCGATTCCAGAAATACATCACCGTTTTCAATCTTGGGATTCAAAACACGTTCGTCTATCGCTGGAACTATCTCCTCCGCGCGATTTTTGGGTTGATTCCACTCGTCGGCACGGTCTTTCTCTGGCGGGCCATCTTCCAGGAAAGCGGTGGCGGGATGCGAGGCTACGACTACGGCTCGATGATCTACTACTACCTGCTCACGATCCTGGTCAGTAACCTGGTTACGCCAACAGAGGATGAATGGCAGATCGCGGCCGACATTCGCGAAGGTCAGATCAATTCGTTTCTCACCAAGCCGATGAGCTATCTGGCCTACCGTTTTTGTATCTTTCTCAGCGGCCGGCTGGTTTACACCCTGGTCACGATCCTGCCGATCGCGGCCATCTTCATCTATTTTCGGCGCTTTATCGTTTTGCCTAACGAGACTATGACCTGGCTCGCCGCTCTGGTCTCACTCGTGATGTCGGCCTTGATCCAGTTCTTTCTTACTTATGCCCTTTCCATGATGGCCTTTTGGATTCTCGAGATCTCGACCATTGTCTTTATTGTCTACAGCTTCGAATACTTTCTCGGAGGTCAGATGTTCCCTCTCGATATCATGCCGCCCGCGTTCCAGGTGGTGATGAAGTGGCTGCCCTTTTATTATGAAATTTTTTGTCCGATCGCAATTTTTCAGGGTCGCTTAGGCGGGGGCGAAATGTTGAGCGCACTCGCCATTCAGGCCGGTTGGGTAATCGCGATGTGGGCGGCAGCCAGCCTCATGTGGCGGCGCGGTCTTGGCCATTACCAGGCAGTGGGCGGCTAGCCTCGTTACCCTTTTGAATGGCGGGCTCCCTTTAGCAGGTATGGGGCATCGAACCGGAGCGCTTGCCCTACAATTTCGATTGCATGCTGATCATCGCTTTCCGAAAGTCGCGCGGTGGATTTGAGAGCTTATCTTATTGCGCGCCAGAAGGAGGTCGATCGTGCCCTCGACCATTTCCTGCCAAGGGCTTCGGCGAAACCGGCGACAATTCACAAGGCGATGCGCTATTCGCTCTTTGCCGGGGGCAAGCGCTTGCGGCCAATCCTTTGCCTGGCGGCTTGTGAAGCCTGCGGTGGCCTGGCCAAAGATGCATTGCCGCTCGCCTGCGCCTTGGAGTGCATTCACACCTATTCACTGATCCATGACGATCTCCCCAGCATGGACAACGATGATTTCCGGCGCGGACGTCCTACCTGCCACAAGGTCTTTGGCGAAGGAATCGCGGTCTTGGCGGGTGACGCATTACTTACGATCGCCTTTGAGATTGCGGCTCAGGCAAAAGGCTGGCCGCGCTACGAGCTACGCGCAATTTTCCGCGAAATCTCGGTCGCGGCAGGAAGCACAAAACTGATCGCCGGGCAGGTGGCGGATTTAGAAGGTGAAGGCAAGGCGATTCAGCGCGCGCAACTTCGCTATATTCACGAAAATAAAACTGCCGCGCTTCTCGCTACCGCGGTGCGACTCGGTGGGATGAGTGCCAACGCGACCCCGAAGCAGTTAAAGGCGCTGACTGATTTTGGCTACGCGCTTGGGCTTGCTTTTCAGGTGATCGACGACATTCTCGATGTCACGCAGACGAGCGAAAAGCTCGGAAAAAGCGCGGGTAAGGATGCGGCCGCGCACAAGGCAACCTATCCGGCCGTGCTCGGCCTGGAAAAATCGCGCGGGGAAGCAGCGCGTCTCACCCGCCAGGCGCACGAGGCCTTATACTCGTTAGGCCAGAATGGCGCGACGCTAGGTGCAATCGCAGGTTACTTATTGGAGCGCGAAACCTAACTGGCAAAGAGAAGTGGCGCTCGAGCACCAAAGCGTTTTCATAAGCGGCCGGTTTGCCTGGAGTTGAATAGGAAGCGCCTTTCCCGTAACTGAAAAAGGTGCAGCCCGATTTCTACCTCGCCCTGGCATTCATCGTTTTCGCCCTCCTCGGAGCGATCGGCTGGCTACTGCTTTGGCGACGGGTCCGGGCCCGGGAAGCGGAGGACGCTTCGCGCCAGCAACAATTGCTCGACTGGTTTGAACAGCTTGACCGGTCTCAGGAACGCGACGCCAACCTTTATCGCGAAGAATTTTCCCGCAATCGCGAGGAAGCGGGCACCGCCGCCAAGGCGCAACGTGAAGAGCTGGCTGCGTCTCTGAAGAACGTGAGCGATTCGACCTTCAAGTGGCTAGGCGAGATCTCCGTCAGTCTCCGCGGACAGCTCGAACAAGTCGTCAATCAATCCGGCAAGCTGGCAGACAAGGTCGATCTGCGCTTGAAGGAATTGCAGCAGGACAATGCGCAGCAAATCGAGAAGATGCGGGCCACGGTGGACGAAAAGTTGCAGGGCACTTTGGAGCGCAGGCTGGGCGAATCATTTCAGCTCGTCAGCGAACGACTCGAACGGGTGCACCAGGGGCTTGGTCAGATGCAGCAACTGGCGAGCGACGTTGGTGGTTTGCAACGCGTGCTCACGAATGTGAAAACCCGCGGCGGCTGGGGCGAAGTGCAGCTTGGGAATCTCCTCGAGCAGGTGCTGACTCCAGAGCAGTTCGCGCGCAACGTCAAGACGCGTGAAGGCAGTAATGAGATGGTCGATTTCGCTGTGCGCCTGCCGGGCGACGCGAATGGCCAGCCGGTCTGGCTGCCAATCGATGCCAAGTTTCCGATCGAGGACTATCATCGCCTAACGATCGCGCAGGAGAGCGCGGATCCGGTGGCAACGGAGGAGGCAATGAAGAACCTCGAGACGCAGTTGCGCAAAAGCGCCAGGGACATTTGCGCCAAGTACATTAACCCGCCACGCACGACCGACTTCGCGCTCATGTTTTTGCCCACAGAAGGGTTGTACGCCGAAGCTATCCGGCGTGTCGGATTGATTGATCAAGTGCAGCGCGAATGCCGGGTGATCTTTGCCGGGCCGACCACCCTGGCGGCATTGCTCAACAGTTTGCAAATGGGCTTTCGCACTCTCGCGATTCAGAAGAGTTCGAGCGAAGTATGGAGTTTGCTCGCAGCCGTGAAAACGGAGTTTGGCAAATTCGGGGGCATACTTGATGGAGTGAAGAAGAAGTTACAGGAAGCCTCGAACAAGATTGAGGAAGTGGATGTCCGTTCGCGGGCGATCACGAAAAAGCTGCGCGAGGTGGAAGCTTCGCCGAGCAATCCCGAGCCGCTCCTGCCGGATCTTTTGCCTAACGAGATCGGCGAAGGCGATGAGGTTTAGGCGATGCGATAGCAGCGCCATCTCCACTCCGGATTAAACCGACCAGGCACACGGGAAGCTCGACCTTCGCGCTACGAGCTATAGCACAGCGTCCCACTTGCTCTTGTCCTTCAGCAAGAGCTCACGCAAGAGACGAACGGGTGGAGCGCCGTGGCTGAGCAGTTCATCATGAAATTTCTCCAGGGTGAAATTGGCGCCCTCCTGCGCTTTGTAATCTTCGCGCAATTTTAGGATCTGTAATTTGCCTAAGGTGTAGTTCAGATAACCCGGGTCGAATGTGCCGCGCATCGCTTCTGCGTAGGATGGCTTTTCCTCGTAGTAGCAATTCTCGTGGAAAAATTTCGCGGCATCCGCAACCGACATTCCCTGGGTGTGCATTTTGATCGAAACGCAAAGCCGGCAAAGTCGCAGCATCGCCTCGTCGGCCTGCGCCATGCGGTATTTCGCGGCCCGCAACTTTTGCTCCGGACTCGGGTTTGGCGTGCTGCCATAGCCCTGCTCGAGCATCATTTGCTCGGCATAGTGTGCCCAGCCTTCGACGAAGGCGTAGCTGTTGAAGATCTTTTCGATCTGAGTCGCGTTCGAGGCGTTGAGATGGAGGAACTGGACGTAGTGGCCGGGATAAGCCTCATGGATCGAGACAATGTCGGTGGTGTAAAAATTGAATGAGGTCAGCCACTCGTTCTTTTGTTTCTCCGTCCAGTTATCCTCCGGCGGCGTAACGTAGTAGTACGCCTGGGTTGCCTTTCTCTCGAATGGCCCGGGCGTATCCATCGAGGCAAAGGTAGTTGCGCGAGCAAACTGGGGAGTTGCCAAAACCGTCGCTCGCACGTCGGACGGGATGCCGACGATGTGATGATCCAATACCCACTGCCGGATTTGATCCAGGTCCTTCGCGACATCGGGAATCAATTCGTCGGGCTTGGCATGCTCCTGTTGGATCGCTTTGAAAACGTCGATCGGCTTTTTCGTCGGATCGATGGTGTACCCGGCATCGGCAAAGACCTGTTGTTCTTCCTTCAAACGCTGGAGCCCGATGCCGAGCAATTTATCCGGCGGCAAGTCGACTAACTCGGTCGCGGCCAGCGCCTTTTGGTATTTGGCGGCGCCGAGAGCGAAGTTCGCGGTCGCTTTTGGCAGACGCTCCTTTTGCAGCCAGTTTGCGAAATCGCGCAATGCTGCCGCCGCTTTTTTGTTCGAATCGCGAAAAGCGTCCATGAGCGAGGGGTCGTCCAAGTCCTTCAGCGCAGCGACCAAGTCCTTTTCGAGAAAGTCCGCCGACCCGTTGGCGATTTGGATTCCAAGATCCACGTAAGGTTTAGGCAAAATCGGGCCGAGATTGGTTTTGGCCGCGGTGATAATATTGGCCGCCTGGTCTTCGATCGTGACAATATCGCGCACTCGGTCGTCCAGCGGTTTGAAGTCACGCTTGATGTAGATGTTGAGATTGAGCGCGCTGGCGTAGGTCATGGGGTTTTTGTCGAAGGCGCCCAAGTCCTCGATCCGGAGGAGCTGGCTGGCAATGGCGCTGAGCAGAATGCGGCGGTCGATATCGGCGCGCTGGCTTAGCTTGCCGCTGTCGAGTTGTGAGAATGCATTTTGGAAACGATGCAACCGCTCAAGTTCAGCGTCGACCGCGAGGCGGGTATAGTCGCCGATCTTGCCATCGTATTGATGGAGGCCGAGCGCGACGCCCAGCAACGGTCGGGCGGCCAGGTAGCCCCCGATAAAATCCAGCGCCATTCTGTCGAACTGGGCATCCGGGTCGTTCGCGACCGCCTGCGACGGAGTGGGCGTTTTGGCGCTTTGCTTCTTTTTTGTCCCAGCGGCGAGCATCGTAACGGCTAAGCCTAACGAAAAAGCGATCACCAGGAGGTTTCGAAGCGATTTCATTCGGGTGAGTTTAAAGACGGAACACAGGGTTGTCATGCCGACCGATTGGCAAATGCGCCGGAATGAACGAGAATTGACCCATTGGGTCCAAGGATGATCATGATGAAGCGACACCTCGCGTTTCGCCCCGGCCTGGCAATGGTCGCAGCGCTTTTCTTTTGTCTCGCGAGCATCGCCGCAGGCGCGGCCGATCCCGAGCCGACCACCGCCAATACCGACGAAGGCAGTGGCTACTCCGAGATCGCCACTTTCGCCAAGGCCGTCGAGCTGATCCGGCAGGATTACGTGGACGGGCAGAAGGTCAGTTATCACGATCTCATCTACGCTGCGATGAAAGGCATGCTCTCCTCGCTCGATCCGCACAGTCAGTTCATGGATCCAAACGATTTCAAGGACATGCAGGATGATACCCGGAGCCGCTTCAATGGCCTCGGCGTGGAAGTCGCGATCAAGGATGGATTACTCACCGTCGTCACGCCGATGGAGGACACTCCCGCCGCCCAGGCAGGCATCCAGGCAGGCGATCAGATTCTAAAAATCAACGGTGTTTCCACCGATAAGCTCGGCTTGCAGGACGCAGTCGACGTTTTGCGCGGCGAACCGGGAAAGAAAATTAGCCTCACGATTCTCCGACCGTCGACGAGGGAGATCAAGGAATACGCGCTCGAGCGCAAGGAAATCAAGGTGCAAAGCGTGAAAGGCACGTGCCTGCTTGATCCAGAGCTAACCGGGCCGTTCAAGGTTGGCTATGTGCGGATCGCTCAATTCAATGAACCGACGGCAGACGAATTTGGGAAAGCGCTCGACGGTTTGCAAAAGCAAGGCATGCAGGCGCTCATCCTTGATCTGCGCAACAATCCTGGTGGTTTACTCAACAGCGCGGTCGACGTTCTCGGACAGTTTCTGCCGCCAAATACCAAGGTTGTTTCCACCCAGGGACGCGTATCATCGCAGAAACACGACTATTCCACGCCGAACGGCGTGAAAGAACGCCCGCGTTTCCCGTTGGTCGTTCTTGTGAATGAAGGAAGCGCCAGCGGCTCAGAGATCGTGGCTGGCGCGCTTAAAGATTTGCACCGCGCAATCGTGGTGGGCGAGACGACCTTCGGCAAAGGTTCGGTGCAAAACGTCATGCAACTGCCGGATGGCTCGGCTTTACGTTTCACGACCGCGAAATATTACACCCCGAGTAAAGTCGTCATCCAGGGCAACGGTGTTGAGCCGAACATCCTCGTTCCGCTCTCACCCGACCAAGACCGGGCCGTCGCAGTCTTGCGCAACAACGACAAGATCCAACCAACCGACGCGACCCGCATCATCAAGACGAAAGATGTGCAAATGATGAGGGCAATCGATGCGCTTAAGGGCGTGATGATTTACGCCCAGGAAACCGCACCCAAAGGAAGCGCGATCAAAAAGTAGCGCCTCTTCAAATGCGGAAGACGGGAAGATCGCGCTAAAGGAATTCGCTCACTGGTGACCTTTTCCGCTGCTGGGTCTTCTACGCTCTCTGCGGCCTGAATAAAACGCCATGGTGTTGGCCATCGAAACTTCGTGTGACGAGACGGCCATCGCCATCCTGCGCGATGGCGAGCTGCTCGCGAGCGAAGTCGCTTCTCAGGTCGCCGCGCATCAACCCTATGGCGGTGTCGTTCCCGAAGTGGCTTCGCGTCAACACCTTCGAAATATATCGCAACTTCTTCACCGAGCGATCGAGTGTGCCGGAGTGTCGTTAGGCGAGATCGACGCTTTTGCCGCGACCAGCGGACCTGGCCTCGCCAGTTCCCTCATGATCGGCGTCTCGCTCGCGAAGGGGCTCGCGCTCGGTTTCGGCAAACCATTTCTTGCTATTAATCATCTCGAAGGCCACCTCCTCTCGCCTTTCATCGGCGACGAACGCACGATCAAGCCCAATCTTTCCCTGATCGTCAGCGGCGGCCATACGTTGCTCGTGGAAGTAGACGGCGTGGGCGACTATCGCATCATCGGCCGGACGCTCGACGACGCTGCCGGCGAAGCCTTCGACAAAGTGGCAAAGATGCTCGGCCTTGCCTATCCCGGCGGACCCGAGATCGAGCGTTGCGCACATGACGGCGATCCGGCGCGCTACGATCTACCACGCAGCATGCGTAACTCTGGCGACTTCAACTTCAGCTTCAGCGGGTTGAAAACGGCTGTTCGATATCTTCTTCCAAAGTTACTGAGTTCCCCCGACGATTTTGTTGATGCGAAGCGGGACCTGTGCGCCTCCTTTCAGCGCGCGGTCGTCGATGTGCTCGTGGCGAAAACCATCGCCGCTGCCCGCCATTACGGCGACCGGCTGGTTACGGTTAGCGGCGGCGTAAGTTGCAACGGCGACCTGCGCGAACAGATGTCCGACGCCAGCAAGCGCGCAGGCCTCCAGCTGCGCTTTGCCGTTCCTCGTCTCTGCACCGACAACGCCGCCATGATCGCCTTCGTGGCGCAGCTTCGGCTCGCGCGCGGAAAATTCACTCCACTAACGACCGAAATCGATCCTAACCTTGCGCTCGCAAGTCGTTAGGCGAGGAAGCGAAGCGGCTAAAAGCGAAACGTCGCGCCGCCGTAAACCGCCGTTCCGAGCGCCGGAAATCCAAACAGATTACGCTGGAAGGTGAATCTTCCTCTGGAATAGGGAATCGAGTCGCGCTCACCACAATCTCCGAAGTCTCCCATCTTCGCGCTGGCGTCCTGGGGGAAAGAATTGCCTAACGAATGTGGAGAGACAGCCGGTTTTGGCAGGCCCAGGTTGCGAGAGGCGAGTTGTCACTTTGCGCGGCGCGTTCGTCTCTCATTCTTCTTTTTGCGAAGAGGTTTTGTCGCATCGGAAGCGCCCCAGGATGCGCAGGATGCGCAGATACAGCAGGAAGCTGAGCTCGTTTCGAGGCGGGCGAGTATCTCGGGCTTGATCCTTACATTGGCGCACCAGCAGTCTGTCGCGCTTTTTCCATGATCAGCAAGCCGGCACTCATTCGGTTTACCGCAGAGCGGACAGATTCCACTTGATGACGAAGAGTAAGGACAATTGCGACAACTGTTGTGGCAACACGAACCGCGACGAAGTAGAAACTCGCGGGTCAGCGCGCCATCACCGTCGAAGTCGGACGGAGAGGCGAAAAGGAAGTCTTCCCCTGCCGGGCTATCCTTACCCACAACTTAGGGTGTGACGTGGGCTGTCTCCGCGAGACAGCCGCCGATCGCTTTTCGGTCCGCGTGATACTGCCGAAAGGAGGAGTAGATCAAATAAATCGCCGTAAGCAATCGTTCTTACCCCTCGGGCGCAACAGCGTGCCAGTGCACCTTCCATCACCTCATTGCAGATCTCATTTGAGTACGCATTGGAATCTGAGGAAGTGAGGTAATTTTTTCAAGTGGGAGACCAATCGCTTTGGCATGCTCATTCGTGAGTGATTCGGCGGCCTGAAGATGAGAATTACCAGCAGTCATCATTTGGAGTTATCCTTTGCATAGGTGTCTTTGGTTTCCTCGGTGGTGTGGGCGCGTGAAAGCTTCGCCTCGAAGTTGACTCGCACGCCGCCGTAAATCCCGAACCCCGGCCGCTCAAATCCGGTAGGATCCTGATAATGCTCATCAAACAAATTCGTCGCACGCGCAAAGACAGTAAGATACTTCGTTGCCTCGTACTGCGCGGTAAGGTTAGCGACGTAGTAGGAGTCGGTTCTAAGCCGGGTGATGGAGAAACTGCGATTCCCGTCCACTTGCGGTCCGACATACACCATCGTCGTCGCAAGCAAGAGCTTGGGAATGGGCCGCCAACTCGCGCTTAGGCTGGCGCGATTTTTTGGACGGCGAAGCAATTCCAGTCCCGTGTCCTCGTCGGTAGCTTCCGTGTAGGTATAATCTGCACGCAGCTCGAATCGATCGTTCAGGGAGTAGGAGACGAATGATTCCACTCCTTGCGTCGTCGCTTTTCCCACATTTATCAGGGTGGTGAAAGTAGCGTTAGTCGAAATAAGATTGGTGATGTCATTATGGAAGTAAGTCGCGCCAAAGCGAACGTGCTCATCGAAGAGCGGCTGCTCGAACCCCGCATCGTAACCTTCACTCTCCTCCGGTCGCAGGTTGGGGTTGGCGAAAAAACCGAAAGCCGGAAAGCTAACAAAAAGGTCCGTTAAGGTCGGTGCTTTGAAACCCGTTCCATAGGTCGCTTTCAACTTCGTCCCGATCGTCGAGATAATGTAGACAGGGGCTACGCGCCAGGTTGTTTTCCCGCCGAAGCGCTCATTTGCATCGTAACGGACGCTTCCCGTGGCAAAGAGGTTGTGGACGATTTCGGTCTGCAACTCGCCAAAGCCTGCCGCGTTGGCGTTCTCGGCCGAGATAGGACTATCAATCAAGCGATCATTCTGATCTTCAAAGCCCAGAAGCAACGTGTAATTCTTTGCCAGCGCGACGGTGCCGAGCCAGTTGAACTTTAATCGGTCACCGCGACTCACGTTTGGCGGCGGGATGCCAAAGCCGGTATCCGGCTCCTGAGTCTCCGTATCGTAATAGGTGTAGGCCAGGCCGGCGCTATTCTTGAATGTGCCGTTGAAAAGAGAAAGGTGCGCTTCGCCGCGGGCGAAGATCTGATCCGCGCTCTGCTCGCTCTGCTCAGCCGCGGGTACGCTCGGGAAGACCGAAAAATCGTTGCCCGTAAAGAACAGATCCGCGTTAGTATAACGGACCACACCGCTGATTCCAAAATCATCGGTGAAGTCATAACCGAGCTTGGTTGAGAAGGTGGTGTTCTCGTAGCTGTCGTCATTTCGCTTTCTGCCCGGAGGCAGCAAATCCAACGGCGTGACCGGAGTACTGTCAGCGACAAAATGCTGGACGTTGACGGCGTAATTGAATCGCCCAATCGAACCACTGGCGCTGCCAGCTTGATTGAAGGTATCGAACGACCCTCCTTCCAGCGAGCCGGTGAGAGTGGGTGGTCCATCGCCCTTTTTCGTCACCAGATTAATCACGCCGCCAAGCGCGTCGGAGCCATAAAGGCTGCTCTGCGGTCCGCGTAACACTTCGACCCTTGCCAAGTCCCAAGTCAGCACCTGTCCGAAATCAAATCCGCCAGTTCCGCTCGGATCATTAACGTCGATGCCGTCGATAATCACTTTGGTGTGGTTGGAATTAGTCCCGCGCGTAAAGACAGACGTCTGCCCGCCGGGTCCGCCAGTCTGAACGACGTTCAAGCCCGGCACCGTCTCCAACACGTCGGGCAATGTGCGTTGTTGATTGCGGGCGATTTCGTCATCCGTAACGACGGTCACGGAACTGCCGACCTGCTCAGCCGGCGTATCGATACGTGTCGCGCTCACGACAATTTCTTCCATCTGAGATTCGCCCGATGTCGGCGAAGGGGTCGCTTCCTGAGCGCGAGCCAGCGGCGACGCGCCTGACAAAACCGCCATAACTACCAACCACCCACGTGGGTCTTTCCACATAACAAGTTTCCTCCAACTGTTGAGAGGCGGACTTGTCGGCAAAGCGGATCGGTCCACGGCTCTCATTCTTCTTTTTTGCGAAGAAGTTTTATCGAGCCCTCTGCACACGCAGGGACACGAATGAGGTGGAGCGGACGAATATTCTGGCTCCTGGCTTCTGGCGTTTGCCTAACGACTTACGCGCATCTTCTTCCCGCCTTCACCGTTCAAGTCATCCTCACGGCCTAACGATTGGCTGTCGCGGCTTCCAAAAAAATTTGGAGCCGATGGAAAGTTGTATCCAGTTACAGCAGCGCAACTGCTCCCGGTTTACACGGGATTTCTCGCGCCGATCCACTGATCAAACTCGCAAAGAACTGGAGGGAGAAATAGGCGACGCGGTAAAGCGCGGCAAGACATTTTCTCACATAAGGCTTCAGCACCGCGCGTATGCCTGTCGTTGGCTTTGTCGGCCCAACCTGGGCCCCGGACCTGACGTCGAACTCGTTTGTCGCAGCTTGCGCTTCCCGGAGCGCGATTTATTTGTCAGCTTTCCTGAACGCTTGTCGCCGTGTCTGAACCATCACGCAGCTATCTTATTACCGGCGGAGCCGGTTTCATCGGCTCGAATCTTGTCCTCGCGTTGCAGGAGAAACTTCCGCGTGCGCGCCTCACGGTGATCGATGATTTCCGTTCCGGCGATTTCAAAAATCTTCGTGGTTATCAGGGCGACTTCGTCGCAGCGGATCTGGCCGGACTCGATTGGCGCGCGCAATTCGGCGACGAAGCCTTCGACGGCATTTTCCATCTCGCCTCCATCACCGACACGACGCTGCACGATCAGTTCCCGCAGGTGCATGATAACGTTGAAAGTTTTCGTCGTCTGCTTGCCTTTGCCCGGCCGAATCGGACGCGCGTCATCTACGCTTCATCCGCCGCCACCTACGGCGCGGCGAGTGGCAGGAGCCGCGAAGTGGATGATGCCGCGCCGGCCAATGTTTACGCTTTTTCGAAGGTGATCATGGACAACCTCGCCCGCCGCGCCGCCTCGGACGATCCGGAGTGGAAAATTGTCGGTCTGCGCTACTTCAACGTTTATGGCCCGCGCGAGGCGCACAAGGGCGCTCCTGCGAGCATGATTTTGCACCTCTCGCGTCAGATAAAGGCGGGCAAGAACCCGCGGATCTTCAAATACGGAGAGCAGAAGCGCGACTTCGTCTACGTGAAAGATATCGTCGACGGAACGCTGCTTGCGCTCGAGGCGAAGGAAAGCGGCATTCATAATCTCGGGTCCGGTCAGGCGCGCTCCTTCAACGAACTAATTGAGATTCTCAACAAGTCGTTAGGCACGAATTTCGCAGCGGAGTATTTTGACAATCCGCACGCACATTATCAAAACCACACCGAAGCTGATCTAAGGAATGTTCGGCAGTCGTTAGGCTACGAGCCGCGATATTCGCTCGAACAGGGTGTGGCTGATTACATGGCGTGGCTCTACCCGTAGCCGCACCGTCGTATCCACGGCGGCGCCTAACAAAGCGAGGCGGCTATTAATTCCTCGCCTCTCTGCGAGGAAGGCCGCGTTTTTTAGTTTCCTAATTCGATGCCGCTGCGTGTGTCACTGGTCGCAGTTGGACTTCGCCGATCTCGAGTCGTAAGGCGCGGCGAGCGACTTCGAGGAAAACATCAGGCGGGTCGGTGAGCGCGACCGAGAGATTGCCGGCACTTGCTGAGTTGCGACGCAGCTGTTCCGTTTCCAAGAGCCGCGAGAGAGCGGTCGCGCAGTTGTGCGCGGAATCAACCAGTTGGACTTCGTCGCCCGCAAATTTTCCAATCGCGGCACGCAGCAGCGGATAATGCGTGCAACCGAGGACGAGCGTGTCGATTCCATCGGCCAGCAGCGGCGCAAGATATTGCCTGACGACTCGGTCGGTGATTTCGCCTTCCAACCAGCCTTCCTCAATCAGCGGAACAAAGAGCGGACAAGCCCGAACGGTCAGGCGCACAGCTGGGTCGAGTGCACAAATGGCGCGTTCGTACGCTCCGCTCCCGATCGTGGCACGCGTGCCAATGACGCCGATGTGACCATTGCGTGTCGCGGCCACCGCGGCTTCCGCGCCGGGACGAATCACGCCCATCACTGGGACGGATACGCTCTTCTCCAGCTTCGGCAGAGCGAGTGCGGAGGCCGTATTGCAAGCCACAACGATTGCCTTGCAATTTTCCTCCAGCAACATGCCGGCAATTTCGAGACTATAGCGTTCGACGGTGGCGGCACTCTTCCCACCATAGGGAACCCGCGCCGTGTCGCCCAGATAATGAATAGTCTCGTTAGGCAAAAGCTCACGCAGTGCACTCACCACAGTGAGTCCACCAATTCCGGAATCGAAGACGCCGATCGGTCGTTCGCGCCGCTGCTTCTCGGAGAATGTCATTTGTTGGACATTTGAATCGCTACAGATGGGGTTTGGGAATTTTTCGCCGGCGAGGGAGCCGCCGCGCTTAACGGCTCGGTGATGGAATGGGTGTGCGGCGGTAAGCTTCCCGCCGCCGCCAGTATCGCCGGACTATTAGCCTTGAAGTTCACCGCTCGATCGTAAGTTGCGATCGCCTGGGCAATCGCCGTCCCAAGACGCTGGCGATAAGCCGGGGTCGCAATGCGCGTGCCTTCAATCGGATCGTTAAGAAATCCCGCTTCCACGAGCACGCCCGGAATTTTGATTTCGCGCAGGACATGGAAGCGGGCGTGCCGCACGCCGCGATCGAAAACCGAGACGCGCGAGAGAATCGCTCCGTGCACTGCGACGGCGAGAGCGATATTGGCCGCGTCATGCGCGTTGCCCAAATAAGTGTGGCTCTCGACGCCGGCGGCTTGATCTTCGCTCGAAGCATTCGAAGGCACTCCGGTTGGAGCAAGCACGTAACTTTCCACGCCGGAACCTCCCGATGCGGAGTTGAAATGGATGCTGACAAAAACAGCCTTGGAAAATCGGTTCGCGAGATCAACTCGCTGTTCGAGTGAAACAGTTTCATCGCCCGTGCGCGTCAGCTCAACTTTGAAACCAGCCCGCTGCAGTTCCGTGCTTGCGGCGAGTGCGACGTCGAGGGCATAGTTTTTTTCGCTCCCGAAAGGTCCGGCCGCTCCGCTGTCCTCGCCGCCATGTCCGGGATCGAGCACAACGGTCTCTACCGGCCCCGCGCCAGCAATGCGATTCGGGCGAAGAACTGGCTCGACGATTTTGGAAACATCCATCGCTGAGATGAGGTTGTCGTCGCCGTGGACCAGAAGTGGATAATTGCAGAAAAAGCGAAGGCCATTGATGAAGAATTCGCTCGTTCCAGCCTGGGCGCGCAATCCGTGCTGTTCGTCGCCTAATGATACCGTGCGGCTCGCCTGTGTGAATCGTGGGAAACGATAAAACTGCGCCACATTGGCGAAGCTCACGTAGTCGCGTCCTTCCGCGTGGACGATTTTCCATTCTGCTGCTGCAACACCCAAGTTTATGCCGGCGGCGAGTAGCAGAATGCACAGAGACATTTTCATGGCGGGCGAAGTCGGAATCTTCCGGCGTCACGCGTACGCCGCAAGCGCTCGAGAATCACGCCACCGGCGGCAAACCCTCTTCGGTATCGCCAGTATCGATGCCCTGGCGCAGTTTGCTGTGACGAATGCCGTAAAGGAAGTAGATAACGAGCCCGATAATGAGCCAGACGAAAAAGCGCAGCCAGGTGAGCACCGGCAGACTAAGCATGAGGGCGGCGCAGAAAATCACTCCAAGGATTGGAAAGACCGGAACGAACGGAACGCGAAATGGGCGATGCCGTCCTGGATCGGTTCGGCGCAGAACGATAACTCCGCAACAGACGAGAATGAAAGCGAAAAGGGTTCCGATGTTCGTTAGGTCGGCTAAAGAACCGATATCGGTTAGCATCGCCACGACGCCGACGACGACTCCGGTCCAGATGGTGGTGATGTGCGGAGTGCGATAGCGCGGATGAATTTTGGAGAAATACCGCGGGAGCAAACCGTCGCGAGCCATTGCCATAAAAATGCGCGGTTGCCCAAGTTGAAACACCAGTAGCACCGAAGTCATGCCGGCGAGAGCGCCCGCGCTGACCAAAGCCTGTGCCCATGGCTTGGAGGCAAAAGCTGTCGCCACCGCCGCCGGGTCGCCGAGATAGACGGTGTATTTCTTTATTCCGGTTAGCACGCCAGACATCAGCACATAGAGCAACGTGCAGATGATCAGGCTGGCCATCATTCCAATTGGCATGTCGCGTTGCGGGTTGCGCGTTTCCTCCGCGGTCGTAGAGACTGAGTCGAAGCCGATGAACGCAAAAAAAACGATCGCGGCTCCGCTCATGACTCCGGTGAAGCCGCTCGGCATAAAAGGATGCCAGTTGATCGGGTGCAGCATAAAAGCGCCGAAGGCAATAAAGAAAACCACGACCGCGAGCTTGATGATGACGATAGCGCTATTGGCGCGCGCGCTTTCACGAATGCCGTAAATCAGCAGTACCGTCACGGCGGCGACAATGGCGAGAGCGGGAAAATTAAGAGCGATTGGGTGACCGGCGATAACGGGCAGAGTGGTGGACGAAAAATCATTAAGCGCCGCTCCGCCCTGCGCAATCACGCTGGCTGCCGTGTTGGAATCACTCACCGCCCAAAGCGGAAACCTGAGCCCAAACAGGCTCCCGCAAAGCTTCACGAAATAGCCCGACCAGCCAACCGCGACCGCCATATTCCCGACGGCGTATTCGAGAATCAAATCCCAGCCAATGATCCAGGCGATCAACTCGCCTAAGGTTGCGTAAGAATACGTGTAGGCTGAACCGGAAACCGGAATCATGGCCGAGAGCTCGCCGTAGCAGAAAGCGGCGAAAGCGCAGGCGACTGCCGCAACGATAAAGGAAAAAACCACCGCGGGACCCGCCGCCGGTCGGCCGAGTGAAACGGCGGTATGGGTGATCCAGCTTTGCAGATAACTGAGGACCGGAGTGTCAAAAAAAGAGCCCGCCGCGGCAGATTGGCCGGCCGCTGCCGTGCCGGTAAGGGCGAAGATTCCCGTGCCAATAATTGCGCCGATGCCAAGGCAGGTAAGATCAAACGCGCTGAGCGTGCGTTTCATTCGACGCTCTTCGGTCTGCGATTCGCGAATCAGGTGATCGGGGCTTTTTGTTTGAAAGAGTTTCGAGGCCACAGATCTCCTTTGATTGGTTAGTAAGCGAAACGGCGGGCGCATCCTTGCACTGCGCGCTTCGCGTGGTCAAAACCTTTGTTCCCGGCGGACATCTTCAGCCTAACGATACGGCGATGGCGCGGATTTAGCTGCGGAAAAGAATATGCCCGTTTTCTCCGATGCGAACCTTTTTGCTGGATTGCTCTTTGGCAGCATCGGTTTTGTCGGTTTTATCTACGGCAAAAAGATGAGCCGCTGGAAGCCGATGTTGCTTGGACTTGTTCTCATGAGCTATCCCTATTTCGTCGAAAGCACGGTCGCACTCTGCGTCATCGGTCTCACAGGCACGGCCGCGTTTTTTTTGTTGGGCGAATAAGACGTGCGCTTCCGGCATGGACTTGGCGCGCGTCGCTGAATAATCTTCCGTCGTGTCGGACGAAACGACGCCACTTATTTTCGGCGATGCGGCCGCGGCCGAGCTTAGCCGTAACCGGGGGCCGAAATGGTTCCGCAAGAAGCTACGTAGCCCGCTCGCGAACTGCGAGAACTGCGCCGCGCCGCTCGCCGGTCCCTACTGCGCGCAGTGCGGGCAGCCCGCGATCGATTACCGGCGCTCGTTCGGTTCGCTCCTCCTCGACGCGGCCGACGCCTTCTTCAATCTTGACGAACGTTTCCTGAAATCCTTCGGACTGCTCCTCGTCAAGCCTTGGCGCCTAACGATTGATTTCGTCGAAGGCAAACGCGTCCGTCACGTCCACCCGTTGCGCGTCTATCTTATCGCGAGCGTCATTTTTTTCCTCGTCATCAACTACCTCGCCCGCGGGGCGCATTTTCAGAAACAGGAGACGGGTGCGGAGGATTCCGCTCTTGTAATCAAAGGTGGTTCACCCAGTCCGAAATCCGACGCGGAGAAATTTGACCGCGACTTACGCAAAGAGATCCGCGCCGCCAATGCGGCACACGAGGTTTCTCCGTCCGGCTCGGCCACGCCCGCGCCATCGTCCGGCGTTTCGCCTTCTAGTTCGTTGGCTACCTCGCCCGCCGCCAAGCCGCCGCCAGCAGAAAAGAACATTTTCTTTGATCTCGACCAGGACAAAGATCTCTCGCCCTTTGAGCGCTGGGTGAAAGACCGGGCGGAGGAAAAGATCGGCCCGACCGGCGACAGAGGCGATCTCTTCCTCAAGGCGTTGATTCAAAACCTCGCCCCCATGGTCCTTTGCTGCATCCCGCTCTTTGCGCTCGTCCTGAAGATTCTCTTCATCTTCAAGCGCCGTTATTACATCGATCACCTCGTCTTCGCCCTCCACACCCACGCCTTCGTCTTCCTGAGCACGGTCCTGATCATCGGCATCGGATTCCTTCTCGCTTGGAAGGCGCCCCTTCCGCTGGTGCCGCTCGTTTGCACGTTTCTTAGCTTCGCAGTCGTCGTTCAGCTCCTGATTGCGATTCGAAAGGTCTACGGCCGAAACTGGTTCGGTGTCTTTTTTACCTTCGGCCTTGGCAGCCTCATTTACGTTGTCCTGCTTTGTGTGGCCTTTCTCCTTACCGCCGCTGTCACTCTGGTCCTGCCCTAGACTCGTTAGGCAATTCGCTCACAAAATATCTGATGTTCCTGGCCCAGATTTTTCATCAAGCGATGCACCGAATCATTAGCGCGTCACTTGCTACTCCCAAGCCTGACGATTAAATCAGCGACATGGGTCGTCAGTGGTTACACGCCAAACGTGAGGTCGCGGGTCTCAAGAAAGGTCAGGCAGTCGGCAAACTTGTGAAGGAAATCATGGTTGCGTCCAAGTTCGGCGGCTCCGATCCCGCCGGGAACGCACGGCTCGCCGCCGTCATCGAAAAAGCAAGAAAGCAAAGCGTCTCGCGCGACGTGATTGAACGAGCGATCAAGAAAGGCTCGGGGATCGGCGGCGAAAAACTTGAGCTCGAACAGATCCTTTTCGAAGGCTATGCGCCGCACAAGGTGCCGGTGATTGTCGAAGTGCAGACCGACAACAAGAACCGCAGCGCTCCGGAGATTCGCGTTCTTTTCAAACGCGGCCAGCTCGGGGCACCCGGCAGTAATAAATTTCTTTTTGATCACGTCGGCCTGGTGGAAGCGCATCATCCAGACACAGGCGTCGACCCCGAAGCAGCCGCGATTGAAGCCGGCGCCCAGGATTTTCTTTCCCTAACGAATGCCCATGATTCGGAAATCCCGGAAGGCGCAACCGGCGCCCGTTTCATCACGGCTCCAACTGATTTGCATGCCGTTTCGCAATGGTTGGGCCAAAATGGCTGGACGATTGTGACGAGCGAGCTCGGCTACATGGCGAAGAATTTTCCCGAGCTGAGCGAGGACGACCGGGAGCAGGTGGGTGAATTTTTGCAGACACTCGAAGATCACGAGGATGTGCATCGCGTCTGGGCCGCAGTTCGTTAGGCGAATTATTTCCGCCGGCGGATTGGCCTAACGGAAAATCTCGGACGCCAGCGCGCCTTGCACAGAACAAAAATATTTTCGTTCGCGACGGGGACGATCTCTTCTACACGAAACGGGGAAATCTTGGCGGCGGCCTTGAGAAGCGCTTCAAATCCGGCGCGTGTCCATGCGTGAAAATGCACGTCAAATTCGCGCCAGCGCCGCGCGCTTTCCGCCGCTTGCCACTGAATCTCGGCCTCCACATACATCTCGCCGGTGAGGTACGGATGCACGTAGCGCAGATGTTCTTCGTAAGCTTGGAAACAAGTGCTTTCGCCGCCGGCGGTAAGGTCGTGTAGGGCATGCTCGACTGTTGTTTCCGGTCGGTTGCGATCGAAAGTAAGGCGCATCTCGGGCACGACCAGAATAAATGGCTTCGATGTTTTCAGAACTCGCAGCCCTTGCAGGATGGCGCCTAATGGATCGCGCAGATGTTCGATGACGTGAGCGGAGATGAGAAAGTCCACGCTCTTATCCGGAATGCCCTTGAGTGTTTGCGCGTCGATCTTTTCGCCGCACGTGACCGCGCTGGTGCCAAAGAATTTCGTTAGGTCAATTTCATCACGGATGTCGCCGTAGATCGCTTGTGCGCCCTGCGGCAACGGAAACGGCCGCGCGCCCGCGCCAATTTCGAGGCCGCGCCCGGCGAGAAAGCGATGCGCGATTTCGTAGCGCGCTCTCTGCAGGTTCTCCTGGTCTGATGCTTCGAGAGGGTTGTGATTCTTCTTGGGAGAAAATGAGCAGTCCATACCCGGCGGCGGGTTAAGAAAGAAGTTCGCGTGCGCGGGCGAGGGCTTCGCCGATCTTCGAGGCGTCACTGCCGGCTCCGCGTGCGTTCTCCGGGCGGCCTCCGCCCTTTCCGCCGATGATCGGCGCGATTTGCTGGATCAAGACACCGGCCTGGAATTTGTTCGTTAGGGTCTTGGGCACCGTGGCAACTAAATCAACGCGGCCGTTGCTCGTGCCGACGAGAAAAATTGGACCCGCGAATTCCGACTTCATCGCGTCTGCAATCCCCTGCAAGAGGTTTCCGTCGGCCTCGGGTATGCTGCTGACGACGGCTGGTTTTCCGTGATGCGTCGCGAGCAACTCGTGCGCGATCATGGCCGCACGCTTTTGCAGCTCGGCTCCGGCAGCTTTCGCTTCTTTTTTTTCCGTCGCGCGAACTTCTTCTTCCGCCTGCGCGAGATGTCCCCCTCGCTCGTCGATAGATGCAGCCATGTCCGCGCTGGTTGCGGTCTTAAACTCCGGGAGCGGCGGCAAGTCGAGCTTCCGTTTCAATATGGCAGCGAACTTTTGATCCTGCTCCGCCGCGGTCGTCCGAGCCCATTCCCCAACTGCATTCCCGGCAATCGCTTCGATGCGGCGAATCCCGGCAGCAATGGCACTTTCGCCGAGGATTCGGAAGTAACCGACGTCGCCGGTTGCGCGGACATGGGTGCCGCCGCAGAGCTCCATCGAGTAGCCGTCTAATTCGTTAGGCTTGCCACCAATTTGCACCACCCGCACGCGCTCCCCGTACTTGTCGCCAAAGAACTGCAGGATGTCGGTGTGCTGTTTTGCCTCGGTGTAGGGAATTTCAGTCCAGGAAACCGGCGCATCTTCAGCGATCTTCGCATTCACCAGTTGTTCGACTTCGCGCACCTGCGGTTTCGTCAGGGCGACGCTTGAGAAGTCGAAGGTCAGCTTTTCCGGGCCGACGTAGCTCCCCTTCTGCGTAGCGTCGCGACTAACGACTTCGTGCAGCGCCCAATGAAGCAGGTGGGTTACGGTGTGATGTCGCTCGATCGCGGAACGCCGACTGCGGTCGACGCGAACGGTGACATGTTCGCCTAACGACGGCGCGCTCTCGTCCGCGAGAAGATGAATCCAGGTGTCGCCGCTCTTCCGGGTATCGATGATTTTCCAGGAACCGGTTTCACCGATCATATCACCCTGATCGCCGACCTGGCCGCCCATCTCGGCGTAAAGCACCGAATTATTAAGGACGACGGCCTTCCGGCCGCTGACTTCAAGGATTGCCTGCACGTCTGAACCCGTGTGGTCGTGTTCGTACCCGAGAAAATTGGTCGGCTGCTGCTCCGAAACATCGGAGACTTCGATTACGCTTTTCTTCTGAGCCTTGCGCGCGCGAGTCCGCTGCTCCTCCATTAGCTGTTCGAAGTGGACAACATCAACCGTGAGCCCGCGCTCACGCGCTAGCAGTTCGGTGAGATCGAGCGGAAAGCCGTAAGTGTCGAATAGCTTGAACGCAAAGGCCCCGGAGATTTTCTTCTCAACCGTTCCATCGGGTCGGCGGACAAACGCGCCCAATTTATCGCGCTTCTGATAACCCGCAGCACGTGAAGTTTCCGATGCAGTAAATTCTGCCGGACCGCCTGTATCATCCATGAGTTCGGGCAGGGATTCGATCATCTGTGCTGCCCTTTCGAACTGTTCAAGCCCAGCCTCGGAGTCAAAAAGATCGAGACCTCGGTCGAGCGTCTTGTTAAAGGCTTCCTCTTCGCGCCGAATTACATCCTTGATTTGTTCTTGCTTCGCGCGGATTTCCGGGAAGACGTCGCCCATCGTTAGAGCGAGTACGCCGACCAACCGATAGAAGAAAGGTTCATGGAAGCCTAACGAACGGCCGTAGCGCACCGCCCGGCGCAGAATGCGTCGTAGAACATAACCGCGCCCTTCGTTGCTTGGCTGGATGCCGTCGGCGATCGCGAAGCTGAGGGTGCGGATGTGATCGGCGATGACGCGAAAGGCGATGTCGGTCGCGAGTTGTGAATCGAGAGTTGAGAGTTGAGAGCCGGGTTCCGGCAGCGTCGAGCCGTATTTCTTGCTGCTCAGTCCCTCGATCTCGTCAAAGATGGGGCGAAAGATGTCGGTCTCGTAGTTGGAGATCGTGCCGCTAAAATCGGTCAGATTCTTTGTCCCCTGGATAATCGCGGTGACGCGCTCGAAACCCATCCCAGTGTCAACGTGACGCTGGGGAAGGGGAGAGAACTTTCCGTCAGCGTCGGCGTTGAATTGAATAAAAACGAGGTTCCAAATCTCGATGCATCGCGGATCCCCAGCGTTGACTAGCGAACCGCGCGTGTTGCCTTTGGGGGTGAGATCGATGTGCAGTTCGCTGCATGGACCACATGGGCCGGTGTCGCCCATCATCCAAAAGTTGTCGGCCTTGTTTCCGTTGACGACGTGGATTGCCGGGTCGAGTCCGGCGTCGTGGAAGAGGAGCGCCCACTGGTCGTGTGCTTCCTGGTCGAACTCCGCAGGTTCGTTAGGTCCGGGTCGATAAACAGTCGCGTAAAGCCTTTCGGGTGGAAATTTCCAGCGCCTGACGACCAGCTCCCAAGCCCACTCGATCGCCTCCTTCTTGAAATAATCGCCGAAGCTCCAGTTGCCGAGCATCTCGAAAAATGTGTGGTGATAGGTATCGAGTCCGACGTCTTCGAGATCGTTATGTTTGCCACCGGCGCGAATGCATTTCTGGGTGTCGGCGACCCGCGGCGGTTGCCATGGAGGCCTCTGTTGTCCAAGAAAAATCGGCACGAACTGGTTCATGCCAGCGTTGGTAAAGAGGAGATTCGGGGCGCCGGGGAGAAGCAAAGACGACGGCAAAATGGTGTGCTTTTTCTCGCGAAAGAAATCGAAAAAGCTTTGGCGGATTTCAGTGCTCGTCATGGCGCGATCAGGTTAGCCTGGCCGTCGAACGGGTAAAGCCATTGGGCAAAGAAACCACTTTAGGTCGACATTTCCGCTGCCGCATGACTACAATTCAACCAATGAACGAATTCCATTTCAATCCAAGGAATGTTGCCCGCCCATGGGTTGAAATCATTCCGCTGTTGTTGCTCTCAATCATCGCGGTCTCATTCGCTGCTGCTGCTGACCTACCGAAGATTCTCGGTTCCGGCGGTTCGACGAGTCCAACCGGGAATGGAGACTGGGTGCAAGCGGGTTTCGATTCGGCGCACTCTGGGTTCAATCGATTCGAGACCCAGATCAACCGTGAAATGTTGGGACCCTGACTCAGCTTTGGGCGTCTCAGGTCGGCGTGGGTTTGCTATATGCCTCACCGGTGGTTTGCAACGGCCGAGTCTACATCGGCAGTGGCGATGGCCGCATGTATGCGTTCGATGCCGCCACCGGCGCGACATTGTGGGTTGGTCCGCAGCAGAGTTTATTCTTTCTCGACTCCGCCGCGGCCAGTCATGGATTGGTCTTCGCCAGCTCGCTTTATTCAACGTTCCTCGCCTACAAGGCGGACACCGGCGAAATCGCCTGGACCTCCCAGCTCAGGGACGTGCGGGCGTCTCCGACCCTTCATGAGCGGACGCTCTATGTCGGCAGTTTCGACGGAAGGCTGGCCGCGTTGGATGCGGAGACCGGCGCACCCAAGTGGTCGACTAACGCAGAATGTTGCATCTTCGATCAGGCACCAGTCGTTGATGGTGGTCGCGTTTTCCAAATGCGAACCGACGACACTTTGACGGCATACGACGCGCAAAGTGGCGAACAACTTTGGAGCAAACCAGCTTTCGCGACGGGGACGCAGGCCGCTGCTTATGGGATGGTGTTCTTTACCGATTTTCCAAACGTCGTTGCGTTGGACGCTGCGACCGGCGAAGAGGTTTGGAGAGCTCTAGGCGCGGGGTCAGCGGCCCCCGTGGTGGCAAACCGGCACGTCTTTGTGATCCAGGCGACACTCATGGCCCTGGACGCCGCCACGGGCGCAGTTGCCTGGGAAGCGCCGGCTGCGAGCATTTGGGGCCCGTCGGTCGCAAATGGTGTCGTCTACGCTTCGTCGCTAAACGGCGAATGGGACGCATTTGACGAGCGCAACGGAGCGTTGTTGTGGTCGGTCACCTCCGGCAGTGGTTGCGGCGGAACGTGCACGAATAGCACTCCGGTTATCGCCAACGGCACGCTCTATCTCGCCGGCCCAGATAATTATTTACGAGCGTACGGTCTTCCTCGTTAGGTGAGCAACTGCGTCGGCGGTCCGCGCGACTTTGGCCTCTACTTCTTTTCTTCGTCGAGCTTGGCTTTGACCGCAGCTTCGATCTCACCGTAGAGCGCCTGATCGTTTTTTAGCGTTTCCTTGGCGGCGTCGCGACCCTGCGCCAGCTGCGCGCCTTTGTAGCTCAGCCACGAGCCACGCTTCTCGATGATCTGTTTCTCGAGTGCCAGATCAAGCAGCGCGCCGGTCGATGAAATTCCTTCGTTGTACATGATGTCGAACTCGGCCTCGGTGAAAGGTGGCGCGACTTTGTTTTTTACTATCTTGACGCGGGTGCGGTTGCCGGTGACGACGCCATCGGTCTGTTTGATGGCACCGATGCGGCGGATGTCGATTCGAACGCTGGAGTAAAACTTGAGCGCCTTTCCACCGGGAGTGGTCTCGGGATTGCCGAACATGACACCGATCTTCTCGCGGATCTGGTTCGTGAAGATGCAGCAGGTGCGCGCTTTCGAAATGAGGCTGGTCAACTTGCGCAACGCGGCGCTCATGAGGCGCGCCTGAGTTCCTACGGTGGAGTCGCCGATTTCGCCTTCCAGCTCCTGTTTGGTGACGAGCGCGGCGACGGAATCAATCACGATAACGTCGAGGGCATTGGAGCGGACGAGTGTCTCGACTATGCGGAGCGCTTCTTCGCCGGAGCTCGGCTGCGAAACGAGAAGATCGTCAAGATCGACGCCTAACTTTCGCGCATACTGCGGATCGAGTGCGTGCTCGACATCGATAAAAGCAGCGAGACCACCGCGCTTTTGCGCCTGCGCGATAACTGTCAGAGTAAGAGTCGTTTTTCCGGACGATTCCGGGCCGAACACTTCCACAACTCGCCCGCGGGGTACACCGCCGACGCCGAGGGCGCGGTCGATCAAAATGTTGCCGGTCGGAATGACTTCGATATCGACGATTTTGTCATCGCCCAGGCGCATAATGGCGCCCTCGCCGTAGTCCTTGGCGATCTGTTGAATGGCAAGATCGAGATTCTTGTTACGAGCGGCGATTAATTTTTCTTCGGGGGATTTTTCTTCAGTTTTGGTAGCCATAAGTGGGGTTCTCTTAGCTACGTCGGCCTCCGCGCCGCGCCAAGCAGAAAAGCGCGGCGACGCAAGAAAATGCGCCGCCGCGTTTTCGTTAAGGCGATTTCGGGAGCGCCGTTCGCTCGAAGACTGAAGTCGAGGTGCCAAATGTGAGACAGATGGTTGTGGTGAACTCCATTTCGAGCTGATCGGTGATGGTTTCCTGAGTGAAAACCGTCGGCGCACAGATTCCGAAACGATTATTGGAATCAAAGGGCCAATGTTGGAGAAGGAAAAAGGGACTGGGTTATGGTCTTCTCGGGAAAATGTCATAAAAAAGAAAGCCGCAGACCTTGCGGCCTGCGGCTTTACGAGATTGTGATTTTCCGCGGCTTCACTTCCTCCGCCTTTGGAAGGGTGAGCGTGACCACACCCTGAGCGATGCGGGCGCTGATCTTGCCCATGTCGATTGAAGGATCAATCTCAAAAGAGCGGCGGTAGTTGTGCGACCGCGATTCGCGATGAATGAGCGTGCCTTCAATCTTGGCTGGAGAACGGTGACCCGTAATTGAGAGCTCGTTGTTCTCGATCGAGATGTCGAGCCTCTCCTTGTTTACGCCAGGCATCTCCAGCTCCAGCGTATAGCCGTCGACGGTTTCGCTGATACCGGCGGCTGGAGTGACAAATCGCTCGCTTTCGCGGGTGCTGTGTCCGTTGTTTTCGCGCGTTAAGGTTTCCATGGTTTTTCCTTTCTAGAGTTTCTTGGAGTAGCGGTACATGTCCGGCGAGTGGTTATTCGATTGAGACTTCGACCTTCTTCGGTTTTGCGTCTTCCGCCTTCGGAAGAGTGACCGTGAGGATGCCATCCTTGTAAGTTGCGTTGACTTTTCCTGAATCGACACGCGCTGGCAGGCTAATGCTGCGACGGAACTTGCCGCTGAACCGTTCAGTGCGCGTCGCGTTTTCACCCTCGCCCACAGACGAGCTATTGCGCTCTCCACGGATCGTGAGCATGCCGTCGTGTAGCGAAATGTCGATGTCCTCCTTGCGCATGCCGGGAACTTCAACCACAGCAGCAATATTGTCGGCTGTTTGATACAGATCGAGCGTGGGAGTCCAACCGCTGAAGAGCTGACCTTGACGGGCGGCGGGACCCATCATCGGCAGATCAAACAGACTGTTGAGCTCGTCGCGAAGATTGACCCAGCGGTCGAACGCCGGCCAGGTCACTTCTGGAGATTGGTAGCGAATTAGACTCATGTTGTTTCCTTCTTGATAAATTTACTTTAAGCCGTTGCTAAAGCTGACAACATGCCAATGCATAGCTTGGCGGCTATTGGGTTTATATAACTCTCTGATAGGTTGGATATTGGCTATAGAAATCAAGCCTCAGGTTGGATCGATTGATGTGTCATTACGGCACATAGACGGGTCTGTGTAATCTGGTTTGGGTGCGCCAAAATGTTACCCGCCTTAAGCAATTCGAGGCCGCAAGTTTCGCACCGGAAAATTGCGGCCAAGCCATAGCACTCTTACGCTTCAGGGTGACTGACTCGGACGACGAGGTTTTCATGCGAGCGGCGCTCGACGAAGCGCGCAAGGGAATTGGCAAGACGAGTCCAAATCCCGCGGTCGGTGCCGTCCTCGTGATGAAAAGTCAAATTGTCGCCAGGGGTTTCCATCGTGCGAGAGGGTCACCGCATGCGGAAATCGAATGCCTAACGAATGCACCGAAGGGTCCGCTTCGCCGGGCGACGCTCTACGTCACGCTTGAGCCATGCTCAACTACCGGACGTACTCCACCGTGTACCCAGGCGATTATAAAGGCAGGTCCTGGGCGAATTGTGGTCGGCGCAACCGATCCAAACCCGCAACATCGCGGCCGAGGAATTGAAAAGCTGCGGGCCGCGGGGATTGACGTAAGAAGCGGCGTCCTCGAAGCGGACTGTTCGCGGCTGAACGAAGCGTTTAATAAATGGATCGTAAAGGGCCAGCCGTTTGTTGTCGCCAAATGCGGCATGAGTCTCGACGGCCGCCTAACAAGGTCGCCAGAGGAGGGTCACTGGCTGACCGGTCCTGCCGCTCGCCGCCATGCGATGCAACTGCGGTCGCAGGTCGACGCGATTTTGATAGGAGCGGAGACTTTGCGACAGGATAATCCGCGCCTCACGGCTCGTGGAATCCACCGCGCGCTCCAGCCATGGCGTGTAGTGCTTACTCGCTCCGGCAAAATCCCCCTCGCGTCTCATCTTTTCTCTGACCGATGGGCTCCCCGCACTCTCGTTTACCGGAGCAAATCCTTGGCCCGCGTGCTGACTGAGCTGGGCCGTCGCGAGATCACCAGTGTGTTGATTGAGGGCGGCGGGGATATTCTCGGCCAAGCCTTCGACTCGCGGCTCGTCGACAAGGTCCACTTTTATCTGGCACCTCTACTCACGGCTGGGCCTGTCTTCGCTGTCGGGGGCAAGGGAGTTCCCTCCACCGCCACAGCTGCACGTCTCTTCGACCTGCACCACGAGAAATTAGGATGTGACTTACTTGTCACCGGCTATCCACATTGGGGCCGGGAAGAGATTGAATAATTTTCCGGTCTCGGCGTCTGAATTCATGTGAAAAAGATTCTCTTGATCGCCGCTGTTATGGGCGCTTTCGCTTTTGCCTTTGCCCCGAAATCGGAGGCTGGCGTAGCAGTCGGAATTGGAATCGGGCTGCCAATAGCCTATCCGGCATACCCGTACCCCTACTACCCCTATGCTTACGGTTATCCGTATCCATACTATGGGCCCTACGGTTACCCGGTGGCCTACGGGGGCACATTTGTCCACAGCCATCCGGTCTTTGTTTCTCACGGCCACCATTTTGTGCGGCATCCCAGGCCGCATCCTCACTAGGCCGGGGAATTCGGCTCTGCGGTTTTCAATTCGGCAGCTTCGAGGAATCCCTCAAGCTGCCGAATTCTTGTCGGGTGCCGCATCTTGCGCAGAGCTTTGGCTTCAATTTGCCGAATCCGTTCGCGTGTAACGCGAAACTGCCGGCCGACTTCTTCGAGCGTGCGGCTGTAGCCGTCAACTAAACCGAACCGCTGCTCGAGCACCTGGCGCTCGCGCTCGGTCAGCGTCTCGAGCACGTCTTTGATCTTCTCTTTCAAGAGCGCGATCGCCGTCATGTCGCTCGGATTCTCCGCCCCTTTGTCCTCGATAAAGTCGCCGAAATTCGTTTCCTCGCTTTCTCCAACCGGCGCCTGCAACGAAATAGGCTGCTGTGCCATCTTAAGCACTGCACGCACTCGATCGACCGGAAGCAGGATTTCTTCGGCCACTTCCTCAGGCGTAGGCTCACGACCATACTCCTGGAGGAGCTGCTTCTGGACCCGCATGAGTTTGTTGATCGTCTCGATCATGTGCACCGGGATGCGAATCGTGCGCGCCTGATCGGCAATCGAGCGTGTGATTGCCTGCCGGATCCACCAGGTGGCGTAGGTTGAAAATTTGTAGCCGCGGCGGTACTCAAACTTCTCCACCGCTTTCATCAGACCCATGTTGCCTTCTTGGATGAGATCGAGAAAAGAGAGGCCGCGATTGGTGTATTTTTTGGCGATCGAAATCACGAGGCGGAGATTGGCTTCGATCATTTCCGTCTTGGCCCGGAGCGCCTTGCGCAACCAGTCGCGTAACTCTTGATAGCGCTCGTGGAATTCACGAGAGGAAAGCCAAAGAGCGTTCTCGATCTCGCGCAAGCGCGTGTCGCTTGGATTGGGGTGTCGTTGCTTCGGATGCTTGCGCATGTCTTCCTGAATGCTGCGCAACGCCGCGTAATGCTCATCAGCCAGGTGAACGAACTCCTCCGTTACCCGCTGTTTGAAATAAAAATTTGGATAAAGCTGCTGTAGCTTCGCCACGGCTTTCTCGAAATTCTTGAGTTTTGTCGATTCAGGCTGGCCGTTGCGCGTCATCTGCTGGTATTGCTGGCCCAGTTCGACGCTCATCGTCCTCACTTTGTTGCAAAGGCGCGGGAGTAACTTCATGTAGCGTTCGCGGCTCTCGATTTTCTTATCGAGGATGACCCGATCAAAACGCTCGCCCCCCTCCGCGAGTTTGGCTGCCAGTTCCAGATGAGCGCGTGCTACAAAGCCAAAGCGATGGATGTGCGAGGTGACATGGCCTTCGGCTTCCTCGATGCGCTTCGAAATTTCCACTTCCTGCTCGCGCGTGAGGAGCGCCACCTGTCCCATTTGCTTGAGATACATCCGCACCGGGTCGTCGAGGATGTCGAGTTTCGGCTCGATCTTTTCCTCTTCGTCATCGACGTCTTTTTTGACGTCTTTGTAACGGTCGACTTCGGAGGCTTCGATAATATCGATCTCCATTTTGCGCAGACGCATAAGGATGAGATCAAGCTCGTCCGGGTTAGTCAGATCCGGCGGGAGCGCTTCGTTCAAATCGTCGAACGTCAGATAACCTTGCTCCTTCGCCAGCTTGATCAGATCGCGCATGCGCGACTCGGTGGCGGCCCCGACGGCTAACGACTCGCCATTCGCCCCGGTCAATTCATCGAAATGGGTGGCGCCGTTGCTCGTGGAAGCAGACGTCGGCGACTTGCGACCCGGAGGCCGCCCGCGTTTGTGCCTAACGAATGGCCGTTGCGATTCCACGGCCGCTTTGCGGGGGCGACCGCGCGGACGTTTTGCTGGTTTGGCTGCCTTCGATTGCGTCGCGCTTTTTGACTTTGATTTTGGCGGACGCCCTCGCCGCTTTGCGCTTCGCGCAATGGTCTTACGCGATTTTTTCGGATGGTTAGAGGCTTTCGATTTCTTGGTCAAGGCGATTTCGGTTGAACGAGAGTCGAAAAAGCAGGAAGTACGCTAGCCCGCCGCGTACCTAGTCAAGGCTCCAAGGCGCGAGACGGCGAAAGCCGTGAAGGGTCGTCGAGCTGTTCTCGCAGGTCAACCACTTGTTTCTGCAACGTGACGACTTCGCCCGCGCTCAGACCTGGGAGCTTCATTCGGCTCTGCGCCGCTTGCAGACGACGCCGTAGGGCGGGCTGGCGTAAACCCTGCCACCAATCGCGTGCCACCTTATCGGCATTCGGCGGAACTTTTTTCAAAAGCCAGGCCGAAACTAACGATTCTTCCTCCGCCGAAAGTGTGGACATGAACAGATTGAGAGAGGCAGGGTTGTCCGGGCGCAAGTTTGCTTCGAGAATTCGCGCCAGCATCTCAGTTCCCGGAGCTTCCTTCACCACTTCCGGCCAATCCTGCGCCAGCAAATAATCGCGCGCCGCCGGATCGCGTAAGGCAAGCAGACAAAGCATCGCGATTTCGTGACGCGGCGCCGGAGCGACAATGCGAGAGACGGTTTGCAGCGCACGAGCCGGCTGCGGTTTTGGAAGAAGCGAGGCGAAGTCCGTCGCGCCTACTCCAAGGCGGGCGGCGATCTTGTTGATCACTTCGTTACGCATCAGCGGATCGTGCACCCGCGCTGCCGTTTCAGCCAATTCGCGCGCTACCTGCAGCTTGGAATTGAGGTTCGTTAGGTCGGCGGACGCGGTTCGTTCTTGAATCCAGAAATCAAAAAAATCGCGGGCGGCCGTGACGCGCGCGCCAAACTTTTCCGCGCCCTCCTTTCGGAGCAACGAATCGGGATCTTCGCCCGCCGGTATCTCGGCCACGCGGACGATAAGGTCGTTCTCGAGCAGGGACTCGAGCGAGCGTTCCGCCGCCTTCTGTCCGGCGAGATCGGCATCAAAGCAGAGGACGACCTCGTTCACGTAGCGCTTTAAGATGCGGGCCTGACCTTCGGTAAAAGCGGTGCCCTGTGGAGCGACAACGTTCGTTAGGCCAGCCTCAAAAAGCGTGATGAGATCCAGCTGTCCTTCGCAAACAATCGCGCAATTCGCGTCGATCAAACCGCGCTTGGTCTTGTGCAAACCGAAAAGGATCGAGCCTTTGCGAAAGAGTGGCGTCTCGGGCGAGTTGAGATATTTCGCCGCCTGGGTGTCATTCGTTAGGATGCGGCCGCTGAACGCGATCACTTCGCCGATATCGTTGCAAATCGGAAACATGAGTCGCCCGCGAAAGCGATCGTAGATCTCGCTCTCCGGGCGCTCTTCATCCCGTAACTTCACCAGACCGCTCTGGACAATCGTCGAGCGCTTGTAGCCACGGTCGAGCATCCAATTCAAGCACGCATCCCAACTTTCCGGGGCGAAACCAAGCTGCCACGACTTTGCCACCTCCGTCGTTAGGCCGCGCTTTTTGAGGTAGCCGCGCGCCGACTGCGCGAAGTCGCGCTTGAGCAGATTTTCCTGAAACCATTCCGCCGCCTCCGCATGTAGCTTGAGCAGCGTACGCCGCGCTTCGTGTTGCCGGTCTTCCTCTGCGCTGCTCCCGCGCTCCTCGATCAGCGGAATGCCCGCCCGCGCGGCCAGTCGCCTGACCGAAGTCGGAAAATCCACATGTTCGTACTCCATCACGAAGCGAAAAATGCTTCCACCCGTGCCGCAACCGAAGCATTTGAAGGTTTGTCGCCCGGGACTGACATGAAACGACGGCGTCTTCTCCTGATGAAACGGGCAGAGCGCGCGATAGCTCGAGCCGGCGCGCTTGAGCGGAAAGTAGGAACCGATCACCTCCACGATATCGTTCGCGGCCGCGACCTGTTCGATGGTGTCGTCGGGAATGGCCATATTTTTTCTCGTCACAAACCCGGAAGACTGGCAGATTAGCGCAGCGTCGTTGACGCTCCAAATCTTGTCATGTTGCAGCGCGCAGCTCCAATTCTTCTTGGCCTGTTTTTCGTTCACTTGTCGTTAGGCGGAGCGGGCGCGGCGGAGATCAACCGCGGGGATGTGGTCGTCCTGCCGATGAATCAGGAAATTTCTTCATCGCTCGCTCTCTTCATTCGTCGCGGAGTGAAAACGGCGGAAAGCGAAGGCGCCACCGCCATCGTGCTCGACATGGACACTTACGGCGGCCAGCTTGATTCCGCGGAAAAAATCACCGACATCCTGAACCACACAACCGTTCCCACCTACACGTATGTGAACTCCAATGCCGGCTCGGCCGGCTCACTCATCGCGCTATCAACGAAGCATATTTACATGGCGCCGGTGAGTGCGATTGGCGCGGCGGCACCGGTGCTTTCGACTGGGGAAGACCTGCCACCGACTGAAAAGGAAAAGACGATTTCTTATTGGTCAGCACTCGTTCGGGGAACCGCGTTGCGAAATGGTCACAATCCCGATATCGCGGAGGCCTTCATGAACAAAGACAAAGAGGTGAAAATCGGCGACAAGATTGTTCACCCAAAAGGCACACTACTCACTCTTAACGCACAGGAAGCAACGGAAAGAATTGCCGGCAAGACCATCTTCGCCGAAGGCATCGCGGATTCGATCAATGAGTTAATCAAACAAGCCAAATTGAAGGGCAATATTGTCCGCTTTGAGCCGAGCGGCTTTGAGCAGCTCGCCTTTTGGCTGACGCAACTGGCGCCGCTCTTGTTGTTAGGCGGAATCATCGGGGCCTATATCGAAATGAAGATTCCCGGCTTCGGCATCGCCGGGATCATCTCGATTGTTTGCTTCGCGCTTTTTTTCCTCGGGCATTACTTTGCCGGGCTGGCGGGATGGGAGGTCGTAGGACTCTTTGTTCTCGGCGTCGTTTTTGTTCTGATTGAGGTTCTGTTCTTCGGTCATTCGACAATCATCTTTGGGGTCCTGGGCGTTTTGCTCATGCTTGCGTCGCTCATTTGGGCGATGATCGATCGTTATCCCGGGCAACGTTTCCTTCCTACCGGCGCGATGTTGAGAACTCCGCTGCTTAATCTATTTCTCACCTTTCTTAGCGCAGCGATTCTGATCCTGATTCTCGCCCGTTTCCTTCCGCAAACGAGCATTTATCGCCGCTTCATCCTTTCGACGGCGAATCCGCCGGGCCCTTCACTCGCCGTCACGCCACGCGCCTTCGCCACCGCCCGCCCGCTCGCTCCGGGGATGCAGGGTCGGGCCTTGACGATTCTACGACCAAGCGGCAAAGCCGAGTTCGAAAATCAAGTCGTCGACGTCGTGACGGAAGGCGGTTTTATTGCTCCGGAAACTCCGGTGGCCGTAGTTTCGACCGATGGGATGAGGGTAGTGGTTAGAGGAATTCCCGCCTAACGAACCAAGCTCAAATGTTTCGCGACTGCGCTTGTGTGGCCGTCACGTAATGTCACCCCACTCACACCTTATGAAGAAAGAACGTCGCCCGTCCCCGTCGCGCATGACGCGAATGAGCCTGATTTATGTTGCTCTTTTCGTCTTCATCCTTTTTGTGGTTTATGCCCTGACGCACATTGTCGCAATCGCACTTCAGCCGGGCGCTCAACCACTTTCGACGTCTGTTGCCAATCTTCTGCACGCTACGAAGGCGACGAGTTCCCACGTTCTCTTTTTCGATCCAGGTTTCTTGCGATGGTTAGGCAGTTCGTCACTTGTTGCATTCGGCGTCACCGTCACCGGTGTCGCAATCGCGTCGACCGCGGGTTACGCGCTTTCGCGTTTCAATTCTCTCGGGTGGAGCGCGGCTCTTGATGGACTAGTCACTCAGATGGCGCCGACCGCAATCTTGCTCCTGCCGATCTTCTTCCTCTTGATTCGGCTCAGTCTGCTCAGCTCTTATTGCGGAGTTTTTCTCGTCTACGCCGCGACGGCTCTTCCATTCTGCATCTGGCAAATGAAGGGCTGTTACGACACGATCCCGTTTTCACTTGAGGAAGCGACTGGAATCGAGGGGGCGACGCGCTGG
Organism: uncultured Verrucomicrobiae bacterium; assembly: GCA_963786175.1. Classification (GTDB taxonomy): domain Bacteria; phylum Verrucomicrobiota; class Verrucomicrobiia; order Chthoniobacterales; family UBA10450; genus JAICXG01. The sequence continues at coordinate 83,353 of CAWAYD010000013.1, read as the reverse complement.
CAGACGTTTCGTTTCGTGCTCCTTCCGCTCGCCGCGCCCGCCATGCTCGTCACCGCGCTCTTTTCCTTCCTGGTAGGATGGAACGAATACGTCATCGCTGCCATCAGGTTTCAGGATGTAAAGCTGTTTACTCTGCCGCCGGGCTTCAAGTTGTTACTGTCCAATATGGACACGAGATGGGGATGGTACGGCGCAGGCGCGCTTCTCGTTTCGATCATCGTGGTGATCCTGTTCTTGATTTTAAGTCCTTTCCTCGTTTCGAGCGCACGCTCCGTCGAGGTGAAAGGTTGAGGTGTCGGGCGACCTCAGCTCCGGGTCTTCACAGCCGTCGACGTAGTCTCGCTTCTCTTAAGATCATGAACCGGCGACTGCCCAGTCTTCGGGCAATGCGCCCGGCGCGGCTCGAACGCGCAACCTACGGCTTCGGAGGCCGTCACTCTATCCAGTTGAGCTACGGGCGCAGCGAGGCGCATTATAGCGACCCGGTTTTAAAGCACAAACCGCAACGTGCGGAGTTCCCCACCAATGCGGAAGTTTCGCGAATAGAGAGACCGTTCGCTTACATAGCTCGGCTGACTGCCAGTACCTGCTAGCCGGCTTCTACCACAGGGCCGCTCGGGCCGCTCCCTCACGAACGCTTCCTCGGACCGGCGACGTTCCGTTGTAAGCGATGCTTTGCAATTCGCGGACGGCAAACTACGCTCCCGCCCATGCCCTTCAAGATCGATCTGCATACGCACTCGTTCTTTTCAGGCGATGGCGTCTCCAGTCCCGAGGAGAACATCGCCTCAGCTAAGGCTAAAGGATTGCACGGTTTCGCACTTACGGATCACAACACAAACGACGGCGTTACCCACCTGCTCGACAAGGGTCTCATGCGCGAAGACGGGATGCCTGTTGATGATTTTCTCATCATTCCTGGAGTGGAGGTGACAACGGCGGAAGGTCATCTGCTTTGCATCGGAGCTTCCCTGCCGTATCTCAAAGGCCGGGGGGCGCAGGAGGTTTGCGACCTCATTCACGAGCGCGGAGGAATCGCCATCCCGCCCCATCCTTACGATCTGTTCCGGGCAGGAATTCGCTTTTCTACGCTCGAGAAACTGCCAATTGACGCGCTCGAAGTCTTCAACGCGGCGACTACCTTGCGCCGCTACAACACCTACGCCTTCAAATACGCTCAGATGCGTGGCCTGCCCATGACCGCGGCGAGTGACGCCCATCATCATGCCGCCATCGGGACCGCTTACACCATTTTGAACACGGAAGACTTTTCCGTTCGCGGCATCCTCGCGCAGATCGTGAAGAACAACGAGCTAAACCAGGAATACCTCACGCCCAGGGACAGCGTGCGCAAGACCTGGAATAACTGGATGCGTCTGCGTCGTCGCAAAGTTCTGCCGGTACGTTCCGTGGGTGCAGAGGATTCGCCCAATGGCGGTTTGCCCTAACGAGCCGGCTTTTCCACCAGACTTTCGGCCGGCGAGAGCTGTCTCCGCAAAAGCTCAACCGAGGTCGCCGGCTCCTTGCAGGTGAAGTTTTCGCAGACGTAGGCGGCGGCTTTTCCTTCCACCGTCGCCATTCCCTTCAGCTCTGGCAGTTTCGCCGCGAGATATTTTTGTCCTTCACCTCCGTCCGCCAGGAGCACAACCGTGTTTGGCAGATAATGGCGATGCACTTCTTCGAGGAGGTCCCGCGTCTCCGGCGAGTCCGGATGGCCTGCGATCACGATTTGTTGCGGTTTCGTTAGGCTCCTGTCGAGCGCGACCAGCATTTGCGGCATGGCGCTGGCGAAATGGTTCAGCGGTCCGGCAAAGGCGGCAATCGTTTTGGTCGCCCGCATTCGCATTTCCTTTGAGTCGCGGATTTGCCCCAGGCGCAGGAGATTACTGGCCGCGATCGAACTGGCGGCTGGCTCGGCGTTATCGTTGTCTTCCTTCATCCGCAGGACGATGTTGGGATCGTCGCCCCTACTCGTGAAGTAACCGCCGCCTTTCTCATCCCAAAACAGCCGGTCCTGCGTCATTTGCAATTGCTCGGCCAGCTTTAGCCAGCGCACATCAAGGGTTGTTTCGTAGAGATCGAGCAAGCCTTGAATATAGAAGGCGTAATCTTCGGCGAAGCCGGGCACTTCTGAAGTGCCGTTGCGATAGCTGCGGCGCAGCGTGTGGTTTTTCTCGTCACAAAGTTTTTGCCTAACGAACTCTGCTGCCTTGACCGCTGCTTCTCGGTATGTCGGGTCGCCTAGCACCTGAGACCCGCGGGCGAAAGCCGAGATCATCAGGCCGTTCCAGCCCGTGATGATTTTATCGTCCAAATGTGGACGCGGACGTTTCGATCGCAGCTCCAATAGGGTCGCCCGGCGGTAACGCATCGATTCGTCGCAATCCAGCTCGCTCCTGTCAAAATGCTTCGCGGTCTCGGCGAAACTCTGCCGCTCGTAAAGGATGTTTTTGCCCGCGAACTCTCCGTGCGGATCGGTTCCTTCCGGCGCGTTGCCGTTTTCCTCGACCCCGTATTGGTACTCAAACAACTCCGCGTACTCTCCCAGCGCCGTGTCGAGCTCCTTTTTCGTCCACAGATAAAACGCGCCCTCGGCTTTCTCAATTCCACCAGTCTTCGTCAGGCTATCGGCGTCTTCTGCGGAGTAAAAGCCACCGCCAGCATCCGTCAGATCGCGGCGTACGTAATCGAGCGTATCGCGCGCGATCGACTCGTAGCGCAAGTCGCCCGTGATTTGGTAGGCATCGAGGTAAGCGCTCGCCAGTTGCGCCTGGTCATAAAGCATTTTTTCAAAATGCGGCACCCGCCAAAGACCATCGACGGAGTAACGATGAAAGCCGCCGCCGAGCTGATCGTGCATTCCGCCGGCCGCCATTTTGCGCAGGGTAAATAATGCCATCCCGAGCGCAGCGCCGCCTGTTTCCGATTCCGGCGGCCAGCGATGATAGACGTGGAAAAGAAAATTCAGCGTGACCGGACGCGGAAACTTGGGCGCCCCGCCAAAACCTCCTTCGTTCACGTCGTAGATGCGCGCGATTTGCTGGTAAGCATTATCGATCAGCTTCACGTCGATTCTGTCCTTTGGGTCGGCTGGCGTCGAAGCGGAGCGCGCCAGCGCATTCATGATCTGGTTGCCGCTCTCGGAGATTTTCGCGTGATCGTTTTCCCACGCATCGGCGATTCGTCGCAGTACCTTCATGAAACTCGGCTGTCCGTAGCGATCTTCCGGCGGAAAATAAGTGCCGCCGACAAATGGTTTGAGCGATGGCGTAAGCCAAACATTGAGCGGCCAGCCGCCGCCGCCCGTCGTGGCTTGGACGAAGGTCATGTAGACACGATCGACGTCCGGCCGCTCCTCACGATCGACCTTGATATTGACGAAGCGCGCGTTCATGAAGGCGGCCACCTCTTCATTCTCGAACGACTCGCGTTCCATTACGTGACACCAATGGCAGGTCGAATAACCAATCGAGAGAAAGATCGGCTTCTTTTCGCGACGCGCTTTTTCGAAGGCCTCTTCTCCCCAAGGATACCAATCAACCGGGTTATGCGCGTGCTGAAGGAGGTAGGGCGATTTTTCGTGGATGAGGCGGTTGCTATGTTCGACGTGCGCCGGCGGAGCCGCGGTCGGTGGAGTTGGTGTCACCCTCCAACCTACAGGCAAAGTCGCGTGGCGCGAAAGCGGAAGCTCCTTGTCTTCCCGAGCCGCGCCGCGCAAACTCGGCCATGCGAAAACTGGTCGCGTTCCTTATGACTTTGCCAATAATGCAAGCGACTGCGGCGGACCTGCACGTCTTTGCCGCCGCCGGCCTGACCGACGCACTGCAGCCCTGATGTGGCTGGCGCCCGATGAATGGCAGGCGACGCGTTTTACGCTTCTCGCCTGCGCCCTAAGCACCGCGCTCATCTTGCCTTTCGGTCTTGCCATCGCGTGGCTGCTGGCGCGACGGCGCTGGCTCGGCAAGTCCGTGGTTGAAACGATCGTCACTCTGCCTTTGGTCATGCCGCCGGTCGCGACTGGACTCATCTTGCTCAAGCTGCTCGGACGCCGGGGTTCGTTAGGTGGGTTTCTCCATCGGCGCTTCGATTTCGATCTTGTTTTCACCTGGCGCGCCGTCGTCATCGCGGCTGCGGTCATGTCGTTCCCGCTTCTCGTTCGCTCGGCGCGGGTCGGTTTTCAGGAAGTGAACCAGCGCTACGAGCAAATGGCCCGTTCGTTAGGCGCGGGCGAATGGCGGGTTTTTTTCACTATTTCGCTGCCACTTGCGGTGCGCCCCATTTTTGGGGGCATCCTGCTCGCCTTCGCCCGCGCGGTTGGCGAGTTCGGGGCGACGATTCTGGTCGCCGGAAATATTCCTGGCGAAACGACGACGCTTTCGCTCCGGATTTATGAGGCGGTGCAACTTGGCCACGATGCAACCGCTTATCGCCTCCTGGCGGTTTGTACCGTGCTTGCATTTGTCGCCGTTTTTACGGCCGAATTCCTCTTGCGCAGGAGGGAGCCGCGATGAAGCTCGAGCTGCGCAAGGTCAGGCTGCCACTCTCCCAATTCATCCTCGAGATCGATGCTGAAATTACTTCGCCCCGGACGATAATTTTCGGTCCTTCCGGTGCAGGAAAAACATCTTTGCTTGAATTGATTGCCGGATTGCGCGCGGCCGATTGTGAGCTGATTCGCTTTAACGGCGTCACCTTTGCCGATACCTCTTCATCGCTCCTCGTTAGGCAACGACGAGTTGGTTATGTGTCCCAGGATGACTTGCTTTTTCCGCATTTCGACGTGCGCCGCAATTTGCTCTACGGGCGTCCGAGGGATTCCAAGGATCCCGCGTTTTCTCTCGAACACGTGACCCAATTCCTTCGAATCGAATCACTGCTTCATCGAGACGTGCGACAGCTTTCACGTGGTGAGCGACAGCGCGTGACGATTGGCCGCGCACTTCTCTCCGAGCCCCGCCTGCTCCTGCTCGACGAACCACTCACCGGACTTGATGGCAAGTTGCGCGATGCAGTTCTCGATCAGCTCAAGGTTCTGCCTGAGGAATTTGATTTGCCGATGCTTTACGTAACGCACGATCGCACGGAAGCGGCCGCGCTCTGTCAGGAGGTCATCTTCCTCGAGCGCGGCCAAATCGTCAGGCGTGGAAAGTGGTAGAGCGACTCTCGCCGGGTCTTGATTGCAGATCGAGTTTCGGCGCGGTTTCGGGCGTCCAGGGGTTCCGCTGGTGATCGCTCGCAAGAATCTGCTCTACCTGCTCGCGGATGAGGTGCAGCAATCCTCCGACATCAAAGCGATGGCGCATGGGCGCGTAGGGCGCGAGATTTCTTTCCGCCAATCGAAACAGACGCACGGCGGGATACAACCGTCGCCCGTCCTTCGGATGATTTGGACGTGCGTGTTGTTTCTGCAAATGCACAAACCCGCCCGCCGCCTGAATCAAGCCCTTGAAATAATTGGAATCGTCCGACTTCGTCCGTAGCCAGAGATGCTCGAGCACATCATGCGCTTCGTAATAACGCTGCTCGTTCCAGCAGCGGAAGAATCCAATATAACAGGGATGCTCCGCGATATCGTCAGGCTCAAAGCCTGGTGGCGCGCCACTCAGCTCCGCTACGAATTCGGAAATTCTTTGGCCTTTGTTCACGAAAAGCTTAGCTTCGTGGTGGCGGAGATGACCGGCAACCCAGCACCTTTCCTTTTTCCAACGGAGGGCTGTGGCGAGCGCGGCGGCAGGGAGGGATGACCTCGATCGGGCTCACTTTTCTCCTTCTCGCGATCGTTATTCTAGCTGCCTGCTCGGCGCTCTTTTCCGGGCTGGAGACGGCGCTTTTCGCTCTGAAAAGCCACCAAATCCAGCGCCTGCAGGGTCAACATCCGTCGCTCACTGAATTTCTGCGCACCTTTCGCGATAATCCGCGTCGCGTCCTCAACATCCTCCTGCTCGGCGACACGATGGTCAATGTGCCGCTCGTAATTCTCTGCCTGGTCCTGATTTGGGAAAGCCCGCTCGGCAATCACCTGCCGTCGTGGCTCACGGCGCTCGTCATTTTTGCCATCGTCGTTTTGCTCTGTGATCTGATCCCGAAGTTGCTTGCCCTCTCCACTGCCTACCGCATTTCGGCTTTCGGCGTTTCGACTCTCAAGCTCATGATGCCACTGCTCGACCGGGTCGGGCATCTTCTGGAAAACGCCAGCACTCTCGTGATCGACCGATTCACTCCCGCGAGATTGCGTGTCCGACCGCGGATGAGCGACGAAGAACTCGAGACGTTGGTCGAAATGGGCGAAGCCGAAGGCACTTTGCACGAGGCGGAAGGCGAGATGATCCAAGAGATTATCAAGCTCGGGGATAAGACGGCAAAGGATTGCATGACGCCGCGGGTCGACACTTTCGCGATCCCGGATGATTTGCCTAACGATGATGCGATCGCACGCTTCAAACAACGGAGGCATCGGCGCGTGCCGGTTTATGCCGAGACGCCCGATCAGATCGTGGGGCTCGTGGAAGTGAAACAGTTTCTGCTCGATCCGAGCCAGCATTACACCGAAACGCTTATCCCTCCGTCATTCGTTCCGGAGACGATGCCCGCGATCGATTTGCTGCGAGGTTTTCTTTCGCGCCCGCAAGGCCTTGCAATCGTGGTGGATGAATTCGGCGGCACGGAAGGCATTATTACCCTGGGCGATATTATCGAGGAAATTCTGAGCGACGCCGCACCGCTTGGTGATGCCGGGCTCTACATCAAGCCGTTGGAAGATGGGCGTTTTGTTGTGAGTGGCAGCGCTCGGCTGGACGACCTCACCGAGCACCTCGGATTCGAGATCAGCGCCGATGGGATCGACACTATCGGCGGCTACGTTTTCAATCGTCTCGGTTATCTTCCTAACATGGGTGCACGCCTGGAGATTCCGCGCCTTGTTATCACTACCCGCCGCGTGAGTCGCAAGCGGATCGAAGAACTGCTCCTGGAAAAAACCGGCGCGGGCGCGGAAGCCGAGTTCGCTCCCGGCGAGGACATATGATCAGCTGGTTCGTCATCGTTCTTTGCTGGTTTGTTTCGTTCGTTTTTAACGGCATCGAGGCCGGCCTCCTCTCACTCGATCAAGTGCGATTGCGGCATCAGGTGAAGCTGCGCAATCCATCTGCAATCCGGTTGGATCACTTGCTAAAGAAACCGGAACGGCTTCTGGCCACCATCCTTCTCGTCACGAACTTTGCCGATATCGCGGGCCTGCTCCTGCTCGCCCAACAATTGGTGCGATTGTTAGGCTTGGCCGGCTATCCGGTCGCACTGGTCGTAGCGGCCCCGATCTATCTCTTCCTCCTCGGCGTCTTGCCCAAGTCCCTCTTCCGCCGCTTTCCCTATCGCGCGCTTGCCGCGCTCGCCGGTCTGCTCGTTTTCACCTCGCGTGCGCTCTGGCCGGTCTTGGAATTAGGAGCGCGCGTCGGCCAGTTATTTTTCCACCGCACTGAAGCGCGCCCGCGCCTTTTCGCCGCGCGAGAAGATTTAAAACAGCTTACGGTCGAGAGCGAACGCCAGGGCGCGCTGACTTCCGTCGAACGAGAGTTGATTCACAACGTGGTCGACTTCCGCACCGTTAAGGTGTCGGACGTCATGGTTCCTCGGCGAAGCGTGATCGCCGCTACACCGGAGACGACCATTCCCGACCTTCTCGCCCTTAGCCAGCATACGGCAATCGATCGTATTCCGGTCCTGGCGGAAGACGATCGCGCTCTTGGACTCGTGAACGTCTTCGATATTCTGCTCGACCAAAGCCCGCCCCGCGCCTTACGCGACTACACCCGGCCAATTGTCTCTGCAGTTGAGACCGAATCGGCTTACCGAGCCATTCATCGGCTGCGCGCCGCGCAATTGACACTTGCCGCGGTCTTTGACGAAAAGAGAAAGCTCGCCGGAATCGTGACTCTGGAGGATCTCGTTAGGCGACTGGTGAAGAGCGGCTAGGTTGGGCGGCCCTTCTCGTCAATAAGGCGCAAGGACTTGGAATGCCACCACGTGACCATTTTGGAATGATACCGTCTTTACCGGATACTCCACTGTGGCCGGGAAGGGATAATAGAACGGGTCCCAGAAAGGGTCGGCAGCGTATGCAAAAAAACGATGGCCGTGGCGGATTCCGACAAACGAAACACGATCGGCAAAACCCCACCCTCCATACCAGCCAGCACCGTAGTAAGGTCCGTAGGCTGCGCTCGTCGCAGTATAAACCCAGGTTTCCGTCGCCTGATTGTGCACCATCCCAGTCGTCTTCTGTCGAGCCTCACCCCACGCGAGATAAACAGCCTGCGTCGACATGCCGCCACGAATTTTGCCCTCGGTGACAAGTGCGCGATCCTGCGGCGAAAGAGCATCGAAAGACGGGCGATTCGCCTCGATGCGTGAAGAGACCGTGCTGCAACTCGAAAGAATGAACGCGCTCGTTGCGAACCACGCCAACAATACCCACGAAGACAATCGACGCTTCATAACTAAGCCTAGACTCGAGCCGGAAAGCGTCAAACATCGATCGGCGGGCGAGGCCATTCGAAAGGTAACGAGATTGTTACTGGCCGCATACGCGCTCCGACGTCTTGATCGCCCTAACTCCCGGCATTAGCCTCGCCTGCATGGAGGATCGCTTCGGACATCGCATCTCGTATTTGCGGGTTTCGATAACCGATCGTTGTAACGAACGTTGCACCTACTGCATGCCGCAGGAGCTGCAGGAGTGGCTGCCGCGGGAGGGCATTCTCACTTTTGAGGAAACGGTCCGACTGATTCGTATCGCAAGTGAACTCGGTGTAACCAAGCTGCGCATCACGGGTGGCGAACCACTGACCCGACGCGACGTGATTCAGCTTTTTCGTGAGCTTCCTGGCCTGACGAACTTGCGCGACCTTGGGCTCTCGACCAACGGCACACTCCTGACACGCGAAGTCGAGCCCGGCCTAACGATGGCAGAAGCGGTCCGCGCCTGCGGTTTCAGATCGGTCAATATTTCGCTCGATACGCTTGATCGCGCAGAGTATGCGCGCATTACCGGCCGCGATCTCTTGCCGGATGTGATTGCCGGGATCGATGCTGCGCGGGCGGCCGGTTTTTCGCAGGTGAAGATCAATTCGGTCTTGATGCGCGGGCGAAATGAAAGCGGCCTAACAAGTCTGATCGAGTTCGCTGCCAAACGAAATCTTCTTCTGCGTTTCATCGAACTGATGCCGGTCAGCACAACTGACGTCCTCTCTGAAAGAAATTTTCTGCCCGTCGCGGAAGCGAAGCGCACGATCGAGGAAGAATTCGGCCCGCTCATTCCGCAGCCGGAATTCAAAACCAACGGACCTGCCACTTACTACCAGGTGCCGGGGCGCGCGCAACGCATCGGTTTTATCGGCGCGATGACCAATCTGCATTTCTGTGAAAGCTGCAACAAGCTGCGCCTGACCTGCGACGGAAAGTTGCGTCCTTGTCTCGGCAGTTCTCTCGAGTTCGACATCATGACGCCTCTGCGTGCAGGAGCGAGCGATGCGGAGCTGCGCCAGTTTTTTTTGGAAGTCGTCGAACGCAAACCAGAGCAGCACGATTTTCGCACCACTTACCAGCCCGGCCGCAAAATGGTCGCGATCGGCGGCTAACGCATGGCGCACCTGAGCCACATCGCGACCGATGGCAGTGCGAAGATGGTCGACGTTTCGGCCAAACCGGTCAGTTACCGCGAAGCAGTCGCCAGCGGCCGGATCGAGCTGAAGCCCGCGACTCTCGAGCTGATCGCCTCGGATCGGATTGCAAAGGGGAACGTTTTTGCCACTGCGCGTATCGCCGGCATTCAGGCAGCGAAACAAACTGGGCAGCTCATTCCGCTGTGTCACCCCTTGAGTTTAAGCCACGTGGAAATCGGCCTAATGAGTCGCGAAACCTTCATCGAAGCCACCTGTACCGCGCGAACCACCGCACAGACCGGCGTGGAAATGGAGGCGCTTACCGGCGTCGCCGTCGCCCTTCTTACCATCTACGACATGTGCAAAGCGGTCGATAAGGAGTTGCAGATCGGTGCGATCAAGTTGCTTCGAAAAACGAAGACTAGAACTGGACAGGATTAGCAGGATGAAGAAAAAGGCTCGTCGCCGAAAATTCTGTTAATCGTATCAATCCTGTTTCCAATGCAGATCACCGTCGGCATCATCACCGTTTCCGATCGCGCCAGCCGCGGTGAATACGAGGATCTTGGCGGACCTGCACTCAAACAAGCAGCCGTTCAAAGCGGCTGGGACGTCCTTGCGGAAGCAATCGTCCCAGATGACATCAAGCGGTTGCAGGAAACCATTCAGTCTTTCACGGAGCAAGGCTGCGGCTTGGTCCTGACAACCGGCGGTACCGGAATTGCAGAGCGTGACATCACTCCAGAAGCGATTCGCGGTCTTATGCGGCTGGAGCTGCCGGGTTTTGGTGAAGTGATGCGCGCGGAATCGATGAAGATCACCGCAAATGCCATCCTTTCGCGCAATCTTGCCGCGGTCGTAGGTCGATCGTTGGTCGTCGCGCTGCCAGGAAAACCCACTGGCGCGGTGGAATGTCTTGGCTTTGTCATGGGCGCGATTCCACATGGCGTTGCGCTAGCCCAGCGCGTGCCTACTTCTTGTTAGGGAAATTTCGTGAATCCAAAACCGCATCTCGCCGCATCTCACTAGATGACCATGAAAAGAGTTCATTGCCTTCTCGCCTTTTTGCTTTTGATCCTCGCCGTGACCGGTTGCGACTGGCACGGGATTCGGGGCAACGGCCACGTCACGACCGAACGGCGTTCTCTGGGGAACTTCAGCCGCCTCGATGCAGGTGGTTATTACAAGGTCGAATGGCATCCAGGTCCGGTCTCTTTTAGCCTAACGACGGACGAAAATCTTTTTTCCCACATCAGAACCTCCGTGCAGGGCGACGTGCTGAAGTTGGAAATGAAAGGTCCCCTCTCACCGACGCGTGGAGTGAAAGTCGAGATCACCAGCCCTTCTTTGACCGGGGCGCGCCTCAGTGGCGCCCTGCAAATGAGTGCCACATCACTCAGTGGTGGAACCTTTGCGCTCGAGACCAGTGGCGCGACCAAAGTCGCGCTCTCTGGCCAGGTGAATCGGCTGCTCGCCAGCCTCACAGGCGCAAGCAAATTGCAGGCGGACGATCTGATTGCCCAGGATGTTGAGATCTCCGTCACCGGTGCGGGTAAGGCCGATGTCTACGCGTCGAATCTCTTGCGCGCCGCCATCACCGGCGCGGGTAACGTGAGCTACCATGGCAATCCCAAATCAGTCGAGAAAAAGATCGCGGGCGCGGGCAAGATCGAGGCACGCTGATGGTTGTTGCCGGAAAGTGATAGACATGCTCTGCCGCGATGGAGACGATTAGCCTAACGAAGCATTAGTGTCAGTCAGTTCCTGCCGCCGCCACACTTGACCGTCGCAAGGATACGGCCACAAACTTTGCGGGCGTGCTCGACACAACTCCTGTGTTTCCTGTCTTCGGTCCGGCCCATCTCGTCGTCATTTGCCTAACGATCATCATCCCGGTCGGCCTCGGCCTGGGCGTGCGGCTGAGCGGTTCGCGACGCATTGACCGCGCGGTTGGGAGTTGCCTCGCATTGCTTCTCCTCGTGAACTACTTCGCTTACGCAATTTATCTTTGGCATTACGGACAGTTTTTTTGGAAGCAGGCACTGCCATTTCAACTTTGCGACTGGGCGATGGTAACCGTTATCGTTGCGCTGATCGCCGGTCGCCGTAGCTGGATGGAAGTCTCATATTTTTGGGGAATCGCGGGGACGTTCCAGGCGATTCTCACGCCGAACCTGCAGGTCAATTTTCCTGACATTCGGGCGATTAGCTTTTTTATCTCACACTGCGGTATCGTCGCCGGCGTTGTTTATTTTCTAGTCGCGCGACGATTTTGTCCCACTCTCGGATCCGTCGGTCGCACCCTTCTTTGGTCGCAACTTTATCTCGTCGCCGCGCTCGTCGTCGATCATCTCACCGGTGTGAACTATGGGTTCCTTCTGCACAAACCGGTCGTGCATTCGATTCTCGATTTTCTCTCCGAGGCACGCTGGATTTACGTCCTTCAGTTGGAAGGGCTCGCGCTGCTGTTCTTCACCGTTCTTTACGCACCCTGGGCGATTGCCGCCTTATTGAATCGCTCTTTCTTTGCGCCGACGACTTAATTGGAGCCACACTTTTAACAACGTCTCGGCAACGTAGGCCTGCTGGGGCCAGAATAGTTTTTACGCCAAGGGGAAAACTCCGGAAGAATTTTCGGAAATATTTTTTTTCAAAAACAAGCGCGCCGGCACCTTGCGACACGAAGCAGAGGAAACCTGAACCTGGAGGGAAACTATGTTGTGGACAATATTCGTTATTTTGCTCGTGCTCTGGCTGCTCGGTCTGGTCAGCTCCTACACGCTTGGTGGATTCATTCACATCCTGTTGGTGCTCGCGATCATCGTGCTGGTAATTAACCTCGTCTCCGGGCGGCGCGGCATATAGCCCGCTTGTCACGCTGACATGAAACCGGCCGGCATCATCGGCATTGTTCTTATCGTCATCGGCATCATTGCCCTTGCCTATGGCGGATTCAGCTTCAAAGAGCACAAGAAAGATGTGGACATTGGCCCGGTGCAGATTGGGCACACGGAAACGCACACGGTTCCGATGCCCCCGATTTTGGGGGGCGTGGCGATTGCCGGCGGGATCGTTCTTGTGATTGTCGGCAGCCGAAAGTAGCACGCAGCCCGGTCTGATAAGTCTACGTGACAGAATCGCGCACTACGGTGCGCTAGATGTGAATGGCGTGGCCAAATGCCTGGCCGGCTGCTTCGTGAATCGATTCGCTCAAGGTCGGGTGCGCGTGAATGGTGGCTTCAATCTCTTCGTAAGTCGCTTCCAGCGTTATTGCGAGGCCCAGCTCGGCAATCATCTCGGTCGCTTCCGGCCCGATAATATGCGCGCCAAGAATTTCGCCATGCGGTTCTGCGATGATCAATTTCACGAAACCGTCGGTTTCACCGATCGCGCGCGCTTTGCCGTTCGCGCTGAAAGGAAACTTCCCGACGCGGAATTTGCGACCTGATTCTTTAGCGGCGCGTTCCGTGAGGCCGATGCTGGCCACCTGCGGCTGGCAATAGGTGCAGCCGGGAAACTGGCGAATCTTGCGCGGCTCGGTTTGGGCGAAAATTCCGTCCACCGCCTGAATCGCTTCCCAACTCGCGACATGCGCCAGCCATGGCGGTCCAACGATGTCGCCGGCAGCGTAGATCCCTTTGTGGTTCGTTTGATAGCGATCGTCCGTCTGAATATAGCCACGGTCGGTCAGCGCGAGTTTCAGCCTTCCCTTGGGCAAGAGCGGCGCCACGCCAATGGCGACCAGTGCTACTTCTGCCTCAATTGTCTCGGATGATTTTCCTTCGAGCGTCAGACGAACACCGTTTTTCGTCGTCTCGGCTTTGGCGGTTTTGGTCCCCGTCAGAATTCTGATTCCTTGTTTCGTTAAGGCACGTTCCAAGGTTTGTGAGACTTCGCTGTCTTCGATCGGGAGTACGTTAGGCAGCGCCTCGATGAGAGTGATTTTTGTCCCAAAGGCGTTATAGAAGTAGGCGAACTCCACCCCGATCGCGCCCGCTCCAATGATCGCCATGCTTTTCGGTTGACGCTCCAGGATCATCGCGTCGCGACTGCCAATGACGCTCTTACCATTGAACGGAAGCCCTGGCAGCACGCGCGAAACCACGCCGGTCGCGAGGAGAATGTTCGCTGCGTGATGTGTTTCGCTGCTGCCGTCGTTAAGCCGGACTAACACTTCGCCCGTTTTCTCGAGCAACGCTTCGCCACGCAGGTAGTCGACCTTGTTTTTTTTAAAGAGGAATTCAATTCCGGCGGCGTTCTTGTCCGAGACGTCACGCGAGCGTTTGATCACTTTGCTCCAATCGAACGAGAGGCCGTCGATCTGAAAGCCGAAATCGCCCGCACGATGCTTGATGAGATGATAGAGCTCTGCGTTGCGGAGAAGCGATTTCGTTGGAATGCAACCCCAATTGAGACAGGTCCCTCCGGCGCGCTCCTTTTCCACGCACGCAACTCGCTTGCCCAGCTGAGCGGCGCGAATTGCTCCGACATAGCCGGCTAGCCCACCGCCGATCACGACCAGATCGTATTTCATCTCGCTCTCAATTTAGTCGGGGCACAACTGCTGGCGAGTCGCCAGACGATACAACTTCACTGCTTCGTTAGGCGCGGGACTCGTGTTTTGCCAGCATTTGCTGGAAGGCGGGATCGGTCCGCAGGCTGTCCCAGATTGGATCGAGCCGGAGAATCGCAACGGTCAGCTCGCTCGGGACGGTGAGCAGATGATCGAGGACTTGAATCGCCTCTGGATTTTGGCCGTTGACTGCATACACCTCGGCGAGCGTTCCGGAAAAGTTTGGTCCTTCGAAAGCGTCGGCCGATTCAGGCCGCAGTTCCATGGCGCGTCTGGCCTCGGCCACGGCCTTTTCTTTCTCGCCCAATTGAGCGAGGACACGTGCCAGAAGAGCGTGCCGGGATGGTTCGTTAGGCGCTTCCCGCACGGCGGCCTCGGCTTGTTCTTTAGCTTCCTGCAAGGCAATCCCGCTCTTCTGCGTTTGGCCCATACGACGGTAGATGATTGCCTCCTGCAGAGGGGCTTCAATCATTTGATGGGGGTTGGACTTCTGCACGGGTAAATTCCTCAAGGCATTGAGCGCTTCCTCATATTTGTGTTGCATGATGAGTAAGCTGGCTTTCGCCTGCGCTACCTCCCTGAGAACAGATGGATCAAGATCGTTGAGGCGACCGCTCGCGCGGGCTTTCTCAAACTTAGCCTGGCACGCCTCCGCCACGGTCAGATCTCCGCGTGCGGAGATTGCAAGTTGTGACTTCAAACCCAAAAGGGTGGTTGAAGTGGGATTAAGTTGCACTGCGCGGTCGATCACCCTTTCCGCGGCATCGAACTGTCGCTGCATATTATAATTGAAAAACAAATTCTGCAGCGGCCATGTGTCGTTCGGGTTGAGTTTTACCGCTCGCTCGAGATTGTCGGTTGACTCTTTCCATTTACCCTGGCGTCGTTGAATCGCGCCGATGACCAGGTACACTTCCGAGTCGTTAGGCAAGCCGTTTTGCGCAACGGCAAAATCGACCAGCGCGCCCTCGTAATCGAGGGCGCCATAGTAGCGCCAATAGCCGCGCGCGAGATGAGCCTCGGGCGAAGTCGGTGCGAGGTCGAGCGCCTCGTCGGCGTACTTCTTCGCCAGATCCCGTTCGGCATCGGTCGGCTCGAAGTAGTGAAAGATCAAGCTGTGCAGCATGGAGAGATTGGCGTAGGCGAGAACAAATTGTGGATCGAGCTCAATCGCCCGCCGATAGAGCTGCACGGCCTGCTTTAACTTCGCCTGATTGTCCAGGGCGGACTGCAAATTGTGTGCCTGGACAAAAGCTAGATACGCCTCGCCATTTTCCGTCGGTTTATGGGTAATTTCCGCCTTCTCGCTCGGCGAAAGCTGTGCTTGCAGTTCGCGCGCGATCTTTTGCGCAAGATCGGTCTGGATAGCAAAAACGTCGGTCAGGTCGCGATCGTAATCCTCCGCCCATATGTGGTGATCGTTCTCGGCGTTGATCAGCTGCACATTCACCCGCACGCGATTACCCTCCCGTCGCACACTTCCCTCCAGGATCGCGCCAACACCTAATTCTTTGCCGATCTGGCGGACGCTTTTCTGCTTCCCGCGATAAGGCGTGACCGAAGTGCGGGAGATGACTTTCAGGTCGCCGATCTTCGAGAGGTTCGTCAGGATGTCGTCCTGGATGCCATCGGCGAAATAAGCGTTCTCCGTCTTGTCGGAGAAATTTTCGAACGGTAAAACCGCGATTGATTTTTCCATCTTTGTCGCGGCGGCGCGAGGCAGCAGGAAAAAGCCTGCGATTGCGGAAAGGAGAACGCCCGAACCGACGAGCAACGTGATGTTGCGACGGCGATGGCGACGCGCAACTTCAGAACCTTGCTCCGGCGCAATTGACGGCGTGGCTTGAATTCCCTCCGGCGTCACGTCAAACGCCCAGGCGAGAAGAAGCGCGGGCGGGAAACCGATGAGCAAAAGAACGACGGTAAGGCGCAGAGCCCAGTTCGGCAGCTCCCAGGCGGGAAAGATAGCCGAGGCAATTTGGATAATGCCACCCGCGGCGATGACGTAAGCAACCGCGACGCGATAAACCTTGCGCCGCTTCAGTTCCTGAAAGAACCCGCTCATTCCGAAGACTTTCTCGCGCCGCCAGTCAGACGGCAACTCCGTGGAGATTGACCAGGCGCAAAGAGGACTCGTTCATTAAAAGCGGGCGGTCTCGGTCATTTGCTTAAAGCGTGGCTCCATCTGCAAAATTTCCAGGTCGGATCGCCCTGCGACTCCGCTACGGTAATGCCGGCTGGAATGCCTAACGATCATTCGAGCAAATCAGGCGCGATAGACCTTGCGTCGCCGCAACTCACACAGAAATCCGCAAAGCCGTGAAGTGTGAAGGAATTTGCCAAATTCAAGCAGCCGCGATTCGTCCAAGACTTACTTGATACCAGATGCGAAGACGGTTTGGAAGTGCGGACTCTCCTTTTCGCGCGAGACGACCGTCACTTCAATCTCGCTGAACCCCGCCTCCTCAAGCCATTGCTGCAGCTGTGCCTCGCTGAAGCCGAGCCAGTGATCGGCGTAAAGTTCGCGCGCTTTTTCAAAACGGTGACTGAGCAGGTCCAGCACCACAACGCGTCCACCGATTTTTAAAATGCGATGGGCTGCCTCGATCGCACGCTCAGGATGGATCGCGTGGTGCAGTGCCTGACTGAAGATCGCCAGGTCGGTCGAGTTCTTTTTGATCGGCGGATCTTCGATGTCGCCGAGGCGATACTCGAGATTCTTGAAGCCGTGCTTCTTTGCCAGGTGCGAACCGAACTCGACCATTTTGGGTGCGTTGTCGATCGCGATCACTTTCCGCGCTTTTTTCGCCATCAGCTGCGAGAGCGTTCCCTCGCCTGCGCCGAGGTCGGCCACAACGAGCGGCGGCAGCATCGCAATCACGGTATGCGCCAGCGCCTGCCAGGATCGGCCCGGGCAGTAACTGCGGCCAAAGCGGCCCGCAAGCTGGTCGAAATATTCTCGTGCCTTGTCCTGCCGCTTGCGCAAAACGATTCTTAGCGCGGTGCGATCGCGACGGGTCTCCGGCATCTCGCGCGCGAGGGTTCGAGTTAGCTCGCTCACCTTGGCGCGCTGCGGATCTAGCTTCGCGCCATTCGTTAGGCCATAATAGACGTTCTTGCCGGCTCGTCGATCCTCCACCACGCTGGCGCGCTTCAGTTGCGCGAGATGACTTGAAATTCGCGACTGGCCCATCCCGAGAATATCCTGCAATTCCGCCACCGAGAGCTCCTCTTCTTCCAGGAGAGAAATAAGGCGCAGCCGGGTAGGATCAGCGAGCAGACGGAGGAAATTAATGGTTGACGCCATGAGATCAAGAAACGATATATCGACGTATCATGATTGGTCAATATGTTGAATTCGCTCCGATGCTGAAGAGTTGAAGCTTCGCGAACGATCCAACTGCGACCCGGTTTTAATCTTCAATTCTTCAATTCTTCAATTCTTCAACTCTTCCACACACATGCTACGTCGTTTTATTTTTTCATCCGAATCGGTCGGTGAAGGTCATCCCGATAAAGTTTGCGATACCATCTCCGATGCCGTCCTCGATGCCTGCCTGCGCCAGGATCCAAAGAGTCGCGTAGCTTGCGAGACCTACGCCAAAAGCAACGTCGTCATCGTTGGCGGTGAGATTACGATTCCGAATCTGCGCAACGGTTCGCAGCTCGAAGACGTCATTCCGATCAACAAAATCGTCCGCGATACCGTGCGCGAGATCGGTTATACGCACGACGACGATGTCTTTCACGCCCGCAAGATTTTCGTCAACACCGTCATCACCGATCAATCGGGTGACATCTCGCAAGGGGTCGACGCGAAGAAGGCGAAAGGCAAGAAAACCGCCGAACAAGGCGCCGGCGACCAGGGATTGATGTTCGGTTTCGCGTGCGACGACACCGAAGAGTTAATGCCGGCGCCGATCATGTTTGCGCATCGTCTCGGTCGTGAGCTGACACGGATCCGCAAGAGCGGCAAGGCCGAGTGGCTCCGACCCGATGCCAAGTCGCAGGTCTCTGTCATCTACGAAAATGGCAAGCCGGTCGGGATATCCAACGTCGTCATTTCGACTCAGCACACCGCGGACAAGGAACACGACGAGATTCAAAAGTTCTGCATCGAGAAGATCATTCGCAAGGTACTTCCCAAATCGATGCTGAATGGCGTAACGCGGTTCCTCATCAACCCCACGGGCCGTTTCGTTATTGGCGGTCCGCAGGGCGACACCGGGCTAACTGGTCGAAAGATTATCGTAGATAGCTATGGCGGTTGGGGTCGGCATGGCGGCGGCGCCTTTTCAGGCAAGGATCCGAGCAAAGTGGATCGTAGCGCGGCTTACATGGGTCGCTGGGTGGCCAAGAATGTCGTCGCCGCAGGCCTGGCAAAACGATGCGAGATCCAATTCGCCTATGCGATCGGCTATCCCGATCCGGTAAGCATGGCCATCAATACTTTTGACACCAATACCGTGCCGGAAGAAGTCATCGAACACGCAATCAACCGCGTCTTTTCCTTCAAACCGGCCGACATCATCGAACAGCTTGACCTTCTTCGCCCGATTTATTCCAAGACGACGAACTACGGGCATTTCGGCAAGGACGATCCCGATATCACCTGGGAGAAAACAGATAAGGTTGCGGCGCTGAAAAAAGCAGCCCGATAATTTTGGAGAAATATCCTATGACTACTAAGACTCTTACTGAAACCAAGACTAACGACTATAAGGTTGCCGATATCAGCCTGGCGGATTGGGGACGCAGGGAAATTGACATCGCCGAGAAGGAAATGCCCGGGCTGATGGCGATCCGGGAAAAATATGCTCCAGCCAAGCCTCTTCAGGGAGTGCGCATAACTGGCTCCTTGCACATGACTATTCAGACTGCTGTGCTGATTGAGACGCTGGTCGATTTAGGCGCAAGTGTGCGCTGGGCGAGCTGCAACATTTTCTCCACCCAGGACCACGCCGCCGCCGCGATTGCGAAAGCAGGTGTGCCAGTTTTCGCCTGGAAGGGAGAAAGCCTCGAGGAATACTGGTGGTGCACCAACCAGGCGATCTCGTTTCCGGATGGGAAGGGTCCGCAACTTGTGGTCGATGACGGCGGAGATGTAACACTGCTGATTCATAAGGGTTATCAGTTGGAAGAGGGCAATGAATGGGCAAAGTCGCCAAGTGCCAACAAGGAAGAACAAGTTATCAAGGACCTTCTTCTTGAAGTGCAGCGCGAGAATCCTTTTCGCTGGCACGAGTTGGTGAAGGAGTGGCGTGGAGTTTCCGAAGAGACAACCACTGGAGTGCATCGGCTTTACAAGATGCAACAGCTTAATCAGTTACTAGTCCCCGCCATTAACGTGAACGACTCCGTAACGAAGTCCAAGTTCGATAATCTTTATGGTTGCCGGCATTCGTTAGTGGACGGTTTGAATCGCGCCCTCGATGTCATGATCGCGGGTAAGGTGGCGGTTGTTTGTGGCTATGGCGATGTTGGTAAAGGCTGTGCCCAGTCGCTTCGCGGGCAGGGCGCGCGGGTTGTCATCACCGAGATCGACCCGATCAATGCCCTGCAAGCAGCGATGGAAGGTTTTGAGGTAACAACTTTGGAGGACACATTAGGCCGCGGCGACATTTACGTTACAACGACCGGTAATCTGGACGTGATCACGTTCGATCATATGTCGCGCATGAAAGATCAGGCGGTCGTGGCGAACATTGGTCACTTCGACAATGAGATTCAGGTCGATCGCCTGAATGAAGCCAAAGATGTTAAGCGGACCAATATCAAGGCACAGGTGGACAAGTACACTTTCGCCGACGGTCATGAGATTTTCCTGCTTGCGGAGGGCCGGCTCGTAAACCTTGGCTGTGCTACGGGTCATCCAAGCTTTGTCATGTCGAATTCGTTTTCCAATCAGGTGCTGGCTCAGCTCGATCTTTGGAACAACAAGGATACCTATAAGGTTGGCGTTTATGTTCTGACGAAGAAGCTTGACGAGGAGGTGGCCCGCCTGCACTTGAATAAGATCGGGGTGAAGCTGACTCAGCTCACCGAGAAGCAGGCAGATTATCTCGGGGTGCCGGTAGAAGGTCCTTACAAGTCGGATCACTACCGCTACTAACTTGTTCGGCGGCGAGGGCGTCCTCGCCTAAGGATGCAAGAGCGCGACGGCCGCACTAGTCTTTGTCGTTAGGCGGTGCCGCATCCTTCTCTTTCGGAATGGAAGGCTGGGCTTGTGGCTCGATGAACTCTTCTTGCGGCTCATCGGTCACTGCCTTGGTGCTGTGTTTCTCTTTTTCGTCGGATTCAGCCATTTACATCTGAAACGGCTCTGCGTCGCCCGATGGTCGTCGCGTCAACGATGCGGTATCGCCGGAAGAAAATAAAAGAGGATGCCAATGATTCCGTATACGGAAAGCAGCTGCACACCTTCCAGCCAGTTACTCTCGCCATCGCCGCTGATCTGTCCAACGATCCAGACCGATAGCACAATGGCTGCGATTTCGGGCAACGAAAACTCAAGAGTCATTGGATCTCCCAGCGCATAGGAACTGAAGATCAACACCGGCGTGACGAACAACGCCATTTGCAAGCTCGAGCCAGTCGCGATGTTAAGGCTTAGGTCCATCTTGTTTTTCCAGGCTGTATAGACAGCCGTGGAATGTTCCGCTGCGTTGCCGACCAACGCCACGACTACCACTCCAACAAAAGTCTCGGTAAGCCCGAGAGATCGGCGCGCGGATTCAATCGAACCGACGAGAAACTCGCTCAGCCAGGCAACGAACGCGGTCGCGATAGTCAGGGCGACAATTGATTGCCAAAGCGGCCAAGGCTCTTCGGTCTCGTTTTTCTCGGCCGGCCCAGCAAAGAGTTCGCGATGGGTGAAGAGATGGAAAAAGAGCGAACAGAAATAAGTGACGAAGAGAACGATCACGATGGCGAGCGAAAGTTTTTGTTCCGCCTCCTCGGACCATCCGCCGGGTCGCGCAGCCGCCGCGCGATGAAAGACGGTTGGGATGAGGAGAGCAATGGCGCTCAAGGCTAACGACGTGGACGAAATACGCGCCGCAGTCTGGTTGAAGGTTTGCTTCGGATAGCGTATCCCGCCGACGAGAATCGACGCGCCGAGAACAAGCAAAAGATTACCGATAATCGACCCTGTGATCGAGGCCTTAACAACGCCGGTCAGTCCTTTGCCTAACGCCACCAGCGCGATAATTAGCTCGGCCGCATTTCCAAAAGTCGCATTGAGAAATCCGCCGAGGCCAGCACCAGAACGAGTCGCCAGCTGCTCAGTAGCGCGGCCCATCCAGCCCGCCAGGGGCACGATCGCGATGGCCGCGACAAAAAAAAGCAAGCTGTCGTTGCGCCACGCCTCGATGTATCGCAGCGCGATTGCGACCGGCACGGCGACGAGCAAAAAATCAAGCGGCGTAAAACACCAGTTCTGTGAGCGAGCGCGAGCCATGTTCCAAGGCAATGCTGGCTCGCTTTCGGCTCCAGCACAATCGTTAGACGCGGCATGGCGCGACTCCTCACATTTGCGGTTGGTTCCCTTCTCTGAACCCTAAACCAGCGATGTAGGGTGGCTCTGTGGCTCGAGACAAAGGCAAGTGGAACCGCGCCTAACGACAAGGCGCGGTTTCCCGCCTCACCGGATCGCCACCGTTACGGCGTAAACTTGTAAATTGCTCCTTCGCCGCTGGCACCTCCATGGACGGTCGCGCCGTAAAAGACGCCACTACCTCCATCGACCATGCCCGCATAAGGGAAGGCACCGTCCGGCGAACCCGCAAAAAGATGCGGCAGAGTCTCATGCCAGGTGCCGCTCTGGCTCGGTGCGAGGGCAAAGATTGTTCCGCTCCCGAGACCGCCTTCGCTGGTCGTGCCGTAGAGATTGCCCGCCGAATCAGAAACCAGGTTACTGATAGAACTGTTACCGTCCTGACCGGACCTGAAACTGTAGATCCCCTTTTCGGTCCAGCTTCCGCCGCTGCCTCTGGTCAGCTGATAAGCTGTACCGAGACCATTGGTTCCTCCGTAATAAGTCGTGCCGTAGAGATTGCCCGCCGGGTCAAAGAGAATCGCACCATAGGGGAAGCTTCCGTCGGGCTGTCCCAGGAAAGCGTATAGCGTGCGGAGGGTCCATCCCGACGATGCCTGCGCCAGCTCAAAAACGGTGCCATGGCCAGTGTCACCGCCTGTGGTTGTTGCGCCAAAAAGGTGACTACCCCGGACAAGCATCCTGCCTGCCGAACCTGAGGAACCGTCCGAGCCGCCGGTGAAAGAATGAAGCACACGAAACGCCCAGGCGCCGTTGGATTTCGGATGCAGGTTATAAATGGTTCCCAAGCCGAAGTCGCCTCCCGTCGGAGTCATCCCAAAGAGATTGCCCTGCGTGTCCACCGTTACACGTGCACCTGGTCCAGACCCATCTGCACCCGTGAAGGCATGAATAACAGATTGAGTCCAGCTGTCTCCAGACTTGGTTAGCTTGTAAACGACTCCGCACCCACCTTCGCAACTTCCTGAACCACCGGTCACTGCAGTCCCATAGAGATTACCCGCGGCGTCGAGACTTACTCCCTTGTAGGGCTCGCCCCCATCCGTGCTGCCGGTGAAGCTATAAAGGACCGTATGGACCCAGCTGCCATTCACCGGTGATAACTCCCAAACCGTGCCGCCTCCAAACTCGCCTCCTAAAACCGAAGTCCCGTAAAGATTACCCGCGGCATCGATCTCGACGTCGGTGTCGAGATATTCGCCATCCTCGTCCCCGGCGAAGTTGTAAATAATTTGGGTCGTACTGCCGTGGGCTACAGCGGCTCCCAGCACCAGGACTAGGAAAGTCGCCGCACCCCCAACGAGGTGGGAAAACCGCCGCGCCTGGCCGACGATTAAGGTCGTTAGGCAAAAATTGAATTTACTCGGTGTTGTCATGGGCTGGGCTCTAGCAGAAAACTCACCGGAAGAACACCACGAAATGGTAACGGCAAGGCGATTTCAGTAGATGTAGGGCTCCGACAGGTGAAAAGCATCGCGGACCAGCTCCACCCGTGGCGCCACTCCAGCCGCCAGCACCACTTCGACAATATCGAAACGAAAGAGAATGTCGGGATCGCCTAACAATCGCAGCCAGGCTAACGCGCCTAACGAAATGCGCCGCTGCTTCCTCGGATTGACCGCTTCCAACGGCCGTCCGAAATCTTCTCGCGTTCGTGTCTTTACCTCCACGAAAACCAGCGTATCGCGATCGCGGCAAACCAGATCGATCTCACCGCCGCGTCGGCCCCGAAAGTTGCGATAGAGAATCTTATAACCTTGCCGACGCAGATAGCGCGCGGCCAGTTTTTCGCCGCGGGTGCCGAGGTGCAGATGCGCCGAGCCAGAAGGAGAAAAGCGGCTGCGCCACTGGCTCAAACGAGCGGCGATGGATCGGACAGGGACCGTGTTCATGGAGCTTCTGGAGGTGCAGTTCGGTGCCGTAGCCTTTGTGCTGACTGAAACAATACTGCGGGAACTGCGCGCAAAATTCACGCATTAAAGCGTCACGCGTGACCTTTGCGATTACGCTCGCGGCAGCAATGCTGAGACTGAGGCAATCACCGTCAATGATCGCAGTTTGCGGGGCCGGGAAGGGGAAGACCGGAAGTCCATCAATCAGAACGTGATCGGGCGAACTCGTCAGGCCCGCGACCGCGATTCGCATCGCCTGGTGCGAGGCGCGGAGGATGTTAATCCGATCAATTTCTAACGAGTCGACGACTCCGACTGCCCAGGCGATCTCAGAATGATTCGTTAGGTAGCGAAAGATCTTCTCCCGCAATTCCGGCGAAAGTTGTTTCGAATCCTTCAACTTGCGATGTCGAAATCGCTCCGGCAAAATCGCAGCCGCTGCGACGACAGGCCCGGCGAGCGCGCCCCGGCCCGCTTCATCAATCCCTGCGATGCGGAGAACGCCTAATGCACGCAACCTTTTTTCGTGCCGGAATCCACAACGGCGAGACATCTCGCTGCGACATTAAAGAATTTTTTTGACTACGGCGAACGAACTCTGCCGGCAGGAAATGATGAAAGGGTGATCTGTGAGGGAGGAGAGCCGCAAATTAATTATTCAGGAATCACAATTATTCCCGCACGGCGGTAGCTTCCTTGCCTTTGCGGTCACGCAAGTAGTTCAACTTGGCGCGACGCGCTTTACCTTGCTTTTCCACTTCGACTTTGGCGATGCGCGGCGAATGCACCGGGAAAACACGTTCCACGCCTTCGCCATAGGAGATGCGTCGAACGGTAAACGTCGCGTTGATTCCCTTGCCTTTGCGACCGATCACAATTCCGGAGAAGATCTGAATCCGTTCCTTGTCGCCTTCAACCACCCGGGTATGGACGCGCACGCCGTCGCCGACTTTGAATTGCGTCACGTCGCCCTTCTGCTGCTCGTTTGAAATGGTATCGATGATATTCATAAACGGGTCCTCCGGTGGAAAATCGGGCCGGATAGGTAGCGCGTCGAAGGGAAATTGTAAAGAGTTTCCCAATCTGCCTTTAGCTTGCGACACTCAGATAAACGTGGGCGACGGACTGAAAACGAAGACTGGGTTCTGGGCTCTGGATATGATCCAGTGCTTTGATAGCTAGCGTATCGCCAATGATTGCGAAGATTACTGGAGGAAAAAATGGACAGGTCGGTTGAGGGCGGATGTTTGTGTGGCGGGCTACGTTATCGTTTGCACGAACCACCAGTGCGAGTCGCCGACTGCCATTGCGTCGATTGTCGACGGGCGAGTGCGGCCGCGTTTGTGACCTGGGGCGTGGTGCATCGGAAGGATCTCGAGATTCTTTCAGGCGACTTGCGCAAAGTGAAATATGCCGGTCGACTCCGCTCTTTCGCGGCCTGCTGCGGGACTCCGTTATTTTTTCAGGACGAGGAAGATTCGGCCACGATCGACGTCACAATTGTTTCGCTGGATCGTCCGGAACGCTTTGCTCCAGAAGCCGCAATTTGGACCGAGGATCGTTTGCCATGGGTGGCGATTTCCCACCATCGAGCCTACTTGCAGGGGAGATGACTCTTGAAAATTACCCGGTAGCCGTGGCGAATAGCTCGACTTCGGCGCCGGGCTCTTCCGGATTACGATTGAATTGCAGATCGTAAAGCCTTCGATAGTAGCCGGAGTTTTCCAGCAGTTCCCCGTGCGAACCGATCTCTTTAATCAGGCCTTTCTCCATCACGATAATTTGGTCGGCAGAAAGAATGGTTGAGAGTCGATGCGCAATCGCAATTACGGTGCGGCCGAGTGCCAGTCGTTCCAGCGCAATCTGGATTTGCTGCTCCGACTCCGAGTCGAGCGCTGAAGTAGCTTCGTCAAGGAGCAGAATGGGTGCGTTCTTGAGTAATGCTCGGGCAATGGCAATGCGCTGCTGCTGACCACCGGAAAGAAGACAGCCTTTATCTCCCACAATTGTCTCATAGCCATCCGGTTGGGCCACGATGAAATCGTGCGCATAGGCAGCTTTCGCAGCGGCGTAAACTTCCTCGGGCGTTGCATCGAGCCGGCCGAACTGGATGTTCTTAAAGATCGTATCGTGGAAAAGGAAAGTGTCCTGTGAGACAAGGCCAATCTGTTCGCGGAGGGATTGCTGCGTTACGCTGCGTAAGTCGTGCCCATCAACCCGAATTGCGCCGGAAGTCGGATCGTAGAAGCGCAGGATCATCGATAGGATGGTGCTCTTGCCGGCGCCGCTTGCTCCGACTAAAGCGACGCTTTTTCCAGGCTGGATGCGAAGATCAAAGCCCTGCACAGCATCGCTCACTCCGCCCGCGTAACGAAAAGTGACATCATCAAACTCAATCAACCCGTTCACCCGCGACAGGGTTAAGGCTTTCGGGTTGTCTTGGACCGTAGGTTTGGAATCCAGAATTCTAAAGATCTCGACGGTCGCTTCGATCGAGCGCTGCATGGTCACATGAATGCGGCTTAGGGTCTTGATCGGATCATAGAGGAGGAAGATTCCACTCATGAGGCCCATGAATTTGCCGGCAGGCAAATTCGCCATGTAAACATAAAAGAGCGCGAGACCGACACCAATCGCGCCAATCGATTCGACCATCGGTCCGGTCGCTTGAATCGAGCGGACAATTCGCATCGCATTGTTGAATTGAATTCGATTGCTGCGCTCGAAGGATTTTCTCTGGTGCTCTTCCCGTCCGAAGGATTTCACGACCCGGATTCCGCCGAAGGACTCCTGCATCGTAACCACCATTTGTCCCATTTCCTCTTGTTCGCCTTTGACCGCTTTCCGCGCGCGCTTGCCGTACGATCGGAGAGGAACAATGCAGCATGGGAAAAGGACCAGCGTTACGACGGTGAACTTCCAGTCCATATAAAGCAGAACTAACACTCCGCTTATGATCGCGACCGGTTGTTTGATGATGTCGCTGCTCACCGTCGAGAGCGCGCTCTGCATAATGCGCGAATCATTCGTGATGCGCGACATGAGGAACCCCGAGCGCATCCGGTTAAAAAAATCCATCGAGTGGCTCAGCATCTTGCCGAAGAGCTCGTTCCGAATGTCGGTCACCACCTTGTTGCTTACCCAGTTGGTGTAATAACTTTCGGCGTAGTCGCAAAGACTGCGCGTGATCATGACGGCCGGAATAAGAAGGCAATACCAGAAAAGGGAATTGGAGCCTGTGATTCGAGGCCCGTTTTGGATGAGCTGAGGATTGGAGAGCATCGCGCTTGGTGCGGGGGCGGCTCCATGGAAAATAAAGTTTGCCACCTTCGCGATCACCAAGGGCAGCGACGAACTGATGGCGCCGGTAAGAAATCCGAAAATCAATCCCGCAAAAAAGCGAAACTTGTAAGGGAGAGCATAACCGAAGAGGCGCTTGTACGGTCCCCAAGCCCGGCGTAAAGTCACCAGGAGAGGCTGTTTAACTAAGGGAGCTTGCGGTATCTTGCTCATATCGCGCGCGCCGTCGGCGTCGACAGCAGGCTCTGCATAGCATTGATCACCTGGTTCGTCGAGATTTCCTTCATCGGCTGTGGTGCCTGTTTTGGAACAAATTCGCGGACTGGATCGGCGATACCCGCGCGCAAGATAACCGCCGTCCCGCCGCACGGCCGCCAATGAAACGGATTAGTTGGACCAAAGAGCGCCACCTGCGGCGTGCCGAGCGCGCTGGCCAAATGCATCGGAGCGGAATCGATTGTGAGAAGGAGACGCGCCCGTTCGATCAAGGCTGCGAGAGTAAGCAGATCCAGTTGACCCGAAAGGTCGACAACCGGCCGACGGAGGTGCGCTTTAATGCGTCGCGAGGTGTCTTTGTTCGAGACGCGATTTGCCCCCGGTGAGTACGACACGAAACGCACTCTCAGGGATCCCGTCGGCCAATTCGGCCCAGCGTCGGGCTAGCCAAAACTTTTCCGCTCGCGCCGAGCCCGGATGAATGATGATGAAGTTATCGTCCAAGTGTTCTCGTTCGACCACGGCATCGGCCTGACTTTTCGCCATCCGCGGTAGGACGAGGTGAATGGCGCGCGACGCGTCATGCACCCCCAGCGGTGCGAGCAGCGCAAGGTGATGATCGACTGTGTGAACGAACTGCACCTGCGAAGGGACGAACTCGTTGTAACTTAGTTGCCGCAATGGTTCGCGGCGGATGGTGTCGTAGCTGATACGCTTCTCAGCGCCGGAAAGGAGAGTGAGAAACGCCGAGCGGTCGGTGCGGGAAAAGTCGAGGCAATAATCGAATTTCGCGGCGGCGAGTGCGATCCATTGTGCGGCATCGGTCACACCGCCGCGCGCGACCAGGGCGCGATCGAGGCCCGGAATTGCAGGTAGTAATTCACGGGAGCCGTACGCGACCGCGAGCGTGATCTGCGCGTGGGGGAAAACTTTCCGCAACGCGGCAATGGCCGGGACTGTCAGTATCAAGTCGCCAATGCGCTTGAGTTGAAGCAGAAGGACGTTCAAGCGGCTCTAACACGCCTTTCGCATCGCCTTTTCGTAAGCATCGAGGAGGCGCTCACGAAAATGGTCCCACGTGAAATTCTCTACGACGCGTTCTCGAGCTGCGACACTCATCCGGGCCACAATTTCCGGATGATCGTAGAGATGTTGAATCGCCGTCGCGAGAGCATCGACGTTCGCCGGTGGAATAATGATGCCTTGGACACCATCTTCGACTACATCGCCAGCTTCACGCGTGGTGATTTGCGGCAGACCACAAGCCGCGGCCTCGTAGGTGACCTTGGCGCTGCCTTCGCATTGCGACGGGAAAACGTGAATTGTCGACTGGCGTAAATATTCCTCCAGGTTGGGCGTGAAACCGATCACTTTCACGTTGTCCCGCGCATATTGTTTCAGATGGGGCTCTATCTCTGCGTGGACCGCCCCCACTAGCCATAGCTCCGCGTTTTTCAGATTGAGCCGCGCCCAGGCCTCAAGCAGGTGATGCACCCCTTTACGCTCGATGAGTGCGCCGGAAAAAACCGCGCGAAAATGCGGCGGCCTTTCCCCCGGCGTGAAACGTTCCACGTCCACGCCGCGCGGGAGGTAGTAAAGCTTTTCCTCGGGGAAATCCTGGACGCGAAATGTCTCAGCCGCCTTTTCCGAAAGGACGAGAATCAAATCCGCCAGATCGTACTCCTCAAGGTACCGATCGCGATCGAGGAGAAGATCTTCCTTCCAGCGTTTGCGCCAGGGCAGATGCGATTTTGCCGGTGCGGTGCTGGGCTGGGAACGCTTTGCTTTCCCGCGGTCGCGATGCCAGGTAGGAATTTCCAAGAGCGATGGAACCTGGCGTTTGCGCGCTTCGCGCAATGAAAGGAGACAATCTCCCGACCAGCTGTGAAACAAATCATAGCGTCCCGTCGCGAGATGGCGCGCGGCGATCCAATCAAGATATTTCTTTTTCGCGCCATAGTAATAAGGGGAATCGAGCGAAGAGAGCAGCCGCACCGGATGCCAGCGCAGCGAATGAATGCGCGCAGCCGGGATTTCGCTCTGTCGGTTGTCGTAGGCGATTGCCTTCCCCAGAAACCCGCCGCGCCAGGAAGCACGGAGTGTTTCAAATGCATCCGTATCCAATCCCGAGCCGCCGATACGCGCAAAAATCGAATAAAGGAGATACTGCGGTAACCTGCGTGTTGCCGACCCTTTCGAGACTGCGCGCGGCGGGCTTTTTAGAGTTTCACCCACCATCGCCCCACCATTATTGTAGGTGAATGCGAGCAAGTAAAGATCGAACTCTGTGGTGGCCGCGCAGGTGAATAATCCGCGCCTGACGATCGGTCTCGTTCGCCGCGGCCATTCCGAAACCGGTGGTGCCGAGACCTACCTTAAACGTCTCGCCCGCGGCTTGAGTGAAGCTGGGAATCCAGTTCGGCTTTTCACTGATGCGGCGTGGCCGACGCGGGAATGGCCTTGGGGAGCGATCACGCGCCTGCGTGGCGAGACGGCGCGGCGTTTTGCCGACGAGTTGGAAAAGAAACAGCCGCATCGGCATTGCGACCTCCTTCTCAGCCTCGAGCGCGTCTGGAGCTGCGATGTTTACCGGGCAGGGGACGGGATTCATCGGGCCTGGCTGCAGCGCCGCGCCGCGGCCTCAAATTTCCCGCGCCACTGGCTCGACCGATTTAATGCCAAACATCGCGAGATCCTTGAGCTGGAGAAGGCACTCTTTTGCGGTGGAACGCGTCACGTTATCACCAACTCGCAAATGGTGAAGCGCGAAGCCGAGCAATTCTACAAATACCCCAGCGCGCAAATCGATGTTGTGCCTAACGGCGTGCCGCTCGCTGATTTTCATCCTGATCCGGAGACGCGCCGCTCGCGTCGAAGAATCCTGCGGCTGCGCGATGAAGAAATTGCCGTGCTTTTTGTTGGCTCGGGTTGGGAGCGCAAAGGTTTGCGCTTCGCCGTCCAGGCGGTGAAATCGTTAGGCAATAACTTTCACCTTATCGTGGCTGGTCGGGGCCGGAGCCGGACGGCGCGCGGACGTCATGTCAGCCGGCTCGGCGCGGTGCGCGATCTGCCGGCGCTCTACGCCGCCGCTGATATTTTCTTGCTCCCGACGCTGTACGATCCGTTTTCCAACGCCTGTCTCGAAGCACTCGCCGCCGGCCTTCCGGTCATCACAACCCGCGCCAATGGTTTCTGTGAGATCATCGACCATGGTTTTCACGGCTCGATTCTCGAGACCGCTTCCGACATTGCTCAGCTTCGCGCAGCGCTGCTCTTCTGGTCAGATCCCGAGCGCCGGCGTGAAGCCCGCCGCGTCATTCAGCAACGCGCGGCGCATTTCGACATTTCGGTAAACGTTGAGCGAACGCTGGAGGTGCTCCATCACCTGCCAAGGGCGGCCGCTTCATCAGGAAAAATCTGAAACACCTGATCGAGCCGCGCAATTTCGAAGATCGGGCGGACTCCCTCCTGCAAGCTGCAGAGCGCGAACTTCCCGCCGTAATTGTCCACATTTTGCATCGCCTCGATCAGAACCGCGAGTCCCGAGCTGTCGATATAAGTCACCTTTGAAAGATCGACCACCACCTGTGATGGCTTTTGAGCGATGATCGAGCTGAGTGACGCGCTCACCTGCGGCGAGACGTGCAGATCAATTTCGCCTTCAAGAGGGAGGACGGCCGCTGGAGTCTTTGCCATCATAGCGGGCAAACTCGTCATCCTTGCCCGCCGCGTCAATCCTTCGGTCGATTTACCAGTCCAGCTCGCGCATCACCACTTCGACGTCAGCCAGGTCTTGGAAAATTCGGTCGGCCTGACGTGACGCCAATTCCTCCCGGGAAAAATTTCCGGTCGCGACCGCGATCGTGCGAGCGCCGATCGCCTTTCCGCACGCGATGTCGTGTGGTGTGTCGCCAATCACGTCGATATCCGCCGCGGTAAATTCCCGGCCGTGTTTTTCCTCAGCGCGCTTCCGCGCAAATTCTCCCAGCTCGTTGCGGTCGTAATGATCGTCGGAGAAGGCGCCGAATTCGAAAAAGCCCCAGAGGCCATAGTGCTCCAATTTCAATTTCGCGCCGCGCTTCACGTTCCCGGTGAGCAGCGCGAGGACAATGTTTGGGTTTGCGTGCAGCCACTCCAATAACTCCCGCACTCCTGGCAGAACTCGGCCTTTCCGCCGCGGGAGTTCTTCCGCCAGCAACCGGACATATTGATCCAGAAATCGCGCCGTATTCGATTCGTTAGGCTCAATTTGTTGCTTGCGCAGAATCTGGTGAACGATTCCGGCATCGGTGCGTCCCGCGACTTCGATTCCATCCAAATCGTCAGTGATTCCAAACTGATCGCGCAAGACATCGCGCAAAGCCTGCACCCCCGCGCCTGCTGAATCGATCAGCGTGCCGTCGATATCAAAAAGGAGCAGGCGCTTGGTGGTGGAGGTTTTCAAGATGGAGATTTCAGATTGAAAAGGCCATTCGGCAATCGGAAATCTCCGGTTTGCGTTCTGAAATTTATCACGGCCGTCTCGCGCCTTCGCCCACCGGTTATTTGCACGCGGGTCACGCCATCACTTTCTGGCGCGCGCAGGAACGCTGTCGTGCACGAAACGGCAAGCTCATTCTGCGCATCGAAGATCTCGATCGTGCGCGTTGCCGGCCGGAGTTTCGCGCCGCGATCGAGGAAGACTTGCGCTGGTTCGGGTTGCATTGGGACGACGGTCCATTTCTGCAAAGCGAGCAGCGCGCGTCCTATTTCGAAGCCTGGCAGAAGCTGCGCAATCGCGGCTTGATCTATCCGTGCTCCTGTTCGCGTCGTGACATTTTAGGCGCCGCCAGCGCGCCGCATGCGGAAGATGATGGAGCGATCTATCCCGGGACCTGCCGGCCGGTTGGCCTAACGATTGTCGACGCGGAAGAACCTGCCGGAGTTACCTGGCGATTTCGCGTATCCGAGGGCAGGCAAATGGAATTCGAGGACCGCTTCTTCGGAATACAACGTGCCAGAACGGGAACTGATTTCGGCGATTTCGTTATCTGGCGCAGAGATGATGTTCCGGCTTATCAACTGGCCGTGGTGGTCGACGACGCTGCCGTGCGGATCACGGAAGTTGTACGCGGCGCCGATCTTTTGCGCTCCACTTTTCGGCAACTCTTGCTCTACGCCGCGCTCGAGCTCGCCCCGCCTGAATTCTTCCGTCAGCCACTCGTCACGGATTCGTCGGGCAATCGTCTCGCCAAACGACACGACGCTTTCAGCCTTCGCGCGCTGCGTGCGGCGGGGCTTTCGCCTAACGACATTCGGGAAAAGTTTGCGCCTTCAACGCCGCAGTCCTGGCGGATTTTCTGAAGACGACCGCGATCTTCACTTTTTCTGGAAGACCTCCACTGCATTCCATGCTTCCCCGGGCGGCGTGGTTTCATATTCGAGCGAGCGCTCAAGATAAATCCTGGCCAGAAAATCCTGAGGGTAAAACTCCAGGAAACGGCAAAGCAATATCTTGGCTGCGCGGAAATCGCGCTCGCGAAATTTGCGAAAACCTTCCTCGTATGTTTCCAAATGCAGCAACAGATCGGGATCGATCTTTTCCGTGCGTTCACCGATGAGGGTTGCGATGTCTACCGGCTGGGATTTTCCTTTCACCTGGACGCGCGCGACGGAGCGAACATGAAATTGCTCGCGCACAAACTCGGTCGCGTTCGGGCCGAGAATAATGTCCATGCCGTAGATTCTCGTTAGGCCTTCGAGACGCGAAGCCAGATTCACGGCATCACCGATCACGGTCGGGTCCGCCTTCTCCTGCGAGCCGATGTTGCCGCAGAGGACGTCGCCCTGATTGATGCCAATGCCGATGGCGAACGGTGCAATTCCTCGGGCATGCCAGTCTTGATTCAGCACCTTCAGTTCGCGTCGCATCTCGAGCGCGGCTCGCGCCGCCATCTGCGCATCTTGCCTTGGGCCCTGGCTGCGGACATTGCCCCATACCGCCATGACAGCGTCGCCGATAAACTTGTCGAGCGTGCCGCCATTGGCGAAAACGGCGGCAGTCATTCGACTGAGGTATTCGTTCAATTGCCTAACGAGCGCTTCCGGGTCGGCGTGCTCCGTCAGGCTGGTGAATCCGACGATGTCGGAGAACAAAACCGTCGCGGGAATGCGGACGCCTCTCAGGCTGCTGTAAAAGCTTTCCGGATTATCGAGAATTTCCTGAACCAGGTTCCTCGAAACATAGCGTTCGAGCGTGCGCCGGGTCCGCAGTTTCTCCACTCGTTCCAGGACATATTCAAAGCCTAACGAAAACGAGCCGCTGCTGAGAAAAGCACCCAGCGCCGGCACAGTGAGAAGCAAAAAGCCGAGCTGATCGTAAAGCACTCGGCTGAGAACAAGATAAGCGGCGGCCGCGAATACCAGGACAAGCAGGCAAATCAGCGGCCGCCTAACGAACGTCACCAGGAGCCACGCGCCCGCGCCCGCCGCAACGACGAGCGCAATCATCCACGCGAACGGGGTTGACTGGAGAAATTGGTGGGAAAGAGCGGCAGCCATCACTTGCAGATGGAGTGCCGGGCCGGAGTCGTTTGGACTCATCGCCGTCACGACGACATCGTGTGCAATCTGCGATGTGGCGCCGACGACAACGACCTTGTCCTTGAAGAATGCCCCACTCTGATAGTCCGCCTTCCAAAGCCTCGGATCAAAAACTTCATACAGCGTACGCGGCGGATAGGCGCCTGGGTCGCTGAAACGGATGAGATGCGGTTGCCGGTCGCGCGGAACATCGGCGTCGTGGCCGAGCTGGTCGAGTCCGCGCGCGGCAAACGATTCGAAAACCTCTTCGCCGGCGAACGAGGGCAAGCCCGCCAGCTGACGATCGGAAATGGTAAAGAGAGCCGAACGCAGTTTGCCATCATTGCGGTCGGGCCAGAAATTCACGTAACCAACGCGCGGGTCACTTGTCGGCGGGGGCGGAATGAGCGTGCCATTCGGGCAAATGATTTCGTTTTGCGCGACATCAATATTGGCTCCGAGTACGACGCGTTCGCGATATTTCGCGAGCGCCTTGGCGAAGATCGGGTCCCCGTCGTTAGGCGGATTGAAAACGAGATCAAACATGACCAGCCGCGCCCCGGAAGCGAAGAGCTTGTCGAGCAGAAGGGCCCAGACTTCGCGCGACCACGGGAACGGGCGCTCCGACATGAGCTGGAAGGCGCGGTTGTTCGCCTTTTCCTCCGGCAACAGGAGTGGCATTTCGAGAGTGGGCTGATCGATCCCGAGCAAGACAAAGTCGTTGCGCGCGGGAGTCTTGCGACCTTCCTTGCGCAGCACGTCCTCGAAACCCTGCTCCAGTCGCCACGGTGTCGAAACAAAAGGCAGTGAAGCGAATTGCCCGAGCAAAAACAACCCCGTCCAGGAAACGGAGATGATCGTCAGAATGAGGATGCGATGCCGGCGCAGCCAATGCACGCAGCGATTGTAGGGAAGACTCTGGCAGCGGCAAAGTGAAACTCCGGGAAGTGCGACTCGTTATTTGAGTTGCAAAAGACAACGATGCCTTGGCATGGCTACTTTCCAGTTGAGCATTCGCCCGACGCGTCTACCGTTCGCCTCCGCGCTGCCCACCTGATCCCAATGGATCGAAACAGCGAATGAGGTCGGGGAGCGCCAAACGAAATAACAATTCGCTGAAGGAGGAGCCTCGAAGCAATTCGAGGAAGACAAATGCCAAGAGCCACTAATGCGCCTGCCAGCCGCGAGCGCCGCAAACGCGTCCTGAAATCCGCTAAAGGTTATCGCGGACGCCGATCGAAACTGTTCCGTTACGCGAAAGACGCCACGATGAAGGGCAAATACTGGGCCTATCGGGATCGCAAAACGCGCAAACGCAATTTTCGAATGCTGTGGGTGCAGCGACTCAATGCCGCCTGTCGCGCCCAGGGCCTTACCTACAGCCGTTTCGCCGAGGGCTTGAAAGCCGCTGGCCTCGGGCTCGATCGCAAAATACTCGCCGATCTCGCCGTGACCGACGAAGCAGCGTTCAAGTCGATCGTGGAGCAAGTGAAAGGCGCGCTGGAACGGAAATCAGGCGAGGGGAAGAAGAAAGCGGCGTGAGGTGGTTCGGCGCAGCGTTGAAGGGCTAATGCGACTGGACGACCCTTCCGTTCCAATTGCTTGAATCTTTAACTCTTCCGCGCCTACATGCCGCACCCGCTCGAAGACCTGCGCGATGCCGCTCTGGCGGAGATTGCATCCGCGCCTAACGAACAAGCTCTCGAGGCTGCGCGTCTGCGCTACCTGGGACGCAGCGGCAATATTTCCGCGTGGAGCGAGCGGATGAAAACTCTCGCCAAGGAAGAAAAGCCGGTGGTCGGCAGGCTGCTCAACCAGGCGCGCGCCGCCGTGACCGCGGCGCTGGAAGAGAAAAGCGAAAAGCTGTACAAGGAGAAGGAGACTGGCGCGCTGGTCGATCTCGACATTTCGCTTCCGGGCCCGGCTAACGAACTCGGTGCGCTCCATCCACTTACCCAAATGCTCGATCGCGCGATTGGGATTTTTCGTCGCATGGGTTTCGCGCTCGCCGAAGGTCCGGACATCGAGGATGAGTGGCATTGTTTCGATGCGCTCAACACACCGCCCGATCATCCTGCCCGGGCCGAACAGGACACGTTTTACCTCTCCGACGGGCGGCTCTTACGCACGCACACTTCGACCGTCCAAATCCGCACCATGGAGTCGGCGCCGCCGCCGATTCGCGTCATCGCGCCCGGTGCGGCCTTTCGTCGCGACGAGGTAGATGCCACGCATAGCGCACAGTTCCATCAGATCGAAGGGCTCTACGTCGATGAGGACGTGAGTGTGGCTGATCTGAAAGGAACGCTCGAGTTTTTCATGCACGAACTTTTCGGCGCCGATGCGGAGGTACGTTTGCGCCCGCATTATTTTCCATTCACGGAGCCGAGTTTTGAAATCGATGTGAAATCGAAGACGCTCAAAGGCGGCGAGAAGTGGATCGAAGTTTGCGGCTGTGGAATGGTGCACCCGGCGGTTTTCGAGGCGGTGAACCAGGCACGCGACGACAAGGCTTACGATCCTGAAAAATGGAGCGGGTTTGCCTTTGGATTGGGAATGGACCGGCTCGCGATGGTCTTGTTCGATATTCCCGATATTCGGCTTTTCACGCAGAACGATCTGCGGTTTCTGCGCCAGTTTGCATGAGCAAGACGCAACTTCGAGAGGCCACTCCCTGCCGTAGTGGCATCATTTCCGGCATAGGGTTCCAAGGCTAGGCAATGAGGTTTTCTCTCAACTGGCTCAGGGAATTTGTCGAGTTGCCTAACGATGTTGGCGAGCTCGCGGAGCTGCTCACCCTCGCCGGGGTCGAGACGGAAGGAATGGAATCGCGCGGCGCTAACTTTGGCGGAGTGGTGGTGGCGCAGATCAAAACGTCGGAGCAACATCCAAACGCCGATCGCCTGAGTGTCTGCCAGGTCGATGACGGCAGCGGTCAGCTGCGGCAGATCGTTTGTGGAGCGAAGAACTATCGAGTCGGCGACAAGGTTCCCCTCGCTCTGCCGGGGGCGGTTTTGCCTAACGACCTCAGGATCAAAGCGAGCCAGCTGCGCGGAGTGGAGTCGCAAGGCATGCTTTGCAGTGCAAAGGAACTCAATCTGGCGGAGGACGCAGCCGGCTTGCTCATCCTTTCACCGGAGGCTCACGTTGGCGCCCCGATCGGGGAACTTTTTCCTAACGACACCATTTTCGATCTCGAGATCACGCCGAATCGGGCAGACTTGCTCAGTCACTACGGACTGGCACGCGAAATTGCGGCTTTAACGCGGAAGCCGTTGCGAGTGCTGGACATTCCGGAGCCGCAAACGGCCGCTGGTTCCGCGGTTCAGATTTACGCGCCTAACGAATGCCCATTTTATTCCGCGCGCCGGATTGAAAATGTCCGGGTCGGTCCGAGTCCCACTTGGCTCCAGGCGCGTCTTGAAGCCCTCGGAATCCGGCCGATCAACAACATCGTCGATATCGGCAATTTCGTGATGTTGGAAACTGGCCAGCCCCTGCATCTGTTCGACGCCGACAAGATTACGGGAGGAATCATTGTGCGCCTGGCTCAGCCTAACGAAAAACTTCTCGCGCTCGACGGCCGGACCTACAATTTCCGTGGCCACGAGCTCCTCATCGCCGATGCGCAGCGCGCCGTCGGTATTGGCGGGGTGATGGGTGGCGAGGAAAGCGGCGTCGGCGAGAAGACGCGCAACATTCTTCTGGAGTCGGCTTACTTTTTGCCCGCCAGCATTCGACGGACGGCACGCGAGTTGAATCTGCCGAGCGACGCCAGCTATCGTTTCGAGCGCGGTGTGGATCCTGGGATGGTCTTGCGCGCTTCCGAACGAGCGAGTCAATTGCTTCAAGAAATCGCCGGCGGACAACCCGCGACGGCAACGTCGGTCGGGGGAAATCTGCCTGCTCCGCCAGCAGGTTTTTCGCTGCGTTACGCGCGTTGTCAGCAACTAATCGGAGCCACCATCGCGTCGGAAGAAGTCGATCGTGTCCTGGAGGGTTTCGGTTTGGAGAAACTGGGCGCGACCGCAGAGCAATCGACTTGGAGGATCCCGAGCTATCGTTCTGACCTGCGGCGCGAGGTCGATTTGATCGAGGAAGTGGTGCGGGTCTTCGGCATCAACCGAGTGGCCGGAGCCGATCGCAGCCGTTTCACATCCGTTTCCGCGGCCGACCGGCGTTACGATTTCGAGATGCACCTGCGGCGACGTCTGGTGGCCCGTGGTTTTTTCGAAGCGCGAACCTCCGCGCTCGTCGGCCGGCAGTCGTTAGGCACAGGATTCGTCAGGCAGGCGACCGAGCTGCGCAATCCTCTGAGCGAAGATCACGTCGCGTTACGTCCGAGTTTGCTTCCCGGCCTGATCGCGACCCTCGAGCGCAACCTCCGCAGCGGAGCGAAAAGCGTGCGGCTCTTTGAATTGGGGCGGGTCTTCCAGGCACCTGGCGGGCGCGAAATTCGCCGGCTTGGGTTGTTGGTTTCGGGTGAAATGGCCACGCAACCGAGCTGGCGCGATCATCCCACCCGCCGGCTCGATCTTTTCGATCTCAAGGGCGCTTTGGCCGCGCTCGGTCTTGGAGAGATCAATTTCCGTCGAGCGGAGAATGATCAGCTTGCGCTCGCGGTTGAGGTCTCGTTAGGCGATGGCAAAACCTGCGGTTTGGCTGGTCAGCTCGCTTCCGGTCAGGTAAATGCCGCGGCGCCTGTTTTTGTCGCGGAAATCGATTTGCCTAACGAATCCAGTAGACGGGGCGCGAGTAAGTTTCTGGATCTGCAGCGTTTCCCATCGATCAGTCGCGACATCGCCCTCATTGTGACCGAGCAATTGAGCCACGGGCAAATTCTTGCGGCGATAAGAAAGACTCCCGAACCGCTTCTGGCTTCGGTGGAATTGTTCGATCTCTTCAGCGGGGCGAGCGCGGAAGCGATCGGCACGGGCCGAAAATCGCTTGCGTATTCGTTGACATATCTCGACAAAAACCGGACACTCACTTCTGACGAAGTCAGCGCGGCCCACGACCGAATTCGCGAGCGACTAAAACGCGAACTGGGCGTTGAACTGCGCGAATAGTTCTTTGAGAAGCGCGAGAGTTGTGGCTTGAGAGTTGAAGGTTCAAAGACCTTCTCGCGTCTACTTTCAGCTCTCTAGCGACAACTTTCGTAAATTTGCCCTGCGGTGTTCGAGATTCAGGTGTGATTCCCGAACCGATGTTTCAGTTGCATTAGGAGGCTGGGTCGCGTCGGAAAATGGCAGGCCTTCATTGGAAGTCAGACGCTGGCGCGACGGTCGTCCGCCCGTTACCGGAAGGGAACGGGAGATCCACTTTAACGGCACAGGCGGGGTAAAAAATTCGGGCCCGGAGCGCGAGCAGCGCTTCGGGCTTTTTTTGTTTGGCAGCCTGACAATCACCGAATCGACAGAGTTGAGCGACGTTTTTCCCATCAGGTTCAGGAGCTCGATCGTTAGGCAAGATGGAGCCGCGCACTCTCGAAGTCGGCAATTCGACAAGCTGGTTGCGTGCGCGGAGAATGGGCGCCAGCATGCGCGCACTTCTTGCTCTCGAAGATGGACGGATTTTCAAGGGCGAAGCATTTGGGGCGAGCGGCAGCAGTGTTGGAGAGATTTGCTTCAATACTTCCATGACCGGTTACCAGGAAGTGCTGACCGATCCCTCCTATCGCGGACAAATCGTCGCCATGACTTATCCGCTGATCGGCAACTACGGCACGAATGAACTCGACGCCGAAAGCCGGTCTCCGCATGTGCGCGGTTTTGTCATTGAGGAATTGAGCGAAGCGCCGAGTAACTGGCGCGCGGAAATCTCCCTCGAGGAATACTTGCGCCGCTGGAACATCCCCGGGCTGCAAGAAGTGGACACGCGCTCTCTCACGCGACATCTGCGCACGCGCGGGGCGATGAAGGCTTGCCTGACGACTGAGGATATTTCGCCGGAAGAAGCGGTGCGACGCGCATTGGAAGGTGAGGGCGTTATTGGGATGGATTACGTTCGCGAAGTCACCACGCCTCACGCCTACCAATGGGATCCGGACGACGAGTTGAGCGTGCCTTGGGCTACAGCAAGCAGTAAGACGCCGACGCTACCGCCAATTCGTTACCGCACCGTCGCTTACGATTATGGCATAAAGGAAAACATTCTGCGCCGGCTGCGGCAGAACGGTTTTGCCGTGACCGTTGTGCCCGCGACCACAACCGCGGAGGAAGCACTCGCGCATTCACCCGATGGCGTCTTTCTCTCCAACGGTCCCGGTGATCCTTCCGTGCTCAATTATGCGCACGAGGCGGTGAGCGATCTCATGGGCAAGGTCCCGATTTTTGGAATTTGCCTCGGACATCAAATGCTCGGCCATGCTTTCGGCGGGCGTACTTTCAAATTGAAGTTTGGTCATCGCGGCGGGAATCAGCCCGTGAAAGATCTCATCACCGGAAAAGTGGCGATTACCTCGCAGAATCACGGCTTTGCCGTTGATGCCGAGTCGTTGCCTAACGAAATTGAAGTTACGCACATCAACCTCAACGACGGCACGGTTGAAGGCATGCGGCATCGCGAGCTGCCCATTTTCAGCGTCCAATATCATCCTGAAGCCGCGCCCGGTCCGCACGACGCCGGCTACTTTTTCGGCGCGTTCGGACGGCTCATCGACAACCATAAGAAGTGAAGGGCAAGCTGTGCGGACGATTTTGCATCGCAGCGCCGCCCGATGCCTGCGCGATCTCGATCGCTCGTGCGTGGGCCGACTAACGAATTGACCGCTGCATAGATCAGGCTATTTCTGACTTATGTATTTATCCACTGACAGAGTACCGAGATTAATGAAAGTAGCAGTGACCGCCGCTTTTGCCGCCGGATTGGCGGCTTCGCCGCTGGCTTTCGCCGCCGATGCCGAACATAGCGAAGGCGCAGGCACCAAAGAGGTAACAGGCGAGATCGTCGACATGATGTGCTACGTCGATCACAACGCGATGGGTTCCAAACACGCCGAGTGCGCCGCGAAATGCATCAAGAGCGGTGGCCCGGTCGGGATTGTGAGCGACGGGAAAGCCTATCTGGTGATTGGCGAGCACAAGCCAATGAACGACGAACTGTCTTCGCTCGCGGGCAAGACGGTTACCCTGAAAGGCAAGATGGCGACGAATGGCGGTGTCTCGATGCTGGAGAATGCCGAGATCGTCAAGAAATAGTCAGGCTGGAACTAGGTTAGACTAGGTCGTTAGGCGAGTTTGCCAGGCAAACACTTGTCTGGCCAAACGGAGAAACAAGAAGCCCTTGCTCCGCTGGAAGGGCGCTCGTCGCCTCGAGAAACTTTTGCAACGAAACCTCGGCGGAAACGCGAGCGCTTTCTTTAGAGCGTCCTTTTCGTCGAGCAACCGCTACTCCCTCGCCGGCAGACCCCAGTCACGACCGCCGAGGCGAGCAAACAGGGGTAAGAGCGACTACCGCTCACGGCGGACTGGGATTTGCTCCCTCTTGTGTTGCTGACTATCGTAGCGCTCGCTTCCCTTCAGCAGCTCTTTTGTCATGCAAAAAATTGGATTTGCCGAAGCGCTCGATTCGATTGTCTCGAGCGATCGCCGTTATCATCGCGACGCTTACGTCTTTCTGCGCGATGCACTCGACTATACGACGAAGCAGCAGAAGAAATCGAAAGGCGCCGCCGTGCGCCACGTCGCTGGCCCCGAGCTGCTCGAAGGCGTTCGTCTGTATGCGTTGAAGGAATTTGGTCCGATGGCCCTGACCGTTTTTTCTTATTGGGGAATCGAACGCTGCGAGGACGTCGGGAACATGGTTTTCAATCTGATCGGCGCTGGCATTTTCGGAAAAACCGAGCAGGACTCGATCGATGATTTCAAGGCAGTCTACGATTTCCAGGATGCTTTTGTGAAACCCTATCAACCTGCTCCGCCATCTGCTCCAACACCGTTTCCGACTGCTTTGCCTGCGCCAAGGGTTTCATGAGCGGGCAATAGGCTTGCGACGGCGCGACGCCATGTTGACTGATAGCGAACGGCATCCCTTGCCTAACGAAAAATCGACTACGGTTGCCTTCCCACCGGTCACCGCGCAAAAATGGACGCTGCCCAACGGCCTAACGGTCATTGTGCAGGTCGATCGCAGTGCGCCGGTAGCGAGCGTGCAGGCTTGGTGCGGCACAGGAAGCGTCGATGAAGGACGCCATCTGGGCGCCGGCCTTTCGCACATCCTCGAACATATGCTTTTCAAGGGCACGAAGACGCGCAGCCCGAGCGAGATCGCACAGAGCATTCAGGAAGAAGGCGGCTACATCAATGCCTACACTTCGTTTGATCGCACTGTTTTTTGGGTCGATGCGCCGAAAGAAGGCGTGCCGAGGGCCATCGAGATTTTGTCCGACGCGCTGATGAACTCGACTCTGCCCGCGGAGGAATACGCGAGGGAGCAGGAGGTCATTCGGCGCGAGTTTGCCATGAGCCACGACGACCCTGATCGCACGATGGGACAACTCATGTTCAGGACGGCTTACCAGCGTCACCCTTATCGGCTGCCGGTGATTGGTGAGCTGCAGATCTTCGATCAGCTAACGCAGCAGGACGTGCTCGAATATTACCGCGCGCGCTACGTGCCTAACAATCTCACGTTTGTCGTGGTGGGAGATGTAGATGCCGGAAAAATCTACGACCAACTCGCCCATTTCTTTCTCGCCTATCCAGCACGGGCTCTTGAGCCGCGATACATCCCGCGCGAACCGACGCAACAAGGCCGGCGGGAGGTCAACGAAGAATTTCCAACCGAGCTGACTCGTCTTGCGCTGGCCTGGCATGTGCCGGAAATCACCCATCGCGACGTGCCGGCGCTCGATTTGCTTTCCACCATCCTGGGTGACGGCCGCAGTTCCCGGCTCTATCGGCGGGTGCGGGAGGACGCCGGATTGGTCTTTGGAATCTCGGCTTTCTCCTACACGCCGGGCGATCCCGGCCTGCTCGGGATTGACGCCACCCTTGCGCCCGAGAATCGAGCCGAGGCAGAGCGGCTGGTCTTGCAGATTATCGCCGACCTACAGCGGAATGGGGCGACGGTGGAAGAGCTGGCGAAGGCGAAAAAGATTTCGTTAGGCCATTCGTTAGGCGCACTCACCACCATGCGGGGACAGGCATCTGACTTGGGTTCGAATTGGTTCGTTGCCCGCAATCTCAATTTCACCCGCGACTACCTCGAGGCGATGCAGAAGGTTTCGCTGGAAGCCATCCAGCGCGTCGCCGCGAAATATTTGGTCGAGGAAAATCTGACGGTCGTTTCGCTCAATCCACACGGTACCCTGGCCGCAAAATCAACCGAAGCGCTTGCTGTCTCCGCCGGTGAAGCGGAGAAATTCGTGCTCCCTAACGGACTGCGACTTCTCGTTAGGGAAGATCCGCGTCTGCCGCTGGTCTCGATGGTGGCAGTCTTTCGCGGCGGCCTGCTGGCCGAGACGCCGGAGACAAGCGGGCTCACGCGCTTGCTGGCCAAGGTGGTTGTGAAGGGAACTCAGACTCGCACCGCCGAAGAGATCGCCGATACGATCGAATCGGTTGGCGGCAGTCTCGGAAGCGACGCGGGCAACAATAGTTTCAGTGTTTCCCTTGAGGTGACGGAGCCCGATCTCCGCCTGGGTGCGGAGCTGTTTTGCGACATCCTTCTCAATCCCACCATGCCAGAGAAGGCGATCGCGCGTGAGAAGGATGTACAACTCGCCGGTATTAGGGAAGAGGACGAGCACCTCACCGCCGTCGCGCGAAACATCCTCCGGCGCGCCCTTTTTGCGAAGCATCCCTACTCATTGCGGGCAAGGGGAACGTCCGAGACAGTGACGCGTCTGACGCAGAAAGACCTGTTCGCCTTTCGCGATCGGTTCATGGTGGCAAAGAATTGCGTCATCTCCGTCTTCGGTAACGTTCGCGCGGCAGAGGTAAGGGAGCTTTTCGAACGGTTGCTGACTTCCATGCCCGCCGGTGAGCTTGCCTTAACGGATGCTGTGCAACCGCCGTTCTTGCCGGCCCCAATCACCGTCGAAGAGGAAAAGAACAAGGCACAGGGCGTTCTCATGGTTGGTTATCGCGGTGCGGACATGTTCAGCCCCGATCGATACGCGCTGGAGTTAATTGACGAAGCGAGCAGCGATCTC
Organism: uncultured Verrucomicrobiae bacterium; assembly: GCA_963786175.1. Classification (GTDB taxonomy): domain Bacteria; phylum Verrucomicrobiota; class Verrucomicrobiia; order Chthoniobacterales; family UBA10450; genus JAICXG01. Next base: position 39,444 of record CAWAYD010000013.1, on the reverse strand, counting down.
GGCTCGCGCTTCTTCATTCGTATTCGCGAAGAGATGGGCCTGGCCTATTTCGTAGGGGCAAGTCAGATGCAGGGGTTGGTAGCGGGATTATTCGCATTTTATCTTGGGACTGACCCGCTCAAACTCGACCTCGTGCAGGCCGCGCTCCTGGACGAGATCAATAAGCTGGCGACCACTGGCCTAACGAATGAAGAACTGGCTCGGGCGAAAAAGAAACTCATCGGGCAGCAGCGCATCGCCAACCAGAGCAATGATTCGTTTGGCTACATGGCGGCTCTAGACGAGCTTTACGGGCTCGGCTTCGATCATTACAAAAAACTGGAGAAGGAAATCGATTTAATCACGGCGGAGGAGATCCGGCGCGTGGCGGCGAAGTATTTTCAGCAGCCGCGCGTGGTTGCGATCGTTAGGCCGCCACGACGAAACTAAGCGGAGCAAAAAATCCAACCACCACATTCTTATGGCAGAAGTTCAAACCACCACACAAAGCGGGGAGATGACGCAGCGGTTCATCGAGTTCGTTATGATGCAGGCGCAGAACGCCGCGCTTTTTCTTGGACAGATTCCCAATCCGCAGTCCGGCAAAGCGGAAGTGAACCTCGAGGTCGCGCGTCTCTTTATCGATCAACTTGTGATGATTCAGGAGAAAACTCGCGGCAATTTAACGAACGAAGAGAAGACCGTGCTGGCCAACGCGCTTTCCGGTTTGCAGATGGCATTTGTCGAAGCTTCGCAGGGTGGTAGAGCGACTTCTGAACCTGAGGCTGCCCCGGCGGAAGAGCCGCAAATGCAGGAGAGCCCGGCTACTGGAAGCGCAGGTTCGGCGAGTGACTCGCCATCGCCAGGCGACGAAGGCGAGTCGAGGAAGAAGTTCACCAAAAGCTACGGCAGCTAATGATTCCCGAGAGACCCATGGAAGGGCGTCTCTTCGGGGTAATCTAGTCCTCCAGGTTGTAGACCTCGACGAGCGCGACGCCGCTGGCGCCATTTGCGTCGCGGACGAGCGCAGTGTAGCCCCCCGGCGAAAGCGTGGCGACGATGGCCGCTTCGCGATCGCTAGTTGGCGGGATGCCGGTAGCGTTGATCTGCGCCTCCTGGGCAGTGCGCCAATCGTCGTTGGAAAAAATCAGCGAGCCATCTGAGTTATACAGCTCCAGCACCGGGTCGGGCAGGGCATTGGCAACACCGCTTTGCGCAAGCGAGGGTCCGAGCGCCCGCGCGATCACTTTTGTCGGCAAATCCCCGCCGATAATGAACCCGCCAATCATGACATCGCTTGCGGTGCCAACTTGGCCACGTGTAGAGATATTACCGATCCGAGCGCTTGGGGAATCCAGGTCATAGAGCTCAAACAATCCTATCCCCGACGTGTCAGTCGCACCCCTGATAACCGCAGTGTAGGCACCGGGCGACAGTGTTGCGACGATACAGGACTCGAGGCCGTCGGCTGGTTTCAGATCCGGAGGAATCGTGTTTGCCGGTAACGAGGAGCTGTTATCATTCTGTGCTACAAGCTTCCCGCTTGAGTCGTAAAGTTCGAGAACCGGATCGGCCAACACGCTCGTGACGCCAGATGCCGCCAGCGAAGGCCCAAGTGCTCTTAGGACCACTTGTTTTGGGGTCTGACCGGTAATGATGAACCCGCCGATCATGACGCCCGTTCCGCTCTCCACTCTCGTGCGGGTGGAAACATTCACCAGCATCTGCGTGGGGCTGGATTGGGGCGAGGGGGTGGGGGTAGCGGAAGGAGTGGGGCTCGGACTTACGGTCGGGCTTGGGGTAGCAGTAGGCGTGGGTAGCGGCCGGGCAAATCCTGCCACAAGAAAGGCAAGCGCCTGATCCTTTATGTCCGGCCAATAACTGAAGGAATGTAGCGAGCCCGAGAGAGTGAGCGCCTGATAGTTAGTCACGCCCATGGCGTCCAGGGCGGCAGTCATGTCTCCCAGTTGACCGAATGGCATCGGGTCACCTTCAGTATTAATGAGAAAAAGCGGCGCGACATAGCTATCCATGACATAAGCTGGCGAAGCGGCCTGGAGTGCGGCGGTCGCGCTGGTATCCACACCGACGTAGTTGGTGACATCTTTGGTGAAAGTGTTGATGTTCCAATCGGGGCTGAAGTCACTCAGGTCATACGCTCCCGAAAGACTGACCCCAACGTCGAGTCGGTCTTGACCGATCGTGCCCGTGCCTGCCGCGAAGGCAGTATGATACCCTCCGGCCGAGCCGCCAACCGAACCGACCTGCCCGTTGCTGCGCGAATCAGAACGAGCCGCGAGGATCGCCAGTTTTACGTCGTTGGTTTGATCTGGAAAACGGCCGTCTGACCCTTGACCTTCCAGGCCGCCATTCGGAGCAAGTCGATACTCAATTGAAAATGCGACATAGCCTGCGGCGGCGAGATCGTTACCGCACTCGACCGATTCTGGCGAACTAATCGGAGTTCCCCCTTTGAATCCGCCGCCATGAATAATGAGAACGGCCGGCCAGGGTCCGGTGCCTGTTGGCGTATAGACGTACCAGTGGAGCGGAGTCCCGTCGTCTGCGGTCGCGTAAACTTCACTGGGCGGCGGTTGCTGCGCGGCATAACCCGTTGGAGAAAAGGAAATCGCCAAAAGAACAAACAGGGCGAATTCTAGCAAATATATTGAGCTTGATTTTTGCATTCGATATGACAATTAAGCAGCGCGCGTGCCACTCGATTGCATCCCTGCCGCGAGGTCCCTCAAGCAGGTGGCCTCGTCGTCGTCTCGCCGTTCCGGCCAGGGTCGCCTAACGGCTAGGCGTAGAGAAAGCTCTCCGTTCTGTAACCCGGAAGATCGACGCTTTCGCGAAAACGCAGCCCAAGCTTTTGCAGGAGATGCTGCGACACTTTGTTGTCCGGTGCAGTCAGACCGACGATCGCCGGAAGGCCAAGGACAGAGCGCCCATACTCGAAAACTGCCGAGGAAGCTTCGAATGTGTGGCCCCTGCCACTGTAGCGTTCGAGTATCGCGAAACCGATGTCGACCTCATCAAGCGTATCGCGCTTAATGAAACCGCACATGCCAATCGGTGTGTGGGAGTCTTTGAGCTCCATGCAATAAAAACCGAAGCCGAACCGTTCGTAGCTCGGGAGTATTTTTTTCGATAGGAATGCCGCGGCATCAGCCGTCGTGCGCAATCCGCGATCAGCGACATATTCAATGAACCCAGGCTCGTTCATCAGTTCGAGGAGGAATGTTGCATCGGCGACATTGAACTGACGCAGGATGAGGCGCTTCGTTTCGAGGATTTTCATTCAGGTCAGGCGAGGCAACCTCCACTGGCCGGTGGCACGTATTGCTAGCGTGTCGATGACCCAACGCAAGCTTTGTGAGGAAAAGAAGAAAATTGCCGCGCTCGAAATTGTGACGGATCCGGAAATCGTCGCCCAGGATGCGGGTTTGCGTTACGTGAGCGATGAGCAACCCGGCTATTCGCGCCAACGTCGCGGCAAGAAGTTCGTCTACTTCGACACGGAAGGAAAAGAGATTCGCGATGAAGCGCGCATCCTGCGCATCGACCGTCTGGGCATTCCACCGGCCTACGCTGATGTTTGGATTTGTCCTTCGCCCCACGGCCATCTGCAGGCGACAGGCCGCGACGACCGTGGGCGCAAGCAATATCGCTACCATGAACGCTGGCGGCAGGAGCGGGACGAAAATAAATACGAAAAGATGATCATCTTCGGTCAGGCGCTTCCGAAAATCCGCCGCCGCATCAACCGCGATTTGAAACGGCGCGGCCTCCCACGCGAGAGGGTCCTTGCGACTATAGTGCAACTGCTCGAGCGCACCTTCATTCGCGTCGGAAATCAGGAATACGCGAGGGAAAACAAAAGCTTTGGCCTGACGACAATGCGCACGCGTCATGTTCAGGTGCGAGGGGCAACTGTCCGCTTTCGTTTTCGCGGCAAGAGCGGCAAGGAGCACGACGTCGATACCGAAGACCGCCGGGTGGCAAGAATCATCAAGAAACTGCAGGAGTTACCCGGGCAGGAGGTCTTCCAATACCTGGACGAAGAAGGCGAAAGGCATCGCATCACCTCCGACGATGTGAACGAATATTTGCGCGAGATTACGGGCGAAGAATTTACGGCGAAGGATTTCCGTACCTGGGCGGGGACAGTCATGACGGCGATGGCCCTGGGTGCGCAGGAACCTTTCCAGAACAAATCGGAAGCCAGGCAAAATGTGAAAGCCGCCATCGGAGCGGTGGCGAAGATGCTCGGCAATACGCCTGCGATTTGTCGCAAGTGCTACGTGCATCCGGCCGTGCTGGAGACGTATCTTGATGGCGATCTCATTGCGGGTCTAAAGAAAACAACAGAGAAGACGCTCGAGGATTCGTTAGGCGATTTACGTTCGGACGAAGCGGCCGTCCTCGCTTTTTTGAGAGAGCGTCTGGAAAGGAAATAATCCCCTCCAGCGCGAGGATCAAAGCCACTGAGGAAATCGCTGGTTTGGGCGAGGAAACAGGGCCAATCATTGCAGGATGTCATCCAACATGGCTCCCGACTTCCGCATCAGGCCGGCCCAGCCTGCCGATGTTCCGACAATTCTTGTCCTGATCCGGGATCTGGCGGAATACGAGCGCGCGCCTAACGAAGTCATTGCCAGCGAAGAGCTGCTACAGGAAAATCTTTTCGGGCCGCGGCCAGCCGCGGAAGTATTGCTCGGTGAAGAGAACGGTGAGCCGGTCTGCTTTGCGCTTTTCTTCCACAACTTCTCAACCTGGATGGGAAGGCGCGGGTTATATCTGGAGGATCTGTTCGTTCGGCCGGAAAAACGCGGCCGCGGTTATGGGCGCGCCCTTCTTGTTAGGCTGGCGCAGATCGCACAGGAGCGCGCCTGCGGCCGGATGGAATGGGCGGTGCTCGATTGGAATGAGCCGGCGATCCAATTTTACCGCAAGCTCGGAGCCCGGCCGAACGAGGATTGGACCATCTTTCGCCTGACGCGTGACGGCATTGCCCAATTGGCGCAGGCAGATTAGGCATCGCGGGCGCCCTCCACCAAAGAGCGCCCGCTTTCCTCCTCCCTTGCAAAAATCAGGCTTTCGGCAACGTAACCACGATCGTTCCGTTCTTGCGCTCCACTTTCATACCCTTGTCCTTCACTGCTCCATTGACCGAAGAATATGAGATCGCGTGTCCTTGAGCGCTCAACGACATTGAGGGCGGGTCTGCAGCGCTTAAAAACTGCGTGGCGGTAAACGCCAGGGCCGCCGCAGAAACGATAACTTTGCGATGGCGCGGAATTTTCATAGCTTCTCAAATTGTGACGTGCCCTGCGGGAAAGGCGTTCAAAATTTCCGATAACGCCGAGGGATGAAGAGACGCAGCGCGCGGCCACACTTCGCTCGAATCGAGGACTACGCGTTTCTCAGCGATACGCAGAGCGGTGCGCTCGTGAGTCGGGACGGTTGCATCGATTGGCTTTGCCTTCCGCGATTCGATTCCGCCGCCTGTTTTGCGGCATTGTTAGGCACACGCGAAAACGGTTCCTGGAGCTTTACCCCACAGGGTCGTGTGCGAAAGCGCGCACGCCGTTATCGCGGTGACACCATGATCCTTGAGACCGAAGTCACGACCGGCGAGGGCACTTTGCGCTTCATCGATTTTATGCCGCCGCGCGGCACCAACCCCGACGTGGTCCGCATCGTCGAAGGTCTCGCCGGCAGGGTGAAGCTTCGGATGGAGCTCGTTATCCGTTTCGACTACGGCTCAACCGTCCCCTGGGTGCGCGGACGTTATGACGGACTCGAAGCCGTTGCGGGACCGAACGCGCTTATCCTCCACACGCCAATCCCCACCCACGGCGAAGATCTCAAGACAGTCGCTGAATTTTCCGTCGCAAAAGGCGAGCGCGTGCCGTTCGTGCTGACCTGGTATGCGTCACACGAATTGCCGCCGAAAGAAGTCAACGCCGAGGATGCCCTGCGCGATACGGAAAGCTATTGGCATGAATGGTCGCAACGTTACGAGCGCAGTGGACCGTGGCATGACGCCGTCATGCGTTCCCTCATCACCCTCAAGGGCCTGACCTACGCTCCGACCGGCGGCATCGTTGCCGCACCCACTACTTCGCTCCCGGAACAAATCGGTGGATCGCGCAACTGGGATTACCGCTACTCGTGGTTGCGGGACGCCACGTTTACGCTACTCGCCCTCCTCAGCGTCGGCTACCAGGAGGAAGCCAAGGCCTGGCGACAGTGGCTCCTGCGCGCCATTGCCGGCAGCGCCTCGCAGACCCAGATCATGTACGGCGTCCACGGGGAGCGCCGTCTGAGCGAGTTCGAACTCCCATGGCTCAACGGCTATGAAAATTCCAGGCCCGTTAGGATCGGCAATGCCGCAGCCGACCAATTCCAGCTCGACGTTTTTGGCGAGGTGGTCGACGCCATGTATCACGCGCATCGCGCCGGAATCGAAATGGCCAACCCGGAGTGGCGAATGTTGGTAAGCCTGCTCCAATTTCTTGAGACGAAATGGGATAAGCCTGACAGTGGTATCTGGGAGGTGCGCGGCGGTCCGCGGCATTTCACCCATTCCAAGGTGATGGCCTGGGTCGCGTTCGATCGTGCGGTCAAGCTCGTCGAGAGTTGCAGCTGCGCGGCGAACGATCACCTCGAGCGCTGGAAAAAGCTCCGCGACAAAATTCATCGCGAAGTGTGCCGGCGCGCCTACAACAAAAAGAAGAAAGCCTTCACCCAATACTATGGCTCCGACGCGATGGACGCGAGCATTCTCATCTTGCCACTGGTCGGCTTCCTCCCCGCTAACGACGAACGTGTCGTCAACACGATTGCGGCGGTCGAGCGCGAGCTGTTCAAAGATGGTTTCGTCCTCCGGTATCGGCCCGAAGAAAAAAAGATCGACGGGCTGCCAGGTAACGAGGGAGTTTTTCTGCCGTGCTCCTTTTGGCTGGCCGACTGCTATCACCTTATCGGGCGCAAAAAAGATGCGCGAATACTGTTCGAGCGCCTGCTCGATTTACGCAACGACGTCGGCCTTCTCTCCGAAGAATATGATCCCGGAAAAAAACGGCTGCTCGGCAATTTCCCGCAGGCTTTCACCCATGTCGGACTCGTGAACACGGCCGAGATGTTGTCTGAAAAATCCGCGGCCGCTTCGCAGCAACGGCAACGTTGAGGCAAATTCGCGACATCCTCCGGCGGCTCCTGCCTCGATGAAGAAATGTCGGCCCTGCCACTTCGCAGCTATTTTCGATGCACGAAATTCCGCACCAAGACGGCAATCTGATCACCGTGCGAATTTGGGAAAAGTTGGTCGAGGTTCATGACCAGCGCGTTCTCCTGGTCGGCAAAAAGAAATGGCAGGAATGCCTCAGTAAGATCGCGCCCTGGTTCGGACGAGAAATTGTGCGCTCATCTGGATTGCACGATCTGCGGGAGGCGGGACGCTGGGTGGGCACGGGCTAGCGAAACGAGCGTGCTTTCATGGCCCAAATCTTTTCGCCCAGCGCCAACGTCCATGCACGGGTGATCATCTTCGGCTTCGTCGCTTTCGTCTGCGGCGCCGGTTGGACCAGCTACGCGGTCTTTTGGTCGCCCTACACGACCTATGTCGATGTGCCGCTCGAACAGCCGGTCCCGTTTAGCCACAAACATCACGTCGGGGACGACGGCATAGACTGTCGGTATTGCCACACCTCGGTGGAGAAATCGTCCTTCGCCGGCATCCCGAGCACGCACATTTGCATGAGCTGCCACTCGCAGCTCTGGACGGAAGCGCCGCCCCTTCAGCCGGTCCGTGCCAGCCTAACGACTAACGAACCGATCAAATGGAATCGGGTAAACGATCTGCCCGACTTCGTCTTCTTCAACCACAGCATCCATATCGCCAAAGGTGTCGGCTGCTCCACCTGTCATGGCGCGCTCGATGAGATGCCGCTCACCCGTCGCACGCAAACGCTCTACATGAAGTGGTGCCTCGAGTGTCACCGCGCCCCGCAGGATTATGTCCGGCCGCGCTCCGAAATCTACAACCTGCATTGGCAACCGCCGTCCGATCAAAAAACAAAAGGACTCCAACTCGTTAGGCAATACCAGATCGACACGACCGGTCGCCTGACGAACTGCTCCGTCTGCCACCGATGAACATTCCCGGATCGAGCGGCAAGGAGAACGCCAAACTCGCCAACCCGCCACCCGCAATCGGTCATGGCCGATTTTGGCGCAGCCTCGACGAACTGGCGCAGACGCCGGATTTTCTCGAACGTTTGTATCGCGAATTCCCTCGTGGTGCTTCCGAGTGGACTAACGAACTGCATCGGCGTGATTTTTTGCGCCTGATGGGCGCTTCCGTCGCGCTCGCCGGAGTCGGTGCATGTACCAAACAGCCGATCGAGAAAATCGTTCCCTACGTCGAGCAGCCCGAAAATGTCGTTCCCGGAAAACCGCTCTACTTCGCGAGCGCCACCAGCATGTGCGGTTATGGCCAGGGGATCGTCGTTAAGAGCAACGAAGGACGACCGACGAAAATCGAAGGGAACCGTGATCATCCGGCCAGTCTTGGCGCCACCACGATTTGGGCGCAGGCCGACCTGCTCGACCTTTATGATCCCGACCGAGCCAAAACCCTGACGAATAATGGCTCCATCAGCACTTGGGGCATTTTCCTCGAGCGTCTTAATCTCGCGCTCAGCGCGCAAGCCTCGAGCGGCGGGGCGGGCATCCGCTTTCTTACCCAGACCGTAACCTCGCCAACGCTTGCCGCGCAGTTGCATGCAATCGCGCAGAAGTTTCCCGGCGCCAAATGGCATCAATGGGATCCGCTCACACGCGATGCCAGTCGCGATGCGAAACCGGGCGGCGTTTTCGGCGCGGAGACGCTTTACGATTTCACGAAGGCGAAGGTAATCGTCGCTCTCGATTCCGATTTTCTTTTTCTCCATCCGGCGGCCTTGAAGCACACGCACGACTTCGCCGCGCGCCGGCGAATCGAGAAGCCGGAGGGCGCAACCATGAGCCGCTTCTATGCGGCGGAGCCAACTCCGAGCATCACTGGCTCCAACGCGGACCATCGTTTGCCCGTCGCATCTCACCATATTCCGCAGCTTTCGGCTGCCCTCGCCGCCTTGGTCGGCGCCGATGGGGCCGGGGCAGATGTGCCGCAAAACGCAGCCAAATGGCTATCGGCCGCGGCGCAGGATCTCCGCGCCAACCCCGGCGCAAGCATCGTTATCGCGGGTGAGACACAGCCGCCCGAAGTGCACGCGCTCGTGGCCCAAATCAATCAGTCGTTAGGCAACATTGGCACCACCATTCGGCATTGCGCGCCGGTCGAAGCCAATCCCGTCAATCAGTTGCAGTCGCTGCAAAGTCTGGTCGAAGACATGCATCGCGCAACGGTCGACTTACTCATCATTCTGGGCGGCAACCCGGTTTACGACGCACCAACCGATCTCAATTTCGCCCAGGCATTGCAAAAGATTAGACTCAGCGTGCACCACGGCCTGCACGCGAACGAGACTTCCGCGCGCTGTCATTGGCATCTTCCGGCGACTCATTTTCTGGAGAGCTGGAGCGATATCCGCGCCTTCGATGGCACAGTCACAATCGTCCAGCCGCTCGTCGAGCCACTCTATGAGGGCATTTCCGCGCATCAGTTGCTCGATGCTTTCATTGGACAACCAGTCCGGCCAGCCTACGAACTCGTTAAGGCTACGTGGAAAAAAACCGCGCCCAGTCACACCTTCGAAAGCCAATGGCACAGGCTGTTGAGCAGCGGCGCGACTCCAGGCATCGGCAGTGAGCTAACTCCCGCGGCTGGCCCCGCGCAGACCACAGCGCTGCAACCTTCCTCGGCCATTGCTGCAGGTAACTTGGAAATCATCTTTCGTCCTGATCCCAGCGTACTCGACGGTCGTTATGCCAACAATGGCTGGCTTCAGGAGTTACCCAAGCCATTTTCTAAAGTTACCTGGGATAACACTGCGCTAATTAGCCCTGTCCTGGCCCGTCGCGAAAAATTGGAGAACGGCGACTATGTTGAACTGACTTTCCGCGGACGAAAGCTGGGTGTGCCGGTTTGGATTACCCCTGGGCAAGCCGAAAACACCATAACTCTACACCTGGGCTACGGTCGCCAGCGATCCGGTCGAGTAGGCACGAACAAGGGCTATGACGCATATTCTCTGCGCACAAGTGACTCCCTTTGGCAGGGGAGCGGTCTGGCGATGCGCAAACTCGGACGCCGAGTGACACTCGCCACTACGCAGAATCATTTCAGCATCGAGGGTCGCGCAATGTATCGCGCAGGCACTCTCGTCGAATTCCTTCAGCGACCCAGTTTCGCGCCCGAGATGGCTGACGTACCGAAGCACGACGAGACACTCTATCATCCGGATGAGTTTGAGAATGCCGGCTACGCCTGGGGGATGGTGATCGATCTCAACACCTGCATCGGTTGCAGTGCCTGCACCATTGCCTGCCAGGCAGAAAACAACATCCCGGTCGTTGGTAAGACTCAAGTGACTCGCGGCCGAGAGATGCACTGGATTCGTGTGGACCTTTATCACGCGGGTTCGGAAAACGCGCCGGAGTTTCATCATCAACCGGTGCCCTGCATGCATTGCCAGCATGCTCCTTGCGAGCTGGTTTGTCCTGTGGCCGCCACTGTGACGGACGACGAAGGATTGAACGTCCAAGTCTATAACCGTTGTGTTGGCACGCGCTATTGCTCAAATAACTGTCCCTACAAAGTCAGGCGTTTCAATTTTCTGGAATATAATGGCGCCCTCTCTCCGAGCGAGAAACTGGTAGAAAATCCTGACGTAACTGTGCGCTGTCGCGGCGTGATGGAGAAGTGCACTTACTGTCTGCAACGGATTAACGCGACCCGAATTACTGCACAGCTGGAAAATCGTAGAATCCGCGACCGTGAAGTCATTCCGGCCTGTGCCCAGGTGTGTCCCGCGGAAGCCATTACTTTTGGTGACACCCATGATCCTAACAGCCGTGTTTCGCGACTGAAGCACCAGCCACTCGATTATGGCATGCTGGCGGAATTGAATACCCGGCCGCGCACGAGCTATGCGGCGAAGCTCTGGAACCCCAGCCAGAATCTAAAGTCATGAAGACTATTCCACCTGACGAGCAAAGGAAGGCGCGAATGTCGCCGCTCGGTTATCCGGCCAATCTTCTCGGCCCCAACCAGACTTACGAGACCGTTAACGAGACCATCGGTTCAATCGTCCTGCGCAACTGGCAGCCGGCGCCGTGGTGGGTGGGTTTTATCATCGCCTTTGCTCTGCTCATGCTTTTCTTTTTCGCGGTCTCCTGGCTGTTAATTCGCGGCGTTGGAATCTGGGGGGTTAACATTCCGGTCGCCTGGGGCTTCGCGATCGTAAACTTTGTCTGGTGGGTGGGAATCGGCCACGCAGGCACGTTTATCTCCGCGATTCTTCTCCTCATGTTTCAGCATTGGCGCACGGCCATTAACCGATTTGCCGAGGCCATGACTCTTTTCGCCGTCGCTTGTGCCGGACTCATGCCGCTCCTGCACCTCGGTCGCCCCTGGCTCTTCTACTACCTCTTCCCGTATCCGGATACGATGGGACTTTGGCCGCAATTTCGCAGTCCACTGGTCTGGGACGTCTTTGCGGTTGGCACTTACTTCATTGTTTCGCTACTGTTTTGGTATCTCGGCCTGGTGCCCGACTTGGCAACCGTTCGCGACCGGGCGAAGAAGCTTTGGCAAAGGAAGGTGTACGGCGTCCTTGCCCTGGGCTGGCGTAACTCTGCCGCGCACTGGCAACGACACCAGGTCGCTTACTTGTTATTAGCGGGACTGGCTACGCCGCTCGTCCTTTCCGTCCATAGCGTGGTGAGCTTCGATTTCGCTGTCGCGATGGTTCCTGGCTGGCATTCCACCATTTTCCCGCCTTACTTCGTGGCGGGTGCCATTTACTCTGGCTTTGCCATGGTGCTAAACATCGTCATACCCGTTCGGAAGATCTACCATCTTGAGCAGCTTATTACCGAACGCTATCTGAACAACATGGCGAATGTCATGTTCGTGACCGGATTAATGGTCGCGTACGGCTATTTCATCGAGGCCTTCATGTCGTGGTATAGCGGCGACATATTTGAAGAATATATGATGGTGAACCGAGCCTTCGGGCCCTACGGCTGGGTCTTTTGGGTCCTGATGCTTTGCAACGTCGTAATCCCGCAGGCTCTCTGGTCAGCGCGTATTCGCCGCAACCCGCTTACCCTCTTCGTCGTGGCATTGTTCATCAATGTAGGGATGTGGATCGAACGGTTTGTGATTGTCATTACGAGTTTGCATCGGGACTTTATGCCATCCGCCTGGGGCATGTTTTACCCGACTATCTGGGATTGGGCGGTGCTCTTTGGCAGTGTCGGGCTGTTTCTAACACTTCTTTTCCTCTTCGTGCGCTTCCTTCCCATGATCTCAATTTCTGAATCGCGGGAGTTAGTCGCCGAACCGCAGAAGGCTAACGCTCTATGAAGCACGACCCGCTTTACGGCCTGGCCGCGGAGTTTGAGAGCGATGCGGAACTCGTCCACGCCGCCGAGCAGGCTTATGCCCAGGGCTATCGCCGGATGGACGGTTACACTCCTTTTCCGATTGAAGGATTGGCTGAGGCGCTGGGGAAAAGCAGTCGCATTCCGTTGCTCGTCCTTTGCGCTGGCATCCTTGGTGGATGCAGCGCCTACTTTATGGAGTGGTTTGCCAGCGTCGTCAGTTATCCGATGAACGTTGGTGGGCGCCCGCTGCATAGCTGGCCCTCGTTCATTCCCATTACTTTCGAGCTCACCGTTCTGGGTGCCGCGCTCACCGCGTTCTTTGTCTCGTTAGGTCTAAACGGGTTGCCCCGGCCTTACCATCCGATGTTCAATCTGCCAGAGTTTGAGCGCGCATCGCAGGATCGCTTCTTTCTCTGCATTGAGGCAGACGATTCTCTCTTTGAGGAAGGTAAAACACGCGCCTTCCTTGAAAGTCTTGAGCCGTTAATGGTCGCGGAGGTTGCGAGGTGAGAGTCGGCTTGTGTCTGGTGGCGACGATGGCGCTGCTTGTTGGTGCTTGCCGGCAGGATATGTACAACCAGCCCCGAACCAAGCCCTATTCTGGGACGGACTTCTTTGCCAACGGTACCTCCGCGCGGCCGCTTCCTCTCCACACGGTGGAATATCACGGCGCGTTGTCGAACGACGCGTTTACCACCGGTTTAAACGACGATCTCCTTACCGCCTATCTGCCGGCTCCGCTCAAGCTGACGCCGGAAATGCTGCAACGCGGACGGGAACGTTTCGACATCTACTGTGCGGTATGCCACGGCGTCACCGGGGCGGGCGATGGTGAAGTTGTGCGGCGCGGATTTCCAGCCCCGCCGAGCTATCATACCGATCGGCTGCGCAATGCGCCGCTCGGCCATTTCTATGATGTGATCGCCAACGGTTACGGCGTGATGTATTCCTATGCTTCACGGATCGAGCCGCAGGACCGTTGGGCGATCGCGGTTTATATCCGCGCGCTTCAGCTTAGCCAGCATGCCAATCCGGAGGATGTGCCGCCTAACGAGATAAGGAAATTGGAGGGGGCGCAGTGAACGAAGGACTCGAAGCAGTCATCGGGCGGCGTAAATGGTTCATACTGGCGATTGGCGTGGCCTGTCTCCTCCTCTCTTTGTCAGGGTGGGTTGTCAACCCCCGCCAATTCTTCATTTCCTACCTCTTTGCTGAGCTCGTCTGGCTGGGAGTGGCTCTTGGCTGCATGGCTTTTCTCATGATTCACTACCTGACAGGTGGAAAATGGGGTTGGCCAATTCGCCGCATGTTTGAGGCGGCTGGGGGCACTCTGCCACTGTTAGGTTTCTTTTTTATTCCGATCTTCTTTGGGGTGCATCACTTGTATCCCTGGGCGCGACCTGAAGAGGTGGCAGCGAACCAGGTGTTACAGCACAGGCATCCTTACTTGAGTATACCCTGGTTCGTCGCGAAAACGATCGTCGTGTTCCTTCTCTGGAGTGGATTGGCCTGGCGGCTAAATAGTCTTTCGCACGCTCAGGATCTCACTCACGACGTCGAACCAATGAAACGTTTGCGCAAATGGAGTGGTCCCGGCCTGGTACTTTACCCTCTCACGATTACCGTTACTTTCGTTGACTGGGTCATGTCGCTGGAGGTCGATTGGTTTTCGACCATGTTTCCTGTCCTCATCTGTATTGGTCAGATGTTGAGCGGTCTGGCTTTTGTAATTCTGTTGCTGGCCTGGATTGGTCCGCGTAGTTCGCTGGCCGAGACTATCGGGAAAGAAAACTTTCGCCATCTGGGGAGCCTCCTGCTCGCGTTCACCATGTTGTGGGCATACATGGCTTTTGCGCAGTTACTCGTAATCTGGTCGGGGGATTTGCCGCACGAGATTTCGTGGTATCTGCATCGAATCGCCGGCGGCTGGCGCTGGGTGGCGGCGTTTCTTGTTCTGTTTCATTTTTTCGGGCCGTTCTTTCTACTTCTCTCACGCCAGGTGAAACAGACACGGCGCGCTTTGGCTACGGTTGCCGCCGTCATGTTTGTCGCACACATAGTCGACGTCTGGTGGCTGATTACGCCCAGCTTTTATCCGAATGGCATTCATATCAGCTGGCTCGACTCTACGGCACTGTTTGGTATTGGCGGCGTCTGGCTTTTTGTCTTCTTCTTCAAACTGCAAAGCAAACCGCTTCTCCCAATCAACGACCCACGCTTTGCGGTCGCTACTTTGATATGATTCCGCAGGGCCAACAGACCGAAAACGCAACCCACGAAAGGAAGGATGCAGACGTGATCGGCCTGATCATGGTTGCGGGCCTTGTTCTCGTGCTGATTGCGCTCTCCTTGCTCCTTTGCGGCGGAGTCTTGCATCGGTTTAACCGCGGCCAGACAAGTAAGAATATCACCAGGCAATTGGCGGCAAGGGCAGGGGAATTTCCCGAACCGCGATTACTTGTGCATCCGGGAAGTGAACGTGCGGAGAACGATCTGGCCGGTAAAGTCCGCTTGGAGACTTATGGCTGGGTCGATCGACGCGAGAGAATTAGTCATATTCCAATCTCGCGCGCGATGCAGTTACTGGTCGAGCGGGGATTGCCTGAAGTGGGTGGAGGGCAAACGCGGTTGCAGCTCATGCAATCGCGTCCGCAGAACGATGCCCAACCAGCAAAGCCGATAACCCCGCCGGCTCCGGAGGAAACGCCATGAGTCTTCGGGGATGTGCTGCGTGCCTAACAATTATATGGCTGATCACAGGGTCTTTGTGCGCGGATACGAGTTTATCGCCCTCTGATCTTAAGCGGATCACCTACGATCAACATCTGGGCCAGCAGCTTTCGCGAAGTCTGGTCTTCCGGGATTCGGACAAGAAAAGTGTCTCCCTCGGAGATCTGTTTAACGATAAGCCGACCCTACTCATCCTGGGTTATTATCATTGCCCGATGTTGTGCACGCTGATCAACGACGGGCTAATCGAATCGTTGCAGGAGTTGCGTTTTGATGTTGGCCGCGACTTCAATATTGTCGATTTAAGCATTGATCCAAATGAGACACCAGAGATCGCGACGGCGAAGAAGCGCGAATATCTGAAGCGTTACGGCCGGCCGAAGGCTGAGAGCGGCTGGCATTTTCTTACGGGTGACGAGGGAGCAATTGCCCAGTTAACGAACGAGGTGGGTTTCCGTTTTAAATACGATCTGGCTACACGTGAGTATGCCCACCCAAGTGGGTTTGTTGTCCTGGCGCCGGGCGGCAGGATTTCCCGCTACTTCTTTGGCGTTAACTTTAATCCGGACGAGTTGAGAAGCGCTATCATTGCTGCCGGCAATGGGCAAGAAGGCTCGCTAATTAAGGAACTTATCCTCCTTTGTTGTCGCTATAGCCCTGTCACAGGCAAATATGGTGAGCTCGTTCTAACGGGGCTGCGAGTGCTGGGAGTGAGCACGGTCGTTCTTATGGCCTGGTGGATACTTAGCCTGGCAAGAGGGGGGGCAGCGCGGAACCGATCTCAGGAGGCGGGCTAAGATGGACAGTTTTCATCTCTTTCCGCCGCAGGCCTCCACGAGCGCGGCGCAAGTGGATTGGCTCTTCTTCGGTCTCGTTCTGATGAGTCTTTTCTTTTGTGTCGTCGTATTCTTTCCTATTACTTATTTTTCCATTCGTTACCGGCGCGGCTCTTCTGCGGACCGTTCGAATCCGTCTGCGGGAAGCAACCTCTTGGAGAGTGGTTGGACGCTGCTTCCCCTGATCATTTCGACCGGCTTTTTTGCCTGGGGAGCGACGCTTTATTACCACATAGAGCGGCCGCCACGAAACGCCTTGCAAGTGCAGGTGGTGGCCAGGCAATGGATGTGGAAACTGGAGCATGCGGAAGGAAAAAAGGAGATCAATGAGTTACACCTGCCGCTCGGGCAAACGGTGAATCTGACAATGACTTCACAGGATGTCATTCATAGCTTCTACATTCCAGCCTTTCGCATAAAGCAGGACGTAGTTCCCGGAAAGTATACGACGGAATGGTTTCGCCCAACCCGGGTCGGAGAGTTTCATCTCTTCTGCGCGGAATATTGTGGAACCAATCACTCCAAGATGATTGGCCGGGTGGTCGTCATGGAAGCGGCCGATTACCAACGCTGGCTAGCGTCGGGTGAGATGGGCACGGCGATTGCCTTGGAGGGACGTCGCCTTTTTCGGGAGAAGGGATGCAGCGGATGTCATGAAGCCAACTCCGTTGTGCATGCGCCACCGCTCGAAGGAATCTATGGGAAACAGGTGCCGCTCCATTCCGGTGAAGTCGTAACGGCGGACGACCAGTACATTCGCGATTCCATTCTTCTGCCGGGTAAACAGATATCTGCTGGCTATGACAACCTCATGCCAAGTTTTACCGGCCATATCAGCGAGGCCGAGGTCATGCAGATCATCGCCTACCTAAAGTCCATCGGAGAGACGCAACCTGACGGGAGATGAACGGAAGCACCGCAATAGAGTCCAAGAACGCGACGGCGACAATCATTGAGACATCCGGTCAAGTCGCGGCCCTAAATTATCTGAGTCGTGACCATAGTGTTCGCTCCTGGCTCCTCACTACCGACCATAAGCGGATTGGCCTTCTCTATCTCTGGACGATTATTCTCTTTTTCACGATCGCGAGTGTGGCGGCCGCGATGATGCGGATTGAATTGCTCACCCCGCAGGGTGATTTGGTTACCTCGGAGACTTACAACAAGCTTTTCACCATCCATGGCGTCCTCATGGTTTGGTTCTTTCTTATTCCATCCATTCCGGCGGTGCTTGGGAACTTTGTCATTCCTCTCATGATCGGCGCACGCGATGTCGCGTTTCCACGACTGAATCTGATGAGCTGGTATATCTTTATTCTCGGCGGGGCGCTGGCGTTATGGTCGCTGATTCACGGCGGTGTGGATACGGGCTGGACTTTCTACACACCGTATAGCACGACCTACGCTAACTCCCATGTGATCTCGATGGCAGCCGGTGTCTTCGTGGCCGGGTTTTCCTCTATCGTCACGGGACTCAATTTCATTGTGACCATTCACAAAATGCGGGCGCCGGGGCTGACCTGGTTTCGGCTGCCGCTCTTTATCTGGTCGCTCTACGCCACGAGTCTCATCATGGTGCTGGCAACTCCCGTGCTCGCAATCACTCTCGCCCTGATGTCGGTCGAGCGATTTTGGGGCGTGGGCATCTTTGACCCCAAGCTGGGAGGCGACCCGATCCTTTTTCAACATCTCTTTTGGTTTTACTCACATCCTGCGGTCTACATCATGATCCTGCCTGGAATGGGAGTGATCAGCGAACTCATCCCCTGTTTCGCGCGTAAGCAGATTTTCGGCTACGCCTGGGTCGCGTGTTCCAGTATGGCCATTGCCGTCCTGGGCTTTATCGTCTGGGGCCATCATATGTTCGTTAGTTCCCAATCGATCTATGCCGGAATGGTCTTTTCCATTCTGAGTTTTATTGTGGCGGTTCCGTCGGGAATCAAGGTCTTTAATTGGACCGCGACCCTTTACAAGGGGTCCATCAGTTTTCAGACGCCGATGCTTTACGCCCTGGGTTTCATCGGTCTTTTTACAATTGGCGGGCTTACCGGACTGTTCCTTGCCTCGCTCGCCGTCGATGTCCATGTGACCGATACATACTTTGTCGTAGCACATTTCCATTACATCATGGTGGGAGGAATGGTGATGGCGTTCATGGGTGGGTTACACTATTGGTGGCCAAAGATCACCGGTCGACTCTACTCGGAATTTATCGGGAAAACGGCGGCCATTATCACTTTCATCGGATTCAATCTTACTTTCTTTCCGCAGTTCTTGCTGGGCTATCTTGGGATGCCACGACGCTACCACGCTTACCCTCCCGAGTTTCAGGTCTTTCATGTCCTTTCCACGGCAGGTGCTTCGATCCTGGGCGTCGGTTATCTTTTGCCGCTGATCTATCTGCTTTGGTCGCTTAAGTACGGACGCTTTGCGGGGCCTAATCCGTGGCGTGCAACGGGATTGGAATGGCAGACCGATTCGCCGCCGCCGAAGCATAACTTCAAGTATACCCCGGTTGTTACCAGCCCTCCCTACCAATACTCGGCGGAAGAGGACAAAGAGTTAGAAGTCGCCAATATTTAGATCGTGGTTTAGATAGGCTCGGTGGCGAAATGTATCGAGGTCATTCTCAATGCTGGTTCGGGCGCACAGCGTGCCAGGGAAGCGCGAGCGAAGCTGGAGAAAGTCTTCGGCGAATCAGGAAGGCCTTTTAACATCTCGGTCAGCCAGGGCGAGGAACTGGTGCGACTGGCGCGCGAAAAAGCGACGGGCGAATGCGAGATCCTGGTAGCCGCAGGAGGTGATGGCACGATCTGCACGGTAGGAGAAGTGGCGTTGCATGCCGGCAAGACTCTGGGAGTAATTCCGCTTGGCACATTTAACTATTTTGCTCGCAATCTTGCGATCCCGCTCGATATCGAAGCGGCGGCACGAGTCATCCTGGATGGTTGGCAGGTTCGAGCTTTGGTTCTGGACCTGGATGGACGGCTGGTGCTGAATAACTTTAGTCTCGGAATCCATCCGGAAGTGCTCATAAAGCGGCGGGAGTTATATCGTCGTTTCGGCCGCAGTCAGCTAAGCGCCTATCTCTCGGTCATTCTGAGTGCGTTTCGTTCGCCGCCGCAATTGCGAGTACGGTTGGCGACGAAAGAAGGCGAGGTGGCGCGCGAGACACCTGCGATGCTTGTCTGTTCGAATGCCTATCAGGTGGAGAGTTTCAAGTTGGTCGGGAGAGAATGTCTGGACCGGGGTAAATTCGTTGTCTATGTCGCGCGCATGTCCGGGCGGTATACTATCTTTCGGCTTGGCCTTCGCACCATGCTCCGCCAGCTCAGGATGCAAACTGATTACGAGGTGTTTTGTGCGCGGGACGTGACGATTGACGCCATTCGGCACAAACACCTGCGGGCAGCGGTCGACGGTGAGTTAGAGAGATTGCAAAGTCCGATGCGATTTCGGATCGCGCCGAGAGCGTTGGTTGTTCTCGCGCCTCAAGAGAGCGAGGCGAAGTGAGAAAGCGGCGGCGATCTCTCTGATTTCCAAAGGCCCTGCTGGTTATTCCAGCCGGTGCCGGGCGCGCTTCCGTACAGCAAAAATCTTCCCCCGGGGTCAGGCCCGGAGGAAGATCTTGCCTTTACAGGTAAAGATTGGAGTTAAGGCGTGGGCGACGCTTCGGTCGTGGTCGACTCCGTGGTGGTCGACTCCGTCGTGCTGCCTTCAGAGGCGGCTGGAGTCATCGTGGCCATTGGAGTGGACTCAGCCGGGCTCGTCGACGCCGGCGGGTTTACCACCGTCGTGTTATTCTCAGTCGTGCTCTCCGCCGGTGAAGCCGCCGGGGCCACCGTTTCGGTTTTTTGTTCACACGCCACGAGGAGCGCAGCGCCCGCCAGGATGCAGATATATTTCTTCATAGGTAATGGATGAAGGCCCACGTTGGGTTAACTATTGAATCGGGGCAAGCGAACTTTTCGGCCCTGCGCGATTTTTATTTTCCGGGGTTAGGTGCGAAAAAGGCCCGGCTATGAAGGAAATGCGACGTCGTTAGGGGCTGGGAATGGCGGCTCGTAAGGCAGGCCGTGCGCCTCCGCGACGGCGCGGCAGGTGAGCCGGCCATCCATGGTATTAATGCCGCCGACAAGTGCCGGCTGGCGTTCGCAGGCTCCCTTCAGGCCGAGATCGGCCAGCAGCTCCACATAGCGATAAGTGATGTTCGTTAGGGCCTGAGTCGCGGTGCGCGCGTAGGCCGCCGGCATGTTCGCCACGCAGTAATGAATCACGCCTTCTTCGACGTAGATAGGATCCTGGTGAGTGGTGGGCCGTGAAGTTTCCACACATCCGCCCTGATCGATCGCAATATCGACCAGCACGGTCCCCGCGCGCATTTTGCGCAGCATTTCGCGCGTAATCAGTTTGGGCGCCTTGGCACCAGGCACGAGCACCGCGCCGATAAGCAGATCGGTCGAGGGCATCAATTCCTGCAAATGCGCTTCGCTCGAATAAAGCGTGTGTGCGGTTTGCATCGTGATATCGAGGAAACGCATTCGCTCCACGTCTACTTCGAGGATCGTGACGTCCGCGCCCAGGCCGGTCGCCATTCGCGCGGCGTTTACCCCCGATGTGCCGCCACCAAGCACGATCACACGTCCCGGGAGCACACCGGGCACGCCGCCCAGCAGCACACCATTCCCGCCGTTGTGCTTTGCCAGAAAATAGGCACCCATCACAACGGACATGCGGCCGGCGATCTCACTCATCGGCTCGAGCAGCGGAAGCCGGTTGCCGACCTGAATCGTTTCATAAGCGACGCCCGTGACTCCCGATTTGAGCAGCGCTTCCGTCAACTGCTTACTCGCGGCGAGATGGAGATAGGTAAAAAGAATTTGTCCTTTGCGCAGCAACTCCCATTCAGACGGCAGCGGCTCTTTCACTTTTACGATCATGTCCGCCTGCCGAAAAAGATCGGGTGCGTTATCGACAATTTTCGCGCCTGCTGAGGCATAATCAGCATCGGGGTAACCAGTGCCGGCGCCCGCGCCCTTTTGGACCAGAACGGTGTGGCCGCGTTTTGTCAGTTGGTAGGCTGCAGACGGCAGGAGACTGACGCGATTCTCCTGTTGTTTAATTTCTTTCGGGACGCCGATCATCATATGCGCGAAGCTTTTCGCACCGAACAAGGCACGAAGCTAGTTCAAAGACGGATCGTCCGGCGCGGCCGAGAGCATCTTGAACCATGGCCCAAGTCCTCGCATGATCTCGAACCACAGCCGGGGTAATCGCTCAGGGCGGAGGGCTTCGCGGGTCGGCTTCTGCAGAACCCACGCGTTCTGGCTCAACTCATTTTCCAGCTGACCGGCATTCCAACCGGCGTAGCCGACAAAGGCGCGGATCACAGTGTGATCTTTCTCGGCCATTTTATCGGCGTCCTCGAGAGCGACGTTTGAAGTCAGGCGAAGCGAGTCAGTTCCATTCCAATCGAAAGAAGCAAACATCAACTGATTGGTTCCGACTGGACCGCCGAGAAAAACCGGCACATCGGCGAGCGCGGCTGGGGGTGGTTCGGTAACCAGATCGGAGACGTGTTTATCGAGTGGCCGATTGACGATCAGGCCGAGTGCACCTTGCGCCGTGTCATGCGAGGAAATAAAAAGAACGCTGCGCCGAAAATTCGGATCCAGCATGCTGGGGTGCGCGACAAGAAGAAGGCCGGTAAAATTCTGCGGCTGACTTGACGGTAGACGCACAACAAAAATAGAAGGCTCAGTCGCGACAAGTGCAAGTTGCTGGAGGTGGCGAGTCGACGGCAAAAAGGACGGTGCCAAAGCATGTTCGCCTAACGAGGCAATCGCGGGAGCTCTTCGAGGTAAAAGCGAGTGGCTAGTCAGCCACCATAAGGAAAGCGTCAGACTCTGCGCCCAGACGAAGAAGAAGGGTCGCAGCGCATGCTGGGATCGAACCCGATTTGAACACTTCGCAAGCTTGCGCGATTCCGGAATAACGCTGCGTGGGCTCGCAGCTTAGAGGGGAAAATAGACATTCGTCGATTTGGCGTATTCGCTCAAATATAGCCAGTTCGCGTGTCCGAAATTATCCGGACGTTTTTCCGGTGTCGGGTATGATGAATCAGACCCAACACCGTTTTTTCTGCCTCGCGTGGACTAGTCCACCTACCCGCTTCTGGGACGTCGGACCAAAAGCTCTGTTATACGAAACGGAACCAACAGCCTACCGTCCGCCGTGGCCATGGCCCATCCCATGCACCGCTCCGCCACCGCGCATCGGGGCAGATCCGCTGCTGTGACCGAGACCATTCATCGTGCCTATGTTCGCGGTCACCATCCCCATGTTCTTCATGCCCGTGTTCCCGTTCATCGTGCCAATGGTCCCTCTGCCCTGAGAAACAGAGCTCGCGCGCTGGAGGCTGGTGTTGCTACGCGCAACCGCGCTCCTGCCATGAGCAACTGCGCTGTTGCCGTGAGCAACTGCGCTCTTGCCGTGAACGCTCTGACCATGAGTATTGCGAGCATGTTGCGCCATTTTATCCGATCGATGGGCGCGGCTCACGAGCTTGCCCTGTTTGAGACCGGCATCGTGGGCAATCCTTCCCCAACCCTCACCCGATTTGAATCTTGACACGACTCGTTGAAAGCTTCGACCCGTGGCCTTGGCCAGCAAGTTGGCCTTTTCCAAGCCGCCGAAACCGAGCCCCGTCTTCGCCTCTTGCTTCCTAAGTGTATGGACTGGAACTCCAGTCTGATTCGAAATCCTCGTCAGCACACGATGATGGCCCTGCGCCGCCGCGACGTTCGGAGCGCGACCCTTCCCATCATGGCCCCGCTCGTCGCGGTCACTGTCATCACGGGCGACCTCACCACGGCCATGGTCATCGCGGTCTCTGTCGTCACGGGCCTCATCGCCATGGCCCCGGCCATCGCGGTCTCTGTCATCGCGGGCCTTCTCACCATCGCCCCGGTCATCGCGATCCCCGTCATCACGGGCGTCTTCACGGCCATCTCGATGGGCTTCGCTTACGATCTTCCCGAGGTTAAGACCGGCATCGTGCGCAATTTCTCCCCAACCTTCACCAGCTTTGAATCTCGAGACCACTTGCTGGAAGCTGTGGCCAGAGGCTTTGGCCAGTAAGTTTGCCTTTTCCAAGTCGCCGAAACCGAGCCCCGTCTTCGCCTCTTGCATCCTAAGTGTATCGACTGGAACTCCAGTCTGATTCGAGATCCTCGTCAGCACCTGATCCTGGCCCGGAGAGGATGTTTGCGCCGCGGCGGCACCGCCAGCCGCAAGGCACGCTGCAATAATGATAATGCGCGTTTTCATACCAAAAACTTCGTGTTCGGGCCGCCAATTGGTCGTCCGTCACGCTCGGAAAAGTCGCTTCCCCTCTTCTCGCAATGGCCGGCTCTTACATTGCCAGATTTATCTTGCCGACCGCGCGCCTATCTCGGTGGTGGCGATGTCATGGCTGGTACGGTCGCACCCATGAAGAATTTGGCAGCGCATACGGGGATCGAACCCGTGCACCGGCCTTGAGAGGGCCGTGTCCTAACCACTAGACGAATGCGCCGTTTTCGCTCCCGCATTTTAGCCGCAGTTTGATGAGCGGCAACAAACCGATTGATGGTTCGTTCAGGGGCGAACTTTTTGGGTGGCGCGCGCCTGCACCGGCGTGGGGGCTTTAACTGGAGCGATGACCGAGGCCGCCGCTGCCTCTTTCGCCAAAGCAGCTGCGGCGGCCTCGTCTGTTTGGTGACGCACGCGCGGCTGGAGCAAGGTCATTTGATGGGCGGCCTTCTGCGCAACGAGATAACCTTGAAGATCGGGAGTGGTAGCCAGTTGATGAAGTTTTCCGTAGTAAGCCTCGTAGTAGGTCTTGAGGCGATGACGTCGTTCCAGGTCAGTCCGGGCGACGTCGGCCGCAGCGCGAAGGGCGTGCAACTCAGCGTCATTACGGATTCGCGTTTCCAAAGTCACCATTTGCAGATGCAGGCGCTGTTCGTCGGCTAGTTTGCCTAACGATGATTCTTTGAAAAGATCATTCAGTTTTTGCAGCTCAGGCGAAATGGGCAATTTTGGCAAGGCTTCGGGTGGCGGCAAAATATTGGGCGGAATAAGCGACGGAGGTTCGATTGGAGCAGTCGGCGAAGGCGACGCCGCGGGCAGAGCAGCGGGTAACTCTGCGTGTGCGGCCTGAATAGGGGTACTGCCGGGAGTGGGCGAGGATTGCGCCCGAAGTCCGGCAGAGAGAAGGACGGGCAGCGCACAAAGAAATAGCGCGAAGAATCTTGGCTTCATTTCTGGTCGTGCATGGTCCTCGGCCGTGGCGCGTTTCCCATGACGTACACGAACATCTGAGATGGCGCCACTCGGGGTGACAGGATTCGAACCTGCGGCCTCGTGGTCCCAAACCACGCGCTCTACCAAGCTAAGCTACACCCCGGAAAGAAGTCCTTCATAGCATGAGAGAGAGCAGAACGCATCTTAAGTTTAGTTTTCCTCGCGTATCGCGACGGGTGCGACGTCGGTTCCACGATGCATCACTCTGGCCAGATGAACTTTATTGCACCGCAGGGACAAAAATTGCTTGCCCTCTTAAAAACCGGCGGCGAAGCTGCGACCTTCGCTCGTCCGACGGCCGGCGACCTGCTTCGACGCCCTCACCTATGTTTAAGAACGAGAAGTTCAACGTTGCCATTTTCACGATTCTCGTCGTGCTCCAGTTGCTTGGCGTCGCCGCGCTCTGGACACGCTTCCAGCTGGTTTATCTGCCAATCATGCTGGGGATTTATCTCTGGATCGGGCTTAGCACTACCCTTTATCTCCATCGCTATCTTACTCACCGTGGGTTTGAGATGGCGGGCTGGCTTAAGTTCTTTTTCGCTACCGGCTCCGCGGTTGGTCTGGCAGGCGATCCGGTAACCTGGGTAGGAGATCATCGCTTTCATCATCTGAAGTCGGATACCGACCAGGATATTCACAGCCCGCGCCACGGCTTCCCCTATGCCCACATGATGTGGCTGATTCGCAAGCCGCATTCCTTTCGCGAGCGTTCCCTGCGTTACGCGGCCGATGTTCGCCGGATCTGGTATTGCAAGCTTTGGGAGACCCACGTGTTCTATGTCCTGCCCCATCTCATCGTCGCCGCCACCCTCTGGCTCACGCTCGGCGGTGCCGGTTTGCTCTGGTGTCTCTATGTGCCAATGGCAATTGCCTACAACTGGACCTGGGCGGTGAACTCGATCTGCCACATGAAACAGTTCGGCTATCGCAGCTTCGAAACTTCTGACGAGAGCAAAAACAACTTCTGGGTTGGCCTCGGCGCGCTCGGCGAAGGTTATCATAACAATCATCACGCCAAACCGCGCTGCGCGGCCCATGGCTTAAAGTGGTGGGAATTCGATTTCACTCGCTACTGCATCTGGACACTGGAAAAACTTCACCTCGCCTGGAACGTCGTTTGGCCGGAAGAAAAGGCCGAAAAGCAACCAGTCGAAGAAACCTACGAGGCTGAAGCCGGGGCGATTTTGGTCCAGCAGCCGGATCCTGCGCCCTAGCTTTTCGTTAGGGGAAGCTCGCGCTTCGATTGCGTCCATTCTCGTTTCTCTCGTTCCCTCGTTGCCAGCCGTCGCCCGCCGCGTTTAGTGGCAGGCGAACAGTGTCTTTTCTTGTCCGGCAATTCCACCGTCTTCCAGAATCAACGCGTTCGATCCTCTTCACCGGAGTTTACGGTCTGACTGGTGGATTGGCTGCCGTTGCCTTCCAGCTCGGAATCCAGTGGCTTTATCTGTCCACCTTTGTCGCTCTCTCGCATCGTAGCCTTGGCGTCTTTCTGGGCGCTACCTTCCTGGTCGTAGTCTTTTGTTCGTTAGGCGGCGGCTTTCTCATGTCTCGCGTCGATCAAAGCGCGGCCGGCAGCGGTATCCCGCAACTCAAGTTTGCCTTCTGGCAGGATTTCGGACTCGTTAGGCTGCGCACGGTTCTGGTGAAGTTCTTCGCCGGACTCCTTCACGTTGGCGGCGGAATGAGTCTCGGTCGCGAAGGTCCGTCGGTCTTTATTGCCGGTGGTGTCGCTTCCCAGGTGGGTGCGGCCCTCGGCCTTCCCAAGCAACGTCGCCGCCGGCCGGCCGCCGCGGGTGCCGCGGCAGGATTAGCGGCCGCGTTCAACACCCCACTGGCCGCCATTACCTTTGTCCTGGAAGAGATCGTACAGGACCTGAACAGTCCGCTCATCGGCAGCATCATTCTCGCTTCCGTGCTCGGCGCTTTTACCGTCCATGCCATTATTGGTCGCAACCCGGCCTTCGTTCTGCCGCAAATCCAGAACACATCCTGGCGTGTCTACCTTGGTGTGCCGCTCGCTTCAGCAGTCGCTTCCCTCGTTGGCATTGGTTTTCAGCGCGCCACCCTCAGATTGCGGAGCTTTTCGATAGGATGGAATGCTCTGCCGAGGTGGATGCATCCGCTTTGTGGCGGACTAACAGCCTGGTTGCTTGGCACGGCCGTTTTTGTCTGGTCCGGACGACTGGGAGTTTTCGGGTTGGGATACGCCGATCTCTCCGAGATTTTGCACGGCAGAATCCCCTGGCTCGTGATCGCCGTTCTGTTGCTCGCGAAGTGGATTGCCACTGTCTCCTGTTATGGCTGGGGCGGTTGCGGGGGCATTTTCGCTCCGCTCCTTTTTCTCGGCGCGGCGTCCGGCGGAACGGTAGCTGGTGCACTGAACTATATGCTGCCGCTGCCGGGCGATGGACAGCCACTCCTCGCCATCATCGGGATGAGCGCCTGTCTGAGCGCAGTCGTTAGGGCGCCGTTTACCTCCATTCTGATTGTCTTTGAAATGACTCATCAGTTTTCTCTTGTTCCGGCCCTTATGCTCGGCGCCCTGGTGAGCGAAGCAATTTCGCGCAGCCTAACGAAGCATAACTTCTACGATGAAATCCTGAGTCAGGATGGAATCGTGCTCGTTAATGTCATTCCTCCGCGCGATCTGCGCAGTTGGCAGGCTTATCCGGTCTCTGCTATCGCTAATTTTCGACCAGTCTTTATTGAAGACCTCAGCGCCGAAAATCTTCGTTCGACCCTGGAGAAAAATCAGTTCAAGCGTTTTCCAGTTGTCCAAGAGGGAAAAGTCGTCGGCTGCCTTGTCCGCCAGGAAATCGAAGCCGCCCTCGCGCAGAGCCGCGCCCCTGTGGTGGAAAAGGTCGCGACCTGCCGGCGTAGTTTTACCATCAGCGAAGTGGCACGCCTGCTCATCGAGGCGCCCGGTGGGTTCGCCGTCCTCGAAGCTGGCGATAAACCGGCCGGTATCGTTACCCTGCACGACCTTCTCCGCGCCCAGGAAACGTTAGCCGCACGCAGCACTCACTGAACGGGGCTTCTCACTCTCTCGCGAAAAAGCTGGTCGCCCCATGAGGCGACCGCTAAAATCTCGTCCTTTGGCTGCTTCTGATGCGTTTCTCTAAAGCCTTCGCGCGCCAACCACCAGGCTGGATTTTTGCCGAGATGGTGGTTGCCCTTCTCATCATTGGCTTTGTTGATTTTTCCACCGGCTTTCAAATCCGCCTCCTGCCCTTCTACTGCGGACCGATTTTTATCGTCGCCTGGTTCTGCGAAAAGAGACTCGGCATCTTCATTGCCTGCATCGCGGCAATCGATCTCGCTGACGGCTGACTGGTTCGATCATGATCCCGATCTTCGGGGTTGGTCACAACCATGGGAGATCTCGCGCCACTTCGCCTCCTGTCTCGCCGTCGCGCTCGTCGGTTCGGCTCTCCGGACGAAAAGCGATATCGCCGCGGCGCGGATTGCTTTACTCGAGCATTCGGAGCAGCTCGAAGGCGAGATCGTCAATATCAGCGAAACCGAACAACGCAGGATCGGTCAGGATTTGCACGATGGGCTTTGCCAATATCTTGCCGCCCTAAGCTGTGCCGCCACTTCGTTGCGCGACGACCTCCAGGAGCTGACTCTGACGGAAGAAGCAAACCGGGCGGGGGACCTGGCGGCCCAGCTTCGCGAAGCCGTTGTCCAGACGCGCGATCTGGCGCACGGGCTCGCCCCGGCGCACGTCAGCCAGTTGGGTCTTTCCCTGGCCCTGGGGTCGCTTGCCCAATCCGTCAGCCGCCTGCACGAGGTTAATTGCACCTTCGCCTTCCAGGGCGATGACTCTAACTGTGACGAACGCATTGCCACGCACCTTTTTCGAATTGCGCAGGAAGCGATTAACAACGCAACCCGTCACGGTCGCGCCCACAACATCGCGATCAAACTGGAAGCCCTCGATAACTCTCTCACTCTGAGTATCCACGACGATGGGATTGGTATCGCTAACTCTTCTTCCACCGGCATGGGGCTGGCGGTCATGCGTTATCGCGCTCGACTTAGCGGTGGAGATCTGACGATCGAGCAGCCCATCGACGGCGGCACGATCGTTTCCTGCACCGCACGCCCAGCTCAGGCACACAAGGAATCCTGTGAAATCGTCGCCGCCTGATAAGATTCACGTCGTCGTGGTCGAGGATCATCGCATGTTCCGCGAGCAACTTGTTCATCTCATCGAGAAAGGTGGCGAGATGAAGGTTACAGGCGAAGCCGATAACATTCGCGATGGCCTCGCTCTCGTCTGCGACAAACGACCCCGACATCGCAGTCGTCGATATCAGTCTTAAAGGTTCGAGCGGGATAGAATTACTGAAAGATCTTCGTGCTCACGGGAGCACTGTGCCCGTGCTGATTCTTTCCATGCACGATGAGACGCTCTACGCCGAACGCGCCTTGCGCGCGGGTGCGAGAGGCTACATGACCAAGCATGAGGCATCGGAAAACGTCTCGCTGGCGATTCGCGAAGTCCTAAGTGGCGAAATCTATCTCAATCCTCGCTTTATGTCGCGAGTCATGAGCCGGATCATGGCTGGAAAAGATACGGCGGTTCAACCGATTGATCGCCTGACGGACCGCGAACTGGAAGTCTTTCAGCTCATTGGACGCGGACTTACCACGCGGGAAATTGGAGAGCGCCTGGGTCTCGGTCTCACCACCATCGACACTTATCGAACACGCATAAAAGAGAAGCTGAATTTGGACAATGCCGCACGTTTGCGTTTCGAAGCCAGTCGCTGGGTACAGCAGCAGGAATAACTCAACGTTTCTGCATCGGCTTTTCCGGTCCACTTCTCGTCGTCCTGGTTTTTACTAATGGCATCTCTGGCGAAACGGCCCAGGAATAACACGACCAGTGCGATGCCATACGGCAATCGTTGGATTCCTGGTAAAGCGACGGGCTGGGTCATCTCTCTTGCCCTGGTCGCGATTGTCTTGCTGACCTTCGGACAGACCGTTCGCTACCAGTTCGTCAGCTATGATGACGGAGATTACGTTTACGAGAATCCGAACGTCACGGCCGGCCTTACGTTCCGGGGAATCGCGTGGGCCTTTACTCATGTTCATGCGGCCAACTGGCATCCGCTTACGACCCTTTCGCACATGTTGGATTGCCAGCTATACGGTCTGCAACCATGGGGCCATCATTTAACAAACGTTTCCCTGCACGCCGTGGGAGCGATTCTCTTGTTTTTGGCCCTTCGCGCATTAACGGATTCGACTTGGGCGAGCGCGTTTGTGGCGGCAGTTTTCGCCACTCACCCGCTGCGAGTAGAGTCGGTGGCCTGGGTATCGGAGCGAAAGGACGTGCTCAGCGGCGTTTTCTTCATGCTCACGCTGTGGGCTTATGCGCGTTATGCGCGTAAGAGCCGGCCCTCAATTGGCCGCTATCTGACAGTGGTGATTGTTTTCGGACTGGGTTTGATGTGCAAGCCGACCCTGGTCACGCTGCCTTTTGTCTTGTTATTGTTGGATTACTGGCCGCTGGGCCGCTGGCAAAGAGTCAAGAGCAAAGAGCAAAGAACCCGTAGTCAGTGGTCCATAGTCGGTCGTCTTGTCGCCGAGAAGATTCCTCTCTTCGTCCTATCAGCTGTGTCATGCGTAGTTACGCTCTACGCCCAGAAACAAGCGCTCGAAGCACGCCTTGATTTGAGCTTCATGGAGCGAGCTGATAACGCCGTTGTATCTTACGTTACCTACCTCGCTCAGATGTTCTATCCGGTACATCTGGCCGTCTTATACCCTTATTCAGAAAGCGGCCTAAGACTTGTCCCTGTCGCTTTCAGCCTCTTATTTTTGGTCATTATTTCACTGATCTTTGTTCGATGGCGCAGAAGGTATCCGTTTCTATTAGTCGGCTGGCTTTGGTATCTCGGAATGCTGGTTCCAATGATTGGGTTCATCCAGGTTGGGCTGCAATCCCACGCCGACCGCTACACTTATTTGCCTCAGATCGGTCTCTATATCCTGGTGACCTGGGGAGCGTTAGAGTTGTTCGGTCGATGGCGCTGGAAGTATGGAGCGGCAGGCATTACGGGGACGATCATAATAGCAGTGTTAGTAGGATGCAGTCGTGTTCAAACTGCTTACTGGCAGAATAGCGAAACGCTCTGGCGGCGCGCGATTGATGTGACCTCCGACAACTACGTTGCCTTCTACAATCTGGGTAGCGTGTTGCTGAAAGAACGACAAGTCGATCCCGCAATGGTTCTGTTTCAAAAGGCCATCGAAATCAAATCCGATTACGAGAAGGCCTATGTGGATATGGGGAGCGCTCTTATGCTTATGGGGCAGACCGACGAAGCTATCGGTTATTATCAAAAGGCATTGCAAATCAGACCCGACCTGGCTGAGGCGTGGAGTAATCTAGGAAGTGCGTTTCTGAAGAAGGGACGAGTGGATGAAGCCATCCAATCCTATCGCAA
This sequence comes from uncultured Verrucomicrobiae bacterium, assembly GCA_963786175.1. Lineage (GTDB taxonomy): Bacteria > Verrucomicrobiota > Verrucomicrobiia > Chthoniobacterales > UBA10450 > JAICXG01. The sequence continues at coordinate 8,525 of CAWAYD010000013.1, read as the reverse complement.
GGCCATCGCGATTAAGCCGGATTCTGCAGACATTGAGTACAATCTCGGACGCGCCTTCGCCAGCACGACCAGATTGGGAAAATGCGATCGCCTCCTACCAGGCGTCGCTCAAAATACGACCCGATGATGCGAAGACCCTGAATAACCTGGGTGTAGCTTTTGCCAGGAGCGGAAAGATGGATGCTGCAATCGAGGAGCTCCGCGAAGCGCTTCGAAGTAACCCGAACTACCCCGAAGCTCATTACAACCTTGGCGGTTTACTCGTCGACCGTGGTCAAACGGAGGAAGCAGTCGTCCATTACAAGGAAGCATTGCGCCTCAAACCAGATTACGCGGAGGCCAGGCAACGGTTGCTTGAGCTTGGGGTGACACCGCCGAACTAAACCAGCGCCCATTACAATGTGGCGCGCCTGCTGGCACGACTTGGACGGCGTGACGAAGCTATCGCTCATCTGAGCGCAGCACTGCGCCTCAAGCCGGACTACGCAGAGGTGAAAGACGAATTGCGCGAGCTCGGCATAGCACCATCAGAGTAGATCCGTAGCGCTCTGGCACCTGACCGAAACTATCTCGGCTAAGCCTGGTTGCCATGACGAAGAGGCGGAGCGCAAGGCTTCGGCTGTAAGCGATGTAGTGATTTTCGCGACAAGGTTTGTCTGACCTGGGAAGCCGAAGGGTTCTTGACGCGCGTGTCGCGTATAAACTAAACCTTGCGCTCACCTTCCCGGATTCTCCGAAAGCAACAAGATGAAAAAGATACACAACAATTCTAAGGGCGCTTCAACGCTCAAAATGGCCCTGGCAATCTGTCTCTTGGGGATCGCCGTAGCCTTACTCATTTCAAGTCTTTTTCCCACATCGGGGAAAGCTCAGGCGTCCCAAGCCGGCGGATTTCCCGCTCCTAACGCTCCTTTGGACGGGCCCGGCTCTACTAGAGGCGTGATGTCCGTCCGGTCGTACAAGAACGATATTGCGCCGCCCCTCCGCCAAATCGAGATCACCCCCCCGGTATTCCAATTAAAAGTGAATTGTGACCTGAAGGAGAACCCTAAGACCGGGATCTTCCACTTGGACGCGCCAGATCGTGCTGTGCAAGACAAGACAGCGTCGATGCTCGCTCTTCAGTCTCCCAACATTCCAGCAACCACGCTCAACTTTGAAGGTATCGATTTTCCCGGCGTTGTTTGCAATTGCGCGCCACCCGATCCGAACGGTGCGGTAGGCCTTACTCAGTACGTGAACGAGGTCAACGAGGGCATCCAGGTGTTTAATAAGAGCACGGGTGTGTCCCAGCTTGGTCCTCTCGCGATTTCCTCAATTTGGAGGGGTTTTGGCGGTGTTTGTGAGTTCAACGGCGACGGCGACGGCATTGTCCTTTATGACCACTTCGCCAATCGATGGGTTATCAGTCAGTTCGCCGGCACTTCGGTGCCAACTGATGAGTGCATAGCGGTATCCACATCGCCCGATGCGACCGGCAGTTACTACCGTTATGGGTTTCATTTAGGAACGAACTATTTCGACTATCCCAAGCTGGCGGTGTGGCCCGATGCCTACTACATGAGTATGAACATCTTCAACTCCACCGGGACGACCTTCCTGGGGCCGCAGCCGTTTGCGCTGGATCGCGCCAACATGCTCGTGGGCAATCCGGCAACTTTTGTCAGCCCGGTCGGCCCTCTGGGCGGCACGACTGGTCCGATGCTGCCGGCGGATATCGATGGGCCTACGCTTCCCGCCAGCGGCGCGCCCGAAACCTTTCTCGGGTTCCCAACGGCCGGCACCTACACCGTCTACCACTTTCATGTCGACTTTAACACGCCAGCTAACTCGACCTGGACGACCTTCGCCACGCCCGTGGCGGCACCTTTTACTCAATTGTGCGCTACCGGCAGGAATTGTGTCCCACAATTGGGTGTCACTACTACCGTCAGCGGGTTGGATGGAATCGGTGACCGGTTCATCCATCGCGCAGCCTATCGTAACTTCGGCGATCATGAGTCGGTCGTGACCACTTATGCGGTTTGCGCGACCGGTGCTTGCGCTGCGGGAACCGGCACTGGCACGGCAGGCGTGCGCTGGATCGAACTCCAGAATGTGACCAGTGGCCCGGTGACTGTCGCCCAGGAAAGCACTTACCAACCTGACACCACCTGGCGATGGCTGGGCAGCGCGGCCATGGATAACGGCGGAGATATCGCCGTCGGCTTCAGCGCTTCTTCCGCGACTATCAATCCGCAAATCCGGTACGCCGGCCGCCTCGCCACCGATCCTATCAATACTTTGGCGCAAGGCGAAGCGACGCTCTTCGCCGGCACCGGCAGTCAAAGCAGCACCGGCAACCGCTGGGGTGACTATAGTGCAATGAGTGTCGATCCGCAGGATGACTGCACATTCTGGTATACGAATGAGTATTACGCCACCACGAGTACATTTAACTGGCGGAACCGCGTCGGTAATTTTGTTTTTACGCAGTGCGTTCCACAAACGCCTCCACCGGTCGCCGCCATCTCGCTAACTAAGACGGCCGACCTGGCGAGCATAAATCCCGGCCAACAGATGGGCTTTACTGTTCAGGTCAATAGTACCGGCACCGCCACCGCCACCGGCCTGTCCTTTAGTGACAACCTTCCTTCTGGTGGCGACATTAATTGGTCACTCGATGTCGGAAACTCTGATCCCGTTTGGTTCATCAACGGCTCGCCTCCGAATCAAAGTCTTGTTTTCACCCAGACCAGCATGCCTGCGGGCACGAGCTACAAGGCTCATGTGATCTCCAATACCACACCCTCCTCCTGCGGCACCACTTACTCGAACACGGCTACGCTCACGAGTAGCAACGCCGGCAACCAAACGGCGTCGGCCTCGGTCGCTCTTGACTGCACAAACTGCACTCCCAATGCCTGGACCGATAACTCGCCGCAACTGCCCGTGCCCGCCAATATCATGGATCAGGCGACCGCGGTGGTTGGTAACAATCTTTATATGTTTAGCGGCGTCAGCAACGGCGCCCTCGCCACTGCGGCCAGAAAGTACGACACGGTAGGCAATACCTGGACCTCACTGACAAATTATCCTGCCGGCGTCGAGGGTCCCGTGGCCGTGAGCGATGGGAGCCAGTACATCTACATCATGGGTGGAGCGACGGTAACTACCGCCCGGCGCTACGACACGGTGGCAAACACCTACACGACCGCTGACGAGCTTTGCCACCGCGCGTTGGGCGGCAGGCGCGGCCTACTTCAATAGTAAGATCTATCTGCTTAGGCGGCTTTAACAGTGCCGGCACGGCACAGACCAGCCTGCAAATCGGTACCCTTAGCGGCAGCCCTCCGACGGTTACCTGGGCGGCTGGGGCAGCATTGCCAACCGGGTTGGCATTTCCACAGGTGACGTATGCGAATGTCGGCGGCATCGACTATATTTACGTAGCCGGCGGCACAGGCACGAGTGCAGCACAGAACATTCTCTATCGATACAATATCAGTGCTAACACCTGGGCCACGGTCGGCACGATGCCGGCGACCATTTGGAGCGCCTCGAGCGGAATCGTAAATGGCTACTGGGTTCTGGCCGGCGGTTATGTCAACGGCAATCCGTCAACCAGCACTTACACTTATGATTTCAACGCGAATAGCTGGACCCTGAATGCCAGCTCGATGGTGCAACCGCGCGGCCGCGGCGCCGGCGGTGCAGTAGGCGGGACTGTCCTCTACTCGTTAGGCGGCCGCGTCGACGCCTTGTTCAACGGCACCAGCGATAACCAACGGTATACGCCGTCAACATGTCCGTCGCCGACGCCAACGCCAACACCGACTCCGACGCCGACCGCGACTCCGACGCCAACACCGACGCCGACGCCGACACCGACACCAACGCCAACACCCACTCCGACAGCAACGCCTACGCCAACACCGCCCCCGGTCGTCACGATCACCAAGACGGCTGATGCGGCCAGTGTGAACGCCGGATCACAGATCGGCTTTACCGTGACCCTGAACAATAGCGGTGCCGGCACGGCCACAGGACTTAGTGTGACTGACAGCCTGCCTGCTGGGACAGGTGTGAACTGGACAATCGACGCTGGTAATACGAGTTCGGGCTGGTCAGTGAGCGGTTCACCGCCGAACCAGAGCCTGGTTTACACTCCGACCACGCTCGCGGGTAACACGAGTACGACCGCCCACGTAGTGAGCAGCACCACGGGCGGCAGTTGCGGCAATTACAATAACACCGCCAGCTTCACGAGCGACAATGGCGGCTCGGGTTCTAACTCCGCCACCGAGACGGTCCTGTGCGCCAATCTCAGCATCACCAAGACAGCTGATGCGGCCAGTGTGAATGCCGGATCACAGGTCGGCTTCACCGTCACCTTGAACAATAGCGGCACAGGCACTGCCAGCGGCCTCAGTGTGACTGATAACCTGCCTGGTGGGACCGATGTGAATTGGACGATTGACTCGGGCAACACCAGCTCGGGCTGGTCAGTGAGCGGTTCGCCGCCGAACCAGAGCCTGGTTTACGCTCCGACCACGCTCGCAGGTAATACCAGTCCGACCGCGCATGTAGTGAGCAGTACCACGAGCAACAGCTGTGGCGGTTACAATAACACCGTTAGCTTCACTACCAGCAACGCAGGCTCGGGTTCTAACTCGGCCTCGGAGACAGTGCTATGCGCCAATCTCAGCATTACCAAGACAGCCGATGCGGCCAACGTAAGCGCCGGATCACAGATCGGCTTCACTGTCACGTTGAACAATAGTGGCACTGGCACGGCCAGTGGCCTAAGTGTGACTGATAGTTTACCATCCGGGACGGACGTGAACTGGACCATCGACGCGGGCAACACCAGCGTTGGTTGGTCGGTGACTGGTTCGCCGCCGAACCAGAGCCTGGTTTACACTCCTTCATCGCTTGCGGGTAACACGAGATACGACCGCGCACGTGGTCAGCACCACCACGGGCAGCAGCTGCGGTAACTATCATAACTCTGCCAGCTTCAGTACCAGCAATGCCGGCTCGGGTTCCGACGCTGCCACCGAGACGGTCCTGTGTGCCAATCTCAGCATTACCAAGACGGCCGATGCCGCCACTGTAAGCGCCGGATCCCAGGTCGGCTTCACCGTCACCCTGAATAATAGCGATGCTGGCACTGCCAACGGCCTAAGTGTGACCGATAGTTTGCCGGCCGGAACAGATGTGAACTGGACGATTGACGCGGGTAATACGAGCTCGGGCTGGTCAGTGAGCGGTTCGCCGCCGAACCAGAGCCTGGTTTACACGCCGACATCGCTCGCGGGTAATACAAGCACCACCGCGCACGTCGTGAGCAGCACCACGGGCAACAGCTGCGATAACTATCATAACATGGCCAGCTTCACGACCAGCAATGCCGGTTCGGGTTCTGACGCCGCTACCGAGGTAGTCTTGTGCGCCAATCTCAGCATCACCAAGACGGCCGATGCGCCGAGCGTCAAGCGCCGGATCCCAGGTCGGGTTCACGGTTACCCTTAACAATAGCGGCGCAGGCACTGCCACCGGCCTAAGTGTGACTGATAACCTGCCAGCCGGGACGGATGTAAACTGGACGATTGACGCGGGCAGCACCAGCGCTGGCTGGTCGGTCAGCGGCTCGCCGCCGAATCAGAGCCTGGTTTACACCCCGACCACGCTCGCGGGTAATTCGATGACGACCGCGCATGTGGTGAGCAGCACCACGAGCAACAGTTGCGGCGATTACAGTAACACCGCCAGCTTCGCCACCAGCAACGACAACTCGGGTTCCGATTCCGCCACTGAGACGGTCTTGTGCGCCAATCTCAGCATTACCAAGACGGCCGATGCGGCCAACGTGGACGCCGGAACACAGATCGGCTTCACCGTCACCCTTAACAATAGCGGTGCTGGCACGGCTGCCGATCTAAGTGTGACTGATAGTTTGCCTGGTGGGACCGATGTGAACTGGACGATTGACGCGGGCAGCACCAGCTTTGGCTGGTCGGTCAGCGGCTCGCCGCCGAACCAGAGCCTCGTTTACACTCCGACCACGCTCGCGGGTAATACAATTACGACCGCACACGTAGTGAGCAGCACGACGAGCAACAGTTGCGGCGAGTGACAGTAACACCGCCAGCTTCACCACCAGCAATGCCGGCTCGGACTCTAACTCGGCTTCGGAAACAATCAATTGCCCAACCCCGACGCCGACGCCAACGCCGACACCGACGCCAACGCCGACACCAACGCCAACGCCAACACCGACGCCGACACCGACACCGACACCGACACCGACACCGACGCCAACGCCAACGCCAACGCCAACGCCAACGCCAACACCAACGCCGACGCCAACACCAACTCCGACGCCGATGGTTACGGTGAAGTTCCGCACCAAGCCGGCTGGGTTATCCTATTCCGTTGATGGTAATACCTACACGACTCAGCAGCAGTTTAGCTGGATCGCTCGTTCGAGTCGTACGATCGCTACCACCACACCGCAGAGTGGCGGACCTGGAACTCAGTTTATCTGGACGAAATGGAGTGACAACCAAGCCATTTCTCATGTGGTTGCTCCGACGACGAACAAGAACTATCAGGCGACCTTCAAACGACAGTTCTTTCTCACCATGAACGCCGGAAGCGGAGGGCATTTCAACCAGCAAGCGGCTGGCAGGATGCGAACAGAGCGGTGACGATCAAAGCTCATGCCAACCCTGGCTTCCACTTCGTGAACTGGACCGGTAGCGGCAGCGGCTCTTACACCGGTCCGAATAGCCCGGCGACGATCAACATGAACGCGCCCATCACCGAGAACGGCAACTTCTCACCATAATGGCAGTCCAGCTGCCAAAAAGTAATTACTAAAGTACGTGTATGTAGGTTGGAGACACTCCCGCGCGGCCTGGTTATCCATGAGTCAGGTCGCCCGCGCGACCAACGTTGACGCTGAGGGTTAGTCGATGGAATGACAGTCAAAGTGTCAACCGCCTGACGCGGAGCTTGTCAGGCGTAGTTCAAGTTAGGGCTAAGCCACTTTTCGACTTCCCCTAACGACACGCCTTTGCGCGTCGCGTAATCCTGCGCCTGATCGCGTTCGATTTTTCCCACCGCAAAGCATCGCGCTTCGGATGGGAAAAGTCAGAACCCACTCACACTCGCGCCAGGATGCATGGCAAATGACTCGGTCAGCGTGATCCCGGCGTTGCTTTCCACCGAGAGCAAATCAAAGAGCGGGCGCTTTTCGACATGGTCCGGACATGCCGGATAACCCGGCGCGGTCGAACGCCGCGATAGCGTTCGCGGATCATGTCTTCTTTCGTTAGGCCTTCACTTTTTCCGAAACCCCAGGCGACCCGCGCCTGACGGTCGAGATACTCGGCGAACGTTCGGCAAGGCGATCGGCCAGTGCCCTGCTGAGAATGGAGTTGTAGTCGTCGTGGTCGGCCTGAATCGTTGCGCCAGCTCATCTGCTCCGATTCCACTCGTGACCGCGAATCCACCGAAATAATCGCGCCGGCCCGACTCCTTCGGCGCAACAAAATCCGCCAGACAATAGTTCGGCTGACCGGTCGGCTTCTGCATTTGCTGGCGCAGGAAGTGGAACGTCGCGATGACCTCCCTTCGTGACTCGTCACGATAGATCTCGATATCGTCGCCTGATGAGTTTGCCGGCCAGAACGCAAACACGCCACGCGCTGTCGACCATCTTCATCCACGATTCGCTGCAATAACTTCTGCGCATCGTCGAAGAGCCCGCGCGCCTGTCGTCCGACGACCTTGTCGTCGAAAATCGCCGGATATCTGCCGCGCAATTCCCAGGCGTGAAAGAAGGGCGACCAATCGATGTAGTCGATCAGGGTTGCGAGTGAAACCGGGAAAGTATCCTTCTCGTTCTCGCCCTCTCCAGCAGTCGTTAGGCGGCGTGTTCCGACAAATTCCGGCACCGGCGGTTCGTAGTCTTCCCAATCGATTGCGAGGCGGTTCCGACGCGCTTCTCCAATCGCGAGTATTTTTTTATCGCGCGTTTTCCCGGCGTGCTCCGTGCGAGTCGCTCGTAGTCGTTCCTCGTTGTGACATCGAACTGTACCTTTGTCTCGGCGTTGAGTAACGTGCTCACGACTCCGACGGCGCGCGAGGTCATCATGCACGTGCACCACACTTTCGCGATAATGGGGCGCGATCTTGACTGCGGTGTGCGCGCGGCTGGTGGTCGCTCCTCCAATCAAGAGCGGGACGCGAAAGTCCTGTCGCGACATCTCCTGCGCCACGTGGACCATCTCATCGAGCGAAGGCGTGATCAGCCCGCTCAAACCAATGATATCCGCCTTCTGCTCGCGCGCGGTCTCGAGAATTTTCTCGGCCGGCACCATTACGTCCAAGGTCGATGACCTCGTAGTTATTACATTGCAGCACTACGCCGACGATGTTCTTGCCGATATCGTGCACATCACCTTTTACGGTGGCCATCACGATGCGTGCCTGTGGTTTGCGCATCGGCTGCTTTCGCCGCTTCCATGAACGGCAGT
>CAWAYD010000012.1:0-18796 GCA_963786175.1 uncultured Verrucomicrobiae bacterium | reverse complement strand
TAGTTTGCCTGGTGGGACCGATGTGAACTGGACGATTGACGCAGGCAGCACCAGCTTTGGCTGGTCGGTCAGCGGCTCGCCGCCGAACCAGAGCCTGGTTTACACGCCGACATCGCTCGCGGGTAATACAATTACCACCGCGCACGTCGTGAGCAGCACCACGACCAACAGTTGCGGCGAATACAGTAACACCGCCAGCTTCACCACCAGCAATGCCGGCTCGGGTTCTAACTCGGCCTCGGAGACAGTCGATTGCCCAACCCCGACACCGACTCCAACACCGACGGCGACTCCAACCCAACTCCAACTCCGACACCGACACCGACACCGACACCGACACCAACGCCAACGCCAACGCCAACGCCAACAGCGACCCCGACGCCAACTCCAACTCCGCCGCCGATGGTTACGGTGAAGTTCCGCACCAAGCCGGCTGGGTTATCCTATTCGGTCGATGGTAATACCTACACGACTCAGCAGCAGTTTAGCTGGATCGCCGGTTCAAGTCATACGATTGCTACCACCTCGCCGCAGAGTGGCGGACCTGGAACTCAGTTTATCTGGACGAAATGGAGTGACAACCAAGCGATTTCTCATGTGGTTGCTCCGACGACGAACAAGAACTATCAGGCGACCTTCAAACGACAGTTCTTTCTCACCATGAACGCCGGGAGCGGAGGGTCGGTTCAACCAGCAAGCGGCTGGCAGGACGCGAACAGAGCGGTGACGATCAAAGCTCATGCCAACCCTGGCTTCCACTTCGTGAACTGGACCGGTAGCGGCAGTGGCTCTTACACCGGTCCGAATAGCCCGGCGACGATCAACATGAACGCGCCCATCACCGAGAACGGCAACTTCTCACCATAATGGCAGTCAGCTGCCAAAAAGTAATTACTAAAGTACGTGTATGTAGGTTGGAGACACTCGCGCGGCGGCCTGGTTATCCATGAGTCAGGTCGCCCGCGCGACCAACGTTGACGCTGAGGGTTAGTCGGTGGAATGACAGTCAAAGTGTCAACCGCCTGACGCGGAGCTTGTCAGGCGTAGTTCAAGTTAGGGCTAAGCCACTTTTCGACTTCCCCTAACGACACGCCTTTGCGCGCGGCGTAATCCTGCGCCTGATCGCGTTCGATTTTTCCCACCGCAAAGTAGCGCGCTTCGGGATGGGAAAAGTAGAACCCACTCACACTCGCGCCCGGATGCATGGCAAATGACTCGGTCAGCGTGATCCCGGCGTTGCTTTCCACCGAGAGCAAATCAAAGAGCGGGCGCTTTTCGACATGGTCCGGACAAGCCGGATAACCCGGCGCGGGCCGAATGCCGCGATAGCGTTCGCGGATCATGTCTTCTTTCGTTAGGCCTTCACTTTTTCCGAAACCCCAGGCGACCCGCGCCTGACGGTGGAGATACTCGGCGAACGCTTCGGCAAGGCGATCGGCCAGTGCCTTGCTGAGAATGGAGTTGTAGTCGTCGTGGTCGGCCTGGAATCGTTGCGCCAGCTCATCTGCTCCGATTCCACTCGTGACCGCGAATCCACCGAAATAATCGCGCCGGCCCGACTCCTTCGGCGCAACAAAATCCGCCAGACAATAGTTCGGCTGACCGGTCGGCTTCTGCATTTGCTGGCGCAGGAAGTGGAACGTCGCGATGACCTCCCTTCGTGACTCGTCACGATAGATCTCGATATCGTCGCCTGATGAGTTTGCCGGCCAGAACGCAAACACGCCACGCGCTGTGAGCAGTTTTTCATCCACGATTCGCTGCAATAACTTCTGCGCATCGTCGAAGAGCTCGCGCGCCTGTTGTCCGACGACCTTGTCGTCGAGAATCGCCGGATATCTGCCGCGCAATTCCCAGGCGTGAAAGAAGGGCGACCAATCGATGTAGTCGATCAGGGTTGCGAGTGAAACCGGGAAAGTATCCTTCTCGTTCTCGCCCTCTCCAGCAGTCGTTAGGCGGCGTGTTCCGACAAATTCCGGCACCGGCGGTTCGTAGTCTTCCCAATCGATTGCGAGGCGGTTCCGACGCGCTTCTCCAATCGCGAGTATTTTTTTATCGCGCGTTTTCCCGGCGTGCTCCGTGCGCAGTCGCTCGTAGTCGTTCCGCGTTGTGACATCGAACTGTACCTTTGTCTCGGCGTTGAGTAACGTGCTGACGACTCCGACGGCGCGCGAGGCATCATGCACGTGCACCACACTTTCGCGATAATGCGGCGCGATCTTGACTGCGGTGTGCGCGCGGCTGGTGGTCGCTCCTCCAATCAAGAGCGGGACGCGAAAGTCCTGTCGCGACATCTCCTGCGCCACGTGGACCATCTCATCGAGCGAAGGCGTGATCAGCCCGCTCAAACCAATGATATCCGCCTTCTGCTCGCGCGCGGTCTCGAGAATTTTCTCGGCCGGCACCATGACTCCAAGGTCGATGACCTCGTAGTTATTACATTGCAGCACTACGCCGACGATGTTCTTGCCGATATCGTGCACATCACCTTTTACGGTGGCCATCACGATGCGTGCCTGTGGTTTGGCATCGGCTGCTTTCGCCGCTTCCATGAACGGCAGTAAGTAGGCGACCGCCTTCTTCATCACCCGCGCGCTTTTCACCACCTGGGGAAGAAACATCCGGCCCGAGCCGAAGAGATCGCCCACCACACTCATGCCGGCCATGAGCGGACCTTCTATGACATCGAGCGGGCGCGTCGATTTCTGCCGCGCTTCTTCCGTGTCGGCCTCGATATAATCGACAATGCCTTTCACGAGCGCATGCGAGAGGCGCTCCTCCACCGGCTCGTTGCGCCAGCTTTCATCCTTCACGGCGACTTTGCCTTTGGACTTCACCGTCTCGGCGAAATCGACCAGGCGCTCCGTAGCGTCGGGCCGGCGATTGAAGAGCACGTCCTCAACCAGATCGCGCAGTTTCGGCTCGATCTCCTCATAGACCGCGAGCTGGCCGGCGTTGACGATCGCCATGTCCATCCCGGCGCGAATGGCATGATAGAGAAAGGCGGAATGCATCGCCTCGCGGACCGTGTTGTTGCCGCGGAAGGAGAAGGAAATGTTGCTCACTCCTCCGCTCACCCGCGCGCCCGGAAGGTTGGCCTTGATCCAGCGCGTCGCTTCGATAAACGCGATCGCATATTCGTTGTGCTCTTCGATCCCGGTTGCGATCGTGAGAATATTGGGGTCGAAAATGATGTCGTTAGGCGGATAATTCAGGCGCTCGGTAAGCAACGTGTAGGCGCGCTGGCAAATCTCGGTCTTGCGCGCAACCGTGTCGGCCTGGCCGCGCTCGTCAAAGGCCATGACGATGACCGCCGCGCCGTAACGCCTAACGAGTCTCGCCTGACGGAGGAATTCTTCTTCGCCCGCTTTGAGCGAAATCGAATTCACCACGCCCTTTCCCTGCACACAACGCAGCCCAGCCTCGATCACGCTCCATTTCGAGCTGTCGATCATGATCGGAATGCGCGAAATGTCGGGCTCGCTCCCGATCAAACGCAGGAAGCGCGTCATGGTCGCTTCCGAGTCGATCATTCCCTCGTCCATGTTGACGTCGAGAATGTTGGCGCCGCCCTCTACCTGCTGACGCGCGACCGCGAGCGCTGCTTCGAAGTCGCCGCCCAGGATCAGCTTCGAAAATTTGGGCGAACCGGTGATATTGGTCCGTTCGCCGACGACGACGAAGCCGAAGTCGGGTGTGACATTAAGCGCTTCTAATCCGGAAAGATGAAGGGCTGTGTCCGCTAACCTCTTCTCTGTCATCGTTAGGCAGCAAGCGCGCTTGCAAAACCGGGCAGGGGACGTGGCGGGAATTCGCGCACCGCCTCGGCGATGGCGCGAATATGCTCTGGTGTCGTGCCGCAGCAGCCGCCCACGAGGTTGAGCCAGCCGTTCGCCGCCCAATCGCGCAACTGCGGCGCCATCGATTCTGGCGTTTCGGGGAATCCGGTGACCGAGAGTGGGTCCGGCAGGCCGGCGTTTGGATAGGCGCTCGTGAAGCACGGGGCAAGTCGCGCCATTTCTTCCACGTGCGGACGCATCTCGGCTGGCCCGAGGGCGCAATTTAATCCGACAACCAGTGGCTCGGCGTGAAGGATCGAGGTGAGAAAGGCGCCGACCGTTTGACCAGTGAGCGTGCGACCGGAAAGGTCGGTGATTGTGCCAGAAATCAGGATCGGCAGTTTCTTCCCTAACGAATCAAATATTTCGCTGACGGCGAAGATCGCAGCCTTGGCGTTGAGCGTATCGAAGATCGTCTCGATCAAAAGAACATCGACTCCACCCTCCATCAATCCGCGCACCTGTTGTGCATAGGTGCCGCGAATCTGGTCGAAGGTGACGGCGCGAAAACCCGGATCGTTGACATCGGGCGAAAGCGAAGAGGTGACTGGCAGTGGACCTAAAGCGCCTGCGACGAAACGCGGCTGCCCGGTTTCATTTGCTACTCGATCCGCTGCCGCCCGGGCAATCTTCGCTGCGACAAGATTCATTTCATGCACGAGCGCGCTTAACTCTTCATCGTTCACGACGTGCTCGAAAAATTCCTCGTCTTTGCGTCCGTGTTTCGGTTTGTCGACAAAAAGAAAATCGTGCTGACCAATGGTTGTGGCGCTGAAAGTATTTGTTTCGATTATGTCGGCGCCGGCTTTGAGATAGGCGACGTGGACTTCCTCGATCGCTTCCGGGCGGGTCAGTTGCAGCAACTCGAGATCGCCTTTGAGAGACTTGGCCGGATGGCTGGCGAAGCGCGCGCCGCGATATTCTTCCTCGGAGAATTTGCGCTGCACCATCGTTCCCATGGCGCCGTCGAGAATCACGATGCGTTGCCGGAGGAGATCGGCGAGCGGGTGGTCGAATGCGGTCTTCACGATAGGGGCAATTTAAGGCCAGCCGGGCAGATTCGGCAACTAACAAATTAACGTATCATGATACGTCGATATGTTATGTGGTTTCGTGATTGCCTCCCATTCCCTCTCAGCTCGAAGAGCGGTTCGAGCGGAAGCGGGAGCGACAGATGCAGGGTGGACGCGCTCACCGGCAGCCCGCTAGTCTGGAGGCGTGGAAGCTCTCGAAATCTATCGCGCGCTGGATCGCGTCCAGCGACGGACATTTCTCGCCTGTTTCCTCGGCTGGACCCTCGACGCGCTCGATTTTTTTCTCCTCACTTTCGTGATCAAGGATGTGGCGGCCGAGTTTTCAGTTTCGATCGTCCGGATCACCTTTGCCATCACCCTCACCCTGATGATGCGCCCGTTAGGCGCGCTCATTTTTGGTTTGTTAGGCGATCGCTTTGGGCGGCGCGGACCGCTCATGATCGATATCATTTTTTATTCGCTCATGGAGCTGCTGACCGCCTTTGCCCCAAGCTACACGGTCTTTCTCCTCTTCCGCGCGCTCTATGGCATCGGCATGGGCGGGGAATGGGGATTGGGCGCATCGCTCGCCATGGAAAGTTTGCCGGCGCGCGCGCGCGGTCTGGCCTCCGGCGTCCTGCAACAGGGTTATGCTTTCGGCTTCCTCCTGGCCGCGGTGATTTATTGGCTCGTCTATCCCCATTTCGGCTGGCGGCCGCTCTTCGTTGTCGGAGCGCTTCCCGCGCTGCTCGTGATTTATATCCGGATGCATGTGCCGGAGTCGCCGGTCTGGCGGGAACAACAGCGGGAAGCGCCAGCAATCGTTAGGCGTAGGAAAGTTGGTTCGGGAACATTGGCGGCTCATTATTTATTCCATCCTCCTCATGACGGCTTTTAATTACATGTCGCACGGGACTCAGGATCTCTACCCGACCTTCCTGCAAAAACAGCGCGGATTTTCCGTTAACCAGACGGCACCGATCGCGATCATCTACAATCTTGGCGCGATCTGCGGTGGAACGTTGCTCGGTTACTACTCCCAACGCTGGGGTCGGCGGCGCACGATCATCATTGCCGCAGTGCTCGGGCTGCTGCTGATCCCAGCCTGGGTTTTTTCGCCAGCGGTGCCGTTCCTCATTGCGGGCGGATTCTTTATGCAATTTATGGTCCAAGGCGCGTGGGGCGTTGTGCCGGTGCATTTGAATGAACTCTCACCGCCGGCCTGGCGCGGCACCTTTCCGGGAGTGGTCTATCAGCTCGGCAATTTCTTCTCGGCCAACGCGGCCATGCTCCAGGCGAAGCTGGCCGAACACTTCGTTAGGCCAAACGGCCAGCCGGATTACGCCCTGACGATGGCTTTGGTTACCGCGACAGTTTTTGTCGCTCTCATCATTCTTGCGTCGATCGGTCGCGAAGCGCGCGGAATAGAATTCTAAGGGGTGGCGTTGCCACTTCGCAGTTTCGCATCAGAGCATTCCGAGCGACGCAATCCTAGCGATAACTCGGATTGAACGTGCTCGTTCCGCCAGCCGCTTGTGCAATCACCGCAGGCTCTCGACGGTAAACGCCATCGCCGTAGCGATAATCGACAATTGCCTCCGCAATTTTGTCTGCGAGCTGTTCGCGATAGCCCGGGCTGCCGGCGTCCCGCGCATCGGAACGATTACTCAAATAGCCGCATTCGACCAGGACCGAGGGATATTCCGCGTTGCGCAAAACCCGGAAGCGCGCGACGTGGACGCCGCGATTCACCGCCCCCGGAAGGCTGAGAAGGTTGCGCTCAATTCTGGCTGCGAGGTCGAAAGCGTAGGGCGAATGATAATAGGTCTCCACTCCCTCGATGCCGCGTCGCGGCGAATCGTTGAAATGAATACTGACAAAGATCGAATTGCGCTGCTGATTTCCAATCGCAACCCGGGTATCGAGCGGGATGAAGACATCGCTCGAGCGGGTTAGAACTGTCCGCAGTTGCGAATCACGCAACTTCTTGTCAACCCGCAGGGCGACATCGAGTGCGACCGCTTTTTCCGGCGGCGAATGTTTCCGCGAGGCGCCGCTGTCCATGCCCCCATGGCCGGCATCGACCACGACCGTGTCGAAAGTATGGCTGGTGTTCGTGGCCACGGTCGCGCACCCTCCGAGCAACAAGGTGGCAGCAAGAAGAAGACGATGAACGTGACGAACCAGCGGCTGCATCTGCCTACATATAGCGAATTGTATGCCGGGCAAATCCAAAGGGAGAAATCGCGCAAAACTCGGCGAAACTGGTGAAAATCGCTTGTCTTTTTTGTTCCCGCATTCGATGGCTAACGATCCATTTTATGCGCGACCGTTTTGCGATTTTTCTCCTCTGTTGCGGCCTGGTTTTCGGCGGCTGTAAAAAAACTGGTTTCACCTCGAAGGCGAAAGCGGGCACACCGACGCCGAGCGGGAACGCCGCCGCCAATGTTGCGGCAAGCACGCCGACTCCATCGCCAAGCCCGACCGAGCCGCCGATCGATCGGAACGGAGAGGTGATCGTTTTCGGCTATCACCGTTTTGAGAAGAAGGTCCGAAGACCCGACACAGAGATCACGCCGGAAGCGTTCGAGGCACAGATGAAGCAATTGCAGGACGCAAAAATTACGGTCATTGGAATGCAGGATTTTCTCGCCTGGAAACGGGGAGAGAAGAAGATTCCGTCGCGAGCCGCCATTATCACGGTCGACGATGGTTACAAATCGGGTTTCGAGGTTGCCTGGCCAATCCTGAAGAAGTTCGGCTATCCGCTCACGCTCTTCATTTACACGGAAGGAATAAAAGGCGGCAAATTCGGCGGCGGCGAAGCGATGAGCTGGGAGCAACTGGCCGAGATGCGCGATGCCGGCGTCGATATCGAAGCGCACAGCGCTACTCACCAGGATCTGCGCAAGCCTTACGATAAGGTTCGGCACAAGCGCTTAACTCCCGAGGAATACGATCAGTGGCTCAATGCCGAGGTCGCCGGGTCCAAGGCAACTCTCGAGGAAAAGCTCGGGATTAAGGTTGACTGCTTTGCGGTTCCCTTTGGTTATTACAATGACAAGGTGAAGCAGGCGACGAAAGCCGCCGGTTACGAAGCGGTCTTTACCGTTTACGGGCAAAAGCTGACCTACGGTGCGCCGAACGATTCGCTCGGCCGATACATGATTGAAGCGAACAAGCCAAAGGTCTTTGCCGACGCAATCGGCTTTGGCGGCTCAACCAGCGGCGGCACCGTCGCGGTGCAGGAGATTCCCCTAACGAGTATAAATCCTCAGCCGGCTGACGGTTCTACCGCGGGTAGCAAGCCGTTGATCAAGGCCGCCCTCGGCGCGATTGGCGGGATTGATCCAACCAAGGTCGTCATGCGGATCAGCGGTCTCGGCGTGGTCCCGGCGACGTATGATCCCGCGACCAAGACGATTTCCTATCAGGTTACGCAGCCGTTGCGCGGGTCTTCGTGCACGGTGATTCTCGACACGAAGATGGGTGACAGCAAAGCTTCGGCGCATTGGTCGTTCACGGTCAAGGAAACGGTTTTGAAGGCGGAGCCGGTCACTACTCCGTCACCGTCGCCGAGCCCTGGCAAAACAAAGTGATCGGATCTGCCTCAAGGCGAATCCCAAAGCGAATTCCCTGAGCCGTCCGCTTTACGTAAGACCGTTGTGCGCGAGAAGTCGCAACTCTACTCCCGCCGTTTTTAATATGACTCGGTGGCATGGGTCTCAACTTCAAAGTTCTTCCTGATTAGGATTGGTGCGCCACTTCGTGACACCTGTGCTTTGGGTTAGACACAACCCTCGCGATACGACATGCGAACTAGAATCCCCCGCCGATTAGTAGCTTGCCTCTTATTTCAGATTACGGTTCAGCTTCTGCACGCTGGAACCTTCACTGTCACCAACGGCAACGATGATGGCCCGGGTTCGTTGCGCGCGGTGATCGCAACCGCCCCGCCCACCTCGACGATCGTATTCGATGTTACCGGCACAATTTCGCTCTTAAGTGGTTTGGTAATCAATAAGGACCTTACGATTATTGGCCCAGGCTCTGGATTGCTGACTATCGCGCGCAGTAGCAGTGCGACGGGAGAGTTCAGTCTTATCAAGGTCACAACAGGGACGAATGTCCAAATTACCGGTTTGACCGTCTTTGGCGGGATGACCGACGAGAAAGGTGGCGGCGGTATCTCTAACAACGGTTCGCTCATCCTTGCCGCAGTGACGATTTCTCATAACAGTGCGATTGGCAGCGGATTCCCGGTTCAAGTCATTGCGGACGGCGGTGGTTGTTTAAATGCAGCCAGCGCGACCCTGTCGCTCACCAACTGTCTCATCACGAATAATAGCTGTAACGGTGATGGCGGTGGAATCCTTAACAACGGCACACTGAACTTGATTGGCTCGACCGTATCTGAAAATACCGGAGTAAATGGTGGCGGGGTCAGTTCCAGCGGCACGGCGACAATCAGCAACTGCACGATCGCTGGCAACGGAGTGACTACCGGTGGCCCGCACAACCTTGATGGAGGTTTTGGAGGCGGTTTGTCGCTCGATGGTGGGGCTACCTTAATCTCCGATACTATTTCGGATAACTCCTGCGTCTTTGAGGGCGGCGGGATCGCCGGTGGCGACGGAGTAACTCTCGAAAGCTGTATCGTGGCCGGAAATACTTCGCCCGGTAACCCGGATAAAGCCGACCTGACATTCACCATCGTCTCGCAGGGTTATAACCTGATCGGGATCGCACCGGACGATATTACCTTTCTGAGCAGCGATCAGACTGGCACGGTTGGCGAGCCACTCGATCCGATGCTCGGGCCTCTGCAATTGAACGGCGGATCTTATCCGACGATGGCTTTGCTACCCGGCAGTCCTGCGATCGACCAGGGAGTAAACACTGGCCTGGAAAACGACGAACGGGGGCTGCCTCGCACCGTCGATCAACCCGGGATCCCTGACGCCGTAGGCGGCGATGGCACCGATATTGGAGCGTTCGAGCTCGGGCTTACAGAACCAACCTTCGCTAACATATCTACGCGGCTAAGTGTCGGCACAGGCGATAATGTCCTGATTGCCGGCTTCATCATTGGCGGTACCGAACCGAAACAAGTGCTTTTGCGCGGGCTGGGTCCATCACTGCCCCTGACTGGAACGTTGGCAAATCCTCTCCTCGAGTTAGCAGATTCTTCCGGAACGATTGCCCAGACCAATGACGATTGGAAAGATAGTCCCGATGAACAGGCGATCATCAACACAACCATCCCGCCGACGAACGATTCTGAATCCGCGATTATCGCTACGCTGGATCCCGGCGATTACACGGCCATTCTCGAAGGCAAGAACGGAGGAACAGGGATCGGATTGGTGGAGGTCTATGATTTGGATCAAGCTTCAGACTCTACCCTGCTGAACGTGTCCACCCGGGGATTCGTGCAACGTGACGACGACGTAATGATCGGCGGAATTATCATCCTCGGCAGCGAACCGACGGACGTCCTGCTAAGAGCTATTGGCCCGTCGCTGGGAATCGAGAACGCGTTGCTCGACCCGACCCTGGAACTGCACGATGCGAATGGCGGGCTGATCGCTTCCAATGACAATTGGAAGGACTCCCAGGAAACGGAAATCGCCGCAACCACGATTCCTCCCACCAACGACGCGGAGTCAGCCATCTTCGCAACTCTTACGCCGGGTGACTACACCGCGATTGTGCGAGGTAAGAACGATTCGACGGGAATCGCTTTGGTCGAGGCATATCGGCTTGGCAACTGAATACGATCTGAATCCTCTTGAAGGCCGAAGAGGCGACCAGGGGATTTCGCGCTGAGTGTTCATTGACCGCTCTATTGATGCCTGCAAATCCTCTTCATCCCGTCGTTTTATTGGCACAAAACTCGTCATTCCACTTGCCGATCTTTTGCATATAGAGTGGGTGCATGAGTTTGAATCTCGACATCCTTTCGCGTGCAGCGGATCAGGCGCGCGGGCTCACTATTGACGCTGTTCACGCCTCCCAATCCGGTCATCTTGGTCTTCCTTTAGGCTGCGCCGAAATGGGCGCGGTGCTTTACGGTTACGCGCTTCGCTACAACCCTGACAAACCGCGCTGGATTAATCGCGACTACTTCGTCCTCTCCGCCGGTCACGGCAGCATGTTCCTTTATGCCTGGCTGCACATGAGCGGTTACGATCTGCCGATGTCGGAGATCAAAAATTTCCGGCAACTCCACAGTAAAACACCGGGTCATCCTGAGTTTTTCGAAACGCCCGGCGTGGAGTGCACGACTGGTCCGTTAGGCCAGGGCGTGGGCAACGCGGTCGGCATCGCAATGGCAGCGAAGATGGCCGCAGCGCGTTTCAACAGCGACGAATATCGTATCTTTGATCAAAACATCATTTGCCTGGCGGGTGATGGCTGTTTGCAGGAAGGCGTGAGTGCGGAAGCAAGCGCCTTTGCCGGTCATTTTGGACTCGATAACTTGATCCTCATCTACGACTCCAACGCCGTCACCCTCGATGCCATGGCGAAGGAAACACAGAGCGAAGACACCGGCATGCGTTTTCGCGCCTATGGCTGGGACGTGCAGGAGATCGACGGTCAGGATATGCAGGTTTTCCTCGACGCACTCCACATTGCGAAGCAGCGCAAGAACGGGAAGCCACAATTCATTATCGCGCACACGTTGATCGGCAAAGGAATCCCGGAAGTCGCCGGCACCTCGAAAGCGCACGGAGAAAGCGGAGCCAAGTATGCCGATTCGGCTCGCAAAGGACTTGGTTTGCCGGAGGAGCATTACTTTGTCTCGGACGACGTGAAAGAGTATTTCGCGCAGCATAAGAAAGACCTGCTCGCAGCCTACGATCGGTGGGAAGAAACCTGGAACGCCTGGCGAAAGAAGCATCCGGATAAAGCGCAGGAGCTGGATGATGCGATCGACCGCAAGGTACCTGATGATTTGCTGGCGAAGATTCCGAGCTTCCCGACCGATGCCAAGCTTGCGACGCGTAAGGCCGGGAGCGAAGCGCTCCAGGCCGTTGCAAAGGAGCTGCCATTCCTGATCAGCGGTAGCGCCGACCTGCATGGCTCGACGCTGAATTACATTAAGGACGGCGGTGACTTTACGCGTGTCAGTCCGGGCGGGCGTAACATCCACTTTGGCATCCGCGAACACGGCATGTGCGCGATCATGAATGGTGTCAGCTATCACGGTGTCTTTCGTGCCTCCGGCGCGACCTTTTTGGTCTTTACGGATTACTGCCGGGCTTCGATCCGTCTCGCCGCCCTCTCCAAGCTGCCTAACATTTACATCTTCACCCATGACTCCATCGGCGTCGGCGAAGACGGACCAACCCATGAGCCGGTCGAGACCGTGGCCAGTGTCCGAGTCATGCCGCAGATCGATGTCATCCGCCCGGCTGACCCGGAAGAGACCGCCGGCGCCTTTGCCGCCGCCGCGGAGCGAATCGACGGACCAACATTGCTTGCCCTAACGAGACAAACTGTGCCGATGCTGAACGAGATTGATGTCCAAACTCGCCGCGAGGGTGTGCTGAAGGGCGGTTACATCGCGAAGAAGGAGAAAGGAAAGCTGGAGTTGATTTTGCTTTCCTGCGGAAGCGAGTTACAGCACGCGCTCGCCGCCGCCAAAGAACTGGGCGAGGGGACACGCGTTGTTTCCATGCCGTGTTTCGAGCGCTTTGACCGGCAACCGGAGAGTTACCGCGAGGAAGTCCTGCCTAACGAATGTAGGAAACGAGTGGCGATCGAAGCCGGCATACCACAGATCTGGGCGCAGTATGTCGGACTCGACGGCAAAATCATCGGCCTCCATCGCTTTGGCATGAGTGGCCCGGGCGACAAGGTGATGAAAGAATTCGGGATCGACGCCCAGCACGTCATCGACGCGGCGAAGTCATTATAAGACACAACCCGATGGCGACGGTCTGGGGAATTGCCTGGCTCGCCCTATCGTTGTGGTGCTCGCTGCGTTACCGTCGAGAAATCGTTAGGCTACGGCTCGCGTTCTTCTCTCGCGCGGTCTTCGAAGCGGGTGAATTCCTTGATGAAGGTCAGCGGCACATCGCCGGTCGGGCCGTTGCGTTGTTTGGCGATGATGAGATCGGCCTTACCTTCGGTCTCGTCCTTCTCTTCTTCGGTATCGGCGTAATACTCTTGCCTAACGAGTAAACCCACCAGGTCGGCATCCTGTTCGATGCTGCCAGATTCGCGCAAGTCGCTCAGGCGCGGGCGGCCTTTGCTATCGCCGGTGCGGTTTTCGGGATTTCGATTCAGCTGTGCGGCGACGATGATCGGAACGTCCAGCTCTTTCGCGAGTCCCTTAATGCCGGCCGAAATTTCCGAGATTTCGATCTGGCGGTTATCCTGGCCGCGCCTCGATGTCGAGCGAAGAAGCTGAAGGTAATCCACTACGATGAGGGCGAGGTCGTGCTTTGCTTTGAGGCGACGGGCCTTGGCGCGTAACTCGAGAATCGTTAGGCCGGGAGTATCGTCGATGTAGATTTGCGCTTCGGCTAACTTCGCCGCC
Source organism: uncultured Verrucomicrobiae bacterium (assembly GCA_963786175.1). GTDB lineage: Bacteria > Verrucomicrobiota > Verrucomicrobiia > Chthoniobacterales > UBA10450 > JAICXG01. The sequence continues at coordinate 5,396 of CAWAYD010000012.1, read as the reverse complement.
GCGGTGGTGAGCTTGTCAAAATCGCTCTCGGCCAGAAAGCCATCACGCGCTTTGCGCAGGTTGACGCGGGCGCCCGAGCAAAGCATTCGTTGCACGAGCTGCTGGCTGCTCATTTCCAGGCTGAAAACAGCGACCGACTTCTTCTCGTGCACGGCAACGTGCTCGACAATGTTCATGACAAAGGCGGTCTTACCCATGCTGGGACGTGCGGCGATGACAATCATTTCGGCGGGGTGCAGGCCGCTGGTCATGCGATCGAATTCGACGAACCCGCTCGCCAGGCCAGTGAGGCTGCCTTTTTGTTCCCAAAGCTTCTCGATCGCCTCGATCGCTTCCATGACCTGGTCCTTCATCGTCGGGCTCTGGCCTTTGAAGCGATCTTCGCCAACGGCGTAGATTCTCTGCTCTACTTCGTCGAGCAGGTTATCGACTTCATCCTGTTCTTCGTAGGAACGTCGCGCGCCCTCCGTGCAGGCGGCGATGATTTCCCGCAGGATATATTTCTCCCTAACGATCTCGAGATAGTAACCCACGTTCGCGGCCGTCGGGACGAAGGTAAACAGGTTGGTGACGAAGGGTGCGCCGCCGACTGTCTCGAGAAGGTTCCGATCGCGCAGTGTCTGGGTAAAAGTGATTAGGTCGATGCCGTGGTTGTTATTCCAAAGGTCGACCAGCGCGCTATAGGTAGTCTGGTGAGCGGGAATGTAGAAGTAATTCTCGTTGATCTTCTCGACCACTTCCGCGATCGCGTCACGTGGTGCGATGAGCATGGAACCGAGGACGCCCTGCTCGGCTTCGACGCTATGAGGAAGGGTTCTGTGAATATCCCCGGAAGAACCTGGGGATGATCGACCAACAACTTTTCCCCCGTTTCGGTCGGCCGAGCCTCGGTCAGCGCCGTTAGTTGCTGTCCTGCGAGGCCCCCCAGGATTATTCCCTTGGGGACTACTCGGCATTTACTTGCTTCGCCTGCGCGGTCCGCGCGATTTTTCGGTGTGTGGTTCTTCGGAAGAAGCCAAAGCCTCCGGCTTCGGCTCCTCGGTCGATTTAACGTTGAACTTAAACTTCGCTGTCACGTCGTGATGCAGCTTGATCGGCACTTCATGCTCGCCCGTGGTCTTGATCGGGTGTTCGAGGACGAGCAGATGACGATCGATCTCACGACTGAGTTCCTGTTTGAGCCGTTCGGCAAGATCGTTCGCGGTGATGGAACCGAAAGCTTTGCCGGTCTCGCCGGTGGCCAAGAAGAAGGTGAGCTTGAGCTTGCCAATGCGCCGCGCCAGATCCTCCGAATCATTGAGTTCTTTCGCTTCGCGCTCGGCCCGTTTTGCTTTCAACCCATCGAGCTGACGAAGCGTACGCGGCGTGACTTCAAAAGCCTTGCCTGTCGGCATTAAAAAGTTACGCGCATAACCACGGCGCACCTTCACCACATCGGCTTCCGCCCCGAGACCGGGGACGTTTTCGGTCAGAATAATTTGAGTCGAAGGCATGAAATTTTTCGGATGAGATTTCGTGAATCGGCGCCTTGCGGCAGGCGCGGGGAACTGATTATAGGAAGTCCAGCGAGTGTGTCAATGCGCGAAGCTCTGTCCGCATTGATTAAATCATTCCAAGCTTCATGCGCCCGGCTTCGCTGATCATGTTTTGATTCCACGGCGGGTCCCAGACCAGCTGCACGTCGGCTTCGTCGACTCCGTCAATGCTTAAGATCTTGCTCTGTGCATCGTGCGCGATGGCCGGCCCCATGCCACAGCCCGGAGCGGTCAAAGTCATCTTCACTTCCACCTTGGTCCCGCCATCGGGGTTTTTGACCAATTGACAATCGTAAACCAGGCCAAGATCAACAATGTTGACCGGGATTTCGGGATCATAGCATTGGCGCAATTGATCCCAGACAGCCTTTTCTTCGACGGGTTCGTCCGAGATGCGAGCCGGCTTTTCTCCGTTGCCGCCTGTTGGAGGTTCGAGGCCGAGAGCATCAATATCCTTGTCGGCGATGCGAGCCAGGCCCTGATAGGTGGCAACGGTATAGCTCCCGCCTAACGTTTGGGTGATAACTCCCGGTGTCCCAGCGGGAATGGTGGTCTTGAGGCCACTCGGAATCTGAATTGCTTCGACTTCGCGGGTGGTATTGAATTCGCTGTTTTCGTGCATGACAAATCGTTCGTTCGTTAGGTTAGGAATCGAGCACAACCTTCAGCTTCCCTTTGGAGGATGCTGGTGCGCCAAAAGATTCCATCAAAGTGGGCGCGGTGTCCAAGTTGGGTTTGGACTTCGTTTCGGCACCCAGCGCCGAGCGCAAGGCGCCTTCTACCAACTGTGCGCAATGAATTTTCACCGGCGGCAACGCACCTAGCGGCGCCGCCAATTCTTCGCCCGACATCGAAATCGCTTCCTCGACGGTTTTGCCCGCGAGCATTTCGGTCGCAACACTCGCGACCGCGATCGCGGTCTGGCAACCGAAGGTTTGGAACGTTGCGCGATCGATGACTTTGCGGCCATTTTCTTCCTTGAACTTCACCCACATGCGCAGCATGTCGCCGCAATCGGCGCTCCCGACGGTCCCGACAGCATCCGCGTTCTCCATTTCGCCAAGGTTCTGCGGATCTCTCACCGCGGCCTCGATTCGTTTTTCCAGTTCGTCGTTCATCGTTAGGCTATTCGAGATGGTAACGGGGCAGCCTGGGATCGACCGCAACACTCCAGGCATCGATTCCGCCGCGCAGACTTTTGACATTTTCGAAGCCGTGCCCTTGAAAATACGCCGCCGCATCCAGGCTGCGCGCGCCGTCATGATCGTAAACGACAAGCAGGTCCTCGCGTGACCAATCGGCCGGCAGTCGCTGCAGGAAATCCTGTGTGAAAAGCTGCGCACCCGGCAGCTTGACCGCATCGAATTCCTCACGGGTCCGAATGTCGAGCAGATGAAGCTTTTCGTTCGTCGTTAGTCGATCAGACAACTCCTGCGGTTCGATCTGCATCGCGCGGTCAGCGGCGTCGCTAGAAAGGATATGCTCGACGACTTCTTCCACGTTGAGATTGTCGTTCCTCCCGCAAAGGGCGGCGAGCGTTTCGTCCGGACTGAAACCACAGCTGGCACAGCCGCCGATGTGATAACGGCGGAAGAGCGCACGTTGCGCGCCGGGGAACTGCGCCAGCAGCTCGCGCATGGTGATTTGGTCAGAGATGTTCGCGGTGGAGTTCATCGCGACAAAATCTAGCTGCCAGGACGATTGGGGCAAACTTACCTGCGGCAGCTAAAGCTTCTCGGGCGTGCCGAGCAGTTCGATCACGCGCTGGAGCAAGCGCCCACCGCCACCACCGTCCAGGCTGCGGTGATCAAAACTCAATGTGAGTTGTGCTTCGGTTCGCGGGATAAACTGGTTCTTCGTCTCGTCCCAGACTGGCTGTTTCTTCCCGGCGCCAAGACCGAGCAGAAGCGTCTGGTCTGGTAACGGAATCGGCGTGCCCCATTCGATCCCGAAGCTGCCGAAGTTGGAAACGGTCGCGATGCCGCCGGCCTGCATATCGGGCGAGATGCGCCGCTGGCGGGCAAGCGCGACCAGCTCGCCGTAGCTTTTCGTTAGGTCACCTAACGATTTCTTGTCCATTTCACGAATCACCGGAACCATGATGCCGTCCTGTGCTTCGACGGCGACTCCGATGTCGATGGAAGGCGATTGTGCGACCCGGCTGCCGATCAACCTGGAAGCTGCGCCCGGGTTTTCCGCGAGCGCGAGGGCAAGGGCACGCGCAGCGTAAAGCGCCGGACCCGGCTTCGGATCGCGCTTCTTGCGATCCTCGAGCACCGGATCGAGACAGACTGACGAGCCGATGGTGGAAAGCGGACGGCTCCAACTCCGTCGCATGGCGCTGGCAACACCAGCGCGGATGGCGCTCGCTTCCTCCACCTTTTGTTTTTCCAGACCGCCAAGAAAGGATTCCAGATCTTTGATCGTGACGCGGCCGGCGTTTCCACTGCCCGCGATGCCGGCCAGGTCGGCGTTCGTTAGGCCCAGCTCCGTCATCCGCGCCCGAACGCGAGGTGAAAGGTAACCGGCACCCTTGGCGCCCGCGGGAACTGGGAGGACGCCAGCTTGATCGACTTGAAAATGCGAACCGGTCGGCACCGCGGCGAGTTCTTTTTCGTCGATTTGAAAGTGCGAACCGTTAGCTGCGACGCCGGCGCGCTTCTTCTTCACGACCGGGAACTTCCTGCGCGACGTCGCCTTGTGGCGGTTCAGCTCTCTTGAACCGCGCCGCGTCGGCTTCGCTGGCTTCGACGTAACCGAGGATTGCACCGACAGGATAAACCTTCTTCACTTCGGCTTCGATCTTCGAAATCTCGCCCGCGCATGGAGTGGTCACACCCATGACCGCTTTGTCCGTTTCGACTTCGATGATTTCCTGATCGGCCGCGACCTTGTCGCCCGGGTTAACTTTGATTGCCATGATCGTGGCTTCGGCCATCGATTCGCCGAGCTGCGGCATGGTGATTGGGACTTGCGGCATTACAGAGGTTGAGAGTTGAAGGTTGAGAGTTGAGTGACTACTCGGCGAGAATTTGGCGCGCCCTGGCCGCGATCGCCGTGGCGTTCGGGCGATGGGTTTCCCAAAGATTAGGATGATAGGGGATTGGCGTGTCTTTCGAATTCAACCGCGCTGGCGCGGCATCGAGCAGGTGAAAGCCTTCGCTCGTCACGCGTGCAATCACTTCCGCCGTCACACCGCCCCACGGGAAAGTTTCCCCGACGCAAAGCAATCGGCCCGTCCGCGCGACTGAAGAAAGCACCGTCGCCGTGTCGAGCGGTTTCACCGTGCGCAGGTCGACCACTTCGATCTCGATTCCTTCCCGGCTCAATTGCCGGGCGACGGCGAGCGCTTCGTGCATCATCGCGCTGTTCGAAACAACCGTGAGGTCGCGTCCCGGCCGAACGATTCGGGCGCGACCAACCGGCAGAGACTCGTTAGGCAAAGCCTCCGCCTTGAGATGATAATAGAGATACTTGTGCTCGCAGTAGATCACCGGGTCGTCGATCGCGACCGCATCGAGCAACATGGTGTAGGCATCTTCCACCGTCGCCGGAGTCATCACGACGAGCCCGGGGTAATGCGCATAGATGCTTTCCATGCTTTGACTGTGGAACGGTCCGCTCCCTTTCGTTCCACCCGACGGCAGGCGGATGGTGATCGGGCAGGGAATGTTGGTGCGCCAGTATTGCGTGCCGGCGTTATTCAAAATCTGATTCAGCGCGATGCTGGAAAAATCGGCGAACTGCATCTCGACGATCGGCCGCATTCCTTCCATCGCGGCGCCAATCGCGGTCCCGACCATGGCATCTTCGCTGATCGGGGTGTTGAGCACGCGCCCTGGAAATTTTTCGGCCAACCCC